>JAAWDS010000024.1 GCA_022793895.1 Provencibacterium sp. | reverse complement strand
TAAAAAGCAGAATTGAATATTGCGCCTTTCATGGAGCAAAAGCAAAAGCAAGCTCAGCTTATCAAAACGCTAGATTAGTTATCCAAATAGAGTGTATCACCAACCTACCGACTAAATTCATCCACCACAAATGACCAGCCGCTATGTTATATTCGGGCAGCTTTTCTAAACTACCCTTTATAACATACATCCTCGGAACACTTATCCGTTCCTACGATGCGCTGGGGGCAGATGCCGTTCTGATTACCGGCCATGCCGTCGATCTGTATGACCCGGCGGTTGTCACCGCCGGGATGGGCTCGTTTTTCAGCGTTCCGGTGCTGCGGCTTTCGGGAAACGGGCAGATTGAAAGCTTCCTCTCCGATATGCGGCAGCGTTATCCCGGCTTTCGCGCCGTCACCACCACCGCCCACCGGAAAACGCCGCTGTATGAAGAAAAACTCTGCGGCCCCTGCGGCCTTTTCATCGGCAACGAGACGGACAGGCTCTGCCAGCGACTCCATGAGCTCGCCGATACGCTTGTTTCCATCCCGATGGCCGCCTCCTCCTTCGCCTCCTCGCTCAATGTTTCCTGCGCGGCCACCGTTGTGCTCTATGAAATTATGCGGCAGAGAGCGGAAAAACAGGGCCGCTGCTTCGACATGTAAAAAATCATGGGAGCCGCTCCTCCGGCTTGCTGAAACCGGAAAAGCGGTGTTTTCGCGCCTTCGGCGCGAAATTTGGGGCGTCGTCTTCGCCCCAAAAGCGCTTTTTCAGAAGGGTGCGTTGCAAAATAAAATTTTGCAACGCACCCTTTTTAAAGCAGAAGCATCCGTCCTGCGGCCTCTATCGTATCCTCCCGGCTGCCAAAGGCAGTCAAGCGGAAATAATTTTCCCCGTTTTTGCCAAAGCCTGCGCCCGGTGTTCCGACAATGCCGGCATTTTCGAGCAGCCAGTCAAAATACTGCCAGCTGCCCATTCCCCTTTCACAGCGCATCCAGAGATAGGGAGAGTGTCTGCCGCCGGTATAAAAGACACCCCGATTTTTAAGCATATCCGCCAGAATCCGTGCATTTTCCCGGTAGTAGGAGAGGTTCTCTTCAAGCGCACCGCGCCCTTCAGGGCTCAGTGCCGCCGCCGCGGCGCGCTGCACCGGATAGGAGACGCCGTTAAACTTGGTCGTCTGCCTTCTCAGCCACATTTTCTGCAGGCTGTGCCCGTCAAAAATGAGCTCGCCGGGCAGAACGGTATAGCCGCAGCGCAGGCCGGTAAAGCCGGCCGTTTTCGAAAAGGAGCAGAACTCAATCGCACATTCCCGCGCGCCCTCAAGCTCATAAATCGAGCGGGGCAGTTCGGGGTCGGCGATAAACGCCTCATAGGCCGCGTCGTAAAGGATAACCGCCCCGTTCTCCCGCGCATAGTCAATAAAGGTCTGTAGCGCCCGGCGGTCATAGACGGCGCCGGTGGGATTATTGGGCGAGCAGATATAGAGGATATCCGCCTTCACCCGAGAATCCGGCAGCGGCAAAAAACCATTTTGCCCGGTCGCCTCCAGATAAATGATGCTGCGCCCGGCCATGATGTTCGTATCCACATAGACAGGATAAACCGGGTCGGGGATGAGGACGGTACAATCCGGCGAAAACAGGTCGAGGATGTTCCCAAGGTCACTCTTCGCTCCATCCCCTATAAAAATTTCCTCCGGAGAAACTACCGTGCCGCGGTCTGCATAGTAATCTGCGACCGCCTGCCGCAGAAAAGGATAGCCCTGCTCGGGGCCATAGCCGCGAAAGCTTTCCCTTTTGCCCATCTCCCGCGCAGCCTCCTCCAGCGCCGCTGTTACCACCGGCGGCAGCGGGCGGGTTACATCGCCAATGCCCATACGGATAATTTTCTGCTCGGGATGCCTGGCCGCAAAGGCCTCTACCCGGCGGGCAATATCTGAAAAAAGGTAGCTCTCGGTGAGTTCAAAATAGTGTTCATTCAGCTTCATCGCGCCTCTTCCCCTCCTGTTTCTTCGATTTTAACGAAGCCCCCATCAAAGCACAGCGCCGCGGCGACAAACGCCCGAAAAACCGGATGCGCCCGGTTTGGACGGGACTTAAACTCGGGATGGTACTGCACCCCGATATAGAAGGGGTGGTCCCGCCGCTCCGCCGCCTCGCACAGCCGCCCATCCGGCGACTGGCCGGAAAAGCAGAGTCCCGCTCTTTCAAGTGCCGGACGAAAATCGTTCGAGACCTCATAGCGGTGGCGGTGCCGTTCGCTGATTTTCTCCTGCTGGTAAATGGCATACAGCAGCGTCCCTTTTTCTATGCGGCAGGGATAGGCCCCGAGGCGCATGGTTCCCCCTTTCGGAATCTCCCCCTGCTGGTCCGGCATCAGATCGATGACGCACTCCAGCCCGTCAGGGGCAAATTCCCGGGAGTTCGCCTCCCGCAGCCCCGCCAGCGATCGGGCGCACTCAATGACCGCTATCTGCATCCCGAGGCAGATGCCGAAATAGGGTACCCCCTTTTCCCGGGCATACCGCGCTGCGGCCACCATTCCCTCGATTCCCCGGTCTCCAAAGCCGCCGGGGATGAGCACTCCCGCACAGCCCGAGAGCCTTTCGGCGACATTTTCGCCGGTTATCTCCTCCGAATCCACCCAGCGGATTTCTACCCTTGCGCCGTTTTCATAGCCCGCATGCGCAAGCGCCTCGGCCACCGAAAGATAGGCGTCGTGCAGCTTGACATATTTGCCGACAAGCGCTACCGTCACCGGACGGTCCGCCCGTTTGATGCGCGCCAGCATCTCCCGCCAGTCGCGCAAACCGGCGAGCGCCGCAGAAAGGGAGAGCTTGCGGCAGACAATCTCATCCAACCGGTTTTCCTGCAGCATCAGCGGGGCTTCATAAAGTACCGGCAGCGTTCGATTCTCGATGACGCAGTCCGCTTCAACGTTGCAGAAGAGTGCTATCTTTTTCTTGATGGACTCCTCGAGCGGCTCATTGCACCGGGCGACAATGATGTCCGGCATAATCCCGACCGATTGCAGCTCCTTGACCGAGTGCTGGGTGGGCTTCGATTTGTGCTCACCGGAGGACTGCAGCCAGACAACCAGCGTCACATGGATAAACAGGCAGTTAGAGCGTCCCACCTCGAGCGAGACCTGCCGGATGGCCTCTAGAAACGGCTGGCTCTCAATGTCTCCCGTCGTCCCGCCTATTTCGGTGAGCACCACCTGCGCCCCTGTCTTCTCCCCCACCGAGTAGATAAAGGATTTGATTTCATCGGTCACATGCGGAATAACCTGCACCGTCTGCCCGAGATATTGTCCGGCGCGCTCTTTGTGAAGCACATTCCAGTAAACCTTGCCGGTGGTGAGGTTCGAAAAGCGGTTTAAATCCTCATCGATAAAGCGCTCATAGTGCCCGAGATCGAGGTCTGTCTCGGCTCCGTCCTCGGTAACAAACACCTCACCATGCTGGTAGGGGCTCATCGTCCCGGGGTCGACGTTGATATAAGGGTCGAGCTTCTGCGCAGCGACGGTGAGCCCCCGCGCCTTTAACAGCCGCCCGAGCGAGGCCGCCGTTATCCCCTTGCCGAGGCCGGAAACCACGCCCCCGGTCACAAAGATATATTTCGTCGCCGCCATCAAACTTCTACCTCCCCTGTAAACACACGCCTGCATTCGCCGCTGAGATAGACACGTCCCTCCCGCTCATAGCGCACCGTCAGCTCGCCGCCGAGAAGGTGCACCCGGATATCCTCGCCATAGCCGCAGTGCCCGCAAAGCACCGCCGCCACCGCCGCCGCGCAGGCCCCGGTACCGCAGGCGAGCGTCTCTTCGCTGCCACGCTCCCATACCCGCATGCGCAGCTGCCCTGGACCGGCCAGCTGCACGAACTCCACATTGACCCGCTCGGGGAAGAGCGGATCGTTTTCAATCGCTGGACCCACTGCTTCCAGCTCGAGCGCATCCGGCTGCTCACAAAAGAGGACGCAGTGAGGATTCCCCATCGAAACGCAGGTGATGCGCCTCTGCTGCCCGGCCAGTATGACTGGCCGGGCAATCACCGGGCCGCTCCCCTCAATGACAACCGGGATTTTCTCCGGGACAAGCTCCGCCTTTCCCATATCGACACAGGCCGAAGCAACAATGCCGTTTTGCGGGAAAACCCGCACCTGCCGGGGACCGCTGGCGGTATCAATGGTGAGCGCCTGCTTATCCGTCAGCCCGCTCTCATAGAGGTATTTTGCCACGCAGCGAATCGCGTTGCCGCACATGCGCCCCTCGCTTCCGTCGCGGTTAAACATGCGCATGCGCGCATCCGCCTGCGCCGAGGGCTCTATGAGTACCACCCCATCGCCCCCGACGCCGAAATGCCGGTCAGAGAGCGATACCGCCAGCGATTCCGGCGCCTCCACCCGTTGGGAGAAGCAGTCAAAATAGATATAGTCGTTGCCGCAGCCCTCCATCTTGATAAAACGCAGTTTCATTCTTTCCCTCCTCATGTGGTTGATATCAACAAGCTCGGTGTTCTGCTGGGTAAAGCGGCTGTAGAGACTGTCGAGCAGAGCGCGCGCCGTGTCAATAGCCGTCAGGCACGGAATGCCCCGCTCCACCGCCCCGCGGCGGATACGCACACTGTCCCGCTCAGGCAGCCTCCCCTTTGCCGAGGTGGAGATAATATACTGAATCTGTCCGCTTTCTAGCAGGCTCAGCGGATTATCCTGCGACTGATGGATTTTTCCGGTTACCCGCACGCGCAGCCCGGCGCGCTCCAGAATGCGGGCGGTGCCTGCCGTCGCATAGAGGGTAAAGCCCAGCCCGTCAAAGCCGCGCGCGACCGGGACGATATCCGCCTTGTCGCTGTCGCGAACGGTGAGAAGAACGCCGCCGCTTCTGCTCATCCGGTAGCCGGCGGCAATCATTCCTTTATAGAGCGCCTCGGCCATCGTTTTGCCGATTCCCAGCACCTCGCCTGTCGATTTCATCTCGGGCCCGAGCTGGGTGTCAAGGTCCTGCAGCTTCTCAAAGCTGAAGACCGGAACCTTCACCGCTATATAGGGGGGATCGCGGTAAAGGCCGGTACCGTAACCCATCTCGCAGAGCCGCTCGCCAAGCATCGCACGCACTGCCAGTTCCACCATCGGCACGCCCGAAACTTTGCTGAGATAGGGAACGGTGCGCGAGGAGCGGGGGTTGACCTCGATGACATAAATTTTTCCCCGGTGTGCCACATACTGAACGTTAAAGAGCCCCCTGCCGCCGATGGCCAGCGCCAGCCGGCGGGTATAATCAATAAGGGTGTCTGTCTGCTCCCCACCGAGATGCCCGGCCGGATAGACGGCGATGGAATCCCCAGAATGCACCCCTGCCCGCTCAACGTGCTCCATAATGCCCGGGATCAGGATATCCTCCCCGTCGCAGACGGCATCCACCTCCAGTTCAGTCCCGGCCAGGTACTGGTCGATGAGCACCGGACTTTTAATCCCCTGAGAAAGGATGATGGACATATATTCGCGCACATCGTCATCCGAATGGGCAATAATCATATTCTGCCCGCCGAGCACATAGGAGGGACGCAGAAGTACCGGATACTGCAGCCGGTTGGCCGCTTCGATCGCCTCTTTTAGGGTATGCACCGATTCTCCCTTCGGCCGCGGAATCGAAAGCTTTTCCAGCAGCGCGTCAAAGCGCTCGCGATCCTCGGCACGATCGATACTCTCGGCCGAGGTACCTAAAATATTATAGCCGAGTTCGGTCAGCCGGCGGGTCAGCTTAATGGCGGTGCCGCCGCCGAAAGCCGCCACCACCGCTAAAGGCTTTTCCACATGCAGCACGCCTGCCACATCCCCGGCCGTCAGCGGCTCGAAATACAGCCGGTCGGCCGTATCGAAATCGGTCGAGACCGTTTCGGGGTTGTTGTTGATGATAACCGTCTCATATCCCCTCGCCCGCAGCGCGCGCACGCACTGTACCGAGGCATAGTCAAACTCAATTCCCTGCCCGATGCGGATAGGCCCTGAACCGAGGACAACGACTGTTTTCCGGTCATCAGAACGCTTTTCGAGCAGTGCACCGGCTTCATCCGTTTCCCCATAGACCGAGTAGAAATAGGGGGTCTCAGCGGCAAATTCGCCTGCGCAGGTGTCCACCATCCGGTAGGAAAGGGGCAGCGGCCGCTTTAACGGTTTGCCGGTCAGCTGCTCGAGCGTTTCCGCCGGATAGCCACAGCGCTTCGCCTCTTCTATCAGCTCTTCGCCATCCTCCTCCATCAGCCGGCGCTCCAGCTCTGCCAGACGCTTCAGCTTAAAAAGAAACCACCGGTCAATTTTCGTCACCGCGTGTACCTCCTCGACCGGGATGCCGCGTAGCAGCGCTTCGAAGAGCGCGAACAGCCGCCGGTCATCACAGACGGCGAAGGCCGCGCGGATTTCCTCATCCGTCTTCCCCTTAAGGGCGGGGTCGCGCAGAGTAAACAGCCCCAGCTCGGCGCCGCGCACCGCCTTCATCAGCGCGCTTTCGAAACTGCGGCCGATAGCCATCACCTCACCGGTCGCCTTCATCTGGGTGCCCAGGGTACGCCGGGCATAGACGAACTTATCAAACGGCCACTTCGGAAGCTTGACGACGACATAGTCGAGCGCCGGCTCAAAGCAGGCAAACGTCTTGCCGGTAATGGCGTTTTGGATTTCATCGAGCGTATAGCCAACGGCGATTTTGGCCGCCACCTTGGCAATCGGATATCCAGTCGCCTTTGATGCCAGCGCGGAGGAACGGCTCACCCGGGGATTGACCTCAATGACGGCATACTGAAAGCTGTCCGGCGAGAGAGCGAACTGGCAGTTGCAGCCGCCCTCCACCCTCATCTCCTCAATAATCGCGAGGGCGGCTGAGCGCAGCATCTGATATTCCCGGTCGGAGAGCGTCAATGTCGGGGCGACGACGATGCTGTCCCCCGTATGCACGCCGACCGGATCGAAGTTTTCCATCGAGCAGACGGTGACGGCATTGCCCAGCCGGTCGCGCACTACCTCAAATTCAATTTCCTTCCAGCCAGCAATGCTCTTTTCCACCAAAATTTGATGTATCGGGGAAAGGCGCAGCCCCGTTTCGGCAATCCGGATCAGCGCCTCCTCGTCTTCAGCGATGCCGCCGCCGCTGCCGCCGAGCGTAAAAGCGGGGCGCACAATAACTGGATAGCCGGTCTCTGCCGCGAACTGCAGCGCGCCTGCCGCATCGGTAACCACCGCGGAGGGAACGACCGGCTGGCCGATGTGCTCCATCGCCTCTTTAAAGAGCCGCCGGTCCTCTGCCTTGTCAATCGCCTCGGGGGAGGCGCCCAGCAGGCGGACGCCGAGGCGCCGGAGCACCCCTTCTTTTTCCAGCTGCATTGAGAGGGTCAGCCCGCTCTGGCCGCCAAGGGTGGAGAGAAGGGCATCCGGCCGCTCCCGCTCTAAAATACGCGTGAGCGTCTTTACCGTCAGCGGCTCCAGATAGATGGCGTCCGCCATCTCCCTATCGGTCATAATCGTAGCGGGGTTGGGGTTGACGAGCACCACCTCTAGCCCCTCCTCCTTCAGTGCCCGGCAGGCCTGGGTACCCGCATAGTCAAACTCGGCGGCCTGGCCAATCACAATCGGCCCCGAGCCAATCAGCAGCACCCGCTGAATGGTAGAATCTAACGGCATGAGCGCAGCACCTCCATTTTTTCTAAAAAGCGGTCAAATAAAAACCCAGTATCCAGCGGCCCGGCAGAGGCCTCTGGATGAAACTGCACCGAAAAGGCGGGCATATTCCGGTAAACAATCCCCTCATTGGTGCCGTCGTTGACATTTTTAAAAAGCGTCTCCGCCCCCTGCGGCAGCCGGTCGACAGCATAACCGTGATTCTGGCTGGTGATATATACCCGTCCGTCTAAAAGGCTTTTCACCGGCTGATTCGCTCCCCGGTGGCCATATTTGAGCTTGCCGGTTTTTCCTCCGCAGGCAAGTGCCAGCAGCTGGTGCCCCAAGCAGATGCCAAAAATCGGAACACCCGAACGGCAGATCGTCTGCAGCTCTCGGATAACGCCGGTATTTTCCGCCGGATCGCCCGGGCCGTTGGAAAGCAGCACCCCGTCCGGCCGCATCCGCAGAATTTCAGCAGCCGTATAGGTGGGAGGGATATGTAAAACGGTGCAGCCGCGCCGCAGAAGCTCTCGCTCAATATTCTTTTTCGCCCCAAAGTCCCAGAGAGCCACCCGAAAGCGCTCTTTTTCTGCAAAAATGGTGTATGCCTCACTGCACCCCACTGCAGTAACCGCATCCGGAATGCGCAGCGTATGCAGCCGGCCGGCGTCCATGCCGTCCAAAGAGGAGCAGAGCCGTGCATTCATCACCCCTTTTTCGCGTATAAGCGCTGTCAGCTCCCGGGTATCCACCCCTTCCAAGCCCGGGATCCCATTAGCTGTTAAAAAGGCGTCCAGAGGCCCCTCGCTGCGAAAGTTGGAGGGCTCCCGACACCATTCCCGAACAATATATGCATAAAGATGCGCTTTTTCGCTCTCAAAGTCGGCTGGGATAACACCATAGTTGCCAATGAGCGGGAAGGTCTGCACCACCAGCTGCCCATAGTAGCTCGGGTCGGTAAGCGTTTCAAGATAGCCGGTCATGCCGGTCGTAAAAACCAGCTCCCCCTCTGTTTCCAGCGGCGCGCCAAAGCGCCTGCCCTCGAAAATCCGCCCGTTTTCCAAAATCAAGTAGGCCTTTTCCATCTGTTATCCTCCCTCTTGCCGGTTAAAGTCAACGCGCTTCAAACAGGTCCTTGCGCGACTCGGGGCTCTCAATCGGATAGTGTCCGCTGAAGCACCCATCGCAAAACTGCCGCCCCTGCCCGGCACAGCAGGCGGTAAGCGCCTTGATGCTGATATATCCGAGAGAATCCGCCCCCATGCGCCCGGCTGTCTCCTCGAGCGAAAGACGGTTGGCGATCAGCGTATCCGGGTCGTCAATATCGGTGCCGAAGTGGCAGGCATAGCGAAAGGGGGGAGAGGAGATACGCAGATGAACCTCCTTCGCTCCGGCGTCCTTGAGGCTCGCGACAATCTGCGCCCCGGTCGTTCCGCGCACGATGGAATCATCCACCAGCACCACCCGCTTGCCTTCAACCGAGGCGGCTAAAGGGCTCAGCTTTAAGCGCACCGCCGCATCCCGCTGCGCCTGGGTGGGGAAGATGAAACTGCGCCCGATATACCGGTTTTTCACAAAGGCGGGCGCATAGGGCAGCCCGCTCTCCTTTGCATAGCCCAGCGCCGCCGCAAGCCCGCTGTCCGGTACGCCGCAGACGATATCCGCCGGTGCGGGGCATTCCCGAAAAAGCGCCGCTCCCATACGAAGGCGCGCCTCGTAGACGCTCAGCCCATCGAGCACCGAATCGGTGCGCGCAAAGTAGACATATTCAAAAACGCACATCCCCCGCTTTTTTCCCGGCAGCACCATGCGGCTTTTTACCGCCCCATCCTCCTCGACAACCACCATCTCGCCCGGGGCAATATCCCGCTCAAAATGAAAGCCCGCACTCTCAAGCGCACAGCTTTCGGAAGCAATGGCCACGTTCTCCCCCTGCCGCCCGAGACAGAGAGGACGAAAGCCATTGCCGTCTCTTAAAGCAATCAGCCGCCCGTCGCTCGAGAGGACAACGACGGTAAAAGCGCCGGCAATCTTTTTCGCCGCGTTTTCTACCGCTTTTTCCACATCTCCGCAGCAAAGCGCCTCATAGGCAATCAGCGAGGCGATGACCTCAGAATCGTTGGTAGCGGCAAAGTCGCAGCCCGCTTCGAAAAGTGAACGGCGAATTTCAGCCGCATTGAGAATGTTGCCGTTATGGGCGGCGGCAATGCGTCCACGCAGAAATTCCTTCACCATCGGCTGGGCATTGTCCCTCGTGTTCGAGCCGGTGGTTGAGTAGCGCACATGGCCAATAGCGCAGTGTGCATGCGGTAGCTTTTCGAGTACCGGCCGGGTAAACACCTCCGATACCAACCCGACATTTTTGTGGTAAAGAATCGAGTGCTCGCGCAGCACCGCGATACCGGCCCCCTCCTGGCCCCGGTGCTGCAGGGCAAGCAGCGCGTTATAGGTGATCCCCGCCGCCTCATCGAGCTGGGTGCGGATGCCGAAAATGCCACATTCCTCATGCGGGCTGTCCTGTTTTAAAAGCATAAATCCTCCCTGCATCATCTGTCAAAAGCTGCTGACAGCAAAAAATCTATTCTACAGCCGCACTATCCCTCATAGGTCCTTAAAACCTCTTCGGCTATCTCGCGGCGGATGCGGCGCTCATCCATCGCTCGCTTTTCTATATACCGGTGTGCCTGCGGCTCGGTAAAGCCGCCATACTGAATAAGCGCGCACTTTGCGCGATCACAAAGACGAATTTCTTCAATCTTTCCCTGCAGCCGCCGGTTTTCCTGCTGCATTCCCTGCAGCAGCCGCCGGGCAGCCTGCACCAGCTTGAGCGCCTGATAGAAAAGCTCCCGGCTCAGCGGTTTGCTGAGGATAAACACCCCTTCCTCCTCCACCTTTGCCGCAACCGCATCCGCCTGCTCATTTTTCACAAGCAGCAAAACGCCCGCCTGTGAATTACGGGCGGCATCCAGCGCCAGTTCATGGCCAAACTCATCAGAAAGAGGGGTATTGATAAGCACAATCTCATAATCATTCTCACAGAGCAGCCTGCGGGCGGCCGTCCCGCTCTGTGCCGGAGAAATCTTCGGCGCAGCCTGCCGGGAGCAGCCCTTCAAAAGCTGTATAAGCGCCGGCTGCGACTTTAGTCCGGATACAATTAAAACGCTCTGCATACGCCCCGCCTCCCCGTATCCGCGCCCTCAAACGCGCTCAAAATAAAACTCCCTCTCGAAATGAAGGCCATCGGCCGCCTTGGCAGCCTTCCGGCATTCCTGCCGCTTCTCGTTCAGATAGCTTTCGAGCGTGCGCTCTGGCAGCAGGCGGCGGATAAAGGCGCTCTCTTCGGCCCTGTCGAGTGCCTCATCCAGGCTTTTGGGCAGCTCGGGCAGTCCTGCCAGGTACCCCTGTTCGCTGTAAAGATCCAGATCAGCCGCCTCGGGCAGCCGCAGCCCCTCGTCTACCCCTTCCATGCCAGCTTCCAGCAGCAGCATAAAACAGAGATAAGGGTTGCAGGCCGGGTCAGGAGAGCGCAGCTCCATGCGCCCATAGGGCCCGCAGGCGGCCGGGATGCGCACCAGCTGGGAGCGGTTCTGCCGGCTCCAGGAGACAAAGCGCGGCGCCTCAAATGCGCCGAAGCGCCGGTAGGAATTTGTAAGCGGGTTTAAAAAGGCGGTCATCTCCGGAACGCGGCGCAGAATGCCCGCCGTAAAGCTCTCCGCCTTGCCAGAGGGAGGCTCCCCTCCTTGAAAGAGGTTTACCCCGTTTTCATGCAGCGAGAGGTTCACATGCAGCCCGCTCCCGCTCTGCTCCTGAAAGGGCTTGGGCATAAAAGAGGCATACAGGCCATTGCGGGCGGCAATCGCCTTGACGACTGCCCGAAAGGCGGCCAGATTGTCGGCGGCAGTCAGGATGTCCGCATAGCGAAAATCTATTTCATTCTGGCCAGGACCCTGCTCATGGTGGGAGCTCTCCGGCAATATGCCCATTTCCATCAGGCTTAAGCAGATATCCCGCCGCACATTCTCCCCCCGGTCAAGCGGGGCGATATCGAAATAGCCCCCCCGGTCGTGCGGCAAAAAGGAGGGGCGGCCCTCCTCATCCGCCTGAAAGAGATAAAACTCACACTCCGGCCCCGCCTTGCAACTGTAGCCCTGCCCGGCTGCGCGCCGGACGCTCTCGCACAGCAGAAAACGCATATCCCCTTCAAACGGCCGTCCATCCGGCCGGCGGACAGAGCAGAAAAAACGCACAACGCTCCCTTGGCTTGGCCGCCAGGGGAGAATCGAGAGGGTTGCCGGATCAGGAAGCAGGAAAAGGTCCGACTCTTCTACATTCATAAAGCCGCGTATTGCGCTTGCATCAAACGAAATGCCGCTTTCAAATGCGCGCTCGAGCTCGTGCGGCATGATGGAAACGTTTTTCTGCATGCCGAAGATATCGCAGAAGGCCAGGCGAATAAACTTAACATCATTCTCCCGCACAAACTGCAGAACTTCGCTCATCGTGTGATCCATTCATTCTTCTCCTTTTTCTTTTCGCAGGCAGCCGCAGGCGCCTTCTTTTCTGCGGCTGCCCTGTCAAATTGGGAAAGGGCACCGCTTTCAGCCGCCATTGGAGGTATAGAGCTTACGGTAGGGATTCTTGGTGTTCGGCGTTAGCACCCAGAAATCCCCGGGGTCAACCGGCGCTTTCAGCCTTCCGAAATACCGTTCGAACTCTTCCATAAGCGGCAGCAGCACCTGCCGGTCCTCCCCTTCGGCCCTTCGGGCCACTACCTGCTGGGGCAGGTCCGCCGGAGGCTCCTTCTGCCGCAGGAAGATGCGTCCGCCATGTATGCCGGCGGCACAGAAGTTGCCCACCGCCGCCGTCTCCTCCTTCAGATTAAGGATAACAATCGTTCCCCCCGCCTGGTATTCGCCGAGAAAGCTGCCTGCACAGCCTCCAGCAACGAGTACCGGCTGCTTTTGCTGATACTGCTTCATATGGATGCCGGCCCGGTAGCCAATATCCCCCTGGATAAAAATGCTCCCGCCGCGCATGGCATAGCCTACTGCATCGCCTGCCCGGCCATGAACAACAATCCGGCCGCTGTCCATCGTGTCGCCTACTGCGTCCTGCGCATTTCCGAACACCTCGATTTCGCCGCCACAAAGGTAGGCGCCCAGTGCATTGCCCGCTGTTCCGTAAACGGAGATTTTCTTTTTGTCCAGTCCATCGCCGATATAGCGCTGCCCGTTGCAGCCGGTAATGGTGATTTGCTCCTTTAGGCAGGCGCATATCTCTTCATTCAGCTGCAAAAAACTTTTTCCCGCCGCATCGATCTGCATAGGCGCACCATTCCTTCCCTTCCGTCCCGCTTTTTCTCCAGGCTACCCTTTTAGGCCTTTCCTATTCTCCCGCATGCTTTACGCCCAAAATGGAGAGCTCCCGCCCGGTGAGGCCTACCCCGCGCAGCATCAGCCGGTTGCCGCGAAGCGCCTCAATCGAATTGATGCCCATGCCGCCCATCATCTCTTTGATTTCGTGCGTCCAGGCCTCAATGAGGTTCTGCAGCCGCCTGGCCCCCTCAAGCGGGTCGAGCCGGGCACTGAGCTCGGGGCGCTGGGTGGCAATGCCCCAGTTGCATTTTCCTGTCTGGCAGCTGCGGCAGAGATGGCAGCCGAGTGCCAAAAGGGCGGCCGTCCCGATATAAACGGCGTCCGCTCCGAGAGCGATGGCTTTGACCACATCGGCACTCGAGCGGATGCTTCCGCCCGCAATGAGCGAAACGCTGCCACGTATTCCCTCATCGCGCAGCCGCTGGTCGACGCTCGCGAGCGCCAGCTCAATAGGGATGCCGACATGGTCGCGGATGCGGGTAGGCGCCGCGCCGGTGCCCCCGCGAAAGCCGTCAATAGCGATAATGTCTGCACCGCTTCTGGCAATGCCGCTGGCAATCGCTGCAATGTTATGCACTGCCGCCACCTTGACAATCACCGGCTTTTTATAGCCGGTCGCCTCCTTGAGCGAATAGACCAGCTGCCGCAGGTCCTCAATCGAATAAATGTCGTGGTGCGGGGCGGGGGAGATAGCGTCGCTCCCCTCGGGAATCATCCGGGTGGCCGAAACGTCGCCTACAATCTTCGTCCCCGGCAGATGGCCGCCGATGCCCGGCTTTGCCCCCTGCCCCATCTTGATTTCAATCGCCGCGCCCGCCTCTAGATAGGCCTTATGCACTCCGAAGCGGCCGGAAGCTACCTGCACAATGGTATTTTCCCCATAGGGGTAAAAATCCTTATGCAGCCCGCCCTCGCCCGTGTTGTAGCAGATGCCGAGCGCTTTGGCCGCCCGCGCCAGGCTCTCGTGGGCGTTGTAGCTGATGGAGCCATAGCTCATCGCCGAAAAGAGGATAGGAACAGCCAGGTCGAGCTGGGGCGGCAGCTCTGTTTGGAGCCTGCCGTTTTCATCCCGCTTTATATGCTCCGGCTTTCTGCCTAAAAAGGTCCGGGTCTCCATCGGCTCACGCAGCGGATCGATGGAAGGATTGGTCACCTGCGAGGCGTTAATCAGCAGCTTATCAAAATAGACCGGATAGTGCTCAGGGTTGCCCATTGAGGAGAGGAGTACCCCGCCGCTGCCCGCCTGCCGGTAAAGCGAGCGGATGCAGCAGCTGCTCCAGTTGTCGTTTTCCCGCATCGTATTTTCGCTCTTCACAATCTGAATCGCCCGTACCGGGCAGCAGGCAATGCACCGCTGGCAGTTGACGCAGCTTCTTTCATCGCTCACCATCCGGCCGGACTTTTCATCATAGCGCGTCACCCCGTTCGCGCACTGGCGCTCACAGATACGGCAGCGGGTACATCTGCTGTCATCCCGCCGCAGAGTAAATTCCGGATAGATATATTCTATCTGCATGCCGTCCCCGCCTCCTTTTCTGCTCCTGCATTCAGCCGCACAATCACCGGCTCGCCGCCCTTCGGCGCATACAGCCGGTCAAGCTGCGGCTCAATGGCGCGTATCGCGCATTCCTCGCTGGCGGCATAGACCCGTTCTCCCTTCTCGGCGACCACCATTGAGCGCAGCTTTAAACGGTCCTGCAGCGCCATCATGCCGCCCTCAAAGCCGAGCAGAATGGAAAACGGGCCGTTAATGAGCAGGCTCCCATAGGTGCAGCGCAGGTAGGTTTCCTCCTGCTGCTGCTCAGGGGTTTTGTGGGAGATGGTCTGCCAGAAGGAGGCAGCCATCACCTTTGCGGCCTCCTCGAGCGTCAGCCCCTGCCGGCGCACAAGATAGTCGATAATATAGGTAATAACCTCGGTGTCAGTCTGCAACGTACATTTGTAGCCGTACATTTCAATGGTGCGCCGGTTGGCATCATAGGAGGAAATTTCCCCGTTATGAACGACCGAATAATCGAGCAGTGCAAAGGGATGTGCCCCGCCCCACCAGCCGGGGGTATTGGTCGGGTAACGGCCGTGCGCCGTCCAGCAGTAGCCGGCATATTCCTCCAACCGGTAAAACTCCCCGATATCCTCCGGATAACCGACGCCCTTGAAGACCCCCATATTTTTGCCGCTCGAAAAGATATAGGCGCCCTTCATCGTATGGTTCACCCGGTTGACGCAGCGCGCCACAAACTCCCGCTCATCCAGCTGGCTGTCCTGCAGCCGGGTGGGCAGAGGGGAAACGAAATAGCGCCAGATCATCGGCTCATCGGTGATGGCGGGGTGCTTGCGCGTCGGTATTTTCGAGAGGTTTACTACATCAAAATGCCGCTCGATAAACTCCTCGCAGGCACTCTTGGCCGCCGGATGCTCATAAAACACATGAAAGGCATACAGCTCCTTATACTGCGGGTAGATGCCATAGCCCGCAAAGCCGCCGCCCAGGCCGTTTGAGCGCTCATGCATAGTGGAAATGCTGTGAATGATGGTCTCCCCGCCGATAGCCTCGCCGCTTTTTGAGAAGATGCCTGAAATGGCACAGCCGGAAGGAATCCGCTCCTCCCCTTCCCGCAGAAACATATGCCGGATCCGCTCCTTTCTTTTTCCCTCCGCCTACCGGGCAGCCAGGTAAAATATGCAGGATTATTTTAATTTTTTGCAAAAAAGGAGCGTTCATCCCCCGGTGCAGCCATCCACTACACCCGGTGATGAACGCCTTTGTTCAATAGATTTATTATAGCTCTCGGCCAGACTTACTGTCAACCGGAAATGAACGAAAAGTTTTATCATCCTGCAAAATCAGCAAAAACCATGAAAGCTTTTCGGAGGTGCCGCATTTTTAACGGCAAAGATTCACAAACCTCTCTGAAAGCGCTTGACAATGGGAGAGGCGGGGCGCTATAATGGGCGGCGTAAACAGCAAAGGCGCTGCGGGAGAAAATGCCCGCAGCGCCTTCTTTTTTTCTCAGGCCCCCGGGCCGCGGCCATTCACCTAAAGGAGGCAACGAAAATGAACGAACCCCTCAAAATGCCCGAGCTTTTTGGAAGTCTGGTTTTCGATGAGCGCGTCATGCGCCGGCGGCTGCCGAAAGAGACCTTCGCCGCGCTGCAGCGCACCATGCAAAACGGAAAGAAACTGGATATCAGCATCGCCAATGTTGTCGCCAACGCCATGAAGGACTGGGCCGCCGAGAAAGGGGCCACCCACTTCACCCACTGGTTCCAGCCGATGACCGGCATCACCGCCGAAAAGCACGACAGCTTTATCGCCCCAGCGAGCGACGGCGGCGTTATCATGGAGTTTTCCGGCAAGGAGCTGGTCAAGGGCGAGCCGGATGCCTCCTCCTTCCCCTCCGGCGGACTGCGCGCCACCTTTGAGGCGCGCGGCTATACTGCCTGGGATCCCACTGCTTATGCGTTTATCAAGGACGGGACGCTCTGTATCCCGACCGTTTTCTATTCCTATTCGGGCGAGGCGCTCGATAAGAAAACGCCGCTCATGCGTTCAATGGAGGTGATTAACCGCCAAGCGCTGCGGCTGCTGCGGCTGCTCGGTGATGAGAGCACCGCCCGGGTATGTACCACCGTCGGCCCCGAGCAGGAATATTTCCTGGTAGATCAAAAGCTTTGGGAAAAGCGGCGGGATCTCGTCTTCTGCGGACGCACCCTCTTCGGTGCTAAGCCCCCGAAGGGGCAGGAAATGGAGGACCACTATTTCGGTGCCATTAAGCCCCGGGTGGGTGCTTTTATGAAAGAATTAAATGAGGAACTCTGGCAGCTCGGCATCCTTGCCAAAACCGAGCATAACGAGGTCGCACCCGCCCAACATGAGCTTGCCCCCATCTTTTCCAGCACTAATACCGCCACCGACCACAACCAGCTGACGATGGAAATGATGAAGAAGGTGGCCGAGCGGCACGGGCTGCACTGCCTATTACACGAAAAGCCGTTTGCCGGCGTCAACGGCAGCGGCAAGCACAACAACTGGTCGCTTTCCACCGATACCGGCGTTAACCTGCTCGAGCCGGGAGATTCGCCCGCCAAAAACGCCCAGTTCCTGCTCTTTTTGAGTGCGGTTATTAAGGCGGTGGATGAATACCAGGACCTGCTGCGCGTTGCGGTTGCCAGCCCCGGCAACGACCACCGGCTCGGCGCAAACGAGGCCCCGCCCGCCATCCTCTCGATCTTTCTGGGCAATGAGCTGACTGCTATTCTCGAGTCCATCGAAAAGGGGGAGGCGTATGACTCTACCAGCCCTACGGAGATGAAGGTGGGCGTACATGTGCTACCCCGCTTCCCGAAGGACAACACCGACCGCAACCGCACCTCCCCCTTCGCCTTTACCGGCAACAAGTTCGAATTCCGCATGCCCGGCTCCTCCGCCTCGATTTCCGGCACCAACGTGGTGCTCAACACCATCGTCGCCGAGGTGCTCTCGCAGTTTGCCGATACGCTGGAGACAGCAAAAGACCGCACCGCCGCTATCCACGAATTGGTGCGCAGCAGCTATGCGGAGCACAAGCGAATCATCTTTAACGGCAACGGCTATTCCAAGCAGTGGGAGGAGGAGGCCGCCCGCCGCGGGCTTTACAACCTGAAAACAACGGCCGATGCGCTGCCCTATTTTGTCAGCGAGAAAAACATCCGCCTGTTTACCCGCCACAAGATTTTCACCGAGCAGGAGATGCATGCGCGCTACGAAATCCTGCTGGAGAACTACTCCAAAACGCTTGCCATCGAAGGCGCTACCATGCTGGAGATGGTAAAAAGGGAGATTTTGCCCGCCGCCTGCGCCTACAGCCGCAGCCTGGCAGACAGCGCCTGCAGCAAGCTGGCTCTCTGCCCGGAGCTTTCCTGCGAGGCTGAAAAAGCGCTCTGCCGCCGAATCAGTGCGCTTGGCAGCTCTCTCTACAGCCAGTCGGAGGCATTTGAAAAAAAGCTTTCCGCCTTTAAGGAGTTTGACAGTCAGAAAGCGCTCGCCGATTACTGCCGGGACAGCATTCTGCCCGCCATGCAGCAGATACGCACCGCAGCCGATGAGCTGGAAACGCTGGTCGGCCATGACTACTGGCCCTTCCCGACCTATGGCGAGCTGCTGTTTCAAATCTGAGCGTCCATAAAACCTAACAAAACCGGCACAACGGCGTGCGTTTCGCCTTTAGGGGAGAAAATGCACGCCGTTTTTTATATTCCATATCTAAACCCTTGAGGAGGCGTCTTTATGTTGTATTCATCGGTAGATACCATCTGGGTGCCGCTGGGTGCGGCGCTGGTTTTCTTCATGCAGGCGGGCTTCGCTATGGTGGAGACCGGCTTTACCCGCGCAAAAAATGCGGGCAACATCGTCATGAAAAACCTGATGGATTTCTGCCTCAGGACCCCCACTTCTGGCTTGTCGGCTTCGGCATCATGTTCGGGGCGGGAAACGGCTTTTTCGTATTGCGCTTCTATTCTTATCGTCTTCCAGATAATGTAATATGTATCTATTCAAATCCATGTTAGTCATAACTTGTTTTCTATCTCCTTTGTCATTTCCAAGTAGTCTTTGGTTAAACAAGTGTGTTTATTAGTGTATTGATTATAAAAACTTTCACCTTAGGCCAAAGCTTTTCAATTGGATTCAAGTCTGGACTGTATACAGGCAAATAGAGGACCTGCGCTCCAGCGCCGTACAGCAGCTCACTTACCGTTTGGATATGGTGAACCCTGAGATTATCCATTATCACAATATCGCCTGGGTGGAGAGAGGGAATTAGAACTTTTTCAGGTAAGTCAGGAATTTATCTCCTGTCATTCCCCTTGAAAGGCCGTAAAAGCGTTTTCTCCATCCAGACGGATGGGAGATAAAATAGTAGTAGATTTCGGTGCGTTCAGCGGTGTGTGATCTACAACACGCTGGCCTCCTTTTCCACGCCTATAACGTCTGTCCATTGTAATATTCACCCCGCTTTCAGCCAGAAATACCCGTATCCTCTAAACAAGCAATTTACTTAATCTAAAACAAACTGATAGGCTCGTTTTTGTCATTCCATCATTTTTATTCTTTGTGTATAAGTAAATAATTTGATTTCTCATGAGCTTAGAAATCTTTTTATGGTTCACTTCGCTTCACAATTTTTCTGGTGCATCTTTTTTGTCAACACATGACAGCAATCAAAATCCGAACCCTTTGGGTTCGGATTTTTTTCTTTCATTTTATCAAGAGAGAGCGGGACGAACACACTGCCTGCTATTTATATAACAGACGGTGTGTTCTTTTTCCTCTATTTCAAAAGATTTCCGTCTCGAAGCCGCTCTTTCCTAAAAACAGCAACGCTGAAGTTACCGGCAAAGAGCCTAAGCCGCCCTATCGCTGCATGATGGTACAGCGATAGAGCGGCTTTTTTATTTTTCCTACCGATCCTCCCCAGCTAAAACGATATCCTCCAGCGGGGTCAGCTCCGCCGATCGGTTGAGCGGCGGCGGAGAGGACGGCGGAACCGCCCAGCGGACGGCATTTTTTATCACCGTGTGGTATTCCGGAATCTGCATCGCGTTATACCACGCATGGCCGGGAGAAAAATAAAAGATCCGTCCGGCTCCGCGGCGCCAGACCATGCCGGATCGCGCCGCTTCCCCGCCCTGATACCAACTGATGAAAACCAGCTCATCCGGATCCGGGAAACCGGCCGGTTCGCTGTAAACCTCCGTATGTGGAATGACGAAGCTGGAGGGCAGTCCCGCCGCAATGGGATGGTTGCGGTTTACCACCCACACCCGTTCGCGTTCCCCCAGCTCCCGGTAGCCGCAGTAAGCCCCCGGTCCTACCAACCGCTGGAACAGGTTCATCCACAGCGCGGAATGCAGGAAAATAACCCCCATTCCTTCCTTGACAACCCGCTCGATCAGCTTTTTCACCCGATCCTCCGGGACATTATCCCGCAGGATGTGGCCATAAACAAGCAGGACGTCGGTCGAATCCAGAACCTCATCCGAAAGGCCGCACGCATCGTCCTCATAAAAGTGGCGGGCCGTAACCGCCATATCCGGCTCCTCCCGCAGCACTGAGGCAAGGTATTCCTGCACCCCGCCGGGATAAAGCTCTTGGATCGCCGGATGACGCGGATCATCATAAAATTCGTTCCACACCGTAACGCGGATAGGCATTGCTGGCGTTCACATCCTTCCTATGAATTTTCAGCGCCCTTTTATCCCTGGAGAGGGCGTTCCCCCCCCCCAAAAAAGACAGGAAAGCCTCCAAAGCCTTTCCCCTCTTTCAATCGCTGGACTCAAGCCAGAATTTTCTCGATAGCTTCCAATTCTCCGTCGGTAAACGCCAGCTTCCCGGCGGCGGCCGCACAGTCCGCTATCTGCGAAAGCCTGCTCGCGCCGATAATCACCGAGGTAGTGCGGCGCAGCACCCAGGCCAGAGCCATCTGCGCCAGCGTCTGCCCACGATCGCCGGCAATCTGGTTCAGACGGCGCACCTTCCCCATTACCTCTTCCGTTACCTGATCGCGGCCGAGGAATACGCTCGCGCCCGCCGCACGGGAATCTTCCGGAATGCCATTTAAATACCGGCCGGTCAACAGCCCCTGTGCCAGCGGGGAATAGGCGATGGAGCCGACTCCTGCCTTCTCCAGAACCGGGAGCACCGCCTCGTTGGAACGGCGCAGCATCGAATATTGCATCTGGTGGATGAGGCACGGAACCCCCATCTCATGCAGCAGCGCAAGCATCTCGGCCGTCTGCTCAGGGTTGTAGTTGGAAATACCGATATAGAGCGCCTTGCCCGAACGCACGATCTGCTGCAACGCCCCGGCCGTTTCAGCAATGGGGGTATCGGGATCGGGGCGGTGGTGATAGAAAATATCAACATAGTCGAGCCGCATGCGCCTGAGGCTCTGATCCAGCGAAGAAATCAGGTGCTTTCTGGAACCCCATTCCCCATAGGGGCCTTCCCACATGTGGTAGCCCGCCTTCGTAGAGATCACCAGTTCATCCCGGTAGGGCCGCAGTTCCCTGGAGATCACCTGCCCAAAGGTTTCCTCGGCCGATCCCGCCGAGGGACCATAGTTGTTCGCAAGGTCGAAGTGGGTAATGCCCATGTCAAATGCGCCTAAAAGCATAGCGCGCGCATTGGAGAACAGCGCTTCATCTCCGAAATTATGCCACAGCCCAAGCGAAACGGCGGGCAGCAGAAGCCCACTGTTCCCGCAGCGGCGGTATTGCATCGCGCTGTAACGCTGTTCCTTTGCCAGATAAACCATATCCATAACCTGCCTTTCCCGTGATTGGGTTTTATAGCTGCGCTATAAAAAACTTTTGTTGGCCCCGCCTCTCGCCTATGCGGCAACCGAGCCAGACGGCCGGAAAACAGCCGCCTCCGGCGTCTATTCTTTATCCTTATCAGTTTAACCGAGATCCTCATCCAATGCAAGCAGCGCCTGCACATAAATCTCCAGCGCCTTCATCAGACTGGGAATGTGCAGCGCTTCATCCGGCGCATGCGCCCCGCCGTGTCCATCCGGGAGGCCGAGCGGCGAGAGGTCATAAGGCAGTCCCGGCCCAAACGCGACCGCGTTCGGAATCCTGCGCGCATAGGTGCCTCCCCCCATCACATAGGGCGGCCGCATATCCCCGGTGGCGGCGCGGTAGCTGCGCATGAGACTTTCCACCAACGGCGTATCCGGAGGCATATAGTAGCCGCCGCTCAGATGTAAAACCCGCAGCTCCCAGCCCTGCGCGCTTTTCTCCATCTTTTGCAGCCATTCCTTGCCGTCCGCCGTAACCGGGTAGCGGATGTTGAAGGTCAGCGCCGCCCGGCCCTCTTTCAGCCGGGCAGCGGCGCACACGCAGGTAAGCGGGCCGGATACGCTGTCCTCACAAGCAATACCGGCCGCCTTCCCGTCCCATCCGCCGCTCAGGCGCGCCGCGCTCTCCAGAATGCGCGCATCCTCTCCCTGCAAAAGCCCCGCTTCGCAAACCGCATGCAGCAGGAGGTGCAGCGCATTGAGCGATCCCTGCGGAAATGCGGAATGCTTGGAAAGGCCCTTTGCGCAAAGGGTGATTCTCCCCTCCTCCTCAACCGACGAAATCTCTTCCGGCAGCGCCCGCAGTCCGGCCCGTACCCTGGGGACGGCGCGCAGAGTCATCTGCGCTTCATCCGGGACCACATTGCTCACCGTCCCGGCTGTCAGGCCGATCACCTCCTGCAAGGGCAGGCGGGAAACCAGCTCCACCTCCCCCAGCCCCTTCTCGCCATGGCAAACCGGGAAACCGCAGTCGGCGACAATGGAGTAATCCGGAGCCGGATTGGCCGCCAGATAGCGCTCAACATCGTCCATCCCCGTTTCCTCGCTGCATCCCGCAAGCATACAAAACCGGTGGCGCAGCGGCCGATCCAGCTCTTGCAGGCAGCGCAGCGCATACATTGCCGCAACGCACGGCCCTTTGTTATCCTGCGCGCCGCGTCCGATTAGAAAATCTCCCGTCCGTTTAGCGCCATAGGGCGGATAAAGCCAGCCCCCGCCCTCAGGAACGACGTCCAAATGCCCCCACAGGCCGATGCAGGGCCCGCTGCCTCCCGCAAGCTCCAGCCTGCCGACCCGGTTTTCAAAATGAGAAGTCTTTAGCCCATAGCCTTCCGCCAGTTCCAGAAACGCCGAAAGCACCTGCGCACACCCGGAACCATAGGGCTGCGCGCCCTGCGATGGTTCCGAAACGCTGGGGATGCGGACCAGCCGGGCCGCATCCCGCGCCAGCTCCTCCTCATGCGCCTGAACCCAACGGCGGATTGTTTCCTGCATATCCATCCAGCCTCCCCTGCTGCCAGTCAATTCTGCTTGTGCAGCATAATATCCAGAATGGCCGCATTCGTTCCGCCCATCCCTTCGCTGCCCAGAAGGCCCAGATTAAAGAGGGTCTTTTCGACATCGGCATCGACGATCCCATCATATCCGCCTGCGCCAATGCCATTCTGCGCAAGGGCTGCGCAGCGGATAGCCGAGCTCACCGAGGTGGCGATTTTCAAGGCGCAGCCCGGCTTTGCTCCGTCGCACACAATGCCGGAGATATCCGCCACCATGCTGTTGACGCCGTGGCACATCTGATCCAGCGTGCCGCCCATCAACTGCAACAGGCCGCAGCAGCAGCCAATAGCCGCCGCAATGGCACAGCCGCACAGGGCCGAAAGCCGGCCGATATACCGCTTGGTATGTACCGTCACCAAAATACTCAGCGCCAGCGCGCGCAGCGTTTCCTCCCGGCCTTTGCCGGTCTTTTCGGCTACGGCAATCAGCGGCACCGTGGCGGTCAGCCCCTGGTTGCCGCTGCCTGCCGTACACATGACCGGCATTTCGCAGCCGGACATCCGCGCATCGGCGGCGGCGGCCGTCATCGCAATGGCGTAATTCCCTACCCCGGCAGAGATGAGGCCGTTTTCTTCCTGCAAAAGGATGCTCTTTCCAACCTGTAGCCCATAGTCATGGGAAAGGCCCTCGCGGGCGATCCTTCCGTTATATTCGATGATGACGTCCAAGCACTCCAGCTCTTCTATCGGAACCTCCCGCGCAAAAGCGGCGATTCCAGCCAACGTCATCCAATCTTTCCCGGCGGAAGCCGGAGCGCCGTCCCCGGCGGGCGAGGTTTCCGCCGTATAAACCGTTTCCCCATCCCGCCAGAGCAGCGTCAGACCGGTGTGCGTCCCTTCGATGACGGCGCTGGCACAATGCCCTTCCCCATATACACGGGCGCAGAGATAGATCTGCTGCGCCGTATCAGCCAGCATAATTTCTACCTCGTTTGCCTCCAGCAGCCGGACGGCGGCCTCACGGCGCGCCTCGTCGGCGCCGGCCAGGACCATCAATTCTTGTTCGGGATCGGCGCAGACGGCTCCCAGCGCGCTGGCAATGCCCAGCCCTACCATTCCGGTACCCGGAATGCCGACCCCCATTCCGTTTTTCAGAATATATTTGCTTACCGAAAGCTCCACCCGCTCAACCGGCCGTCCAAGCAGCTTAGCGGCATGCGCGCAGCAGAGGGCTGCCGCCCCCGGCTCGGTGCAGCCCAAAGCGGGCGTCACCTCCTTTTTGAGTACTTCCAGATAGGATTGCAGCGTTTTTTCATCCATATAATTCCGATTATCCTTTCACAGCCCCGGCCGTCAGACCTTGTATAATATATTTCTGCCCTGCACAGTAGATAACGATGATGGGCAGCATCGAGAGCAGATAGGCGGTAAACGCCATGGTATAGTTAAAGGAATATTGCGTTTTGAAGTTATATTGGAAGAGCGGCAGCGTCCAGTAGTCCGGCGACTTGCTCAGCATGAGTAGCGGCAGCATGAAATCGTTCCAGAACCACAGAACATCCATAATCACCAAGGTAGCCAGCATGGGGCCTATCAAGAACAATACCACCTTGGTGTAGACCTGGATGGTGTTGCACCCGTCGATGCGGGCGGCCTCCTCTATCTCGATAGGCAGAGCGCGGATGTAGTTGACAAAGAGGAACACGCCGCGCGTAAGGCTCAAGGTAATATACAGCAGGATAAGACCCGCGGGATTGAGCATTTTCAGCGCCGTCATGTGCTTGGTGATGGGCAGCATAATCACCTGACCGGGTACGAACAGCCCGATGAGGATATAAAAATAGACCGCCTTATAGTAAGTCTTATGATAGTTGCGGGCGATGGCATAGCTCACAGCCGGCACCACCATGGCAACCAGCGACATCGAGATCACCGAGATATAGGTCGAGTTCCAAGCATAGCTCCAATAGCTGTTTTTTGAAACCAGCTCGGTATAGTTGTTAAAATTCAGCGAGGAGGGCAGCGCAAAGAAATCGCGGCCCGCTTCCTCCAGGCTTTTGAAGGAGTTTACGATGACCAGATACATCGGCGCAAGGATCAAAATGAATCCGCACGCCAGCAGGATATCCCGCAGGATATGCCAAACCAGATTTTCCCGTTTCATCTCAGTTGACACCACCCTTGCTCGAAACTTTAATCTGGATGAAGGAGAAGAAGGCGATAATGATAAACAGAATCACCGCTTCCGCATTCGCCATAGAGAATTTCATGCTCTGGAATGCGTCGTTATAGATCATGATCCCGATGACCTCGGTGGACCGTGCAGGGCCGCCGGTGCCTGCGGAGAGCGCAAACGGGAAATCAAAGGTCGTAATGCCCTGCTTGATGGTGAGGACCATATTGACCGTAACGGTGGGCAGCAGGTAAGGGAAGGTGATGTGGCGGAAACGCTCGAAGGGCGACGCCCCGTCGATCATGGCCGACTCGTGCATCTCGGCCGGGATGGACTGGAGACCGGCGAGGAAGATGAGCGTCGGCATAGCGACGGCCTGCCAGGCGTTGACAAACACAACGCCGACCAAAGCGAGCTTGGGGTTGGCCAGCGGGCTCTGCGAGAGGGCGGCAATGCCGAGCGTCTCGCCGATGACCGGAACGGCGCGGTAAAAAAGCTGATCCCAAATCAGGGAGATAGCCACCGCGCTGATCATGGCTGGAAAGAAAAAGATAGATTTGGTGAAGGTCTTAAAGCGCTTTAAGCTGTCTAAGCAGAGTGCGAGAAGCAGGGACATGATAATAACGCTGAATAAGAGCATGACGCCGTAAACCAGCGTAACGCGCAGCGAGTTCCAAAAACGGGGGTTCTGCATCAGCAGCGCATAGTTGCGCAGCCCGTTAAATTCATAGGTCGGGTCTATCCCGTTCCAGTTCGTAAAGCTGTAGCCAATGCCGGTGATGAGCGAATAGATATAGAAATAAGTGTACAGAATCACGGCAGGAAGGGTAAAAAAGAGAAAGGTGTAGTTATCCAGGCTTTGCGGCCGGCGTTTTTTCATCTCAACCGTCCTTTCCATCTGTAAAAAACCGCGGGGAGGATGATGATCGGAATGACCTCATCCAAACCATCATCCTCCCCGAAATCGTGCGTATGAATATGAAGGAGCTGCGGGGCCGTTAGGAGGCGGAGTTCACCTTAATGGATTCTTCCATATCCTTCAGGTATTTCGAGATATCCTGATCCATCAGGAAGCCCTGCGTGACCTGATAGAGATCGTTGACAACGTTGTTGGGCAGAGTGGAGGCCATCCAATCATGGTTCTGGCCGCGCTCCAGGAACTTGAGCATGGGGGACATGCGCTCATCCGAGAAGGTGGTGCCCTTAATGCAGGAGGGCTCGCCGGAAATATCCGACCACTCCTGAGCATTCTCGGTGCGGGAGAGGAACTCTAAGAACTTGAGACCGGCGTCCTTCTCCTCCGGGGTCGCGGTAGCGGCAATGCACTGCGCGGCGTTTACGCCGGCAAGGCTCGTCGTGCTTTCAACCGTATCGCCCGGCAAAGCGAACGCGCCAAAGTTCAGGTTGGGGTTCGCCAGAACGATGTTGCCGCGCGCATAGGAACCCGCCAGCAGCATGGCGCACTTTCCGTTGGCAAAGCTCTCCTGCGCCAACGAGTTGTTGACGCTGAAGGCGTCCTCGTTGCCATAGGTAGCCATCTCCAGCATCCGCTCGGCAAACTTGACAAACGCCGGATCGTCTACAATCGTCGCCTCGCCGGTAATCACCTTCGCCATCTGCTCTACACCGCCGGGAACAAAGCAGATGTTCGTGGCCTGGAACACATGCCCGACATCCTTAAAGGCAAAATACATCGGCAAAATGTCCTTCGCCTGCAAATCCTTGCACACCTGAATGAGCTCATCGTAGGTCGTGGGAATCTCAATCCCGTTTGCTTCAAAGATATCAATGTTGTAGTAAACGGTCATGTAGTTGCGGGCATAGGGCAGCGCATAGAGCTCGCCGTCCGGCTGGCGGGTCATCTCCACCGCATCCTCAGAGGATTGGCTGAGGAAAGCCTCCCCGGTGATGGGCTCTACATACCCGGCGGCGCTTTTGAGCTTAAACTGCTGCTGGGTGGGCCAATCGGTGAAAATGGCCGGGATGTCGTTGGAAGCGATACGGTTGGTCAATACCGTAGCCGATTCGGGCACCGTGTTCATCTCAATCGTGATGTTGGGATATTCCTTTTGGAACTTTTCAATAATGGCGCGGTAGCCATCCTGAATGGCCTGTTCGCCCTGCTGCTGGAAAAACTCCACCGTAATCGGAGCGCCGGAATCCGCAGGCGCCGCAGCACCGGAGGAATCCGCTGCGGAGGAAGCGGCCGAAGACGCCGCCGAGGAAGCCGGGGCGCTGGAGGCCGTGCCCGTTCCGCCGGAGCATGCCGTTAGAGCGGAGAGGGCGAGTAAGAGCGAGAGCGCGGAAAGCATTACTCGTTTCTTCATTGATAAATTCTCCTTTTTCAATCTTTTTTCGCAGGATATCGGACGTTTGCGATTGGATTGTCCCTATTTTCTCATAAAATCTTATGGATTGCTCGCAGTAAACTTGTATAAAAATATGCAATTATTGCGCGGCCGTCATAGCGTCGAGCGTATCGCCGACGGCGCGGATATGGGATCGGTCGATATCGTTGGAAAGGGTGCAGTCCGCGCCGAAAATAATGCCGGGGGTCTTTAGGCCCACTTCGCCGGCAAGGCCGCGGGTAAACCCGGATATCTCCTCTAGGCTCCCGGAATAGAGCACGCCGGTTTTGCGGTTATCGAAGCCGCCCATGACCGTTTTGCCGCCAAAAAAGCGGATGCCCTCCTGAAGGGAAAGACCCTCGATATAGACCGCCCAGTTAAAGACGGCGGCGGGATAATCCTGCCAGACCTCCAGGTTGTTCGCATCGCCCGCCCAGGCGCACATATGGATCATATTCAAGTCGGAATACCGGTTGGCGTAGTCCAGCACCACCCGATCGCTCGGAGAGATGAGCCGCCGGTATTCCGGCACGGTGAAGCGGTATTTCTCCCCGCCCTGCACCGCATAGTAGATTCCGGAGCAGCCGGTCTCCTCAAACAAGGCGCGGCAGAGCGAAAAGTTATCCTCGCTGATAGCTTCGAGTGCGGCTAAGATCCCCTCCTCGTTTTCTTTCAGGTGCGCCATGACCATCTCATCCCCTTTTGCAAACCGGATGAGGGAAAACGGCGCAAAGACATTGTAAAACACGCAGCACTCGCCATGGGTTTCCTCACAGACGCGCTTCACCCTTTCCACCTGCTTGCGGATATAAGGGTGATCCTTCCCCAAGGGGCGCACCTTCCTCCACTCGGATGCGGACTGCACGTCATAAGAAATGGGGTATTCAAAGAAGCTGTCGCTCATTACCTTCAGGAAATCGGTGTTGGATTCCCTAAAATGGCGCAGATGCGCCTGAACGCAGGGCTCCCCCTCGCGTTCCTCTCCGGCGAAATGGAACCAGAAGCCCACCGGAATGCGGTCGATCGGTTTTTGGCGGATAGCGTTTTCTACTCGTGACTTGCGATCCAAATTCTTCATCTCCTTTTCATAGGCGGGCTTTTTATAGCCGCAGGGCCGCCGCCATAAAAAGCCGCAGACATACCGCTTATTGGTACCGGGCCAGGAATGCTTTCAAATCCACTGGACAGCCGGTTTCAGCGCTTTCGGCAGCCGCATAGGCCAGCGCGCAGCATTGTAGATTGTCCTCTAAAGAGGTAGGGGCGGGCTCCCCGCCCTCCAGCCAGGCGCAGAAGGAACGGACGATCGCCTCATGCCCCCAGGCGCGGTTTTCCAGCAGCGGCGCCTCCGTCTGTCCGCTCTGCGGGCCTTGGCTGGAGCTCACCGTTACCCGCCCGCAGTCGGCGGTGATCGTACCGGACGCGCACTCCACGCGCAGGTATTCGTTCCCCCAGCCGTTGCGTTTGTCCGCAGCCGCAAAGGTGGTTTCAAACAGGGCGCGCGCGCCGTTCTCCATCTCCACCGTTATCAGCGAAGAGGGCAGCTCCACCCCATGCTCCCCGTCGCGTGCGAGCCAATGATTGGCGTAGATGGTTTTTGCATTGCTCTGGAGCACGCCGCGCGCCGTATCCAGCGCATGCACCGTCGCATTGGAAACAAGGCCCAGGGGGGAGGCGATGAGACCTGCATTCTGCGGTCCGGAGATGCGGGCGGATAAACGGCTGACCAGATAGTTGGCCGGTCCATAGGTCCCGCTTTTGACCAGCGCCTCCACCGTCTGTTTCTCGCGCTCGAAACGGTGGCTCATGGTAACGGCCAGCTTCTTTCCCGCCGCAGTTACCGCCCGGCAAACCGCCGCGCAGTCCTCCATGCTGCCCGCCAGCGGCTTTTCGCACAAAATGTGAAGCCCGGCGGCCAGCGCCTCTTCAATAACGGCGCGGTGCGCCTTCGCGGGCACGACAACCGCTGCAAAATCCGCAGGGATATCGGCGAACGCACGCCGGATGTCGCTGTAGCGGGGCAGGGCGCTATAAGCCGGGTCGCCGTCCAGCTCGGCCAGCGCCTCCGGACGGATATCCACCACCGCCACCGGCTCGCAGATATCGGAAACCTGCGGGAGAACCGAGCTGCGCCAGACCCGTCCAAAGCCGCTCGCCCCCACCAGAATCAATCGTTTTTTGTCACGCATTCCTTTTGCGCCTCCTCATATCTGGGTGAAATCGGCGCTGGCCAGCGCAAGCACCTGTAGAAGCTCCTGATAGGAGGTGCGTTCGGCAAACTCCTTCCAGACCCGTTTTTTTAGCCTCCGGCCGGCCGCCGCATCCTCTTCACAGGCGCACCGCATCAGCGTGCTGTAAAGGTGCGCGGTGTGGTAAACAAAGTCCTTTTGACAGCTATCCCCCAACCGCTCTTTGAGCTGCTGCCGGTCTGCGGCTTCCGGCGTCATAGCGGCGTCCTTCCAATGAAATTCGCAGTAGCTGCAACCGGGCGCGCTCAAAATGGAGGGCATTTCCAGCGTCAGCGCCGGATGAAAGCCCTTCACAATGGAGACGTCCACATTGCGGCAGTAGTACGAACCATATTCCGTCAGCCCGCTTTCCTCCCAGCCGGTATTCCACGGGCAGCTATGGACGCGGTAGGCATAGTAGGGTTCTTTTTGAAGCATGCTTTTGGAAAAGCCGTCCGACCAGGACCATTCGCTGTAAGCAAAATAGCTGGTCATATCGAGCGGATCGCCGTTTTTCAAGGCGCGTTTAGCCATCCGGCCGCCGCGTTCGCAGCCATAGCGCTCCACCGCTTTCCAGAGCAGCCGGTCGCCGCGTTCCTGCCCATACTCTTCCAGGATCCCTTGAGCTAATAATCCGAACAGCACCGCCTGATGCTTGGGTGAAAACCCGGACGCCTGAGCGCCGGAAAGCCCGCGCCCGCGCTCGATGACCGCGCAGATGACCGCGCACACCAGCCGTCCTATCTCCTGCGCATCCTCATGGGACGCTTCCCCGCCCGCAAGCAGGCTGCGGATACGCGGTTCTACGATCTCGCTGTAGCGCAGCATGAAAAGCTCCAGCATGCCGCCCTTGGTCGCATCCTTGCGGGCATGCTCCAAAATCTGCTCGCGAGAGGCCACCTGCGCCTCCAGGCAAAAAAGGGCATAGCGCGGTTCAAGTAGGCGGCGGGCATCCTCCGGCGGCATGCCGAAATCTTGCAGCTGCGCCAGCGCGCCGTCATACCAGCTATCCCAGAGCATGAACAGGCTTTTGCGCGCCTCTTCATCCGGCAGCGCATCCTCCGAGCAGGGAACGCCCGCTTCCACCTGAAAGCCGGTGCGCGCCTGATGGTGCGCTCTGAGCGCGCTGGCCGCTTCTTCGCTGGCGCAGGCGATCCCGCGGCTGCAAAAAGCGTCGGCGGCGGCCTTGGCAAGCTCGGTTACCGGGTGGGCAGACATCTCGGTAGAAAGCGCCTGTAAAATCCGGCTGGGCGGGATCTCCAGGCAATGGCCCATCGGGGAGAAAAGGGCGCGCAGGGCCGCCTTCTCCTCCGGCTGCCACCCATCGTTTTCCGGATAGGTGAACAGGTTGCAGGCGGCGCCGTTTACCGGCAGCTCGCCCACCTTCGCTATCATGTTGGGAATGATGTTGACCACCTTGATATCCTGTCCGAGCGTTTCCCGATAGAAGGCCCCGGCGGGGCTCGGCGGGAAGGCGAGCAGCAGCGGGAGGGGCTTCCCCGCCTTGCGCCTTTGCTCATAATAGGCGGCAAGCTCCGTTTTCGCTATGGCTGGGGCGGCCGAGGGCGGGGGCGCGAAGAAGATGAGATCCGGCTCTTTCGCACAGAGCGCCTGCAAATTGCCGCCCAACTGGATCTCAATCCCCAAACGGGCGCGCTTTTCCTCCAACCCGTTTTCGTCCACCGTCGTAGCGTTTACCCGTTTTCCGGTCTCCTCCCCGATACACGCGCGTATGCAGGGAAAGATATATTCCATCAAAAAGCCCAGCCCGATAATGGTTGCCTTGCAGCCGGAAAATCCATTCATATTGAAATCCCCTTTCTATTCTCCGGGGCTCCCGCTACCAGGGCAGCTCTACCCCTAAGTGGTTATGCAGCGTGAGCCGTTCCTCGTCTCCCCCGGCCCTTGCGCGCAGAAAATATTCCGCGGCATAGCCGTTTTCTTCCCCCTGCGGCGCCTGACAGACGAGGCGGAAGGTATAGCCCTGCGGGCGCAAAGCATTGAAAAGCAGCTTGATCCCCATATGCAGGGCGGTGCGGCGCATCTCCTCGCAATAGCCGCCCGCCGCCTGCGCGCCGGTTATCCAGCATATCCGGCCCGGATGAGGACCGGCTGCCAGCGGCAGCAGCCCGGCCGCCAGGCGCAGCGGGCCCGCCGCCTTCCGATAGCAGGAGACGGCGGAATCGATATCCTTCCCCTCCTCCAGTACCGCAAAATCCTCTTCGGGCGGGGAAGAAGCATCGATAACCAGCATATCCGCATGAACGCCTTCCAGCGCCGCCGGATCGGCCTTTGGATCGATCCGCTCCAGTTGTTCCGGAAAACGGGCGGCCAGCGCGTCAAGCCGCGGCGAGGGGGCGGCTAAGGCATATAGGCGCATTCCGCGTAGCAGCAGCTTTTCCATCACAAGCCATGCCGTCTCTCCCTGCGGCTCGGTTAAAATACAGGTCTGCACTTGATTCTTCCCCCCTTAAAACGGCCAAACCGCTCCTTGATTATCGGTGAGCTCCAACACCCGCTCACTGTCCTTTTCCTCTAAAAACAGGCGCAGGGCCGCCTTGGCGGACTCTTCCGGCTCCAACGCGGCTTGCAGGTTCTTCTTCCCGCTCATATAAGTACGCAGCCAGCCGGGGTGATAAAGCCGGAAGGTGTAGCCCTGCGGCGAGAGCTCGCGGTGCATCCGGCGCACCGCCGCATTCAGCGCCGCTTTCGACATGGTATAGGCAAAGTAATCCCGCCGGGTAGAGGCGGCTATCGATCCGGCCTCGGAGGAAACGAAACACAGCCGTTTCATCCCGGCGTCCATCAAGGGTTTCATTGCACGGACCACCCGCAGCGCCCCCAAGGCGTTGATATCAAAAGCATGGGTCAGCGACGATTCCTGGATCAGCCCATCCAGCTGCAAGAGATAATCCTTTTCCGGGTTCAGGATTTCCCGCTGTGGGTCGGCAATGCCGGTGATCCCGGCATTCTGGACCAGCAGATCGATACCGCCGGCCGTTCCGGCAATCCCGGCGGCCGCCCGGCCGGCCGACCGGCTGTCCCCAACATCCAGCGGTATGGGGATAAGCCTTTCCGGAAAACGCCGCCCCAGCTCTTCGAGCTGCGTCCATTCCGGCATAAACCGGCCCGCAAAGACCCGCCAGCCGATAGAGAGGAAGCCTTCGCAAAGCGCATAGCCCAACCCTCTGTCCGCACCGGTAATCAATACGTTTTTCAATTTGCTCCCTCCCCTTCCAGCCAACGAACAGCGTTCTGCAACAGCCGCTGAAACGCGGGGTTCGACCACACCGCCTCGGTGTGGCCGGGCGTGAGCACGCAGATTCGTCCGGCGCCCCGGCGGCGCAGATATCCCGCCGGCTGGCTGCCATGCGTCGATCGGGCGGTCAGGAAAATCTCCGCATCCTCCGCCAGCAGCCGCAGGTGGTAGTGCTCATCCGTTTCGGTAAAAGGCTGAACCCCTTCGGCGAGGGGACCCTGCGCAAGAAACTCCACCGGGCACGCCGGGGGGTGGGACAGGAAATAGCCGCCTGCCATTTCGGTATAGCGCCCGGCATCCTCGTAGCAGGTAATGCCGGCATGCAGAACCATCAGCCCGCCGCCGGACTCGACAAACCGGATCAGCGCGTCCTCGGCCGCTTCCCCCATCCATTTGATTCGCTCATCCCCGCCGCCGGCCCCGGCTATCTTGTTGGATTTGCAGAGAAACACGGCGGAATAAGAGGAGAGCTCCTGCATTTTTCCGGCGGGATTTCCGGTATAAACCTCGAAACCGGCCTCCGGCAAGGCGGCCCTCAGCCCGCTTTCCGGGATTTTCCCCGGATGATAAGGATCGTCACACAGTATCAGCGCGCGCATCTTCTTCCTCCTGATCCTCCAGCCACCGTTTGGCGCAATAGGCATAGAGCGCCGCTCCGGTGGGGAGTATGTTCTCGTCAAAGCGGGCCTGCGGGGTGTGCGTGCCATAGAGATAGCCCTCTTCTTTACCGCCCGCACCGATGGTAAAGTATACGGCGGGGACCCGCTCCGATATGTTTGCAAAATCCTCCGAGGCGTTTATACGTTCCGGCGTTTCTACCGCGTTCCCCTCTCCCAGCAGCTCTACCGCATAAGCGCCCATCCGGGCGGTGAGCCGCTCATGGTTATATACGGCCGGAATCCCGCCCAGGAACTCCACGCGCGCCTCGGCGCGAAACGCCGAGGCGACTCCCCCGCAGATTTCCGGCAGCCGCCGCACCATCAGGCGGCGGATTTCCGGTTCATAGGCGCGCAGCGTGCCCTCCATCACGGCGGACTGCGGAATACTGTTCGCCGAATCCCCGGCGTGGATGCTGCCCACCGTACACACCGCCGCTTGCTCCGGGCAGCATTCGCGGCTGACCAGCTCTTGCATGGCCAGATAAATATGGGAAGCGACTAAAATGGAGTCCACCGCCTTATGCGGCGCCGCCCCATGCCCCCCCTTGCCGGTAACGGTGATGCGGAACCGATCGAAAGAAAAACTTCTACAGCCCGCTCCAAACGCTACCAGCCCGGAGCGGGCCAGAAGAGCTACGTGCATTCCTACCGCTACATTCACTCTCGGAAAATCCAACGCTCCGGCTTCCAGCATAGCCGCCGCGCCGCTGGCCGTTTCCTCGGCAGGCTGGAAAAGCAATTTAACGCAGCCCTTCAGATCGTTTTCCATCGAACAGAGCAGGCGGGCCGCTCCCAGCAGCATAGCGGTGTGCAGATCATGGCCGCAGCTATGCGCGCAGCCGTTGCCGCTCGCAAAGAGAAGTCCGCTCTCCTCGCGCATAGGCAGCGCATCCATATCCGCGCGCAGAAGAACGGTACGCTTCCCCTGCCCAATAGTGGAAACCACCCCTCCTGCGCAGTCCTGGATATTTTTGCATCCATATTCTGAAAGCCTGCGTTTAACCAACGCAACCGTTTCCGGCAATTCAAAGCCCAGCTCCGGATTTTGGTGCAGACAGCGCCGGTTTGCCACCAGCTCTTCCCGGAGTTTCCCGGCTTCGAACAGAAAATCCATAATAAACCTCCCCCCAACCGCCGGCGTATACTCAAAGCAGAGAGCAAAACGGGCGGCCAACTATTTATTTAGAGGTTACATGATTTTATGCACAAATACTCTAGCCGCTCTTGCCAAAAACTGTGCTTTTATTGCGCCATGCAAAAAAACGGCAAAGAGGGCGCAGCAGAATCCTTCCTCTTTTGCCGCACCCTCTTGAGCTTCCTATTCAATTTCTATAAAGCGTTCGGTTCCTGTTCCTGCCGGCTGTTATCCGCCACCGATTCCCAATACAGCTTGCGGTATTGCAGCGGCGTGATCCCTTCCTGCATGCGGAAAATCCGGATAAAGTGGTTGATGTTTTTATATCCGGTATCGTAGCAGATATCGGTTACCGAACGCTCCGTGCTGCTCAGGAGCTTTTTCGCCTCGTTGAGCCGGTAGAGGATGAGATACTCCTTAAACCCATAGCCTGTAATCTCCTTAAAGGTACGCGAAAGATGGTATTTGCTTACATAGCATTGCGCGGCAAGGCTGTCCAGCGAGATCTCATGCGCATAGTTGCGGGCGATATATTTCTGCGCCTGAAGGACCAGGTCGGTCGCTCCGGCATCCTGCTCTGCGGAGAAGCGGGACCGCTCGGCCCGGTAGACGGTTAACAGCATTTCCTCCAGCAGCAGCGCCGCCTGGGTCTGCCACATCGGTTTCTTTTCGCGGCATTCCTGCACAGCCTCATCCAGAAAAGAGGTTAAACGCGCGGCCGTTTCCGCATCCAGCGAAATCTGATGCGAATCGGCCGAGGTATGATGCAGAAGCATCGAAAGCAGCTGCGGCTCGCGGATATGCAGCAGGCACAGATCGTTCGAGATCGAAAAAAGGTAGGCGTTATAAGGGTATTCGATCACATGGATTTCATGCCGCTCCAGATTGCCGATGAGAATCAGATCGTTTGCGAGGGCGGTATACCGCTTTCCATTCACAACGAACTCGGCCACGCCGGCCTTCAGAAAAATCAGCTCATGAAAATAGTGGAAATGGTCGCCGATCCCTCTATACTGCTGCCAGTTCTCACGATAATAAGCATCTACCTCTTGAAAAACAGGCGCCTCCATGGCCGCAGCCTCCTTTCCCTTCTGTTGCGGTTCTTCTCAGAAATGAACGGTTCAGCATCGATCTCTTTCGCCGGCTATAGGGCAATCAGACGCCCGCGCGCGGCAGGTTTTGTCTATTATAGCATATCCTATTTTTGATTTCTATCTATCACCTGTCATAAAAAGCCTTTGGCCGGTGAAAAGTGAGGAGAAGCCATTGACAATCGGACTTTATAGCTCATATAATAGAGGTAAGGTAGGTACGGTACGGCGCCGTACAAGTATGAAAAATTGAGGTGTAAAAAATGAAGAGTATCCGCGAGAAAATCACGGTCTGTCTCCTGGCAACCGTCCTGATTGCTCTGGTTGCGGTGGGCTCCTTCAGCATTACGCTGAATTACCGGAACACCGTCGCGACCGTGAATCGGATGATGAGCGAAACAGCCGTACTGGCAGCGGAACGCATCGAACAGGAGCTGACAGCGTACAAAAATGTGGCCATGGATACCGGCTGCATTCCACAGCTTTCCGATACGGCCGTGCCGCTGGAGGAGAAGCGCGCTATTATCGACGAGCGCGTCAGCATGCACCGCTTTCAGCGGGGCAACATCATCGGCGCGGACGGCCTCAGCGTCTTTGACGGGCAGGATTACTCCGATCGGGAATATGTTGTGCAGGCCATGCAGGGGAACGTTTATGTATCCGAGCCGCTGGTCAGCAAGGTCACGGGAGAGCTGTCCATCATGGTAGCGGCCCCTCTCTATTCCGGCGGAAGCCGGGGATCCCAGATCGTAGGCGTCGTTTATTTCGTGCCGCCGGAGACCTTTTTAAACGACATCGTTTCCTCCATTCAGGTCAGCCAGAGCTGCCGGGCCTATATGATTAACAAGGCGGGCGATACCATCGCCGACGTTTCGTTGGATACCATTACAACCCAGAACATCGAGCAGGAGGCCCAGAGCAACGCCTCCTTGAAGGAACTGGCCGAGATTCATGCGGCGATGCGCCGGGGAGAGAACGGCTTCGGAGGTTTCCGCACCTCCGACGGCCCTCGCTATGCGGCCTATGCTCCTGTAGGCAGCACCGACGGCTGGAGCGTCGCCGTCACCGCAATGAAGAAGGATTACCTGGCCGATACATATTTTGGCATCTTCATTAACATTGCCGTCATCGTGGCTTCCATTCTGGCCTCTATCGTCGTAGCCTTAAAGCTGTCCAGCAACATCAGCAAGCCCATGCAGGCCTGCGCCGAGCGGATGAAGCTGCTGGTGGAGGGCGACCTGGATTCGCCCGTTCCGCCCACTGTCGGACAGGATGAGACGGCGATGTTGACCCGTTCGACCGCGGAGATGGTGACGGGCCTCAACACCATCATCAATGACATCGGCTATCTGCTCAACGAGATGGCCGGACAGAACTTTGACATTCAGTCCGCCCATCGGGACGCCTATGTAGGCCGGTTCCAGAGCATTCTGCTGTCTATGCGCAACCTGAAGGTTGAATTGAGCAACACCATGCGCCAGATCGATTCTGCCGCCGGTCAGGTGTCCTCCGCCAGCGGTCAGGTCTCGATCGGCGCTCAGACCCTGAGCCAAGGGTCGATCGAACAGGCCAGCGCGGTGGAGGAACTGGCCGCCACCATCACCGACATTTCCGAAAGCGCTAAGAAAACCGCCGCAGCCGCCAAAGAGGCGGGCCAATTCGTGGGGCAGGCCGGCGCTCAATTGGGCATCAGCGTGGAATATGTCAAGGATCTGAACACCGCCATGGAGAAAATCTCCGTTTCTTCCCAGGAGATCTCCAAAATCATTTCCACCATTGAAAGCATCGCCTTCCAGACGAATATTCTGGCCCTAAACGCCGCCGTGGAGGCTGCGCGGGCGGGCTCCTCCGGCAAGGGCTTTACCGTCGTTGCCGATGAGGTGCGCCACCTGGCCGCCAAATCGGATGAAGCCGCTAAGGCCACTAAAGAGCTGATTGAAGGCTCCATTGCCGCCGTTACCGAGGGCGGCCAGGTTGTGGACAAAGTCACCGAATCGTTGGAGCAGACCAGCGTTTTCGCCGGCCATGTCACTACCCAGATGAACATTGTCGTGGAAGCGGTGGAGAACCAGACCACCGCTATCACACAGGTTACGGAAGGGATCGACCAGATATCCGCCGTGGTGCAGACCAACAGCGCTACCGCAGAGGAGAGCGCCGCAGCCAGCGAAGAGCTTTCCGCCGAGGCGGCCAGCTTGAAACAACTGGTAGACAGCTTTACCCTGGCCAGCGATTGAGCCGGAAGGGCAGCGGTATCCGGAGCATATGTCGACCCGGATATGCTCCCCAAAAAACAGCAGGAAGGCTTTATGAAAGGCGCTACCGCCTTTCATAAAGCCTTCTTTTTAACTCCCTACGGAAAACGGAACGGCGCTTACACGCTGTCCCTTAACATGATCTGTATAATCTCATGATCCGTTTCGCGCATTCCTTCCCGCCCAATGCGGCTGACGTTGGCAATGGTGTTCTCCACGCCTTTGGTAACGATGCCGTCGCCCCCATAAAATTGCCGTCCGTCTTTGTACATCTGCCAGCCCAGGATTCCGGCGTCCACGGCGCAGGCAATTTTCGCCGCGCAGGAGGGCTTGGCCCCATCGCAGACCATTCCGGACAAAATCGCCAGGGAATTTACCAGCGTATGCGCCACCGCAGAGAGATCCCCTCCATGGAGCCAAGCAATGGCGGCCCCCGCCGCACAGCCCGCGCTTACGGCGCCGCAATAGGCGGACAGGCACCCAATCCCCGTTTTCAAATGAATGGTCAGCAGGTTGGAGAGGAGAAGCGCGCGGTGCAGCGTCTCCCGGCTCACGCCCAGCTCCTGTGCGTATTCGATTACCGGCAGGCTCGCCGTCAGCCCCTGGTTCCCGCTTCCGGAATTGATGACGACCGGAAGCTCGCAGCCGCTCATCCTAGCGTCGGATCCAGCGGAGGCCGCCGCCCCCGCCCGCGTTTTCACATGGTCATCCCGGCGGCGCAGCGTCGCTCCGATGCCCGCCCCCCAATTCCCGGTCAAGCCCTCGTCCCGGATGGCGCTGTTGTAGACGATTTGCCGCTCCAGCAGTTCCCAGGTGGGCTCCAAAGGCGCTTCGGTGGCATAGTTGTAGATATCGGAGACATTCAGGCGCGCATAGGCGGCGCTTTTCTCCGGCGTACCCTCCGCAGGCGCGCTGTACAGCACCGTGCCGTTTTTTTCGCGCAACACAACGTTTGTGTGTCCGCCTACCATGTGCACGCGCGCCGTGTCCCCCCCTTGGGAGACGCTCAAGAGGATCTCGAACACCTCTTCCCCCTCGGCAGGCGCTACCTCGATCACACACTGTTCCAGAAAATCGCGGATCGCCGCGCGCTGTGCGTCGTCCACCTGGGCGAGCGCTTCGAGCTGTTTTTCCGCGCGCCCCGCCACCACGCCCGCCGACACCGCCGCGCGCAGCCCTTTGAGGCCGCCCGTATGAGGAACGACCGCGCTTTTGGCATTTTTAATGATATTGCTGCTGACTATGAGCTCCAGCCTCTGGGGAAGAGCGCCCAACGTCTCCCGTGCGAGCGCGCCCGCATAGGCAATTGCGATAGGCTCTGTACACCCCATCGCCGGGATCAGCTCCCCGGCAAGGATCTCCTCATAAGCGCGGCCGGTTAATGCGCTGCATGCCATTCTTTTATCCACCTTTCGCTGTTTAAGGGCGCATTGCAAAATATAATTTTGCAATGCGCCCTCTGAAAAAGCGGCTTTTGGGGCGAAGACGACGCCCCAAATTTCGCGCTATCCGCGCGAAACCGCTGCTTTTTCCGGTTTCTGCAAGCCGGAGGGGCGGCCTGCCTGATCGTCCCACAGGCCGGGGATACGTTGTTTGTCAGCCTGTTTTATTTTGCGGGCGCGCCCCTATTGTTTTAAAATTCGTTATGCGCAGCCGAATTCCTTTGCCTTCTCCAAGCTGGCCTTTAGGCACGCAAAAGGATCCCGGTCGCAGAGATCCTGTCCGACCGTGAACCATTCGGCGCCCGCCCGCTTGGCCGCCTCTATCCAAGCGGGTAGGTCAAACAAACCCTCGCCCAGCGGGCATTCCTCACGCCTCGCATAGAAAAAGTACGTTTCATTCTCGCGGATCTTTTGATCCGACAAACGGCAGACCGGCATCCGGCCCGCAAGCCGCAAAAATACCTGCGGCGGTTCCACGGCGGTGCGCGTCAAGCACAAAACATCCGTCTCCCAGCGGTAAGACGCTGTTTCCGTAGCGGCCTCCAGTTTGTCAAAGCTCCAGGCCCCGTCGCTCAGGCGCATGAACTCATGGAACCGCAGGCTGTAAAGCGGGCGCAGCCCTTCCTTTGAAAAGCGCTCGCACACGGCCTGCGCCTGCGCCAGATATTTTTCAACGCCGGCCGGGCCCATGGTAAAATAGCTGGCCGTAAGGGTTCCGACGCCCACATGGATGCAGTTCAGCGCTTTGGCCTCTGCAATCATCTCCTCCATACCGTAGCCCGTCCGCGCAAAGGGGGAACGGATGGAGCAAACCTCCAAGCCCAACTGTGCCAGGCGCTGTGCAACCGCTTGCAGATCGGCATTTTTCAGCAGGCTGCTCTCTAACTCTACGCCGTCAAATCCCAAGGCCCGAATACGGGAAAGCGTGTCCAATAACTCCTCCTGCGTGCCGCAATAGGCGCGCACGGTGTTCAACTGCGCCGCCAAGCGTGTCATGCGCATTCTCCCCCTTTCTCTGTTTCCGCCAACAGCCGTTTCAGCTCCCGGAAGGCGTCATGCAGGCAGCCGAACGGGTCGCGCTGGCAGCGATCCTGTTCGATCGCAATCACCTGAACGCCGGTGCGTGCGGCGGCGCGCAGCAGCGGAGGATAATCGATATTCCCCTCCCCGATGGTTCCGGTCTCCCCCAGAATGTGCCCCATGGGCAGCAGCAGCATCGTAAAGTCCTTCGCGTGCATGACCTCCATGCGGCCGGCTACCTTCTCCATATATTTTTCATGGGACAGGCCGCCATATTTCATCCAGAACGAATCCTGGATAAAATGGAAGCCCTCCGGATCGGTCTCCTCCACGAGCATATCATACATAAAGCGCCCGTGGTACTGGACAAATTCAAACGTATGGCTGTGATAAGAAAAGGTCATCCCATTTTTCTTGAGCTCCTCCACCACCGGGGCGATATCCCGGATAAACCGGCAATAGCCCTCATAGCCATCATCCAGATAGCAGTTTTCCAGGTTGCCGAGGCCAACGCTTGGGCAGCCCCACGCCTGGTGCTCCGCAATGAGCCGGGGAAGATCGTGAAAGATCCGCTGCATGGGCGAATGCGTAACGCATACCTTCATGTCATATTCGCGGATGACACGGGTGATAAAATCCGCCGGGATCGACGCGCCGACCCGCGAGAACTGCACCGTATCGCAGCCCATCTCCCGCACACGGCGGATGCTGTCCGCAAATCCCTCCGGCGTTTGGATGTAATCGCGCAGCGTAAATAGCTGTACCGCGGGCGTAATATCAATCATCGCTCTGTTCCCCCTTTTCCTTCTCCATGATGAATTTAAAATGACAGCGGCCGTCCTTAAAAAAATGCTTGTCATGCACACAGGCAAAGTCCTTGTGATAGCCGCGCGCAATGGACGGATCGATCATGTCGCAGTAATGAATCCCCCAGCGCTCGCAGCCGTCCCGCATCCAGGTTTCGGCAAAGATACATTTGTCAAAATCCTGTTCCACCGCGTCCTCCGATACCCTGTCGCTGCTGTGAAAATAGCCGCTGCGCCCCATGTCATAGCAGGAAAGATAATGCCCGGCGTCCGGCGCATGCCCTTTGGCCAAGGCCCGCGCGGCAATATGGCGGCCGCGCTCTTCTCCGAAGCTGCGCACCCCTGCGCGAACGGCTTCTATGCCCCGTTCCCCGCAGGCAAGCTCCACCTCGCGCGCGATGTGCGCAAACATGCGTGCGAACAGTACATACATATCGACCTCTTCCAGCTCCAGCGGTACCTGCCCGCGTTCCTCCTGCCCCATGAAAATCCCTCCTTATGCGTCCGGCTGGGCATCCAGCAGACGGAACGTTTCATAAAGCACATCGGCCCCCTTCGCAAGCTCCTCCGGAGGGACATATTCATCCGGATGGTGCGTCAGGCCGTCGTGCGACTGAACAAACACCATGGCGGTAGGCCAAATCCGCGCGAAGATCATCGCGTCGTGTCCCGCGCCGCTGTTCATCCGCCGCCAACTGTAGCCCAGCTTCCTGCAAGCCCCTTCAATACATTGCTGTACCTCCGCATTGAGCGAGGTGGGGGATTGGCGCATCCCTTCACATACTTCAATCGACACGCGGCATTCTTTTTCTACCTCGGTCTTTTTCTCCTGAATGAAGCGGACCAGATCATCCCGGTAACCGCCGTTGCAGGTGCGGATGTCAATGGTAAATTTACATTGGGAGGGAATGCAGTTGGTGTTCCCTGGGAACACCTCCAGCTTACCCGCTGTTACGGTCGCCTCTCCGTCATAGTGCTCCCGCGCATAATCCGTAACCGCACAGATGAGCTTGCACGCGCCTACGCATGCGTCGCGGCGCATGCTCATTGGGATTGTTCCCGGATGGCTTGCAAGCCCCTGCACCGTTATGTGCATCCAGGAAATAGCCACGATCTGCTCCACCACGCCGATGGAAACGCCTGCATTCTCCAGAATGGGGCCCTGCTCGTCGTGCAGCTCTACAAACGCTTTTACCTTCTCCTCCCGGCGGCACACGCCCTCCAGATTGCCCGGCAGGCCATAAGCCTTCATCGCCTCCCGCAGCGTCAGGCCGTCCTCCAGCCCGCGGAACGCATCCAGCTGCGCCTCGCCCCAGCTCCCCTCTACGAGCTGGCTGCCGATGAGCGCCTGCCCAAACCGCGTGCCCTCTTCGCCGATGGTTCCCATCACCTCCAGAGAGTGCCGCAGCGGCTTTCCGCTCTCGGCCACCATCCGCGCCGCCTCCAAGGCGCACAGTACGCCGGCAATCCCATCATAGGCGCCGGAGCATTTGACGGAATCCAAATGCGAGCCGGACAGGATTTTAGGCGCGTCCTCCTGCGATCCCTTTAGAAGCCCATATAGATTTCCGGCATTGTCCTCCCGTGTTTTTAGGCCGAACTCTTCCATGCGTCCCTTCACATAGTCCACCGCCCGGCGGTATTCCGGCGTATAGCTCGGACGCTGCGTTCCACAGGCACAGGGCTCTGTAATGCGGCGCAACGTCTCAATATCCTGTAAGATCCTTTCCTGTTTCGCCAAGCTCCTCATTCCTTTCCCGTGCTGTTTTTTTCGCGCTCCCTGCGCGCATATTCCGCCAGCAGGGCGCTGAAAGCCGCCTCGTCGGCCGGAAGCTCCACCGCGCGCCCCTGCCAGGCGGAAAGATACATCGCGTTCGCTAATTGTACCTCGTTGAGCCCCTCCGCGCCCGGAGCCGCGAAGGGGGAACCGGTTTGAACAGACGCAATAAAATCCGCCAACATCTCGCAGTGCTGCGCCGCCCATTCAGGCGCGTCCTCCCACACCGTTTCTGTACAGATGCCCGACAGCGTGCCGCCCTCCACCAGCTGTGCGGTTTGCTGTGCGTCCAGCGCGGCGCTCATCTCCGGCTCCGGCCTGTGCAGCCGGCGCACGATCGCGCGCTGGCTGTTCTCCACCAAAATTTTCCCGCCGTCTAAAAGCAGCTCCAAGCGGTCGGTCCCTAATATGTCATGCGTGCAGCTAATGAACACGCCGGTCGCGCCGCCGGGAAACTCCAGATAGGCCGTAACGTCGTCCTCCACCGCTACGGCGCGGTGCGATCCGAACTGCATATGGCAGCAAACCCGCTGCGGCATGCCGCAGATCCACTGCAAAAGATCCAGCTGGTGCGGCGCTTGGCTGGTGAGCACGCCGCCGCCCTCATGCGTCCAGGTGGCGCGCCACGGGCTGTTTGTATAATAGGAATCCGGACGCCACCAGGTCGTAATCATCCACGTTACCCGGCGCAGCTTCCCCATCTCCCCGCTCTGCACCAACTGCCGGATGCGGCGGTAAAGCGGGTTCATCCGCTGGTTGAACATCACGCCGTAAACCAGTTGGGGCTGCTCCGCCGCGGCCGCGTTCATCCTGCGGACCGCCGCCGCGTCGATGCCGGCCGGCTTTTCCACCAAGGTATGCAGTCCCGCGCGCAGCGCCTGTTCCCCAAGCTCCGGATGGAACCGGTGCGGCGCGGCGATAATTACCCCATCCGCCAGCCCGCTGCTGAGCAACGCGCCGCTCTCGCTGAAAAAACGCGCCTGCGGGAACTGCTTTCCCAGACGATCCGCACAGGCCGGGTCCGGGTCATAGGCGGCGGAAAACACGGCTCCCGGCACCCTCCCCTGCTGCATCCATTCCGCATACAGCCGCCCCATTGCTCCCATACCCACTACGGCCACACGAAATGGCTTGGTCATATCTTTTCACTCCCTATTTTTCTCAAGGTCCGGCTTCAGATAGCGCTCCAGCCAGCTCAGTATCTCGGCCAGACGCCGCATCCGCTGCGACGGGGCGCCGCTGCGGCTCAATTCGTGATTCTCCCCTTCCAGAAGGCACAGACGGCTTTCTACCCCGTGATAGCGCAAGGCGGTGAACATCTGCATCGCTTCCGAACGGTCGCACCGGTAATCCTCCGCGCCGTGGATAAACAGCGTAGGCGTTTTCGCCCGATGCGCATAGGCCAGCGGCGACTGCCGCCAGAGCGTTTCGACATCATCCCAGGGCGTCGCAGCGCACTGATCGGCAATAAAACGGTAGCCGATGTCCGAGGTGCAGAACATCGAGACCATGTTGGAAATGCTGCGCTGGCTGACGGCGCATGCAAAGCGCGCCGTATGCCCGATGATCCAGTTCACCATAAAGCCGCCATAGGATCCGCCGCACACGCCCACGCGCGCGCGGTCGATCTGCGGCCAACGCGCCAGGGCCTCCTCCAAAAAGGCCATGATGTCCTCATAATCCTCCCGGCCATAGCGGCCGCGCACATCCATGAAGGCATTGCCGCGCCCATCGCTGCCGCGCGGGTTGCAGAACAGTACAAAATAGCCCTGGGCGCGCATGATCTGCATCTCGTGGTGAAACACCGGGCCGTAGGCCAGCTTGGGGCCGCCGTGTACCTGGAGCACGGCCGGATAGCGCCGGCCCGGCTCAAACCCGGCCGGCAGCAGGGCGAACGCCTCGATCTCCGTCCCGCCGCGCTGAAAGCGCCAGCTCTCAACAGGCGCCGCCTCATGCGCGGCAAAATATTCCCCGTTCAGATCAGTCAGCGGAAATTCGGCGTCCCTGGTGAAGCCATAGAGCTCCGCGCTGCGCACGCCGCGCGCCGCCACGCCGCACACGCGCCCGCCCGCCGCCGTGAGCCCGTCCACCGTACCCTGCGCGCGGGTCCATATCTCCCGGCGGCCGTCCGGGCCCACGCGCGCGAGCTGGCTGCATCCGTTTTGGGTGACAATATAGTAGAGCCATCCCCCGTCGGACGCATATTGGACGCTGGCGCCATAGCGCGCATCGCTCGTTACATCGTTGGTCGGGCCTTCGTCGTAGTCCGCCAAGCAGATGGGGCCGCTGGGCTCCACCCTATAAAAGCAGGGGTTTTCCACATTCCCATAGCGCCGCATATCCGTCGCATACAGGAAAACGGAGCCGGAGAGCTCCCCCACCCAAAAGACGTCGTAGGTATCCGGCTCTACCACTTCTTCATCCACGCCGGTATCCAGATCAAACCGCCGCACCGCGGCAAACTTCATTTTTCGGTTTAAACGGTAACGGATGGAATAATAAGCGCGTCCGCCCGCCGTACTGACCAAGCCGATCTCGCCATCCTGCGGCCCCACCGGCGTCCAGCTCCCGTCCTTAGGACGGTAGAGGAACAGTGCGGAACGCTGCCCGCTGGTGAAACCGCGGCCGTTCGCCCAGAAGGGGATCTCCTCCAAAACCACTGCACGCCCCGTTTGAGAAGCAGGCAGCACCGCCGAAACGAGCAGCGCATCCCCCGCAAGCCGCCACAGCCCTGTACACAAAAGCGGAAATTCATAGGTCTCCCGTATCCCGCCGTCCTGCAAAGATACCGTACTGCACACCGTGCGGCCCTCCCGGTTCTCGGTAAACAGCAGCGTCTGCCGGTCTAGCCAGAGGAGCAGGCGCGGCGAACGGCCGCACACCAGGGCGCGCGCGCCTACGCTGTCCGGCTGGGCCAGCCAGATCTCGCTCTGATAACGGTCCTCCTGCTTGAGCGCCGTATGTACCAAAAACGCGCAGTAAGCTCCATCCGGCGAAAGCAGCGGCGACGAGGGGAAACGCAGTTCAAAAAGATCCTCCGAACGGATCGGTTGCATAGCCGTCATTCCCCCTTAACCCTTCAAGCCGGAAGTTGCGATACCTTCCACCAGATATTTTTGAAACGCTGCAAAAATGACGAAAGCAGGCACCAGGGAAAGGGTGGACATGGCGAACATTGCGCCCCAATCGCTTTGGGCCGTCGGATCGGAGAACATCTTGAGCGCAACCGCCATGGTATAGCTGGGCACGCGGTTCAGATACAGCAGCGGCGCAAGGAAGTCCTCCCAACGCCAGATAAAGGAGAACACGCCCGAAGTCACAAGGGCCGGGACGACCAGCGGCAGGATCACGCGCAGGAACAGCCCCCAGGTGCTGCATCCATCGATGCGCGCAGCCTCATCCAGCTCGCGGGGGATCCCCTGGATAAACTGAACGTCCAAAAAGATGAAGAACCCCTGTCCGAAGAAAAACGGTACAACGAGCGGGAGATAGGTGCCCACCCACCCCAGCTTGTTGTATAAAAGGTACTGCGGCACCATCAAGACCTGAAACGGCAGCATCATCGTCAGCATCATGCAGGCAAACCACAGCTTCGAGCCGAAAAACTTCAGCCGTGCGAAACCGAATGCAATGATCACCGAGGAAAACACCGCCCCGACGGTGGCCAGCACCGTCACAAACAGGCTGTTTTTGAAAAATGCGCCGAAGCTGATGCCCAAAAAGCCTCGCCAGCCGTTGACATAGTTCTCCAGCGTCCAGCGTTCGGGAATGAGATCCGCCGCCGTTGTGAACACGGCGTTGGTTTCCTTAAAAGAGCTGAATACCATCCATAGGAGCGGATAGAGCATCACGACGCACAAGAGCAGGCACACGACATGGTAAACGACTTTGGAGGCAATCCGATTTCTTTTACTGCGTACCATCCCTCAATCTCCTCCTTCCGCCTGATAAAACACCCAACTGCGGGAGCTTTTAAAGAGCAGGGCGGTGATAACCGCCATGAAGATGAGTAAGAACCAGGCAATCGCGCATCCATACCCCATTTTATAGAAGGTAAACGAATTGCGGTAGACATAGACGGTGATAAACAAGGTTTTGTCCATCGGCATGCCCTGTGTGATAACGTAGCTTTGGGTAAACGTCATGAATCCCTGAATGAGCTGCATGATCACATTGAAGAACACCACCGGGGTCAGCATCGGGATGGTGACGCGGAAAAAGCTGTGCATCCTGGAAGCGCCGTCGATATCGGCCGCCTCATACAGCTCCTTGGGGATCTGCTTGAGCCCGGATAAAAAGATGAGCATCGATGAGCCATACTGCCAAATGGCGAGGATGATGAGCGTCCAAATAGCGGTCTTTTCGCCGCCGATCCAGGAAATGCTGATGTTGGTGCGGAAAATCTTGTTGATGATGCTGTTGAGTACGCCGTCGCCGCTGAACATCTGCCGCCACACCACCGAGATAGCGATGCTGCTCCCAATGATGGTGGGCAGATAATAGGCGGCGCGGTAAAAGGTAGTGAGCTTGGTTGTCTTTTGAAGCAGCATCGCCACGGCCAGCGCAAACGCGAGGCGCAGCGGTACCGACACGATTACATAAAACAGCGTGACGCCAAAGGACACCCAGAACTGATGGTCGCCCGTAAACATTTGCAGGTAGTTTTCCAGCCCGACAAACTTAGGCGGAGAGAGAATGTCATAATGAGTAAAGGAAAAGATCAGGGACGTCACGATCGGGATGACCGTGAACGCCAGGAACCCGATCACGAAAAGGCCGATAAAGGAATACCCCTCCAGATTCTGACGCAGCGAATACTGGGACCGGCCTGTTTTTTTGCGCATGTAAAAGCACCACCCATCCAAAATTCAAAGGTAAAATAAGGAAGGGGGGCAGAGCCGCCGCAGCCGATCCAACGCCCGCAAGCCCTTATGCGCTCTGCCCCTTCTTCATGTTTTCACATTTTTCAGCGCTCTTTCTTCGGATACCGGCCTTATGCCTTTAACAGCGAGTTTGCTTTCGCCATCCACTCCTCGCCAGCCTGCTTCGCCGTCTTTTTGCCATAGAGCACCTCGTCCATCAGCACCTTGGCGGCAGCGTCCAGCTCGGATGCACAGGAGGGATCGGGCGCGTCGATCTCCGAGCAATGCCCTTCCACCAGGGAGATAAAGTCAAACGTTTTCTTGGTCGCTTCATCCACCTTATCCGCAATGGCCTCGCGCACCTCGGTGTTGATCGGAACGCCGCGTTCCGCCAGCAGGATATCATTGGCCTCCACCGAATTTAACAGATAATTCACCACAGCGGCGGCGGCGTCCTTTTCTTCCTGCGTGCCCTGGGAGCTCAGCGAAATCAGCACGCTGGGCTTCAGGAAGGCGGCGTCCATGGTCTTGTCTGCAAATTCAGGGTTCATCACCATTGCGAGCTCGTCCTCCATCGCTGCCTGAAGGGCTACCACCTGGTTGGAGCTCAAAAACTCACACCACGAGTCCCCGGTGACAATGGGCCCCAGCTCTACCGAAGTAGCTCCGGTATACATCTCGCCCGGCACGCCGTACCCGCTCGTATAGGAATATTCGTAATTGGCAAACACACGCTCCACAAGGCCCGCGTCGTCAAAACCAAGCCCAGTGCCGTCCGCGTTGTAGACATGCTTGCCGGCGTTGCGCACCGACATCCGGATTTGATGCTGGGGACCGTAATAGGTGCCATAGGAGGTTTTAACGCCGGTTTTTTCGTAGACCTCTTTGGCCAGCGCATGGAAATCATCCCAGGTAGGCTGCTCCGGCACGGTAATCCCGGCAGCGTCCATCATAGTTTTGTTATAAACCAGGCAAGGAGAGTTGACGCCCAGGTTGAACGCATAATACTTTCCGTCTACCTGCCCGGAACCTAAAAACACCTCCGGGATGCCGGACAAATCGATAGCGCCGCTGTCCACATAAGCGTTCATCTCTTCCAAAATCCCTTTTTCTTGGAAGATGCGGAAGCGGTCATAATCCTGCTGCATCAGTTCAGGCGCATTGCCGCCCGCTGCCAGCGCAGTGAGCTTGTCCCAATATTCCTTCCCTGAAATGGGATTTAATTCAAAGGTAACATGGGGATTCATTTCGGTATACAGCTTGCAGGCGCCTTCGGTGCGTTCGGTACGCGTCTGGTTCCCCCACCAGGAAAAGCTGAGGGTAACGGGCGCCGCTTCCGGTTCCTTGGCCGGTTCGGAGGTTCCAGCGCCTGCCGAAGACGCCGGAGCCGCAGGCGCTGCGGAGGACGGTGAGGAATTGTCGCTGCTGCACGCAGCCAACGCCGTGCACGCCGTCGTAAGCGCCAGCAAAATTGCAAGATGCTTTTTCATGGTATTTCCTCCCTTTGTACGGTCATTCGTTTCTTGGCCTCATCATCAGGGGATTCCCCCCTTCTGGCCCTATCATAACAGGTTATTCACGGAATTTCAATAATTTTTTATTATGATGATAAATTTTTATAAAGTGCTCCAAAAAAACCATTCCTCTTTTATGTATTGTGCTAAATATACAAAAAATATATACTTAACCTCTCTTAAACAAACAACTTATGGATACATACAAAGTTCCAGAAACATTTTCAGCTAGAAACATGAAGCTCATTAGGCTTGTTAATTTAAAACAACATATTTAAAAATCTGTTTTTATTATACGGACGGACCCATGTTCCATTGATTTTGAGGATCCCCTGCATGCCTAAATACAAGGGGGAGCATTTGTAAAAGATCACAGCTTTCCTCTTGTTATATCTATAGTTTATCCAAAAATTTACGGATGTTCTTTTTTTATTTGACAATCTGCTTTCGAAGATATTATAATTTATTTGTATTATAATAAATTTTTATTTTAAAAAGAAAGGGAGGTTATCGGATGGAAGCGGTTCGCTTTGGCATTATCGGCACGGGATTTATGGGGGGCAATCATGCCTCATGGCTGCACGCAGGCAATATTCCGGGCGCATGCCTGACCGCCGTATGCGACGTAGATCCTGCGCGGCTGAAATGGGCGGAGGAAACATTGGGGAAGGATGTGGCCGCCTACAGGGATTACCGCGACCTTTTAGCCGGCGGCAAGGTCGATGCGGTGCTTATCGCTACGCCGCATTATCTGCACCCGGTCATTGCCATCGAGGCGTTGGAAGCCGGGCTGCATACGTTGGTTGAAAAGCCGGCGGGCGTATATACGCAAAAGGTCCGCGAGATGAATTCCGTGGCGGCGGCCCACCCCAATTTGGTATTCGGTATGATGTTTAACCAGCGCACCAATCCCCTATACCGTAAGATCAAAGAGCTGGTGTCCGGCGGCGCGATTGGAGAGCTGCGCCATGTCAACTGGATCATCACCAGTTGGTACCGTCCCCAAAAATACTATGAGCAAAGCGATTGGCGCGCCACCTGGGGCGGAGAGGGCGGCGGGGTCCTTGCCAACCAGGCGCCGCACCAGATCGATCTGCTGAGTTGGATCTGCGGCATGCCCAGCCGTGTAAGCGCGCAGCTAAAATATGGATCGCACCGGAGGATTACCGTTGAGGACGACGTTTTGGCTACCCTGGAATATCCCAACGGCGCTACCGGCGTCTTTGTCACCTGCACACATGACATTCTGGGAACCGATCGCTTTGAAATCTTCGGCAACCGGGGCAAAATCGTCATAGAAAACAGCCGGAAAGCCACCATCCGCATCCTGCGCCGTTCGGAAGAGGAGCTGAACGATACTCTCACCTTTGAAGACGTGCGCGCCCTCGTGCGGGGAACGGCCACCGGAGAAGCGCTGTATGATGAAACGGTGCTGGACATTCCAGATCAGTGGGGCGTTCAGCACCAGCAGGTTCTGACGAATTTTACCGATGCGGTGCGGAACGGTTCGCCGCTCATTGCCCCTGGCCAGGACGGTATCCAGGGCCTGACGCTTGCAAACGCCATGTATCTTTCCAGTTGGACCGGACAGCCGGTCGGTATCCCGTTTGATGAAGGGGAATTTTTTCGTTTGCTGCAACAAAAGGTGGAAGAGGAAAAGGAGATGTCAAAATGAACGACGGGAAGATCGCCCTGCAATTGATGACGCTGCGTGAAGTGACCAGCTTCGGCGCAAAAGGGCTGATACAGATCGATGAAATCAAGGACAAAAAGATCTACGGCGTAGACGACGCTTTCCGGATGGTGAAAGAACTGGGCATCAGCTATCTGGAGCTCTCCAAAATTTCGGTAACAGACGAGCTTGCCGAGGAAATGGCGGCGGCCTGCCGCGCCTATGATATGCACATCATCGCGCCCGGAATTATTTATGAGCGCTACATGCCCGATGAACCCGGAGATCTGCTGTCTGCCGACTTTGATCGCATTGTGCGCCGCTGCAAGCAATTCGATGCGCACTATGTACGCAACGGCATGCTGCCGCGCAGCTGCTTCAGCTCCTACGACGGCTATATGCGCGCGGCCGAAGGGCTCAACGAATATGGCCGCCGCCTGTATGAGCACGGGATCCAGCTATATCTCCATACGCACCACTATGAGTTCCAGCGCTTCGGCAACAAATTCGGTCTGGAGCTTTTGGCCGAAAATACCGATCCGCGCTACATCGGCTTTGAGCTAGATACGCACTGGGTACAGCGCGGAGGGCAAAATCCGGCCAAATGGATCCGCCGTCTGGCCGGGCGGGTGGATCTGCTGCACCTGAAGGATTACCGCATCCAGCTCCCTCCCACTCCGGAGATGACGCGCAATACCCTGCAAGGCTGCATTGAGTTTGGAGAGATCGGCGAGGGTAACCTGGATTGGGATGAAATCTTTACCGCCGCGCAGGAGTCCGGCGTCCGCTATTATCCCATTGAGCAAGATAACACCTATGGGCGCAATCCCTTTGACAGCCTGGCCATCAGCGTCCGTAACCTGCGGGAAATGGGCTATGCCGATTTATTCTAGAGTCCCTCTGTTCCCCAGCTGCTTTTCCGCCCCTTGATTGCGTCACAGGCAAAAATATGATATGATTTATCCGGTAAGATCACCGAATGGCCGCGAAGAGTGGAGGATTGCGTCATGCTGGAAACCTATAAAAAGCTGGTAGCCTTTTTAGGGCTCGTTTTGGGAGAACATTGTAAGGTAGTCCTATTTGATCTTACCCGCTCCCCGCCCGTCGTGGTTGCGATAGCCAACGGCACCATGGAGGGCGGCAAAGGCATGGGAGCGCCGCTGACCCACGTGGCGCGCAAAATCATCGAAAATGAGGAATGGAAAACCTGCGATTACAAATCCGAGTTTCTCGGCCAAACACGGCAGGGCGAACTGCTGAAATCCTCCTACTTTTTTATCAAAGACGGCGAACGGTTGATCGGAATGCTTTCTATCAACTCCAGCGCCACCCAATATCAAAAGCTCTGTCAGGACATCCTTCGGTTGGGCGGCTTTTCCAGCCTGCTGACGCTTCAGGCCGCGGAGAGCGCCGCCGTTCCCGATCACTTTTCCGAAAGTTTTTCCAATGTGTCCGAGCTGGTCTCCAATACTTTAGATTCACAGTTTGCCGGCATCAATGCAACCCGGCTGACACAGGCGGAAAAGATGACGGTGATCCGCGCCTTATATGATAAAGGCGTGTTTCTGATCAAGGGCGCCGTTCCGGAGGTTGCGCAAGCGCTCTCCTGCTCGGAGGCGACGGTATACCGCTATCTATCCAAGTTATCACGCGGGACCAGATAAATCCTTTCCGGTTTGCCGTGCGTTCCACCGCGTTGTAAAAGGACGGGCTCCGGACCTGGACACAGAGGGGATTTCCCTTTACAGACACCGGCCGTTCCGCCGGTCCCATCAAAAAGGCAGCCTGCAAAATACTTTGCAGGCTGCCTCAAAAATTTTTGACTTTAACAGGTGCGCGCCTTTGGGGAAATTCCCCGCTTCATTGCCAACCCTCTTGCAGAACGGCCTTCCCCGCTTGGAGAGATGCCAGCACATTTAAGATCCGCTGGTTCCGGCTCCCCACGAAGCGCCTCTCCAACGTGCGTTCCGCCAAGAGGAACGGGCCGTCCACCAGCACGTCGCACAGCTCCAGCAGCGCTAAGACGGCCGGCTCCTTCTCCCCCAGCGCAGAAAGCTGCTCAAAGGTATAGCCGCTATAAGCGCAAAGGTGCAGTCCCTGCCGCTTAATGAGCCGCGCCAGCGGAAGGAGGGCGGCGGCTTGGGCAAAGGGCTCCCCGCCCGACAGGGTAACGCCTTGGCAGAGCGGATTGCGGATAATCTGCTCAAAGACTGCCTCCGGCGCGAGCGCTTTCCCACCCGTGAAAGAGTGGGTTTGCGGATTATGGCAGCCTTCGCAGCGATGGGGACAGCCTTGGACAAAAAGGGTAAAACGCAGCCCAACCCCATCGACGATCGACTCCGGGATCATCCCGGAAACCTGTATAGCAGGGGCTTCCGCCATTCCAACCATCCTTTCCCGAAGGACTGCCCGCAAAACGGTTCTGTTTTGCGGGCAGTCCTTTTTCATTTCCGTTTTAAAATTCAACCGAGTGCTTTACACGATCGCGTTCTTCCGCACGCTTTGCATTGTTGAACCGGTCGAGCGTTCCCACCAGATAACCGGTGATGCGGCGGATGCGTTCAAACCGCGCGCCTCCATCCGCTTCAGTGCGGTGGCAGTGCGGGCACTCGTCTCCGATAATCCCCGTGTACCCGCAGGCCGGATCCCGGTCTACCGGATGGTTAATGGATCCATAACCAATGCCGCTCTCTTTCATGCAGCGAACGATCGCTTCAAAGGCGTCCAGATTCTGTAACGGATCGCCGTCCAGCTCGACATAGGAGATGTGCCCGGCGTTGGTCATCGCATGGTATGGGGCTTCCAGGCGGATTTTCTCAAAGGCCGAAATCGGATAGTAAACCGGGACATGGAAGGAGTTGGTATAGTAATCCCGGTCGGTCACGCCCTCGATGACCCCGTAGCGCTTGCGATCCAGCTTGACAAAGCGGCCGGAAAGCCCTTCCGCCGGGGTAGCAATCAGCGTATAGTTAAAGCCGGTTTCACGGGTGTAATCATCCATCCGTTTGCGCATGTAGCCAACGATATCCAGCCCAAGGTTCTGCGCCTCCGGACTCTCGCCATGGTGCTGGCCGGTCAGCGCCTTGAGGCATTCCGCCAGGCCGATGAAGCCGAGCGAGAGCGTGCCGTGCTTGAGCACCTCGCCGACGGTATCCTCCGGGCCGAGCTTATCCGAATCGATCCAGACCCCCTGTCCCATCAGGAAGGGGTAGTTTTTGACCTTTTTGCCCGCCTGGACCCGATAGCGCTCTATGAGCTGATCGGCAATGAGCTGAATCTTGTCCTCCAACATCTCAAAGAAAAGGTCCAGGTTGCCGTTCGCCTTAATGGCCAGCCGCGGCAGGTTGACCGAGGTGAAGGAAAGGTTGCCGCGCCCGTTGACAATCTCACGGGAGGGGTCATAGTGGTTGCCGATTACCCGCGTGCGGCAGCCCATATAGGCAACCTCGGTTTCCGGGCGGCCTGGTCGGTAGTAAGCGAGGTTAAAGGGCGCGTCGATAAACGAAAAATTCGGGAACAGGCGCTTGGCCGAAACCCGGCAGGCCAATTTGAAAAGGTCATAGTTCGGTTCGCCTGGGTTATAGTTGACGCCTTCCTTCACCTTGAAGATGTGAATGGGGAAAACGGCGGTTTCCCCATTGCCCAGTCCCGCATCCGTAGCCAGCAGGATCGAACGGATGGCCAGCCGGCCTTCGGGGCTGGTATCCAACCCATAGTTCAGCGAGCTGAAGGGGATCTGTGCGCCTGCGCGGGAGTGCATGGTGTTGAGGTTATGCACCAGCGCCTCCATCGCCTGATAGGTGGCGTCCTCCGTTTCGGCGCGGGCGTTGCGCTCGGTAAAAGCGACGATCTGCCGGGCAACCTGTTGCTCACACCGATCGCAGAGCCTCTCGATTAACAGCTTTCCAAACCCGTTTCCATTCTCTAAGAGCGGCGTTTTGCCCGTCTCCTCTTCCAGCGCGCGCACCAGCTTTTTAGCCTGCGCCTGGCCCTCCTCCAGCCCGCAGAGCATCTCTAAGCCTTTGCCAAGGTTGAGAAGATACTGCTTGCGGTAGGTCTTGCGGACTCCCTTCGCCATGGCGTAATCAAAATTCGGAATGCTCTGGCCGCCATGCTGATCGTTCTGATTGGACTGGATAGCAATGCACGCCAGCGCCGAATAGGTACGGATATCGCTCGGCTCGCGCAGAAAGCCATGGCCGGTGCAGAAGCCGCCGGTAAAGAGCTTATCCAGATCGATCTGCGTGCAGGTAGTCGTCAGCGTATAGAAATCCATATCGTGGATGTGGATGTCCCCATCCGCATGGGCGGTAGAAAAACGGGGATCGATGATAAACATCTGATAAAACTGCTTGGCGCCCTCGCTGCCATATTTCAGCATGGTGCCCATCGCGGTGTCGCCGTCGATGTTTGCATTCTCCCGCTTGATATCGTTCTCTTCCGCCTCTTTATAGGTGATGTCCTCATAGATCTTCATTAACCGGGTGTTCATTTCCCGAACGCGGGAACGCTCCGAGCGGTAAAGAATAAATTCCTTCGCTGTCCGGGCATGTCCCGCATCTATCAAAACCTGTTCGACCGTATCTTGGATGTGCTCAACGCTGGGCGCCTGTTCCATCTCCTCTTCCAGCCGGCGCTCCACCTCATGGGCCAGTTCCATCGCCGTATCCTGATCCTGTCCGCCAAGGGCCTGAGCCGCTTTAAAAATGGCGTCTGCGATCTTGCTCAGATCGAAAAGAACCATTCTGCCATCCCGTTTTACAATCGTGGTAATCATTTAGCGCCTCTCCTCTTCCATCGATACTGTCCGTTTCTATCTGAATACTATTGTAATCCCCGCCTTGGCCTTTGTCAACCACCAACCACATTTTTTGGTAGTTTTTTTATTTCCACCCACAAGATATTGTATTCAAAACGGGGCTTTCCCTGCTTCATGGCATAAAAAATAGACCCTTCCAGACAGGATCAGACACCGTTCGGGATAGACGCCTTTATTTCGAACGTTTTCTATGGTAGCATAAGTGCACAATATTTTCAATAGACAAAATGACCGCTAGATAGACGCCTATTGCCTCGGAATAAAGCGGAGGGGACCGGGTACGCGCATAAAACCTAGCCTTAGTCTACGAATTCTTTGCCTATACGGTCAGAAAAAATAAATTACCAAAATTAGGAGCCTTTAGCGGAGTAAATGGAAAAAATCCGACGCTGGGAGAGCGAATTTTTCATAAAGAAGCGGTAAACCCCGCAGGTTGAAATAACCTGCGGGGTTCTCTTTATGCGGCGCAGCTCACCGGACTATCAAACCTCCGGGACGCCCTTATGCGCCTTCTATTACTGCGTCATCCTTTGTATAGCCCTTCAAGGAGTTCTCCTTTACCTGAATACAGGCAAAACGGATTGCAGAATCCTCTGCCGCTGAAAACTGGCGCTTTGCCGCCGGAGCGATACGAACCCAATCGCCAGCCGCCAGCTCTACTGTTTCTCCATCGATAACCGCTTTGCCTTTTCCGGAGAGGACGGCATAAATTTCCTCATTGTTCTTATGAGAGTGAACAAACGGCACACCCGTTCCCGCAGGGAGATGGTTCAGGCTAATCTCCGCTCCGGTCAGAGAAAGAATGTCATGCAGCTCCGTCCTTGCTTCCAGAGTTACGCTCGCCTTTTTAAAGTTTGTCATGCTATTACCTCCTGTCTATGTCGTAACTAAAGCTGTTACATCTATAGTTATACCACCAGCTCGTTGTAATGTCAATAGTTACATCAATTTTTTTGAAAGCTCTTCCTGCACTGTCAAAGGATTTCGGATCACCGGATCCATTTGTGTGCATCATTCAAAATATCAAAGAGCGTTACGGATTTCATTTCCTCTTCCATAGCCTTTTGAATTTTCTCAAGCCTTACATCCAGAACGGCATGAATGTTTCTCCCCACGGGACAGAGTTGATTGGGGTTTTCATGAAAATGGAACAGCTCTCCCCCGCCGACACACTCCACAGCGTTATAGATATCCAGCAAGGTAATCTTATCTATTGGCTTTGCCGTATCCGCCCCTCCGCTTCCCCGCAGGACATGGACAATTCCGGCCTTTTTTAGCTGTTGTAGCAGCCTTCTTATCACAACAGGGTTTACATTTACACTGGCCGACAAGAAATCGCTGGTTATTTTCCGCTCCTTCTTAAATATTTCGATACAGATAAGCACATGAACAGCGATCGTAAATCTGCTTGAGATTTGCATAATATACCCCCATTTACCAGGAATAAAAACGCTCGCCGCTGTCGCGGCAACCGGGCCGCACAGCCTCTAACGTTTTTGGACGTTATTCTCCTACCGCTCTAAAATAAAAAATAACTACGCTTCTCTCACAGAAACGTAGTTATTAAACAACTGGTGACCCGTGCGGGAATCGAACCCGCGATACCGCCGTGAAAGGGCGGTGTCTTAACCTCTTGACCAACGGGCCAAAGAACCGCCTAAGCGGCTTATCTAAACTCCCTTACGGGATAGAAACTGCATGGTAGCGGTAGGTGGACTTGAACCGCCGACACTTCGGGTATGAACCGAATGCTCTAGCCAACTGAGCTATACCGCCATTTAAAGTTTGTCTGTTTTTCAGAACGAGTCTAATTATAAACGATAAGGGGAATGAAGTCAATAGTTTTTCCAAATTTTCTTGAAAAAAGAAGAATTCTCCCGGAGCACACCCTTTAGAGGGTGTACTCCGGGGCAGCGTTTACCTCGTGAAACGCTCCGAAAGGCTGCTCTGCCTTTTTTGGCGAACCTATCAAAAATGTTCGGACAAGCAAGCGCGCTGAAACGCTCCCTTTTACAGATGAGGAAGATTCTCGCGGTATGCCCGTAAGTCCTCCTCCCGCGCAGTTTCAATAATTTTATCGAGCGCTGCGGCGAGGCCGCCCTTATCCTCCGGCAAGGAACCCTGAAACCGAAAAGCATTGGACGCGCCTAAAGCAGCGAATCGAGTAGGGATCTCCAGACCTTCAAGCAATGTGCAAATTTCCTTATATTTTTCAATCTCGCTCTCTTCCTTCCAGTTGCCGCGCCGGATTTCCTGATAAAGCTCCGAATCCGGATAAACGGTCAGCATATTCACGCCAATCAACACCGGGTGAAGCTGATTACAAACGCCGGCGGTCGCCATTGCGCCCATTTCTCCGCGTCCAGCGCCGGAAATGCCCGCCAGGTAAAAGAAGCTGTAACCAATACCGGCCTCATCCAACCGGCGGCATTGCTTCACAATATCCGCGGCGGCATAGCCCTTATTCATAAAGCGCAAGGCTTCATCATCGCCGGTTTCGATTCCTATGGTCAAGCCGTCGTACCCGGCGCGATGGAGGACCGCCAATTCCTCGTCTGATTTTTGCGTAATATCGGTGATCCGCGCAAAACATCCGATCGATTGGATAGACGGAACATATTTTTGAATCAAGCCGGCAATGGCCATAAGCCGTTCATGTTTCAAGACAAATGGATTCGCCCCAACCAAAAAGGCCCGCTGCATGCGCTCCGGCCTGGACAGCCCTTGCAGCCGGGCCGTCAGCATCGAAATCGGATCGGTGCTCCAGAGCTGCGCCTCCTGCAAATCGCTCTCGATATCCTCAAGGGGAGACATTCTGAACCGGAACGGCAAATCGTTATAGAGCGTACAAAATTTACAGCTGTGGTGGGTACAGCCCGCCGCCGCCTCAAGCAGCAGCGAGGAAGCCTCATAGGGCGGCCTCCATATCGTTCCTGTGTAGTGCATAACCGGCGCCTCCTTGTTTTTTTGCCATTATAGCACGCTCCGAAAAAATAAAAAGTACGGTACTTTTTTGCAGTACCTTGTCTTTTGAGACGGCCGGCGATATAATGCCCTCAGGAGGCTTAAGCAAAATGAAGAAAACAGAAGCGGCGGTCCAGCGCTGCAAAACGATGTCCACCCTTCAAAAAATATTGGGCGGTAAGTGGAAGCTGGAAATTCTCTATTATATAGCGTTCTGTGACATCCGCCGGTTTGGAGCGCTGCGCCGCCAGCTCGGAGAAATAACCGAGTCGTCCCTGACAAAGCAGCTCCGGGAATTAGAGGCGGATGGGTTTCTGATCCGACAGGACTTTAACGAGATTCCGCCGCGGGTGGAATATGCGTTATCCGATTTGGGCAAGAGCTTCATGGATGTAATGAGCTATATGAAAGCCTGGGGGGAACGCCATTTTCCGGAGGAAGCGACTCAGTTGGATCCGTTTGAACACCGGAATAAAGTATGAAAACGAAGGAGAGGGCTCCCTAACCGAGTCCTCTCCCCCACGCTCTTCTTTTATGCCGTCAGCATGCGCAAAGCCAACATCCCGATCACCCCTGGGATCCCATAGATCGCCGCTATGAGCGCGCTTAAAAGGTTGAAGGCGATTCCCAACCGGAAAGGGCCGGATAGAAGGCTGACCAGCAGCAGCGCGCTCAAGCCGCTGAGAGTGCTGAGCGCCATTCCGCTAAACAGCACCCGCTGGCGCAAAAGCCCCGCCAGCATAACGACCGCCGACAGCGCTAAAAATCCGCTAAGATAGATGGAGTCAAGCATCCGTCTTTCCTCCCCTCTATGGGCTTTGACGCCTCTTCCCCGCGCTCCTTGGCAATACGCAGCAGATAACGGTATCGGGCCATCAGCGCGTTCTCCTCATAAATGGCCGCCTCCAGCAGTTCATCCTCTAGGACAAGGTCAAAGCGCCGCCTACAGTTATCGAGTAAGCGCACTACCTCATCCATATCCCGCCGGAGGGCCAACTGCTCTTGCCCCATGGTCTCTCTCCCGCCTGCCAGGCTTATCCGCTTCAACTGCACCCCATCCTTTCGCTTTATCTCTATGTGCAGTATTGGCAAAATATGCTGAAGGTATTCCAAAAAATAGGAAAAGGCCGTCTGCAAAATGCTTTGCATTTTGCAGACGGCCCCCTATAAGCCGGAAAAACTTTTTTAAGCACGCCTGAGAAAAGGAGATGCCTGCGGGCAATGGCCCCCGCTTGTATCAATCGAGAACATAGACGTTGACATAGCGAACGCCGTTGAGCACGCTCTCGGTATAGGTGTCATAGAAAAGATCGATGTCCGTCCGGCCATCCATCAGCCCAATCCCCGTGTCCGCCGCAATCGCGTAGCCATAGATAAAGCTGCCATCCTCAGAAGCGATATAGAGCTTGGTGCCATAGGGGATCTTCTCGGCGTTGACCGCTACATGCCCCGGCACGGCATACCGTCCGCTGGCCGTCCGCGCCCCGTCGCGCGCACTGTAGCCCGTCGCCTTCTGGTTGGTAAAAACCTGCCGGTAGCCGATCGGCGCGCCGTCGGTGTCAAACTTATAACCGAAGTCTAAGGGAGAAATCGGCTCCTGCGCGCCCACCAGCTCCTCCTGCGTAACCGGGGATTTAATCACCTGGGTGCTGACCGCTCTCTCAAAGATGATCTCGCCATCCTTGAGTTTTTGGGAATAGGTGGTGATTTCCTCCCCTTCTTCTCCGGCTACCAGTACCCGGACCTTTCCAATGTCCAGAAGGGAGCTGTGCGTCTGCTGGGTGGCATAAGGCAGAATCCGGCTCTCGGTGCGCGTTGCGTAATCGATCCGCTCGACCACCAGATGGGCGCCCTCATAGAGCATATCGCCCAGATCCATGTTGATCTTATCGTTCCCGTCCAGCACGATCCTCTCCTCATCCAAGAGCTGCTTCACCGTCATATCCTGAATTTTCAATTGCCTCTTTTTGCCGCCGACGGTCAGCGTGATGGGGAACGAACGCTTAATTTCCACCTCAGTAATGGCCGGAGAAAATCCGGTAAAGTGAACCATGTCGCTGGCCATCACGGTGATCCCTTCGTCGTGCAGGACGTCGTGCACATCCTCCTTCATGGTGTAGGTGAGCGTGAGGCTTTCGCCATCGCGGATATAGACCGCATGGGTTAACTCGGTGGTTTGGTAGATAGTGAAGGCCAGCACGATCGATAGTACACCTACGGCGAATGCACGGGTACGCAGCCAGCGCACGATCCGGTACACCCTTCGTAATAGTCTATCCATAAACTGCTCCTTTTTGCCGGGGCGCCAGGAGAGAAGGACCGCTCAAGGCGCTCTCCGTTTTTGGTGAAATGTTTGCCGCCCGCCCCTTTGGGACCGGCTGCATTGACTATTTTTACCAAGATAGTTGTCATTATATGCAATCCCATCCCTTTTGTCAAACCTTCCCTTCTCTACTGCCCATTAAAAAAAATGGAGGAAGCGGTCGCTTTCTTAAGAATTCCTCGTGATTTTAACAGAATCGTCCCCGGAAATCTGAGGCTAGAATAGCTAAATTATATGAACTTTGCCTATCCACCGATCGCCCGGCTTTTTATCTATATTTTATCGTTATTTATGGTTAAATTTTGTAATAATAGTACTTTTCCGATTCCCTCCTTTTGTCTCACAATGATTTTAAAAATTTCCGCAAAAAAGTTAAGGACGCTGCAAAACACCTTGCAGCGTCCCCAACCGTAAAAGTAAAGCATAGGGATTATTTAGTCGGCCAGCGTTCCCATTGGATCCCAGGGATGCAGATGAACCGGTTCCATCCCCAGCAGCTCCTGCTGAGCGGCCGGGAGATACTCTTTGCGGACCACCGCCTGATAGACAAAACGGTTGAACCAACTGTCGCTCATCACAAAGTAACCCTTGTTGCCGCGGTCGTCGCTCCAGCTGTTCTGAATCTTCCACTTGGTGGGCGCGCCGGCCTCGTCGAGATTCACGCCGGTGATGGTCATGGCATGATTCATCGCGCTCCAGCGCAGATCAAGCCCATCCTCCTTAGAAACGGACAGATCCATGGCGAAAGCGCCTGCATAGTCATAAGCGCAGTCATCCCAGGTACCCTCTTCCGAATCGCCGAATTTGCCCGCATCGCTGCCAAACCAGACGGTTTCGCCCGCCTTGAGCTGTGCGATGACCGCTTCCTTGAGCAGCTCCACCGGCACATTCAGGTAGCGGATTGGCCGCCCTCCTACCACGTTTCCCAGATAGTCCACCGTGTAGGTACGTCCAAACGGCTTATCCCCCGTCGGCGCATGGATAACGCTCACATATTCGCCCAGATCGCCTCCCAGGTAGTCCTGATAGAACTGCTGCGGCGTCAAAGAGCGCACAATGCCATAGTGCTTTTCTTTATCCACATATTCAAAATCAAACGAACGCGGCGGCTCTCCGAAGCAGGCGCAGAGCATCCCGTAAAATTCGCCGAGCATCCGCTCCTTCTCGGCCTGAAGGGCGGCAAGCCCCTTCCCTTCGGCGTGCATGCGGCGCAGAAGGGCGGCGCAGCGGGTCAATCCCTGGCGCAGAACGGCGTTCATCGTGGCGGTGTTGCTGGATTGGGCCGTTTCATCCATGGCCGCCTTCGGGACAACGCCGTATTTCTCCACGAGGCTGACGAACATATCCCATTGCCCGCCATCCTGGACGCCTGTGGTCAGGATGTGGGTAAGTACCCGGTCATCCACCGGCCGATCGCGCAGATCGATGACCGACTCCAGGAAATAGTTGATCTTTTCAAACTTATCCCAGAAGGCGGTATAATTCTGCGAAAGCTCGAACTGCTCCAGATTGTATTTCTTGGCAATCCGCTCCCGCAGCAGGTTGAGACCGGCAAAGATCCAGCAGCGCCCGCTCTTTTTCTGGTTAGTAACGGGCAGCGTTTCCAGCTCCAGAGAAAAACGGAACTGCGTCTGCGGGCGCGCGGCCTGCACAAAGGCCACGTTCTCCAGCGCATTTTTGCTCAAGGCGTGGCCCACCGCGGTAAGGACCGGGTTCGCCCGGTAATCCCCGCCATATTGCTCCAGCATTGTTTCCTGAATCGCTTTTGCCTGTTCCATGATGAATCGCTCTCCCTTCTCAAATGACCGTGCTCCCTCTATCTTATGCTTTAAAAGACGCGGCAAAGCCCGCAGCGGCTTTTGAGACCGCGCGGGCTTTGAAAAAACAGAAAAACTATCTCTTGGAGAACTGCGGAGCGCGACGGGCGGCCTTGAGGCCGTACTTCTTGCGTTCCTTCATTCTCGGATCGCGGGTCAGGAAGCCTGCCTTTTTGAGCGCTGGACGCAGATTCTCGCTGTCGAACTCCAGCAGGGCGCGGGCAACGCCATGGCGGATAGCGCCCGCCTGCCCGGAAACGCCGCCGCCTGCAACGGTGCAGATGATATCGAACTTGCCCAGGTTGTTCGTCAGCTCAAGCGGCTGGCGGACAATCAGCTTCAGGGTGTCCAGCCCGAAATATTCATCGATATCGCGGCCGTTGATGGTGATCGAACCAGAACCGGGATAAAGGCGCACACGCGCGACAGAGCTCTTTCTTCTGCCGGTACCATAAAAATATTGTCTAGACTCGTACATATTCTTTCCTCCTCCCGATTACAGCGAATACTCTTGCGGATTCTGGGCGGCATGCAGGTGCTCGGCGCCTGCATAGGTGCGCAGGCGGGTCAGCGCCTGGCGGCCGATGGTGGTATCGGGCACCATGCCCTTAACCGCAAGGGTCATTGCCTGTTCGGGATGCTCGCTCATCAGCTTGTCATAGCGCACTTCTTTGAGCGAACCGATCCAGCCGGTGTGGCGGCGGTAAAATTTCTGTTCGAGCTTTTTGCCCGTCAGAACGGCCTGGGAGCAGTTTACGATGACGACATGATCACCGCAATCCGCATGCGGGGCAAAGATGGGCTTGTGCTTGCCGCGCAGGAGTTCGGCGGCCTTCGCAGCAACGCGGCCGAGCGGCTTGCCTGCCGCATCGATAACATACCACTTGCGTTCGATATCCGCGGCCTTCGGCATAGTAGTTGACATAAAGTTACCTCCAACTTTTTAAAGCTGCACCGCGCTTTTCATCCGAATTCTTCCGGAGTAAGACAGGCTCCGTTCCCAGCGCGGCAGATAGGAACGGAAGAAATACCGGCATGTACCAGCTTTTGGACATGCCAAATAACCTATCTCATTATAAGCAGCCGTCCTCTCCCTGTCAAGTGGTTTTTTCAAATATTTTAATTTATTTTGTGTTATCTCCTGTTTTCTCCCGTTTTTGGCCGTATACTCCCGTATGCTCCCATTCAATTTTCATTTTTAAGCAGGCGGAGGATAGCTTTTTAAGCGGGTCTGCGCTATAATAAGGTCTATCGCGAAGCCCGGACTGCCGCCGGCGGGGTAGGCTCCGGCATCCTTCCGGCTCTTTCCGCCGGACCGGCCGGGCTTCCAGGATAAGAAAGGAATGGTCAAAACAATGGAAAAAAAGGCAAGCAAGCGGTGGATCTGGATCGTGGCGGCGGTAGCAGCCGTTGTCCTGCTCCTGATCATTGCGATTGCGGCAGGCTCCTCCGGAAAGGGATTGCCCCAGACCGAGGATCCGAAGGATTCAGAAGAAATTGTGGTGATGCACACCAGCATGGGGGATCTGACGCTGCGCTTTTTCCCGGATATCGCCCCCAAGGCGGTGGAGAATTTCCTCACCCATGCGCGCGACGGCTACTATGACGGCGTCACCTTCCACCGGGTCATTGAGGAGTTTATGATCCAGGGAGGAGACCCGCTCGGCAACGGCACCGGCGGCGAATCGATCTGGGGCGGAACCTTTGCCTATGAAATCTCCGATCGGCTCTACCACTTCCGCGGCGCGCTGGCCATGGCGCACTCCTCCCTCCCGGATTCCAACGGCAGCCAGTTCTATATTGTTCAGGGAACCCCGGTCAGCAGCGCCCTCGCCTCGCAGATGCAGACGGCCAAATTCCCGCAGAAGGCGATCTCCTATTACCAGCAGGTGGGCGGCACCCCGCAGCTCGACGGCGGCTACACCGTTTTCGGCCAGTTGATCGACGGCTTTGATACGCTGGACAGCATCGCCGCCGTGAAAACCGATTCCTCGGATAAGCCGGTGGAGGATGTTCTCATCAACTCCTTCGACTTCACCACCTACGGCGAATGGAAAAAATCCTGACAGAAAACAGCAGACGCTTTCCCGGTTTTAGATTCGAAAAGGGATTGCAGAATAGAAAAAACCTCCGGTCGAGCGAGCCTCCGGCTTGTAGAAACCAGAAAAACGGTGGTTTCGCGCGATGAGCGCGAAATTCAGGGCGTAATCTTCGCCCTGAAAAGCGTTTTTCCAACGGGCGCGCCTGCAAAACGACAGTTTTGCTGGCGCGCCCATTTTAAGGCTCGATAAAGTCCTCAATATGCGCCGCCACAAAGCGGATGTCCTCATAGGAATACCCCATCCGCTGCAACGCCGCCACCGCCCGGCGGCGGACCTTTTCATCCTCCCAAAGCCGGGCATAGCGCGAGAGAAGGATCTGTGCAATGCGCTCCTGCGCATTTTCTTCCTCCAGCGAATCGAGCGCCGCCGCAATATCCTCTTCAGAGAGGCCCCTCCGGCGCAGCTCCTGGGTAATCCGGCGCGGAGCGTAGCCCTTGAGGCGCGCCATGTCCGCCGCCGCCCGGCAGGCATAGCCGGCATCATCCAAAAGCCCCAGCTCCTCCATCCGGGAGGCCGCGGCCGCGGCCATCTCCTCCTCCGCCCCCTTGGCCACCAGCTTATCGCAGAGCTGCCGCCGGGTATATTCCCGCGCACTCAGCAGGTTCAGCGCCCGCTCACGCAGCAGCTTCTCCTCCGTTTCATAGCAGAGCGCGCCGAGGCGGGAGGGCTCTATCACATCCCCTACCTGCAAATGGGAGCGGGCATAAACCTCCGGATGCAGCGTGCAGCAAAATTCCCCGTCGCCATAAACGGCGAAACGTCCCCGCCGGGTCAGGCGGATATCGGTGACGCACATCGGCTATTCCGCTTTCCCTTCCGGCTTCTGGGCGGCGGCCGGTTTGTCGTCCGCTTCAAGCTGCACGCTGACCGGCGCGCCCTTTACAATGCGGTTGATCTTCTTCGGGCCCTTGCCCATCTCGGCGAGCTCGGCGCGCCGCTCCATCACCTGCCGCGCAACGTCCTCGGCAAAATCGGGGTGCTCGCGCAGGTAGAGCTTCACATTGTCGCGCCCCTGCCCCAGCCGGTTCTCCCCATAGCTGAACCATGCGCCGCTCTTCTGGATGATATCCAGCTTCACGGCCGCATCCACGATCTCGCCGTCGCGCGAGATGCCCTGGCCATACATGATATCAAACTCCGCCTCCTTGAAGGGCGGGGAAACCTTGTTTTTGACCACCTTCACGCGGGTACGGCTGCCCACCATCTCCGAGCCCACCTTGATAGCCTCAATGCGGCGCACATCCAGGCGCACCGAGGCATAGAACTTCAGCGCGCGGCCGCCGGGCGTCGTTTCCGGGTTGCCATACATGACGCCGATTTTCTCGCGCAGCTGGTTGATGAAGATAGCGGTGCAGTTCGATTTGGAAATGGCGCCGGTGAGCTTGCGCAGCGCCTGGGACATCAGCCGTGCCTGCAAGCCGACATGGCTATCCCCCATCTCCCCTTCAATCTCCGCCTTGGTGGTCATGGCCGCCACCGAGTCGATGACCGCTACATCGATAGCTCCTGAGCGCACCAGCGCCTCGCAGATCTCCAGCGCCTGCTCGCCGGTATCCGGCTGGGAAACAAGCAGCGAATCAATATCCACTCCCAGTGCCTTCGCATAGACCGGATCCAGCGCATGCTCCACATCAATGAAAACGGCGTTTCCTCCCAATTTTTGCGCTTCGGCCACCACATGCAGCGCCACCGTGGTTTTACCGGAGGACTCCGGCCCAAAAATTTCAATGATCCGTCCGCGCGGCACGCCGCCGATCCCCAGCGCTATATCCAGCGAGAGCGACCCGGTCGGAATGGCCTCAACGCTCATCTGCGGCGCCTCGCCCAGCTTCATGACCGCCCCTTTTCCAAACTGCTTTTCAATCTGCGCAAGCGCTGTTTCCAGCGCCTTCTCCTTGTCCGACATGTACGACCTCCATCCTGCATCCACACCGGATGCGAATATATGTTCTAATCATTTTTATACCCCGCCGCCTGCCCCTCGCTGGTTTGCCTGCGGCGCACAATTTAAGCTAGATTAAGTATACCATAAAACCGGAAAAGTGCAAGCGTTTTCACCCGCACAGGTTGACAATTTCCAGCGTCTTTTTCATCGCATAGCGCACCGTTCCGGCCGTACCGCCCGGCTGCCCGTCGAAATAGCAGATAAGCCTTCCGGAGCGATCCACCATGTAGCGGTTGCGCAGCTGGTAACAGCCGCGGCTGTAGCTTTCCGAGACGGTTTCTACCGCATCGCACCGCTCCAGCACCCGGTCATAGCGCTCCTTCCAGCTCTCCTCCCAGCCGTCGGCCTGGCCCGGAAAAGGAATGGCGCAGAATAGGCGGACATCCGGTTCCGTTTCCCGCAGCCGAAGCACCGACTCGGCCGCCAGCAGGTCGAACCCCTGCGCCGCGCCGCAGTAGAAATGATCGTATCCCTCGTCAAAAGCGGACCGCACCTCCGTATCCAGCCGGGCAATCAAAGCGTCGCAGCCCGGCTCCCCCTCGATCAGCGGGAAAGGGAATTTCTGCGCACGGTAGCCGGAGAAGCAGGCAGTATATAGCCGATCCAGGTTTATCATCCTTACGCCTACCTCTCTTTCCTGTGCGCAGCCTCCCGTTTGCGGAAAACAGCGTCATGCCCATCCGCAGCCGGAGGCTGCTGCTTTCTCTGTCAGTATACCGTAAAACAGCTGTAAAAGTAAAGGACGAAACGGGCTTTCATCAAAAAAAACACCGGCGGAGAGGGCCGGTGTTTTTTGGATGTCTGCGCGCATTCTTCCTAGCAAGGGGAAAATCCGCCTAAAACGGATCCTCCAAATACTCTCCCAGCCCGCACAAAAGCAGCACCGCCGCCAGCGTGAGCAGCTCGAAGCGTTCGAGGGGACCGCGTAAGCGCACCGGGATATCCGCCGGCTCGATCCGTTTCCCGCCAAAAGCGGCAATCTCCCTTTGCAGACAGACGCCTGCGCTCTCGCCGGTCAGGCTCGAAAGGGTGAGGGTGTCGCGGCTGGAAAGGCCGCAGGTCAGCGTTTTCAGGTGGCGGCGCGCCGCAAAGGCCAGGCCCTCGGCATTGTGTGAATGGATCACCGCAACCGCGTGCGGGCCGGGCGAAAAATTTTCCCATTCCGGTTGGGGCGGGCGGGCGCCCAGGATATAGATCACATCCCCTTTACAATCCAGCGGGGAGGCCGCCTCCACCAACAGGATATCCGGATGCTCGCCCGGCAGATGGATCTCCTGTCCGGTTACACAGAGCGTTTCACAAAAATGGGATAGCGTCCGGCAAAGCAGCCGCAGGGTCGAACCTCCTGAGAGCACCACGACACTGATCATCCTCTTCCCGATCCTTCCTTTCCGGGAAACGGCCCGCTTCCAAAACCTGCCGCCTCTCTATACCGCTAGTATCCGCAGGGGGCCGCCGGATATGCGCGGCCCGAAAGAGGTTTTCAGGAGCCGCGCGCCCAGCTCACAGCTCCAGCATGAGCTTCGCGCACTTATAGACATCGCCGCAGCCCAGGGTAATCACGAGATCCCCCTCCCCAGCGTTATCCATCACATAGCGGGCGATCTCCGGAAATTCCGGGAACCACCGGCAGCCCTCTATGCGCTGCGCAAGGTCCTCGGTGCAAACCCCATAGGTATTGTATTCCCGTCCGCCCATGATTTCACTGAGCACCACCCGATCCGCTATCGAGAGGGCGTCTGCAAAGTCCTGCAAGAGCAGCGCCGTGCGCGAGTAGGTAAACGGCTGGTGCACCGCCCAAACCCGGCGGAAGCCCAGCTCGCGGGCGGCGCGCAGCGTCGCCTCGATCTCTTTGGGATGGTGGGCATAGTCGTCGGCGATGGTAACGCCGCCGCGCACACCGAGGATCTCGAAGCGCCGCCCCGCCCCGCCGAAGCTCTCGACCAGCCCTGCCGCCTGCCGCGGGTCGCAGCCCAGACGGATGGCGGCCGCCAGCGCCGCTAACGAATTGAGGATATTGTGCGCGCCGGGCGTCGCCGTTTTCACCTCGGCGATAGGCTCAGAACGCCGCATCAGCCGGTAACGGTAGCCCACGCCGCAGCGTTCGGCGTCCGCCGCCCAATAGTCGTTCTGCGGGGAGAGGCCGAAGGTGATCTTCTCCCGCTCAATCCCCTCCACCGCCTGCCGGGTATTGGAATCATCCCCGTTATAAATCACGCATTTGGAAGCCATGCCTGCAAACGTATGAAAGGCCCGGATGATATTCTCCAAATTTTTATAATAATCCAGGTGATCGGCATCCACATTCAGGATAACCGCTAGGTCCGGATAAAGGTTTAAAAAATGCTCGCAGAACTCGCAGGCTTCCACCGCCAGAATGGAGCTTTTCCCCACCCGGCCGCTGCCGCCTATCTCCCGCAGCTTCCCGCCGATCACCGCGCTCGGATCCTTTTTGCAGCCGAGCAGGATGTGGGTCAGCAGCGCCGTAGCAGTGGTTTTGCCGTGGGTGCCGCAGACAGCGGTGCAGTCGTAGAACTGCGCCGTGATAAGGCCGAGCAGCTCGCTGCGCTCCAGCACCGGCAGCCCGCTCGCCCGCGCTGCTATGAGCTCTGGGTTATCCTCCAAAATGGCGGCCGAATAGATAACGGCATCCGCCCCCGCAAGGTTTTCCGCCTTTTGGCCGATCACGACCTGCATCCCCATCGAACGCTCCAGGTCGATGGTATCGCCCGGATTGTTGTCCGAACCGGATATTTGATAGCCGCGCCCCTGCAAAATCTGCGCCAGGGGGAACATCCCGCTGCCGCCAATGCCGATAAAATGAATGCGGCGCTTCCCATCCAGGATATGGGGAGAAACCTTCATAGTGTTGACCATCCCTTTCCAAATGTCGTAGCGGCCCGGTAAAAAAACCGGAAACGCCCGGACAAGGTTCTCCATCCCGGCCGGCCACCCTATCCGCTCTCTGCCCTTTGTCTCTATTATAGCGCGGCAGCCTGAAAAAATAAACCGTTTCCACACGAAAAACAACGAAGCCCCTTCGCAGGGCATGGATCCTGAATTGATAGAAGAGGAATTTCTCGCCTTCTTGAATAAACTGCTAAAATCTGCTAAATAATACAGAGGACAAGCACAATGCAGAGCTTTGAAAACGCCGGCCTTGAGCCTTCGGCTTTGCAGCGGAAACCGGGCCCAGCCAAACCGGCGCGGCTCCCACAGAAAGGAATGGTCAACAACATGAACATCACCGATGTAAGGATACGCAAAACCTATCCGGATGCGCGCCTGAAGGCCCTGGTATCGGTCACGCTGGACGGCGACTTTGCCGTTCATGATATCAAGGTGATCGAAGGGCCCAGCCGCCTGTTCGTCGCCATGCCCAGCCGCAAGGATGAATCCGGCAACTTCCGGGATATCGTCCACCCCATCACGCCGGAGGCGCGGCAGCTGATCGAAACCACCATCCTGGAACGTTACTATACGTATCTTGCCGAAAACCCGCCGGAAGCGGCCGCCGCAGGAAAAGCGGAATCAAAAGAATCGTAAAAAATATATTATACCCAAGGCCGCGCCGCAGAATGCAATTCTGCAACGCGGCCTTTTCCTGCAAGCCGGAGGATCGGCTTGCGCACTCTCTTTTGCAGCGTCCCCTAGCTTTTTCAAAAAGAAAGCGCCGTCTCCTCCTGCTTCGCCATTTTCCGGTACCGGCTCGGCGTTACGCCATGATACCGTTTAAAGATCCTTCCGAAATAGCTGCCGGAGCCGAAGCCGGTCTCCATCGCCACCTCCAGAATGCTCTTATCCGTATGCAGCAAAAGCTCCTGCGCTTTTTGAATGCGGAACGCAAGGATGTAGTCCACCGGCGTCATACGGAAGCTTTCCTGAAAGATGCGGTAACACTCCCGCTGGCTGATATGGACGCAGGAGGCCAGGTCAGAGATGGCTATCTTTTCAGAATAATTCCCCTGTACATAGGAAAGCAGCTCTTTAATCCGCTCATCTTCGAGGGCGTTGTAGTCCGTTTCCCCCTCCCCCGCCTGTATCGCCCAGGAATAGACGGTTTCCCACAGTTGAGAAAAAAGGGTGCGCAGACGAAGCTCATAAAACAGTTCTCTCTGCCGGCCAAGCCTTTCCCCCTCCCGCAGCTTTTCCAGAAGCTCCCCGGCTTCCTCCCGGTAGAGAGGGACTGCCTCCAACTGCTTTTGCCTTTTGACAGGGGTAATGTACCGGATATCCAGCGGGCTCCCGGCGGCCCCCGCCAAAAAATCCGTATCGAAAAACTGGCTTTGAAGTTTTACCGCGCTGGGCGGACCCTTGGGATACAGGGCGTGCAGCGCGCTGGCATTGATAAAAATCCCATCTCCCGCGCGCAGGAGAAAGGCATGGTGCTGCGTCCTGTAGAGGATGCTGCCGCTCAAAACCTGGCCAAATTCAAACTCCTCATGCCAATGCCATGGAATATCCCCCAAAAGATGGGCGCTCCCCCTGGGCCGGTAGAGGCCATAGTGCAGCAGCCGGTTATCAAAGTTAATCCGCTCTTTTTCAATTTCATCCCTATCGGGTTCTGTAAAACGGGACATCGCTTTCCCTCGCTTTGGCAGGATCGTATGGTTTTTAGGCATTATCCTTATTTATCCGCCCAATTGTTTGCAGTATTATGGACAGGACGGCAGGCGCTCCCGGTTCCTTTTATACCGCTAAACGCCGGTTTTGCACCTTCCGCTTTCCGCAATTTTTTGCAGTACTCCCTTAAAACGCATAAAAAGGAGAGAACGCCATGATTTACTATGTTGCCGCAAACGCCCCGGCCGATGGCTGCGGCTCAAAGGATCATCCCTTCCGGACCATCAGCGAAGCCGCTTTGGTAGCCCTGCCCGGAGACGAGGTGCTCGTCTCTCCCGGCATCTACCGGGAATATGTCAATCCCCTGCGGGGCGGAACGGATGAAGGGAACCGCATCACCTACCGCAGCCAGGAGGCGCTTGGGGCGGTGATTACCGGCGCGGAACCGGTCAAAAACTGGGTTTTATATGAGGGGAACGTCTGGAAGGCACGCATTCCCAACAGCCTTTTCGGAGACTATAACCCCTATACGACGGTGATCGCAGGGGACTGGTACCATGCGTTGGATCCCGTCCACACGGGGGAGGTATACCTCAACGGGAAGCCCCTCTATGAAGCCTTCTCTCTGGAGGCGGTTGTGAACCCCACCGTTTATAAGAGCTCCTGGGATCCGGACTTCACCGTTTATAAGTGGTTCACCCGGCAGGATGGGGATTTTACCGAGATTTTCGCCAACTTCCAGGGCGCGGATCCCAACCGCGAAAACGTAGAAATCAACGTGCGCCGGAACTGCTTCTATCCGGACAAAACCGGCGTCGGCTATATCACCCTATCCGGCTTCTCGGTGAAACAGGCGGCCACCACCTGGGCGCCGCCGACCGCCTATCAGGAGGGCATGGTAGGCCCCCACTGGTCTAAGGGCTGGATCATCGAGGACTGCGAAATCGCCCACTCCAAGTGCTCCGGCATCTCGCTGGGCAAATATTTGCAGCCGAACAACGAGAACAAATGGACCACCAAGCTCTATAAGAACGGCACCCAGACGGAGCGCGACGCCATCTGCCAAGCCCAATATGAGGGCTGGTCAAAGGAAACCATTGGTTCCCACATCGTCCGCCGGTGCGACATTCATGACTGCGGGCAGACCGGCATCGTCGGCCACCTGGGCGGGGTGTTCTCGATCATCGAGGACAACCACATCCATCACATCAACAACAAGCAGGATCTGGCGGGTGCTGAGATCGGCGGCATTAAGATGCACGCGGCGATCGACGTCGTCATCCGCCGGAACCGGTTCCATCACTGCACGAGAGGGCTGTGGCTGGACTGGCAGGCGCAGGGTACCCGCGTTACGCAGAATCTGTTCTATGACAACGTACCGCCGGAGGGAACCGAGATTGTGGACTCCCTCGCCCTGGGTGAGGATATCTTTGTCGAGGTTTCCCATGGCCCGACGCTCATCGACAACAACCTTCTCCTGTCCGACTGCGCATGCCGTTTGAGCACGCAGGGACTCGCCTTTGTCCATAATCTGATAGCTGGCTCCTTCACCCGCGTGGGACAGGGCTCCGAAAACGGCGGCAAGCGCTTCCCAACGCCCCGCTATACCCCCTACCATGTCCCGCACCGCACCGAGGTCGCAGGGTTTATGACCATTTTACATGGCGACGCCCGTTTTTACAACAACATTTTCGTGCAGCAAAAGGTGCGGGCGGATCTGGAAGCCTACATCGACCAGCGGGGATCGGCCGCTCTGAATGATTTCCACTTCATCTGCGGGACCAAGCCCTATGATGGTTATCCCACCGCGGAGGTTTACTTTGCCCGGTTCCATGACGCGCAAAACCAAAGCCGCGATCTGTTTTACGATCATCTGCCCGTTTATACCGGCGGCAACCTCTATCTAAACGGGGCGCTGCCCTGCGACTCCGAAACCGGCTTCCAGCTGGATACGAAAACCTCCATTTCCCTCTCGCTCCAGGAGGAGGACGGCGTCTGTACCCTAAAGACTAATCTCTATGATCATCTACCGGAAATGGAGACCCAGCTCATCAACACCGCCACCCTCGGCGAAGCCTTCGAGCCGGAGCAGAAATTTGAAGATCCGGACGGATCGCCCATCCTGTTCTCGAAGGATTACTTCGGTGCGGTCAGGGAATTTGCCCCCCTGCCCGGCCCCTTTGCTAAAAAATGCGAGGAGGGCGCCATCGTCGTTTCCCGCTAGTCTCCTTTTTGGGGGACTCTCCTCCCGATTTGCGGAAAAGCCCCCTTTCCGGTTTGCAGACCCGGAAAAACGCGGTTTTTCGGCCAGGGAATGCAGGCGGAATTTGACTTTTCAAGATCCAAAAGCGCTTTTTCAGAGGACCATCCGAAAAATGCAAAGCATTTTTCGGATGGTCCTCTCATTGGCGTTATTTTTTTCCGATATCGGTCCGCAGCTGCTTACCGGGGAAGGTGATCTTCTCCGCCGCGGCATAGGCCAGCCGGAGCGCATCTTCGAGACAATCGCCTACGGCGCTGACGCCCAACACCCGGCCGCCGGCCGTCACCGTTTTCCCATCCTTCAGCGCCGTCCCGGCGTGGTAGACCGTAACGGCCGGGTCAAACGGCCCTGCCAGCCCTTCGATCTCTTTGCCCTTCTCGTAGGAACCGGGATACCCGCCCGAAGCCAGCACGACGCAGGCGGCCGCGCCGTCCCGGAAGGAGACCTCAGCCTCCGCCAGCCGCCCATCCGTTACCGCTTCCAGAACGGAGAGCAGGTCGCTTTGCAGCAGCGGCAGCACCACCTGCGTCTCCGGATCGCCAAACCGGCAGTTATATTCAATCACCTTCGGCCCATTCGCGGTAAGCATCAGCCCAAAATAGAGGCAGCCCTTGAAGGGGCGGCCCTCCGCCTTCATCGCTTCCACGGTCGGGCGGAAGATGGTCCGCATGCACTCTTCGGCGATCTCCGGCGTATAGTGCCGGTTGGGGGCGACGGTCCCCATGCCGCCGGTGTTGGGACCTCGGTCGCCGTCATAGATGCGCTTGTGATCCATCGAAGAAACCATCGGGACGATGGTCTCCCCATCGGTAAAGCAGAGCACCGACACCTCCGGCCCGGTCAGGAATTCCTCAATGACCACCCGGTTGCCGCTCGCGCCGAAAATTTTGTCCTCCATAATCGAGCGCAGCGCATCCTGCGCCTCGCCCAGCGACTGGGCGATGACGACCCCCTTGCCCAGCGCCAATCCGTCCGCTTTGATCACGACCGGATATTTTCCTGCCATGCGCACATCGTTGTAGGCGGCGACACAGTCCTCATAAACGCGGTAGCGCGCGGTCGGGATACCGTATTTCTCCATCAGGCCCTTCGCAAAGACCTTGCTTCCTTCAATGGCCGCCGCCTTTTTGTCCGGCCCGAAGGCGCGGATTCCCTTTTCGGCGAGCGCGTCCACCATGCCGAGCGCCAGCGGATCATCCGGCGCAACGACCACATAGCCGATCCCGGTTTTCAGGCAGAAATCCACTACGCCCTCGATATCGGTCGCCGCCAGCGGAACGTTTTCGGCGACAGCTGCTGTTCCGGCGTTGCCGGGCGCGCAATAGAGCGCCTCGCACCGAGGGCTTTTATGAATAGCCAGCGCCAGCGCATGCTCGCGCCCGCCCGACCCAACGATCAGTACCTTCATCCTCTTCCTCCATCCCTTTTCTATTAAAAGCCGGAAGCCTCCGGCCTCCGCGGCCGCTGTTCCTCAATGATGGAACAGGCGGATGCCGGTAAACGCCATGACCATTTGATAACGGTTGCAGCACTCGATCACATTGTCATCCCGAATAGAGCCGCCGGGCTGCGCGATATAGCGCACGCCGGAGCGCTTCGCCCGCTCGATGTTGTCCCCAAAGGGGAAGAACGCATCCGATCCGAGCGCAACGCCGTCCAACGTATCCAGCCAGGCGCGCTTCTCCTCGCGGGTGAGCGGTTCGGGCTTCCGGGTGAAAAACTGCTCCCAGACGCCGTCGCGCAGCACATCATCAAAATCCTCCGAGATGTAGACATCGATGGTGTTATCCCGGTCGGCACGGCGGATTTTCTCGCGGAACGGGAGGGCGAGCACCTTTTCATGCTGCCGCAGGTACCAGTTATCCGCCTTGTTGCCCGCCAGACGGGTGCAGTGTACGCGCGACTGCTGTCCCGCGCCGACGCCGATGGCCTGCCCGTCCTTCACATAGCAAACCGAGTTGGACTGGGTATATTTGAGGGTAATGAGCGAAATGATCAGATCGCGCCGGGCGCTCTCAGGCAGATCCTTCGCATCGGTGACGATATTGGAGAAGAGCTCTTCGGTGATCGCCAGCTCATTGCGGCCCTGCTCAAAGGTAATGCCGAAAACATCCTTGTGCTCCACCGGCGCGGGACGGTAGGCCGGATCGATCTGCACAATGTTGTAGCTCCCCTTCCGCTTCGCCTGGAGAATCGCCAGCGCTTCCTCGGTGTAGCCGGGGGCAATCACCCCATCGGAAACCTCGCGGGCCAACAGGCGCGCCGTATCGGCGTCGCAGACATCCGAAAGAGCCGCCCAATCCCCGTAGGAGGACATCCGGTCGGCCCCGCGGGCGCGCGCATAGGCGCAGGCGAGCGGGGAAAGCTCCTTTTCGCCGGTAAAATAGATCTGGCGCATCACCGCATCCAGCGGCAGCCCAACCGCCGCGCCCGCTGGGCTGACATGCTTGAAGGATGCCGCCGCGGGAAGCCCGGTGGCCTGCTTCAGCTCGCTCACGAGCTGCCAGCTATTGAGCGCGTCCAGGAAATTGATATATCCCGGCTTGCCGCCCAGGACGGTGAGCGGGAGCTCGCCCTCCTTCATAAAGATGCGCGCCGGCTTTTGGTTCGGGTTACAGCCATATTTCAATTCGAGTTCAACCGCCATATCTTTAAAAAGCCTCCTTAGCTATGTTTATTCACAATGCGGGTCTCTGCGCGGCCATCCTGTAGCCGGATGAAGCGCACAAACAGCGAGATTTTCTTCTGCTCATCCAGGCTTTCCCAGAGCGCATGGGTAAAGGACTCGATCTCTCCGGTGAAGGAGACCGGGACCGGCTCGCCGCTAAAGGATGCGGGCGGGTTCCCGTCGCGCTCGTAGACATGGATGAGGTGGCCTGTTCCCGCCTGCGGGTTCTGGTATTCATAGAAAAAACGGCAGGTGCGGCTGGGATCGCCCTCGCCGCTTTTGAGGATCGAAAGGCGGTAGTCGCCGTTTTGCTCCAAAAGCCCGGAAATGCGCGGGGTATAGATGGGCGGATCCGGTTCAAAAGTCCGGGTGCGCAGCGCGTCCTCAAAGCTGCCGCCCTGTGAAAGCGCTTCATAAATGGTATCGGTCTGATCGCCGTTGGTGACGATGGTGCGTTCCCCCAGCACCCGCACCGGCGCATAGATCACCAGCGAAGGATCCTGTAGCTTGCTGGGATCATAGGCTTGCGTACGCAGCCCGTCCCCTTCCGGGACAAAGATGCGGTTGCAGCTATTCTCGCTGCGCCCCATGATGAAATAAGCCGCCACAGCATGCTCCCCGTCCGCGCTGCGCCCCAGCAGGATGCCGCGTCCGGGATAATCGTTCTGCCGGAGCAGGTCGAAAACATTCTCCATTCTTAAGACTTCCTTTCTCCGTGATTTTTCCGCTAAAGACAGGTCCCGCCCTTGTAGGCAAAGTTTACCCGTCAGATACTTTTACATCCGCCTTGCAGAAACCGGGAAAAGACCCGCTTCCGGCCGCGCCCTGCGCGAACGGAATTTGACTCCCTCGGAGTCAAAAGGGACTTTTCCTTAAGGTTTGCAGCCATATGTTCTACATCCGCCTTGCAGAGACCGGGAAAAGACCCGCTTCCGGCCGCGCCCTGCGCGGGCGGAATTTGACTCCCTCGGAGTCAAAAGGGACTTTTCCTTAAGATCTGTAGGGAAATGTTTCACATTTCCCTACAGATCTTTTCTAACGCCTCTGGCAGAAGCACCCACTCGGCTTCCTCCATCACCCGGCGTTGCAGCGTTTCCGGGGTATCCCCCTCCCGCACCTCCACCGCCTTTTGCAGCAGGATGCGTCCGCCGTCGGTAATTTCGTTGACAAGATGCACCGTCGCCCCCGTGACCTTCACGCCATAGCGCAGCGCTTCCTCATGTACCCGCAGGCCGTAGTAGCCGTCGCCGCAGAAAGCGGGGATAAGCGACGGGTGCACATTGAGGATCCGGTCTGCGTAAGCCGCGCAAAATTCTGCAGAGAGCACCGAAAGGAACCCCGCGAGCACCACCGCCTCAATCCCCTGCCCGCGCAGCCGTTCCAGCAGCGCCCGGCTGTAAGCCTCCTTGGAAGGGAAATTCTTCCGCGCGATAACCTCCGAAGGAATCCCCGCCCTTTCAGCCCGTTCGAGCGCATAAACGCCCGGCCTGGAGGCCACCACCAGACTGAGCTGTACGTGGGGCATCTTCCCTGCCGCCGCCGCATCAATCAGCGCTTGCAGATTGGTCCCGCCTCCTGAGACCAGCACCGCTACCTTCAATTTTCCCCATCCTTTCTTCCTTCTGTGAAAAGCCTCCGGCATCCGGCGCCGGACCTCGCTAAAAGACGTTCAGCTCCTGAAAAGAGATCGCTCCCCCGCTGGCAATTCCCGCATAGACCGCCTCGGTCGAACGGCCTACCCGCAGATAATGCCGGAGCACCTCCTTCGCGCTCAGCGGCATCTCCCGTTCCAAGAGGGCTTCATCGAAGGGCAGCCATTGGAGCCGCCCTTCGTCGCAGCGCATGTCCACCTCTACGCCGGGCGCCAACCGCGCAAAATAATAATAATTCTGCCGGATCTCGCCCGGCCTTTGCCGGAGAGCCAGATACCTCAGCCGGAGATCGGCGAGGGCTTCCGGCCCAAGATGCGCCTCCTCCCGCAGCTCGCGCAGCACGCACGCCTGCGGATCGCAGAGTTCCTCCGGCTCAAAGTGCCCGCCTATGCCGCACCAGGAGGGCGGAACGACCCGCGAACCGATGCGGTAGAGCATCAACAGCTCATTTCCGCGCGCAATATAAATAGAGGTCATGCTGCGCAGGCGCAACGGGCCTCCCGTCTTCTCTCCCATCGAAAAAACCCCTTTCTTCACGAAACCGGCTTGAGCCTCCATGGACGCGTTACAAAATAAATTTTGCAACGCGTCCGTTGGAAAAACGGTTTTCAGGGCGAAGAAACCGCCCTGAATTTCGCGCCATAAGGCGCGAAACCACCGTTTTTCTGGTTTCTGGAAACCGGAGGACCGGCTCGACCGGGGGTTCTTTTCCATTTGCGGGCGCACCCCGGTACCGAAAAACAATACGAACCGGGGATGGATTCCCGTCCCCGGTTCGCAAAGCGGGCTAGTCCTCCTTCTGCGTATTACGAACCAGCGTTTCGATCTTGGTGTAAGGATTGAACATGGCGCTGACCGAGCACTCCTCATTGATGGCGTCGATGATATAGGCCAGATATTTCGCCATGTTGACCTCGCAATACCAGGAGCGCTTCTGAAGCTCCGGAGTGCGGTAGACGAGGTTGGTGGTGAAAATCCGGGTAAATACCCCCTGCGCATAGGCGCGATCGAAAACCTCCAAGCCGTTGCAGAACAGGCCGAAGGTGGAGAATATGAAGATGCGCCCCGCCCCCATGGCTTTGAGCTTCCCAGCCACGTCGATCATCGATTCGCCGGAGGAAATCATATCGTCCACAACGATGACGTCCTTCCCCGTCACATCCGCTCCCAGCCAGCGGTGGGACTCGATTGGGTTTTTCCCGTCGATCACCACCGAATAATCCCGCTTTTTATAGAACATTCCCAGATCCAGGCCGAGCACCGAAGAATAATACATGCAGCGCTGCATGCCGCCCTCGTCAGGAGAGACGATCATCAGCTTGCTCTTGTCAAAGCGGATGTCCTTATAGTTGCGCGTCAGCGCCTTGAGCATTTGATAGGTAGGCTTGAGATCGTCAAAATCGCTGAGAGGGATCGCGTTCTGAACGCGGGGATCGTGCGCGTCAAAGGTGATGATGTTGGAAACGCGCATATTCTCAAGCTCCTGCAACGCAATGGCGCAGTCGAGCGATTCGCGGCCGGTGCGCTTGTGCTGCCGGCCCTCATAGAGCATCGGCATAATCACCGTGATCCGCCGCGCTTTGCCGCCCAGCGCCGCTACTACCCGCTTGAGATCCTGAAAATGGTCGTCCGGCGACATGCGGTTTTCCTGCCCATACATTTTATAGGTGATCCCATAGTTAAACATATCGCAGAGGATGAAAATATCCCGCCCGCGCGCCGTTTTCTGAATGACCGCTTTCGCTTCGCCCGAACCAAACCGCGGGCAGGAGACCGGGACCATATAATTGTGTTCCTCGTCGTCCCGCCACTCGCAGAGATAGTAGTTAATCTCGCTTGCGATCTGCTCGCAGCCCTTCATGGCGATGATTGCTAAATCGTGACCCTGTTTCATGAATCTCTCTCTTTCTGCATGTCGGACCGTTTCAGCGGCCCGTTATGATGAACCGTCCTCCTGCTTAAACACCGTTGTCCTGTCAAGACCGCCGGGACAGCAGCCTCATATGATCTGTACGCCTTCCTCTCCCGAAACAACCTCGCCGATGCAATAGGCGTTCTCGCCCGCTTCCTTCAGCAAGCGCACCGCCTTGTCCGCCTTGTCCGGGGAAACGGTGAAGGCCATCCCGATCCCCATGTTGTAGGTGTTATACATATCCCGTTCCGGGATGCCGCCTTCCTTCTGGAGCAGCTGGAAGATGGGCGGGGTGGGGAAGCTGTCCTTGCGGATAAGCGCCATGCACCCCTCCGGGAGCGAGCGCGGAATGTTCTCATAAAAACCGCCGCCGGTGATGTGGCTGACCGACTTCACCGTTACCTGCTCAAAGAGCGAAAGCATCGGCTTTACATAAATCTTCGTGGGGATCAAAAGCGTTTCCAAAAGCGAGCCGCCAAGCTCGTCCATCTGCCGGTCGCCGGCCGTTTCCAGCCCGAACACCTTGCGCACCAGCGAAAAGCCGTTGGAATGAACGCCGCTGGAGGCGAGGCCGACGATCGCATCGCCCGGACGGACGGACGAGCGGTCCAGCACCTTTGCACGATCGACCACGCCGACCGAAAAACCGGCCAGATCATATTCCTCTTCCGGATAGAAGCCGGGCATTTCCGCCGTTTCGCCGCCGACCAGCGCGCAGCCCGCCTGCACGCAGCCCTCCGCAACGCCCTTCACGATTTCGGCCACCCGCTCCGGAACGTTCTTCCCCAGAGCCAGATAGTCCAGGAACAAAAGCGGTTTCGCCCCGCAGCAGATGATATCGTTCACACACATCGCCACGCAGTCGATGCCTACGGTATCATGCTTCCCGCTGAGAAAGGCGAGGCGCAGCTTGGTGCCTACGCCGTCCGTCCCCGAAACAAGCACCGGCTGGGAAAGTCCGGTCAGATCCAGCTGGAACATCCCGCCAAAGCCGCCGATGGTGTCGAGCGCGCCAGCCGTCATCGTCCGCGCAACGTGGCTTTTCATCAGCTCCACCGCGCGGTAGCCGGCCGTTACATCTACGCCAGCCTCTTTATAGCTGGCGCTAAAGCTATTCTGCATGCTTCCTAGCCCCTTTCTGTGCAGTCAGGCTGGAAAAGCCTCTCCAGCCCTCGTTCTCTTCAAAAGCCGGTTGGGTTTATTCCGCGTCCCTTTCCTTGCCGCAAGCCGGCCCTGGGATCTTCTGCTCATATCTCTCCACCGGAAGGCTGTCCGGCGTTTCCACGGGATATTTCCCGGTAAAGCAGCCAATGCAGAAATCACAGTGGGCGCCGTTCGCAATTTTCCCGATGCCGTCGATACTCAAAAAGCCGATGCTGTCCACCCCGATATGGCGGCCGATCTCCTCCACCGACATCCGGCAGGCGATGAGCTTGTCCCGCGAGTTGATATCGGTGCCGAAATAACAGGGATTCATAAAGGGCGGAGAGGAAACGCGCATGTGAACCTCGGTCGCGCCCGCCTCGCGCAGCAGCCGCACCGTCGGGATGCTCGTCGTACCGCGTACAATCGAGTCGTCGACCATGACCACCCGCTTGCCGCGCACCGTTTCCGCCATCGCGTTCAGCTTAATGCGGACCGCCGTTTCGCGCTGCACCTGGGTCGGCTGAATGAAGGTCCGCCCCACATAGCGGTTTTTAATGAAGCCGACCCCATAGGGGATGCCGCTCTGCTTGGCATAGCCAAGAGCCGCGTCAAGCCCGGAGTCCGGCACGCCGACGACAACATCCGCCTGCACCGGATGCTCAATGGCGAGGAACTCCCCGGCGCGCTGCCGCGCCTTATGTACGCTCATCCCCTCCACGATGGAATCCGGCCGGGCGGTGTAAACATATTCAAAAACGCAGACATGCCCGCGGCTGCCGCAATGCGTCTCAATCGAGCGCTCGCCCTCCCGGTCCACGACCACAATCTCTCCGGGCCGCAGGTCGCGCACGAAGGCGGCGCCGATGCTGTCAAAGGCGCAGGTCTCGCTGGCAAAAACAATTTTATCCTCCCCGATTTTGCCCATCGAAAGCGGCCGGAAGCCCTCCGGGTCGCGCATAGCGATGAGCTTCTGCGGGGAGACAATGAGCGTTGAAAACGCGCCGCGCAGCTTGCCCGCCGCCCGCTCGACCGCCTCCTCAATCGAGGGAGCCGAAAGCCGCTCGTGCGTAATCATGTAAGCGATGACCTCGGCGTCGGTAATCGTGTGAAAGATTGCCCCGCTGAGCTCAAGCTCGCGGCGCAGTTCGGCGGCATTCATCAAAGCGCCGTTGGTGCACAGCGCCATCTGGCCCTTTACATGGCGCACCATCATCGGCTGCACGTTGGATCGCGTCTGCATGAGCGAGGCCCCATAGAGCGCATGGCCAATGGCTATCTGTCCGCTGCCGAGCTTGTCAAGCTGCTCGCGGTTAAACACATCGGGCACCAGCCCGAAATCCTTGTGCGAGCGCATTACTCCGCTGTCATTTACAACAATTCCGCACCCATCCTGCCCGCGGTGTTGCAGGGCATAGAGCGCCATATAGGTCTCGAAGGCAACGTTATTTTCCCCACTGCGATCGAAGATGCCAAATACGCCGCATTCCTCGTGCGCCTTATCCTCCAGCCTTGCCTGAATCATTCCTTTGACCACTTTCCTTTCTGAAAACCGCGTGGTTATTCGCCCAGCAGGCGCTTGAGGATCTCCTTATAGGCATCCTCCACCCCGCCCATATCGCGGCGGAAACGATCCTTATCCAGCTTTTCTCCCGTTTTGGAATCCCAGAAGCGGCAGGTATCGGGGGAGATTTCATCGGCCAGGATGATCGTGCCGTCGCTGGTGCGGCCAAATTCGAGCTTAAAGTCGATGAGCTCAATCCCCAAGTCGCGCAGATAATCGCCCAGCAGCTCATTCACCCGCAGCGCATAGCCGGCGATGGTTTTTACCTCTTCTTCGGTGGCCAGTTCCATGGCGGCAATGTGGTAATCGTTCACCATCGGGTCGCCCAGATCGTCGTTCTTATAGGAATATTCGAGCACGGTGGTTTTCAGCTTGGTCCCCTCCGGCAGCCCCAGCCGCTTGGAGAGAGAACCGGCGGCGATATTGCGCACAATGACCTCCAAGGGAACGATCTCCACCTTGCGCACCAGCGTTTCACGCTCGGAAAGCTCCTCGACCAAATGGGTGGGAACTCCGTTTTTCTCCAGCATCCGCATCAGGTGGTTGGAAACGCGGTTGTTGATAGCGCCTTTGCCCAGAATGGTCCCCTTCTTCAATCCGTTGAAGGCGGTGGCGTCGTCCTTATAGTCGACAATATAGAGCTGCGGGTCGTCGGTCTTATAAACCTTTTTTGCTTTTCCTTCGTAGAGCTGTTCGCCTTTCTGCATAATTTTTTCCTCCTCTGTTCGCCGGTTTGGTTCCGGCCTCTTTTTAATACTGCTCCTGTAGTTTTCTGTCCTTCTCAACGACGCCTGCTTCCATCTCCCGCTTCGCCGCCGCCAGACGATCCGCCAGTCCCTCATCCTCGATAGCGAGCATCTGCACGGCGAGCAGCGCGGCATTTTTCGCCCCGTCGATAGCCACGGTGGCCACCGGTATCCCCGAAGGCATCTGCACCGTCGCCAACAGCGCATCCAGCCCATCCAACTGCGCCGCGGCCACCGGCAGGCCGATGACCGGCAGCGTCGTATGCGCCGCGAGAACACCGGCCAGGTGCGCGGCCTTCCCGGCCGCCGCAATGAGAACGCCAAAGCCCTTCTCCCGCGCGCTGCCCGCGAAGGCCGCGGCCAGCCCCGGCGTGCGGTGCGCGCTCATGACATGCGCCTCCACCGGCACGCCATAGCCCTTCAGGGTCTCCACAGCCGCCTTCACAACGCCCCAATCGCTGTCGCTGCCCATGATAACGGCAACCTTTTTCATCTTAAAACCTCCCTCTCTCATTCAAAGCCGGAAAGCGCTTACCCCTTAAAAGAAAAACGCAAAAGGACTGCGGCCCCTCTTTCCAGAGTCGCAGTCCCTAAAGAGATACACCTATGCCCAACGGCGGACGTTAGAGCCGGAGGGCCGCACTGTAAACAGGAGGGCTTTCCCCCTGCCGTTCTTCCTGTGCAGATGGTAACAGGACAAAAACATCAGCCGCTCCTCCCGCCATATGTTCATCAGTTTCTTTTCAATATTAAGGATAAACCAAACCGAGGAACTTTGCAATGCTTTTTCCATTTTTCCTCAAAAATCGTCCAATCTAAGCATCCGCCCTGCTTCTTTCCCCTGTCTTTTGGTTAAGTTGTATACGTATCAACGCGCCGAGAGCTTACCGGCGAATCCGGAACGCTCTAACACCTGGTGGAAAACTGGGCAGATGAGCACGGCCACAACCACGGCAATGACCGCATTCAGCAGAGAAACCGTCCCTTTGGTAATGAGCAGCGCCCAGACGGTGTCAATGGGGTTCTTAAGAAGGAAATACTGCGTAACAAAGTTCTTGGCGAGGTAGAGCGCCACGTAGCTGAGGCTTCCCGCTACCGCGCCGGCGAGGTTAAACGGCAGCGCCTTGCCTTTGCGGCCGCCCAGGTGGGAGATGAGCCCCGCCACGCCGCCGAGGACAAACTTCATCAGAAAGGTGATCGGCGCTTCGGCCGCATAGAGCGGGTTGCAGAGGTCATAGAAAAACGATCCGAGCCCTGCGCAAAGGCCGCCGGAAACCGGGCCGAGCAGCAGGCCGGAAAGCACGCAGAAAACATTGCCGAAATGGATCCGCGTCACATCCCCCAGCGGGATGGAAAGAAAGTTCGCTGCAAACACGACTGCCGACATCACGCCGATAAAAACGATATCATAAGTACCAAAACGCGCCTTTTTTACTGTGTTCTCCATCCATGAGCCCATCCTTTCTTTCGGACGGCAGCCGTCCATCAGGCCGTTTTCTGCCGTCCATTTTAGGAGGCGCTGCTGGAAAACCGCTGCAAAAAGTCCCGCCGCGTCAAAGAAGGGTGAACTCCTTGAGAACGCCGTGCCCCATCAGCGCGCCGATATCCCGCTCAAACTGCACGCCGTAGCGCGGATCGGACGAATAGCTAAAGGTGTCCTTAATCGTCCTCTCCAAAAAGCCGGTCGCCCGCGCCATCGCAATGGGGAGGCTATCCCCGCTGAGCAGCCCGCCCACCAGAACGCTGGCGAACATATCCCCCGTGCCCGGATAGCTGACGGGCATATAGTCGCAGGAGACCATCCAATAGGAGTTGCGCTCGCGGTCATAGCCAAGATTACAGAGGCCGCCCTCTACCAATGTAGCGCCGGTGATCACCGCGCAGCGCGGGCCCATCTCACACAGCCGCGCTAACATGCTTTTCGCTGTTCCGCGCGGCAGCGGGGAAAAATCATAGGGCTTTCCCAGCAGCAGGTAGCTCTCGGTCAGATTGGGCGTGATGAGATCGGCTCCCTTGACCAGCTCCGCCATCCGGCCGACCATCCCGGCGTCCATCGTCCGGTAGGGCTTGCCGTGATCCCCCATCACCGGATCGACCACCTTTAAAGCCTTCTTCCAAAGGGAGAAGGCGCTCAAGCAGCTGACAATCTGATCCGGCGATCCTAAAAAGCCGGTATAGACGCACTCAAAGTCCAGTGCAAGCCGCTCATAGTGGCGCAGCGCCGGGGTAATAAAATCGGTCAGGTCGCGTATCTCCACATCACCAAGGCCGCCGGTGTGGGAACTGAGCACCGCCGTGGGTACCGCGCAGACCTGCACCCGCATCGCGGACAGGATGGGCAGTATCACCGAAAGCGAACAGCGGCCGAAGCCGGACAGATCGTGAATGGCCAGCACTCTGGCAGGTCGGTTTTCCATAGTCCCTCCGAATGGGGAGAACGGACCGCCAAAGGAGGCCGCTCTTCCCTTCTGTTGTTATTTTAATCTCTCTCCCCTATTTTATCAAAAACTGAAAAAAATGCTATCCCTTTCCTCGATTTATCGCAATTGAACGAGAGAAAGCCCGGCCGCTTCCGCGCAAATAGGCAATCTATCCATCCGATTTCCCGTCAACAGACAGCTTTCCAAGGCAGTTGGATAGACTAAACAAACTTACGGCTTCCCTTTCAAAATCCGTTAGCAAATGTGTAGAAAACTTTCCGGCAATATTTGAGAGGCGTAAGCGAAGAGCCTGCGGATACAATACTTAACAGTCCGTTGGGAAGATGGGATACGGGCAGACCGGAGCCGCCCTCTGCAAACGGCGGATGAGCTCCTATCTTTTCCAGGACCTACAAGGCAGGGGCTGTAAAAGCCTCCATATTTTTTACAGCCCCATGGAAAAAGAGCGTTTTCGACTCTGGTGAGGTCAAATTTTGCCCGCAATTGCGGACAAAGCCGCGCTTTTTCTGAGGTCTACAAACCGGGAGTATTTTTTACACCTTCAGCTCCCAAGAAAGGAAGGGTCATGACCATGAACAAGCTGATGACCAGCGCATTAACCGGAGCCGCCGTTACCATGGCGGTCGGCGCCGCCGCTTATGCCATGAACGGGAAGAGCCCCGCCAAAAAACGCCGCCAGATGAAAAAAACGGCGGTCAAGGCCGCTCAAACGGTGGGCGAAATTGTAAACGGCATCTCCAACGCTATGCGCTGACGCGCGCGGCCCTTCCCTCCCAGAAAGAGCGGCGGGCCGCCTACATAGGTTGCCCGAAAAAAATTTCTCCAGCCAAACAGCTGTAAATGTGCTATACTGAGGACAAAGGCCCGACAAAAAAACGGCAGAATGGAGAATGAAGAATGGCAACAGAGAATCCATCCGGTATCCGTCTCGTGCAAATGCCCCGCCAGCGTATAGCGCTCTATCTGGTTATCAGCCCTGCGCCGGAATACGACGTAAGCCGGCATATGGAAGAATGGGCGCTTCAAAGCGGCCTTTTGGAGTACCCGGATTTCTCCCCGCGCGTCTTGGGCTGGGATTTTCCGCTCGTCAGCAAGGAGCAGTCCGAACAGTTCGGCCTGCGCGGCTATGTGAGCTGCTACACCGTTCCCGCCAGCTTTGAGCCCGCCTGCCCCGGCGCGCAGCTCGATTGGATGGAGGCGGACGAATACGCCGTTCTGCGCTTAAAGGACCCGTTTGCCCAACCGGACCAGAGCATCCCCGCAGGGTGGAACCGGCTGCACAGCTGGGTAGAGGAGAACGGGCTGAACCCGCATGCGCTCGCCGGCCGCTACTGCTTTGAAGAGGTCGTCCGGGAAGGGGATATTACCTACATGGATCTCTACCATCCGGTCCATTGAATAGGGAAGCCCGCAGCCCGCTCTTTCGGTTTATAGAAACCGGAAAAAGAGCGCTCCCCTTCGCATTGCCGCGGGCGAAATGCGTTTTCGGTGACATCAAAAACGTTTTAAAAGAAGAACCCGCCAAATGCAAAGCATTTGGCGGGTTCTTCTTTGGCGGGTTCTTCTTTGGGAAAAGCGAAGGCTTGCAAGGTGGCCAGGCATGCCCCACGAATTATCCGTTATCCTTCTGGCGGATCTCGGTGCGGCGGATCTTCCCGCTGATGGTTTTGGGCAGCTCCTCCACAAATTCCACAATGCGCGGGTATTTATAGGGCGCCGTTTGTTTTTTCACATAGTTTTGCAGCTCTTTTTTCAGCGCGTCGCTCGGAGAATAGCTGCTGGTCAGAACAATCGTCGCCTTGACCACAATGCCGCGCACCGGGTCGGGCGCGCCGGTAACGGCGCATTCCAGCACCGCCGGGTGCTCCATCAGCACGCTCTCGATCTCGAACGGTCCGATGCGGTAGCCGCTGGACTTGATAACGTCGTCCGTCCGTCCGACATACCAGAAATAGCCGTTTTCATCGCGCCAAGCAGTGTCGCCGGTGTGATAGAGGTTATCATGCCAGACCTCCCGCGTAAGCTCCTCGTTGCGGTAGTAACCCTGGAAAAGCCCCGCCTGGCGGGAACCCGGCCGGGTGCGCAGGACGATCTCCCCCACGACGCCGTTGGCGACCTCATGGCCGTCCTCATCGACCAGTGAAAGTCCGGGATAGAGCGGAGAGGGCTTGCCCATCGAGCCGGGCTTTGGACGGCTGCCCACCAGGTTGGCCAGCGTCAGGGTGGTTTCCGTCTGACCGAAGCCCTCCATCAGCTCCAAGCCGGTATACTCCTTAAAACGGTTGAAAACCTCCGGGTTGAGCGCTTCGCCCGCCGTCGTCGCATACCGGATAGAGCTGAGATCGTGCCCTTCCATCCCCTCTTTGACCAGAAAACGGTAGATGGTGGGCGGCGCGCAGAAGGTGGTGATGCGGTATTTCTCAATACGGTTCATCAGCGCGGCCGCATCAAACTTCTCAAAATCGAACACGAAGATGCCCGCGCCGCAGAACCACTGTCCATAGAGCTTTCCCCAGGCCGCCTTCCCCCAGCCGGTGTCCGAAACGGTGAGGTGCAGCCCGTCGGGATCTACGTTGTGCCAATACCGGGCGGTGATGATGTGGGCGACGGCATAGCTGTGATCATGCACCACCAGCTTGGGATAGCCGGTGGTCCCGGAGGTGAAGTAGCCGAGCATGCCAATATCCACCGTGGTCGGCACGCGGGCGAGCTCCTCGTCCGCCCCGGCGGTCAGCTTATCGAAATCCAGCCATCCCGGCTTCTCCCCGCGGACGGTGAGCTTGCACTTGAGCCCATGGTATTCCGCGCACGCCTCATCGACAAAGCGGGTGGTCTCTCCTTCTGAAGTACAGATAATTCCCTTCACCCCAGCGAGCTTAAAGCGGTAAAGGATATCCTTCTCGGTCAGAAGATGGGTACCCGGAATGGCCGTCGCCCCCAGCTTGTGCAGCGCCAGGATAGCCGTCCAGAACTGGTAGTGGCGCTTGAGGATGAGCATCACCTTGTCGCCCTTGGCAATGCCGAGCGAGGCGAGCAGGTTGGCTGCCTTGTCGCTCTCGCGCTTGAGGTCGCGGAAGGTAAAAAAGCGCTCCTCCCCCGCCTCGTTGCACCAGACCATCGCCCGGCGCTCAGGCTCGATGCGCGCGATTTCATCGACCACATCGTATGCGAAATTAAACGTTTCGGGGATAACCGGCTCAAAGGAGTTCAATACCCCGTGTTCATCAAAGCCCTCGCGGCAATAACGCCGGTAAAGCAAAGCAGCATCCGACATTTCCTATTTCTCCTCCTTTTTGTGGGGCTTGAGTACGATCGCCAGAAACTGGCAATCCTCGCCGCCGGTTGCAATCATACCGTGTCCATGGCCCGAATCGTAATAAATAGCGTCCCCTTCTCCGAGCACCTCAATGTGATCCTCCATCATTACCTTGAGGCTGCCCTTGAGGATATAATCAAATTCCTGTCCCTCGTGGTAGCTGAGCTTGACCGGAAGGTCCTGCTCCTCCGCGGAATAGGGGGCTGTTACTAAGAATGGCTCGCAGAGCTTGTGTTCAAACAGCATGGCCAGATGATGGTAAGTAAAACCCTTGCGCCGCTCGATGGGCAGCCCCTTCCCACGGCGGACGACCTCATAAAACGAGAGCTTGGGGCTGTCGCCGGTGACAATTTCCATCAGCTCCACGCCGAAGCGCTCGGCGCACTGGTAGAGGAAGGTGAACGAAAAATCATCGCCCCCCGCCTCCTTCTTTAAATACTCCTCAGCCGATAGGCCGGTCAGGCGCGCCATCTCCTCCGGCGGGATCTCCAGAATCTCCCGCAGCGTTCGGATTCTCTGGGCAATTTCCATAATTTTGTCTTCCATTGAAAAAATCCTCCTACTTTGACTTGAGAAAAATAATAAAAAAACGGCCCGCCCCTAAATAATAGGGACGAGCCGAAAATATCTGCCCGCGGTACCACCCGGATTGCATTGCCGGTAAAGCAACGCCACTCTTTACGGATTCCAACAAATCCTCGACCTTTAACGCTGTCTTTGCGGGAAACGCCTAAGAAACCTTCCTTCAGCGCTCCAGCTCCAAGGTGATCGGCCATTCTGCAAACAGCGCTGCACCGGTTTACACCCACCACCGGTTCTCTGTGGCAACACCCTCTGCGGCCCCTCTTCATCGCTTTTGTACTATGAAATTGCACCTATATTACCGCAAATCCATCCGCCTGTCAAGAGGCAAACCGATTTTTTATGGCTGCGGGATAAAAAATTATCGCAGAGCCGCGCCTCTCCCCGCTATCGCGGCAATCGGGACGCCTGGATAAAAAGCATCCGGCTTTTACCGGCGTCACTGGCGACGCGAATTTGCCTTCGTAATCTTGCCGGACCGCCTTGGTTCGCAAAGCCGGAAGCCTTTTACTGTCTTCTAGGGCTTTATTCCGCGGACGGAGGATCTCCCAGCGCTTGATTGAGAATATGGGCGGTTTCCCGGTATGCCTGCGGATGATAGAGGGTGTGCTGATTGGGAGAACCGGCATCGGAGAGGATGTCTGCCAGGGCTTCCACTCCTTTTTCCAGAATCTCTTCGGCCGCCCTGGCAGCAGACGGCCAGCCCTCTTGAAGAGCCTCTATTTCCAGCTCATCCGCCCCGGCAAGATATTCCTCCAGGCGGGTTTGCAGCCATTCTCCCCCGCCGTTATGCCGCTCGGCGAAATCCAGCGCTCCGCAGGCGGCGCTGTATGCTCGCAGGCTGCCGCCGGCCGCGCCCGGCCGGACTCCCTCCAACGCCGAAAGCATCCTCTGGAAATCCTCTTCCCGCTTCTCCTCTCCCTCAGACTCCGTGCCGCTCTGAACATAGGAGGCCGGCGTTAGACTTACAGCGGAGGACGAAGAGTGGTTTTCTGCAAAACCATCCTCCTTTCCTGCCCTGCAACCACAAAGCAGCGTTAAGAAAAGACAAAGCGCCGTTTCCAAGCGTTTTTTCAATCGCTATACCCCTTTCGCGCAAATATTGGCGGAACCCGCTATCCGGATTTCTCTAACCATCCCGCCCTATTAATAATCCAGCGCGTTGGAGGAACGGATTCTCAAGCCGCCCAGGTTGATGAGCTTTGCCTCGACCGCGCTGCGCTGCGCCTGTGTGCAGGTAACGCGCACCGTTACGCTGCGCGGAATATAATCGCTGCGGCGGGCGGAATCCTCATCCTCCCCCTGAAAATCGGTGAAGATAGGAAAAATCCCGTTCGATACCGCTCCCACGCCCACCGACGTTCCATCCCCCGCCGTGCCCAACGGGAGAACATGGATATGCTCCTCCGGCTCCTCAAAAGACGGCCGGCTGATCTCGATATGCTCAATGCCGGGCACGCTGGCTTTTAACTTTCCAACGGCTATCTCCGCCAAGTCAATATTATCAAAGCTACATAAAACCGTCGCTTTCATCTGGATAAACCTCCCTTTCTTTTCCTGTAAGCCTCGCCGGACGGCAAGGCCCTTCTATTGCCGCAAAGTGGAAAAAGGGAACGCCCCAAGGCATTTCCCCACCAAAACCGGAAACAAGCTCTCGGTCACTCCTATTTGCCAGTATTAGTTTCTCCCTCCTGGAAAGCCGCCATGCCTAGAAATAAAAAGCAAGAAAAAAGGAAAAATTACTTGACAAATCTAAAAAAAGGGGTATAATTAATAACTGTTCGGCACACTTGTTAAAAGTTAAAAACTGCCCGATTGTGTAAAGGTAGCACGACAGACTCTGACTCTGTTTGTGAGGGTTCGAATCCTTCTCGGGCAACCATCGGGGTATAGCGCAGTTTGGTAGCGCGCTTGGTTCGGGACCAAGAGGCCGGGAGTTCAAGTCTCCCTACTCCGACCAGAGATTACCAGAAAAAGCCAATCACAGAAGGTGATTGGCTTTTTTGCGTTCAGCTATAAAAACTTCCGTTTGGAGGACTCGGAGGTTTCCGCCCGCGGGGGTTCTCCTATTGGAAACAATTCCGCCTTTCTGTTCATAGCCGCTCCAGTCCGGTAATATACCTATGATAACGACGCCAAAAGCAAACCGCGCAAAATATAAGTGAACACGTTCAAATATGATTGACAAATCCTTCCGCTTACATTACAATATAAATGAACGCGTTCATAATCCCAGACAAAAGGAAGGTATTTTGTGAGGAAGAAAGACGATACCTTGCGCGGCGTGTTGCTGGACATCTCCCACCGTATCGCCGATACCGAAGGCATCGGCGCTGTCAATATCCGCTCCATCGCCGCTAAAGCGGGTGTGGCAACGGGAACGGTTTACAATTATTTTTCCAATAAAGAGGAGATCCTTCTGGCCCTCACGGAAGAATATTGGTCGCAAACGCTGCTGGAAATGCAGGCGGCAGCCGGCGGCGGTTCTTTTTGCGAACAGCTACAAGAAATATTCGCCTTTTTGAAGAAGCGAATCGAGCAGTCTGCCGGAAAGCTCATGAACAGCCTGGGAAATATCGGGACGGAAGGGCAGGCGCGTATGACGTGCATGCAGTCGGCACTGGAGACGGCTTTCGTGGAGCGCATGGAGCAAGACCCCGGCATCCGTAAGGATATTTGGACGGAGAGCTTTTCGAAAGAACAATTCGCCCGTTTTCTAATGGTAAACACGGTGACGCTGCTGAAGGCGGATGCTCCTGACATCTCTTTCCTGCTCGAAATCATCCGGCGCGTCCTTTACTAAAATGAAAAGGAGGAATTTTTTATGATACAGGCAATCGCAGAAACCGTTTTTGACCTTTTGTATCTTGGATTTGTCTTGATGATGGGCCTTATGATGCTGGTAAAAGGGAATCATCCGTTGGTTAAAAAAACGGGTTGGATGGCCGTCGTGCTCGGCGCGGGCGACTCCTTCCATCTCATCCCCTGATCCTATGCCCTTTGGACGGCCGGACTGGAAGCCAACGCAGCGGCCTTGGGGATTGGAAAACTCATCACTTCCATCACCATGACAGTTTTTTATCTCATTCTGTTTGACGTTTGGCGTGAACGTTACCAAATCTCCGGCCGGAAAAACCTCACCCGGTCTATCTGGGCGCTGGCTATACTGCGGATAATACTCTGCCTGCTTCCGCAAAATCAATGGCTCGCCTACCGTCAGCCTCTTTTGTTTGGGATTCTGCACAATATTCCCTTCGCTATAATGGGCGTCGTCATCCTGGTTATTTTTGCGCAGGAGTCCAAAAAAACGGGCGATCGCGTCTTTCGATTCATGCCCCTGGCTATCGCTCTCTCTTTCGGGTTCTACCTGCCCGTCGTCCTGTTCAGCGGATCAGCTCCGGCCGCCGGCATGCTGATGATCCCCAAAACAATGGCGTATGTTTGGAGCGTGTCCATGGGCTGGCAGCTTTACCGGGAAACACAGAACAAAATAAACATATAACAGAGGAGGCTATATCACGATGGTAAAACGCTGTGCAAACCTGGCTTTGTCCTATGCGGCCGCCGCCATGGCATTGGGAGTCTTTTATCGGGAATTTACGAAGTTCAGCCACTTTACAGGACAGACGAATCTGGCCTTTCTGCACACGCACTATTTCACGCTGGGCATGTTCTTCTTCCTCATGCTAATGCTGGCGGAAAAAGCCTTTTCCTTTTCCGACCGCAATACCGGCAAAATTTTAACCGTTTACCAGCTTGGCCTGAACATCACCGGCCTCGGTCTCCTTTTGAGGGGGTTGACGCAGGTTTGGGGGACAGAGGTAAGCCTGAGCTTGGACGCCTCTATTTCTGGGATTGCAGGGATCGGACATGTCTTAACGGGCGTTTGTATCCTTCTTTTGCTGCTGAAAATCAAAAAACGGGCCGTTTAATACCAGCGGCCTGCAAATCATGGGTAGGATCGAACCATTACTTACGGACAGAACGGAAGAGGTGAAAATCCATTCCCACCGGTCCATCATTTCCATTCCTCCTCCACTCTGCGCAGGATCGCATAAAGCTCTTCGACCTCCTGCCGGATAAGGCTCCGGCTGTCCACCAGCATGCTCAGGTAGACGGATGTCAACCTGTCTATGAGAAAAAAGGGATCTCCGGCAAAATGTCAAACATGAAGCGTTTGGCATTTTGCCGGAGATCCTTCTCTTTTTATCCAGCAGGGCGCTCCTGCCGCGGACGGATGCGGTCCGCTTGGATACGCCGCGCCGTTCAAGCGCCTTTGCCGACCGTTTCCAGATAGGCGGTCGGCGTCATACCCGAATATTTTTTAAAGATCTGCCCGAAATAGCGGGGGTTGTGGCCATAGCCGACCTGTTCGGCGACAAAACTCACTGTACAGCCTTCCTGCAAGAGCAGCTCCTTCGCCCGTTCTACCCGGATCCGGTTGAGGTAATGGGAAAATTTTTCCCCTGTCTTCTGCGCAAACAACCGGCTTAGATAGTCTACGTTCACATGCACATATTGATCGGCGATCTGCTTGAGCGACAGGTTGGAATCAGAAAGGTTGCGCGCAATGCACTCCTTCACCTTTTTAATCAGGTCGTCGTGCGCGTTCTGATCCGTTACCACCCGCCGCGTGCGGCTAATGAGGATATCGATGATGTTCTCCGGCTCCTTCTCCCGGTAAATTTCATCAAACGCGCCGGAAAGATAGGCCGAACCTTGCGGCGGATACTGCAAAAACAGCCGGGACAGAAAATTAGCCGCATAGGTCCTGAGAATCAACAGATCCTCAATCGAAGAAAAGAAGCCGCGGATTAAGCGTGCGCGCTCTTCCTCACCCTCTTGATCCAGGTATGGGGAAAGCTGATTCAGGAATTGCTGGAGCTTTTCCGAGGAGACGCCGGTATCGTAGACCTCATAGGGCTTCCCCTCCTCATCCACCGCCGTTACCCGGTGGCGTCCGGCCAGACACTGCTCGACCTGCCGTACACAGTCCAAAAGCCCGTCCGCGGGGAAAACCCAGCTTTCCAGCTCCATTCCCATCCGCGTGACCGAGGAAAGCTCCTCCCAGGAAAACGGCCCGTCGCCTGCGCAAAGCGCCAGGAGGGAATCCTTGGTATACAGGATATCCGCGATCAAGCTAACCCCCTTTTTATCCAGCTCTTTGCGCAGCCGGGCGTTGTAGGCCGCCATGTCGCAGGGCCGCGGCCCGGTGCAGGAGCAAAGGTAGTAGTTCCCGGAGGGAACCGGAAAATGCCGCTGATAGTCCTCCACCGCCTCTTCCCGGCGCTTACCGGGGAGGAACAGGTCATATAGAAACATCTTCCGGTTGTATTGATCCATCTGCCGCCGGAGCTGTTCGCGTTCCCGGACAGCCTCCTGGATAGAGCGTTTCTCCTGGCAGCAGCGCTTGGCGTCCTCCACCGCATCCAAAAGCTGAGCTTCGTTGATGGGCTTTAGCAGATAGCGGCGCACGCCGTATTCCATCGCCTTCTTTGCAAATTCGAACTCGCGGTAGCCGGAGATAATGATGAGCTCCGTCTCCTGATCGATCGCCTGTATTTTTTCAATCAGCTCCAGGCCGCTGAGTCCCGGCATTTTAATATCGGTCAGGATGATATCGGGAGATTCATCAAAGACGGTTTCCAGCGCCTCCAGCCCGTTGGCGCAACACCCGACTACATGGATCCCATGCTCCGCCCAGTCCACACATTCCCGAATGGATTCGCGGATGACCTTTTCATCGTCGGCTATGAGCATACTATACATGATTTACGGATCCTCCTGTCGGCAACTTTTTGAGCCGGCCGTTCCGGCCGGTCTTCGAACGCTTCGGCGCTATGCCCCCTCTTCCCCAGCCGGGCAGGTTTCTGCCGGAATCTCGAAGGAAACCGCCGTCCTATCCGTCCCGCCTTTTGCCTGTAGGCCATATTCCGGCCCAAACAGCAGCTTGATGCGCGAATCGATATTCATGAGCCCGATTCCATTCCCCTTGGTTTTCACCTGACGGCTTCGCAGCCTTTCCAAAATATCCTCCTCGATCTCCGAGCCGTCGTTCTGCACCTCCACCCGGATCCGGTCGCCAGTGAGCCGAACCCGAACGTCGATATGACACACCCCGATATTTTCCTCCAGCGAATGGACAATGGCGTTCTCTACCAGCGGCTGAATGCTCATTTTGGGCACTAAGATCGCCTTCGCCTGTTCATCGGCCTCTATCCGGACGCACAGCGTATCCGGAAAGCGGAGCCGCTGGATATTCAGGTAGTTATCCAAAATAAACAGCTCGCGCTCCAGCGTTATCTTGTCCTCATTTTCCGAGAGAGTGCTGCGCAGCAGCCGCCCCAGCGACTGGACAATTCCGGTAACCGCCTCCCCGTCGCCCCGCCTGGAAAACCAATGAATGGATTCCAGCGAATTGTAAAGAAAATGGGGATTAATCTGCTGCTCCAGCGCCTTGAGCTGGGTTTGGGTTAAGAGCAGCTCCTTTACATAATTATCTTCAATGACCTTTTTAAAATCCGCCGTCATCCGGTCAAAATCGCGGTTGAGAGCGCCCAATTCGTCCTCCCCCAACCGCTCTTCTGTGGAAAACGGCTCCAAATCCCCTGCGCGCACCCGATCCATCTTGGTCTTCAGCAGAAGGAGATGCCGGTTGACGCCTGCAAACAATCTCCGGGAGAGCAGCACCGCCGCGATTCCTGCCAGCAAAAGGCTTATCAGAAAGGAGGTGTTGGCGGCTATCAGCGAATCAAAAACCTCATCATAGGGGATGCTCAGCACCAGCTCCCACTGTACCCGATCCGCCTGGACAAACGAACGGGTCAAAAACTGTACGCTGCCCTCCGCCGATTGGATGGCATAGGGGGCGTTCTCGCCCTCCCAAAGCACCGGCAGCTGCTGCATGCCTGGAATGGAATACAGAAGCTCCTCCCCCTGCGAAAGACTGAGCCCATAATCCGGCATGGATAAAAGACCCTCCGCAGCCTCCCGAATGATCCGGTCGATATCCACCCGCAGAACGATATAGCCCAGACGTTCCAAAAACGGCAGCGCCACATGACGGATCTCCCGCGCGCAGATTAGGCTCCCATCCTCCCGGCCGCTGGGAAGCCAAACCACCCGTCCCTGCGCCTCGCTGGCCAGGGCAACTACTTTTTTCATGAGCGCAGAGGACTCCAGGGAAGAATCGCTTCCCCACAAAATGGGGCTTCCGTTCTCCGGAAAAACGGTGCAGCTAATAACCGCGCTCTGCATCGAGCGGTAAAGATGCGTAAAGATATTTTCCCGCGCCTGCTTTTCCAGCGTCGTCTGCATCTCCCGGTTCACCAGCCGGAGATTGGCTTGAAAATCCTTGTTGACCGCCAGATAGAGCGAAACGTCTATAATCCCGTCGATCTCCCCGGCTATCTTGTCGGAAAGAACGCCCAGCGAGCTGGCCGTCTGGGTATAGACCATCTCATTGGTGCGGGAGACGACCAAGCGAAATCCCAAAAAAGCGACCAGGCTGATGAGCAGAACCACCAGAAAGGTAATCGCCAGCAGCTTTATCTTCAAAGGCAAATCCTGCGGACGAAATTTTTTCCCTCTCAAAAAGCGCATGACCCGCCTCCTGTATACAAACCTATAGTTTTGTCAACAAGGGATGAGGGGAGGGTTTACGGGCAGAATGGCAGTCTGTTTTGTTGACAAACAATAAAAAAACCGGCTGTTCAGCCGGTTGATGGTAACTATGC
>JAAWDS010000023.1 GCA_022793895.1 Provencibacterium sp. | reverse complement strand
TGATTTATTTGGCCGCCCTACGGGCATGGCCAATTATACCATAATCGCTTCGCGGTTATGGTATAATAGCCGCAGAGCGGCTATTATACGCTGATTTATTTGGCCGCCCTACGGGCATAGCCAATTATACCATAATCGCTTCGCGGTTATGGTATAATAGCGGTAAGCGGCTATGATTCCCCGTTTATTGGGCCGCAATACATAGATGGATCCGGCATCCTATGGGCGGGGCCGGTGACAGCGCTGAACGCGGCTTTCCCTGCCGCCGGTAAAACGGCCCGGCTAGGTTTCATAGAAAGGAATGATCGTTAATCATGGAGGATCAGGGTTTTAAAACAAGCCTGTTTGGGGGGTTTGACAAGCAGTCGGTATTAAGCTATGTCGACGATATGATCAAGGCTTCGCAGGAGCGGGAGAAGGATCTGGCTGCCCGCTGCGAAGGCGCGGAAAAGGAACGCGACCTTTATTTGCAGAAATATACCGAAGAAGCTGCAAAGGTTTCCGGGTTAGAAGAGAAGGCGCAGGCGTTTGAACAGGCGCAGAGCTCCCTTTCCGAAAAGGAGAAGGAACTGGAACAGCTGCGCGCCCAATTTGAGAGCATGCGCGCTGGGACGGAGGAGATGCGCCAGCAACTGGCGGACTATGAGGAGAAGAGCCGTAAATACGACGCCGTCGCCTCTCAGGTAGGGGTGGTGATGGTGGAGGCCCAGAAGCAGGCGGACGCGATTATTGCCCGTGCGCATGCGCAGGCCGAGCAGGTGGCGCAGGAGTCGGTTGCGAATATTTATGAGATTAACAAGCGGCTGGATATCGCGATGCAGGATGTCTACCGCCTGCGCTCCTATGCCGGGCAGACGCTGCAGGCTTTTGACGATCAGATGGCCCAGTTGGATCTTTTCATCAAGGAGTCGGCGGGCCGGCTTTATATCAGCGCGGGCAACGCCGGGATGGAGGAAGCGGTACATTACCCTTATGCCGCTCAAGAAAGCGGCTATGGAGAGGAATCTCCTTATGAGGCCGCCTATTCGGTGCAGGGGGAAGATGCTTACTATCCGCCGCAAACGCAGGCGGAGCCGGTCCGGGAGAACCCCGACCGGGAGGAGGGCGCTTTTGCCGAGGGAACGTCTCCCTGCGGCGCTGGTAAGGAGGCCCACGATTTTTTTACCCAGCCGGCCGGGGTCTAACCTGTTTGCAGGCAGTTACCGGCCGATGGCTTCAAAAAGGGGCGCATGCGCTGTGGCAGCTTTTGAACCGGCATAAGTGGAAAGCGCCGGGGAAGAATGGAGACGCGGGGCAGGGCTACGGCGTTCTGGGGAATAGGGGAACGATTTTCGCGGAGCCTGCCGTCCCGCTGAAACGCCGCCCGGCCAAGGAACGTTCTGAAGCCGGCAGGGCGTTTGACCGGCAGGCGTTCGCAGAACCGGAAGGGGGAAATTAAGACGGCTGCTTTTTCTGGGCCGGCTGAACGGTTGGGAGAATCGCCCGTCCCCTGCCGTGCGGCGGTTTTCGATCTGGATGGCACGCTGGCCGACACCTTGGAGGATCTGGCGCGTTCCTGCAACCAAGCGCTGGCCAGCGCTGGGTTCCCGGTCCATCCGGTGGAGAGCTACCGCCGTTTTGTAGGGGACGGAGTCTACAAACTGGTGGAACGCGCCCTTCCATCCGGCCATCGGGGGGCAGAGGAATGCGAAGCGGTCAAGGCGGCGTTTGATAGGTATTATGCTGAAGGCTATCTGACCTCTTCCCGGCCTTATCCGGGAATCCCCTCCTTGTTGGATGCGCTTGCGGAGGCGGGCGTCCGGCTTTGCGTCGTTTCCAACAAGCCGCATCCGTTTGCCGTCCGCATGGCGGAAGCGCTTTTTCCCGGACGTTTTTCCGTTGTTTTCGGCAACCGGCCGGGAGTGGCGAAAAAGCCGGATCCGGCGGCGGTGTGGGAAGCGCTGGAGCGGGTAAACGTACTGCCTGAGCAGGCGGTCTATATCGGGGATAGCGATGTGGATGTCCTGACCGGCCATCGCGCGGGGTTATGGGTGATCGGCTGCCTGTGGGGATTCCGCGGGGAGGAGGAGCTGCGCGCGGCGGGCGCGGATAAGCTCGTCCAATCTGCGGATGAAATCCGGCGGCTTTTACTCTAGCTTATGCAGGGGAGGGGCTGCAAAATGCACGGCATTTTGCAGCCCCTCCGTTAAAAAGGCGTTTCGGACTCTGTAGGAGCCCAAAACGCCTTTTTAGTTTTTTGCAAGCCGGGAAGCGCTTGCGCAGCAACTTCATTTCTTTATTATCCCTCAGCTGCCGGACCGGAGGCGTCCTTTTTTCATAGAATGGAATATACGCTCCGTGCGGCGGGCCGCTGGATGCACGGACTGCGTAGACAGGAATCAAATGAAAAGAGGATTGCACATGCCGGTTTATCATCATTGTCATCGGGCAGCTTGCAGGCCCTGCGGCTGCCGTTCTCATAGCCCCCGGATTCCTTGCCGGCCGGAAACGTCTGTTCCGCTTTTTTCGCTGGCGTTTTATAAGCGCGATCGTTTGACCGGGCGGCCGTTGGAAGGAGCGGTTTATGACCTATTGGGAGATAGCCGGACGTTTACAGCCCGGTCCGACGCCTCTGGAACGCTGCTGTTTTTCGGGGTTCCTGCTGGCAGCTATGAGCTTCGGGAAACCATAGCTCCGCAAGGCTACCGGCCGGAGGCGGCGTTCTATGCGGTGAGCTTGCAGCCGGATGGCCGCCTTCTGATAAACGGCGTTCCGGCCGGAGGCGATGCGCTCTATGACCTGCCTTTGGCCAGATTGGCCTTCCGGCAGGTGGATGAGCAGACCGACCGGCCGCTTATTGGGGCGCAGTTCCGGCTTTCAAACGGTACGCAGGCAGCGGCTGGGCGCGGCGGCTGGGTGGATTTTGGATTTTTGACGCCTGGAAGTTATACATTGGCGGAGACCCGGCCCTCTCTCGGTTATATCCATGAGAGCCGTGTCTACCGTGTGGAAGCAATGGAGGACGGGAGCTTGACGGTCGATGGAATTGCGATCGCCAGCTTTAGGATCGGCAGCCATCCTTATGCGCGCTTTACCTTCCGGAAGATAGATGCGCAGACGGGAGCGCCGCTGTCCGGGGCTGTTTTCCGTTTGTCCAACGGCATGCAGGCAGAGTCTGACGCAAACGGATGGTTGGATTTTGGAATGCTGTTCCCTGGGATATACGGCCTGATCGAAGCGACTCCGCCGGATGGATACCGCCCTTCTGGCCGTATTTACCAAGTGGAGGTCTACAGCGACGGGATGATTACAGTCGATAATCAATCCGTTTCCAGCTTCGTTTCGCTGAATGAACACATTTAGGGAGGCGCTGAACGGGGGGAGAAGGGGCTTCAATCCTTCCCCAGCCTCCGCAGACGCTCTTTAAGCTGCGCGTTGTCTGTCAGGAGGTTGTAGACTGCGTCTTCTGAGAGGACTCCCCGGTTGAGATCCTGCGGGAGCCTTCCTGCGGCGTCCGCCTCGAAATCTTCCATCCACCGGCCGTCCTCGTAATAGGCTGTCAGCTCCGTCAAGCCCGCCCGGGCGGCGGCGTAGCGGTCCAAGGCTTGGTCCAGGGCCTTTACCGCCGCCCAGGCTTCATTTAAAAACTGCTCCATGCGGACGATGCGCGCGATTGGTTCCATGTTATCCCTCCTTGGACTGAATAACGGGCATTATAGGACAAACGGTAGGGGCGGTGCATCCTGGTTTGACGGCGGCGAAGAAATCCTTGACGGCCGGATACGCCGAACAAATCCCCCGGAGCTGTCCTTATAGGCTGCTTCGGGGGATTTATAGAACCCCGTCAATCGGGGCCTACTTTTTAAACTTAGGCAGCCGAAGGGCCTTTTTCGGCTTTTTTTGAGGCGCTTCTATCAGCTTGTGTTGAGGGGAAGCGTAGCTCGCGGTTTGGGTGGGCATTCCTTTCCCGTCCAAGCGCCATTCGCAGAACTGCCGGATTAAGGAATAGAAGACGGCGAAGAGCGGAACACCGATAAACATTCCCACAACGCCGAACAGGCTGCCAAAAACGGTGATCGAGAAGATCACCCAGAAGGCGCTCAACCCGGTGGAATCTCCCAAAATCTTTGGACCGATGACATTCCCATCCAACTGTTGCAGCGCCAGGATGAACAGGGCCAGCCAGATAGCCTTGACCGGATCCACAATCAGCATGACCAGAATGGAGGGAATGGCTCCAAAGAAGGGACCGAAATAGGGGATCACGTTGGTGACGCCGACCATCACGCTGATGAGCACTGAATAGGGCCAGCGGAAGATGGTCATGCCGATAAAGCACAAAAGGCCGATGATACAGGAATCCAGAATTTTTCCTGAGATGAAGCCGCTGAAAATTTCGTGGCTCTGGTGGATGACCTGGATGATATGTTCCACCGCCGGTGCGGGGATAAGGGCGTTCAACAGCTTTTTGGCCTGGGCAAAAAAGCGTTCCTTCCCCATTAGAACATAGATCGAAATGATGATACCGACGATAAAGTTTACTACGCCGGTCGTTACCGACAAGGTGGTCTGCACCAGCTGGGGAATGGCGCTGCTAATCATGTTATAAGCGGCCCCCACCATCGAACGGATGGCCTCCATCGCTTCATTGAAGAGCTGCGGATCGATGCTGTTCAGGTCATATTCTTCGACTATTTGATAAAAGAGGGTCTGCGCTTTTGCAACCCAGCTGGGGATTTGTGTGGCGATACTCCCAATGCTCTGCGCAATCTGCGGAATGACCAGACTGAAAAACACGACGATCATGGCAAGGGTAAACAGGTAGGTCAGAATCAGGGAGATAGCCCGGTTGGCCCTTCTGGAAATTTTTTCTCCAAAAAGGCGGGGCATGAATTTTTTTTCAAAGGCGTTTAAGATGGGATTGATGATATAAGCGATTACGAAGCCGATGACAAACGGCATCAGCAGATTCCAAAGCATCGTTAAAGCGGAGAATAGCGCTCCTATGTTGTAAATGGCCGAGATGATCAGCGCGCTGATAGCGACCACCAACACCGCATAAATCGCAATGGTGGTGTATCGCCGGTTAAAGTTTGGTTTCACGTTTAGGCACCCGTCCTTTCTTTAGCAGGCCAGCCGGTTTTGGCGGCTGCATCTATTTTCCATTATAGACGAAGTACCGTTTCTTTACAATGCTTGGGCGTTAAATAATTGGGAAAGATGGAGAAACGGGCGCTTTCTAAAAGAAAAAACAGCAGGAACCTCAATTTTACAACGGGAGGCTCCTGCTGTTTTTATTGAACGGGCAAAGCCCGTTAAGATTCCCGGCAGCGGTCAGCGGACGGTGGATCCATTGGGGACCGCGGGATCGACGAACAGAACTTTTACATCGTTTTCACCCGCGTCTGCCGCCAGGATCATCCCCTGGCTGAGTGCGCCGCGCAGCTTGGCAGGCTTGAGGTTCGCCACCACGACCACCTTTTTGCCTATCAGATCTTCCGGCCGGTACCAGGCGGCAATCCCGGAAACAACCTGGCGGCCGCCCTGCCCGTCGTCAAGCTGTAGACAGAGGAGCTTATCCGATTTGGGGACCGGCTCGCAGGCTGTCACCTCGGCAACGCGTAGCTGTACCTTGGCAAAATCGCCAATCTCAATAAGAGAGGCCACTCCCTCCGGCTCCGCCTTTTTGGCTTCCGGCTTCTTCTCCGGCCCAGCAGCCGCCTCCTTCGGAGCCGCCGCCTTCTCCTGGAGGGCGGCCAGCGCGGCAAGCTCTTTCTGTTCATCGATGCGGGGGAAAAGCGTTTCTCCCTTATGAACGGATACCTCTGCGGGCAGAGCGCCGAACACGCGGGCGCTCTCCCAGCCGCGCAGATCCTCCGCAGCGCCAAGCTGTTCGAAAATTTTCGGGGTGGTAGCCGGCATAAACGGCGTCAGATAAACGGCGCAGATCCGTAGGCATTCGAGCAGGTTATAAAGGACAGTAGCCAGCCGGGCGCGCTTTTCGGGATCCTTTCCGAGCGCCCAAGGCATCGTTTCATCAATGTATTTATTGCAGCGGCTGACCAGGCGGAAGATCTCGGTTAGCGCCGTGGGGAACTGCATTCCGTCCAGCGCAGCCTCCGCCTTGGGACCCAGCCCGGCCGCCATGGCGGTCAGCGTTTCATCCAGCGCGTCCGCCTCCCGCTCCTTGGGGAGCGTGCCGCCGAAATATTTTTCAACCATGGCCACCGTGCGCGAGAGCAGGTTGCCTAGGTCGTTGGCGAGATCGGCGTTGATGCGGCCGATGAGCGCCTCATTGGAAAAATTCCCGTCCGACCCGAAGGGGATTTCGCGTAAGAGGAAGTAGCGGATAGCGTCCACCGAATAGCGTTCGCACAGAACGAACGGGTCAACCACGTTCCCGACGGATTTGGACATCTTCCCCCCGTCCATGAGCAGCCACCCGTGTCCATAAACCTTTTTAGGCAGCGGCAGTCCCAGAGCCATGAGGATAGCCGGCCAGATAATCGAATGGAAGCGCATGATCTCCTTGCCGACCAGATGGATATCCGCCGGCCAATAGCGATCAAAATCCTGATAGCGGCCGTTTTCATAGCCCAGGGCGGTGATATAGTTGGAGAGCGCGTCCACCCAGACATAAACGACGTGTTTCTCATCGAAATCCACCGGCACGCCCCAGGTAAACGAGGTGCGGGAGACACAGAGATCCTCCAGTCCCGGCTTGATGAAGTTGTTCACCATCTCGTTCAGGCGCGTCTGCGGCTCCATAAAGTCCGGATGCTCCTCATAATACTGCACCAGTTTGGGGGCATAGGCGGAAAGGCGGAAGAAATAGGCTTCCTCGTGCGCCTCCTGAACCTCGCGGCCGCAGTCGGGACATTTGCCGTCCACCAACTGGCTCTCGGTCCAGAACGCCTCGCAGGGGGTGCAGTATTTCCCGACATATTCCCCTTTATAGATGTCCCCCTGCTCGTAGAGACGTTTAAAGATCTTCTGAACCGCCTGTACGTGATAGTCGTCCGTCGTGCGGATAAAGCGGTCGTTGGAGATATTTAACAGCTCCCAGAGCTTTTGAAAGTTGGCGACAATCGCATCCACATAAGCCTTGGGGGTAACGCCTGCCTCCTTGGCCTTGGTTTCGATCTTCTGGCCGTGCTCGTCGGTGCCGGTAAGGAAGAGAACGTCATACCCCCGCATCCGTTTATAGCGCGCCATCGTATCCGCCGCAACGGTGCAGTAACCGTGCCCGATATGCGGTTGGCCAGAAGGGTAGTAGATCGGCGTAGTAATATAAAACGTCGGCTTGCTCATGTGCTTGACCATTCCTTTCCAATGGCGCCCCGCCGGCAGCCAGAAGCTGCGGGAAGCCTCCGCTTGCAGATTTAACCGTTCCTTTTTTGTACAGATATAAAATAGCCGCCGAAGGCGGTATTTTTCAGCTATGGCGGTCCTGTGAAGGGCATAAACCGCGATTCTGGGGTTGTTTTACTGCAAAGCAATAATAAACAATCCCACAATATTTTACCACTGTGGACGGATAAATACAAGGCTGCTGGGGATTTTTTGAATCGAAATCGCAGCAATGAGTTTTAGAACGACAAAATCCGGTAATGACCATGTTTTTAATAATGAATCTCTGATTTTTTGTTATGCGATGCAAGGCGCAAAGAAGCCAGCCGGTCCAAGCGAAGCAAGGACCGGCTGGCCGTATAAAAAGGGAAAGCAGTACTCAAAAGGGAAGAGGGATGGAATCGTTTAGCGGAAGAGCTTTCTGCAAGCGGCGGCAGCGAGGGAGA
>JAAWDS010000022.1 GCA_022793895.1 Provencibacterium sp. | reverse complement strand
TTGACATTTCCTATGACCTTGTGGGAATACTCCCCGCGTCTTTACTGAATGACCTGCAAAATGGAGAAACGGCATAGCCTGCAAGCTACGCCGTTTCCCGGAAACATTTCTAATACTGTCTTATGAGTGCTGCCCTAAGGGTGCGCCTTTTTTCATTTGCCTGTCCGTTTCCGCTTTTCGCCCAGGCGCGGCATGCTCTTGCCCAGCAGCGCCAGCACAATCGAAACCACCGGGTTTAACCAGCCGAAAAAGGTGAACGGCCCATACTGCCAGGCCGAAACCCCCAGCGCATCCATCGTGAATCCCGCGCCGGTACTGTGCGGCACAATCCCTCCAAAGACGGTCCCCGCATCCTCCAGCGCACGGCTGAGGTTGCAGGGGGCCAGCCTGCGCTCCTCAAAGGGCCCGCGGAACAGCCGCCCAGTGATGATAATGGCCACATACTGCTGCCCGGTTCCCAAAAGGAGCAGCCAGGAGGTCAGCACCGCCGAAATTACCAGCCCGCGATCGCTGCGGACATGCGCCAAAATCCGCTCCACAAGGACCCGCGCCATGCCTGTCCGCTCAAAGATACCGGCAAAGCAGAGCGCAATGAGCGCCAGCGCCACGGTGCGCATCATCCCCATGATGCCGCCGCGGTTTAAAAGCGTATCCACCGCGGCGGAGCCGGTCTGGCCCGCATAGCCGCTCATGAGCGCGTTGGAAATTTCCAGAGCCGCCCGCCCCTGCACCCATACGGCGCAGAGGATCCCCAGCGCCGCAGCGGCCAGCAGGCCCGGAAGGGCGGGGATGCGCAGCAGCACCATCACGATGACCAACAAAACCGGCAGCAGCAGAAGCGGGTGGATGACAAACGTCTCCCGCAGCGTTCCGGTAATTTCAGCCACCTGCGCCGTGTCCGCCGCTCCGGCCTGCGAGGCATAGAACAGGCCCAGCCCGCCATAGATCAAAATACAGAGCAGATAGGTGGGGACGGTGGTCGCCATCATATGACGGATATGATCGAACAGATCCGCGCCCGAAACCGACGGGGCCAGGTTGGTCGTATCGGAAAGTGGGGACATCTTATCCCCGAAATAGGCTCCCGAAACGATAGCGCCCGCCGTTACCGCCGGCGGCGCCCCCAGCGCCCCGCCAATGGCGAAAAGCGCCACCCCCACCGTTCCGATGGTGGAGAGCGAGCTGCCGATAGCCAGCGAAACGACCGAGCACAACAGCAGCGCCGTCACTAAAAACGCCTTTGGGGAGATGAGCTTCAAGCCGTAATAGATCATCGAGGGGATGATCCCGCCCAGCATCCAGGCGGCGATCAGCACGCCGATGGTCATGATGATCAGCAGCGCCGGAAGCGCGGCCTGCACCGTTTCCACCATCCCCTCCTGCATCTGCTTCCAGCGGAAGCGGCAGCAAGCGCCGGCCAACCCGGCCAGGATGGTCCCGGCCAGCAGCGGCAGGTGCGGCGGCGCTTTCAGCCAAACGGTGAGCCCGACGATCAACGCTACCAAACCGCCGAGGACGCCCAGCGCCATCCAGAGCGGCGCCTGCTTACCGGGTTTTGCCACAGCCCATCTCCCCTTTCCGTCTTTCCGGCGAATTTACTTCGCCAGCTCTTCAGCCAAGGCGGCAATCTCCTGCATCCGGGCAGGGATTTCAATGCTCTGCGGGCAATGAACGGCGCACTGGCCGCACTGAATGCAGTTCTGCGCCTGCTTGGCTCCAGCCTCCTTGTAGCCGTTTATGAAGCCATTTTTATTCTCGGTGATCCGGTAGTTGTTGTAAAGGGTGAACATCAGCGGAATATCCACGCCGGAGGGGCAATCCATGCAGTAGCGGCAGCCGGTGCAGGGCTGGGTCTTGTTGCGCCGGAAGGCTTCGAGCGCACGGTCCAGCGTCCCGCGTTCCCCTTCGCTCAACGGCTGGAAATCCGCCGTGGTCGCCACATTGTCTACCACCTGGTCCATGGTGGACATGCCGCTGAGCACCGTCAGCACGTTCGGCAGACTGGCCGCATAGCGAATCGCCCAGGAGGCCGGGCTCTTCCCAGGGCAGGCCTCCTCCAGAATCGAAACCGATTCCTCGCAAAGCCGCGCCAGAGCGCCGCCGCGCACCGGCTCCATGACAATGCAGGGGATCCCGCGCTCCGCGAGGATTTCATATTGGCGCTTGGCGTTCTGCATCTCCCAATCCAGGTAGTTCAACTGGATCTGAACGAAATCCCATTCATGCTTGTCCAGGAGCTGTTCGAGCACCTCCGGCTTATCGTGGAACGAGAAGCCCAGGTGGCGGATAGCGCCCTCCTCCTTCTTCTTTTTGAGGTAGCCGTAGATATCGACCTGCTCATAGATCTTGTAGTTCTCGGTGCTCAGCGCATGGCAGAGGTAGAAATCGATGTAGTCGGTCTGCAACCGGTCGAGCTGCTCATGGAAGATGCGATCGACATCTTCCATCGTTTTCACGCACCAGCCGGGCATTTTGGTCGCTATGTAGTAGCTCTCGCGCGGATACTTTTGAAGCGCATGGCCGACGAACGTTTCTGATTTCTGGTCGTGATAGACATAGGCGGTATCGTAGTAATTCACGCCGTGGGCATAGGCGTAATCAATCAGCTTCTGCGCTTCCGGATAGTCGATATCCTGCTTGTCCGGGCTTACTTTGGGCAGGCGCATATTTCCATAGCCCAAAATGGAAATCTCCTCGGCGGTATTCTTGTAACAACGTTTCAACATGTTGCTGTTCCTCCTTAGAAATAGTAAAAACATCCAACGGCCGCATCTCACGCCGCGGCAAGCAGGCCCACGGACAAAAGCGCCTGCTGTCAACAGCTATTTCTTATTCTAAACCTTATAGTATACTCTAAGTCAAGGCTTTTTCGGAGACTTCGGAAGATTTTTGTGCCGCGCCTGCCACTGGGCAATCTGACGCATCCGCTCGCCTACCCGCGCCTCTGATCCCTCCTCGGTCGGCCGGTAATATTCCCGGCCCAGCAGCGCATCCGGCAAGCACTGCATGGCCGTCAGCTTATCGGCGGTATCGTGGGCGTACTCGTAGCCCTCGCCATAGTGCAGTTCTTCCATCAGCCGGGTGGGCGCATTGCGGATGACCAGCGGGACCGGCTCGGCCAACCGTTCCAGCGCATCCTTTTTCGCCTCCTCATAGGCTCTGTAAAGGGCGTTGGATTTCGGGGCGAGCGCCATATAGGTCACGGCGTGGGTCAGGTGGACGCTGCACTCCGGCATCCCGATAAAATGGCAGGCTTCATAGACCGAAACCGCGAGCTGCACCGCCCGGCTGTCCGCCATGCCGACATCCTCGCTGGCAAACCGGATCACTCGCCGGGCGATATAGAGCGGGTCCTCCCCCCCCTCCAGCATGCGGGCCAGCCAGTAAACAGACGCCTGCACATCCGAATTGCGCATTGATTTGTGCAGGGCGGAGATGAGATTATAGTGCTCCTCCCCCTTTTTGTCATAAAGGAGGGCTTTGCGGCCCAGGCACTGTTCCAGCGTCTCCCGCGTGACCCGGACCCGCTCCCCCTCCCGATCGCCGTTGAGCACCACCATCTCCAGCGTGTTGAGTGCGGTGCGCGCATCGCCGTTGGCAAAAACGGCGATGCGCCGCAGATACTCCTCCGGCAGCTCCACCGGCCGGCCGCCGAAGCCGCGCGAGTCCGAGAGGGCGCGCCGCAGCAGGGAAAAGAGCTCCTCCTCCCCCAGCGCCTGGAGCACGAACACCCGGCAGCGGGAGAGAAGCGCCGCGTTGATCTCAAAGGAAGGGTTTTCGGTGGTCGCGCCGATGAGGATGATGCTCCCCTTCTCCACAAAGGGCAGGAACGCATCCTGCTGCGCCTTGTTGAAACGGTGGATTTCATCGATAAACAGGATGGTGGTTTCCCCCATCAGCCGGCTCTGTTCGGCGCGGTTCATCACCTCTTTGATCTCCTTCATGCCGCTGGTCACGGCGCTGAAATCGATGAAATTCGCCTGGGTGCGCCGGGCGATGATGCGCGCCAGCGTCGTTTTCCCCACGCCCGGCGGGCCCCAAAAAATCATCGAGGAAACCTGGTCGCGCTCGATGAGCTGGCGCAGGACCTTCCCCTCCCCCAGCAGGTGGCTCTGCCCGGCAAATTCCTCCAGCGTTTCCGGACGCAGGCGGCTGGCCAACGGGTTATAGACTGAACGACTGTTAAAAAAAGATTGCTGCATCCCGATGTTCCTTTCCTTCGAGAACCCGATCCGGCTTTATCCGAGCGGAGGGGCCTTCCCCTATCTTTCCTTTCTGTGTACAGACGGAGCTTTCCCTTTATTTTAGCATGTCCGCCGCCGGGATACAATGTTAAAAACATATGTTTTAGCAGAGAACCACCCTCTCCTTCTCAACAGGCAAGGCCCAATAACATGGGAAAGGGCACACCCGCCAATAGAAGAAACGGTCAAAAACGCACCTCTGTCCTGTAAAAGAAACCATGCGGGCCGCTCCTCCGGCCCCCAGAAAGAGGACGCGCCCGCAAAATGAAATTTTGCGGGCGCGTCCTTTAGCTGAGCCGGTTCGTCTGGCGCATCTGCTTGAGGTTGCCGATCTTTTCACGGCGGCGGCGCAGCTCCGCCTCCACCTGTTCGAGCGGGATTCCCTGCTCGGCCATCAGAACCAGGAGGTGATAGGCCAGGTCGCAAATCTCCCCGACCGTGTCCTCCTCCACCCCGTTCTTGGCAGCGATCAGCACCTCGGCGCATTCCTCGCCGCACTTTTTCAGAATTTTATCCAGCCCCTTTTCAAAAAGGTAGCCGGTATAGGAGCCCTCCTGCGGGCGGGCCTTGCGCTCCAGCACCACCGCATAAAGCTCTCTTAATACGCCGTCCATCCTCTATTCCTCCTTTTCGGTTGCAATCGGATTGAAAAAGCAGCTATGGCTTCCGGTGTGGCAGGCGTTCCCCGTCTGCTCGACCACCGCCAGCAGCGTATCCCGGTCGCAGTCGCCCACAAGCCGCAGCACCCGCTGGAGGTGTCCGGAGGTGGCCCCCTTGTTCCAGAGCTCCCGGCGCGAGCGGGAATAGAACCAGGTATAGCCGGTTTCCAGCGTCCGGCGCAGGCTTTCGCGGTTCATGTAGGCGAGCATAAGCACCTCGCCCGTCCCCTCCTGCTGCACGATGCAGGGGATGAGCTCCGCCTTCTCGAAATAGCTCTCTAAATTCTGCTCGGTAACGTTCATATCGCATCCTCCGCTTCTGCGGCCAGCCGCACCGGAATATGATGGGAGGCCAGATGCCGCTTGACCTGCCCGACGGTCAGCTCCCGGTAGTGGAAGAGCGAAGCTGCCAGCGCCGCCGAAGCCTCGGTTTTCTCGAACACCTCGGAAAAGTGGGGAAGCGCCCCGCAGCCGCCGGAGGCAATGACCGGAACGCCGACCAGCGAGCAGACCTGTTCGGTCAGCTCCAGATCGAACCCCTGCTTGGTCCCGTCATAGTCCATCGAGGTCAGAAGGATCTCCCCCGCGCCCAGACGGCAGACCTCTTCCGCCCAGCGCAGGGCGTCCAGCCCGGTATCGATCCGCCCGCCGTTGATAACGACATGGAACCGCCCGTCCCCGGCGCGGCGCGCATCGATAGCCACCACCACGCACTGACTGCCGAACCGGTCGGCCGCGCGGGCAATGAGCTCCGGAGAGCGCACCGCCGCCGAATTGACGCTGACCTTATCCGCCCCCGCCCGAAGCAGATCACGGAAATCGTCAATCCCGCGTATCCCGCCGCCGACGGTCAGCGGCACAAAGACGTTCTGCGCCGTGCGGCGCACCACATCGAGCATCGTCCCGCGCCCCTCGTGGGTGGCGGTGATGTCCAAAAAGGTGATTTCATCCGCGCCCTGCCGGTCATAGGCCATGGCGCATTCCACGGGATCGCCCACATCGCGTATCCCCACAAAGTTGACCCCCTTGACGACCCGGCCGTCCCGCACATCCAGGCAGGGGATGATCCGTTTAGCAAGCATCGTCCGTCTCCTCTCCCGCCAGCCGTAGCGCCTCCGGAAGCGGCAGCGTCCCCTCATAGAGCGATTTCCCGCAAATGGCCCCATAGAGCCCCAGCGCCTTGAGCGCGGCGATATCCCGCAGGTCCCGAACGCCGCCCGAAGCGATGACCCGGCAGCGGACCGCCGCCGCCAGCGCCGCCAGCTCTTCCAGGTTCGGGCCCTGGAGCGTGCCGTCCCGCCCGATGTCGGTGTAGATAATCGTCCCTACCCCGGCCTGCTCCATCGCCTTGGCCAGCTCGATGAAATCCGTCTCGGAGGTGTGCAGCCAGCCATCCGAGGCGGCCCGGCCGCCGCGCGCATCGATCCCCACCGCTACCCGTTCGCCGTAGCGGGCGGCCGCCTGCCGGACCAGTTCGGGGTTAAAAAGCGCCGCCGAACCGAGAATGACCCGGCTGACGCCGTTTTCCAGGTAGCTCTCCACCGCCGCCATCTCCCGGATGCCGCCGCCCACCTCGACGCGCAGCCCGGAGCTGCGCGCCACTGCGATCACCGCTTCGGCGTTGACCGGCCGGCGCTCCTTCGCCCCATCGAGATCCACCATGTGCAGCCACTCGGCGCCGCTCTTCCGGAAGGCGCGCGCGGCCTCATCCGGCGAGGGCGCCACCTGCTGCGCCGTGTTAAAATCCCCTTGGTAAAGCCGCACGCAGCGGCCATCCTTCAAATCAATTGCCGGAAGAAGGATCATCTTGTCAGCCCTCCAAAATTCCTCAGTATCTGTAGCCCCGCCTCCGAGCTCTTTTCCGGGTGGAACTGCGCGCCATAGACCAAACCGTTCTGCACCAGGGCGGGGATCTCCTCCCCATATTCCGCGGCGAGCACGATGTATTCCCCGCTCGTTTCGGCGCGGTAGGAATGCACGAAATAGAAATATTCCCCAGCCCGCAGCCCTTCGGTCAGCGCCGAGGGCTGCCGCTGTTCGGTCTGGTTCCAGCCCATGTGCGGAATGCGTAGGCCGGGGGCTTCTATCTTTACCACCCGCCCAGGGATAAGCCCCAGCCCCTCGGTCCGGCCGAACTCGGTCCCCTCTTCAAAAAGCATCTGCATGCCCAAGCAGATCCCCAGCAGCGGCTTTTCCCGGCTGTTGCGCCGCAGCGCTTCGCAGAGATCCGCCTGCCGCAGCTTTCCCATCGCATCAGGAAACGCCCCGACGCCCGGCAGGAGGATACGATCCGCCCGGTCCAGCGCTTCCGGGGTGGAAACGACCGAATAAGGCAGCTTCAGGTATTCCAGCGAGTTGCACAGGCTAAACAGGTTCCCCGCCCCATAGTCCACCACCGCTATCATGCGAGCACCCCCTTGGTACTCAGCGGGCGGCCGTCCCCCGCCGGCTGCACCGCCTGCCGCAAGGCATGCGCCAGCGCTTTAAACAGCGCCTCCAGCTTGTGGTGATCGTTGTTCCCATAGGGAACCGCGAGATGCAGGGTGATTCCCGCGTTCATCGCCAAGGCTCTAAAAAACTCCTCGGCCATTGCCGTATCCAGCGCGCCCACCCGCTCGCCGGAAAAGGCGCAGTCAAACCGCAGAAACGGCCGCCCGCTGATGTCCAGTATGCAGACGCCCAGCGCTTCATCCATCGGGATTTGGCTGCTGCCATAGCGGGCGATCCCCGCCCGGTCGCCCAGCGCCTCGCCCAATGCGCGGCCGAGCACAATGCCCACATCCTCAATGGTGTGGTGGCAGTCCACCTCCAGATCCCCCGCCGCCTGAACGGTGAGATCCAGGCCGGCATGGGTGCGAAGCGCCGAAAGCATATGGTCAAAGAAGCCGATACCGGTTGAAATCGTTCCTTCCCCTGTCCCATCGAGCGCCAGCCGGACGGTAATATCGGTCTCCTTCGTCTTGCGTGTAATCGTTGAAGCGCGCAAGCAAAGCTCCCCTTTCCTCCAATTGATAGGCCGTTTACAGGCTGCTGAATATCTCCCGCAGCGCCGCTAAGAACTGCGCGTTTTCCTCCGGCAGCCCGGTGGAAACCCGCAGATGCCCTTCCATCCTGCGCACCGCTATCCCCTGCTGCGCCAGCCGGGAGCTGATTTCGGCCGAACGCGGCGCTTCCAGATAGACAAAGTTGGTGCGGGTATCATAGACCTTCCCGATATGCGCCGGGTATTCGCCGCCTATCCGGCGGATTTCCTCCGCCAAGGCGCGGGTGAAGGAGGCCATCTCCTGCGCGCAGCGGTCGATATATTCCGGCTTCGAGAGGACAGCGGCGGCCGCCGCCTGGGTCAAGGCGTTGACGTTATAGGGGGACTTGACCGCCTTCAAGGCGGTAATCAGCCGCGTATTCCCCATCGCAAAGCCGAGCCGCGCGCCCGCCAGCCCGACCGCCTTCGAGCAGGTGCGCAGCACCAGGAGGTTCTCATAGCGATCGATGAGCCCCAGCACCGAATCCCCCGAAAATTCCATATAGGCTTCATCCACCACCACCAGCGCCGGAACCGAACGGATGAGCCGCTCCACCTCCCCGCTCCCCAGCAGGAGCGAGGTGGGGTTGCAGGGGTTGGAGAAAACAAACATCTCCGCCCCCTCCCGGCAGATCGCCGCCGCCGTCCCCTCCACGTCAACGGTGAGATCCGCCCGCTTTCCGAGCGCCACCGGCGTCAGCTCCGCGAGCGCGTTGTAAAAGGCATACATCGAAAAATCTTCCCGGAAGAAGGCCGCCTTCGCCCCCTTCGGGAGCAGGGTATAGCTCAAAAGGCTCAAAATTTCATCCAGCCCGCTCCCGGCCACGATCTGATCCTCCCGGACCCCATAATACCGGGCGGCCAGGCGGCAGCACTCCACCGCATAAGGATCGGGGTACCGGCGCAGCTCCACCCCCTCCAAACGGCTGCGCACCCCGGCGCGCAGCTCCTCCGGCAAGGGGAAGCAGCTCTCGTTGGCGTCCATGCGGATGCGCATCTCCCCGACAATGGGCGCATAGGGGGTGAGCTCCAGCACCTTCTGCGGCAGCGTATACATGGGCAATCCTCCTTTTTCCATCGGCCTATTCCTCTTCGAACCGGATAGAGACCGCGCCCGCGTGCGCTGTCAGCCCTTCGGTGCGCGCCAGAAGCTCCACATCCGCCCGCGCGCTTTCCAGCGCCTCGCGGGTATAGTAGATAAAGCTGGAGCGCTTGACAAAGCTATCCACCGAGAGCGGGGAGAAGAAGCGCGCCGTCCCGCTGGTGGGCAGCACATGGTTGGGGCCCGCATAGTAATCGCCGAGCGGCTCCGGGGCATAGTTCCCCAAAAAGACGCTGCCGGCGTTGTCCAGCCTGCCGACATATTCCATCGGGTTCTCGCAGCAGACCTCCAGATGCTCCGGCGCAACGCGGTTGCTGAGCTCCACCATCTGCTCCTTATCCCGGCAGACGATGACCGCCCCCCAATCCCGCAGCGACTGCTCGATGATCTCCCGGCGGGAAAGCCGCGCCGCCTGCCTCTCCAGCTCGGCTATCACGGCGTCGGCCAGTGCCGCATCGTCGGTCAGCAGAATGGCGCTGGCAAGCCGGTCATGCTCCGCCTGCGAAAGAAGGTCGGCCGCCACATAGCGCGGGTTGGCCGTGCGGTCGGCCATCACCAGGATTTCACTCGGCCCGGCGATCATGTCGATATCCACCGCGCCATAAAGGAGCTTTTTCGCCGTGGCTACATAGATGTTCCCCGGCCCCACAATCTTATCCACCCGCGGGATGGTCTCGGTCCCGTAGCAAAGCGCCGCCACCGCCTGCGCGCCGCCGCACAGGAACACCCGGTCCACCCCGGCAATGGCGGCGGCCAGCAGGATATCCGGGTTGGCGCGGCCGTTCACCGGCGGCGTCACCATCACCAGCTCTTCCACACCCGCTATCTTGGCCGGTATGGCGTTCATCAGCACAGTGGAAGGGTAGGCCGCCGTACCGCCCGGCACATAGAGCCCGACCCGCGCGAGGCCGCGCACCCGCTGGCCGAGTACGACGCCGTCCGGCTGCATGTCGACAAACGCTTCCCGCTTCTGGCGCTGGTGGAAGGTGGCTATCTTCTCCTGGGCGTTTAAAAGCGCCTGCACCAGCCGCTGATCGGCGCCGGTCAGCGCATCGCCCATCTCCTCCCGGGTGACCTCCAGCCTCTCCGGGCTCCCGCCGTCAAACCGCTCGGCATAGTCCCTCAGCGCGGCGTCGCCCCGCGCGCGCACCTCGCCGATGATGGCGCGCACCGCTTCCGTTACCTTTTTATCGGTCTCCTCGCTGCGCTCCCGCAGCTGGGAGAGCAGCTTTTCCTCCGCTACTCCGTCGGCCATGACCTTCTGAACAATCCCCATCGTCTTTTTCATCCTTTCCGCTTTCCCGCCGCCCGTTTGGAAATGCGGCGGGCCTTTATCGCTTCGTCCGGACAAATCCGGACGGCCTATCCCTCTCTGCGCAGGTAGTCCTCCACCTGGCTAATCAGCCGCTCTACCGGCTGCTGGCGCAGCTTCATCGAGGCGGCGTTCACAATCATCCGCGCCGAGATGGGCGCTATCTCCTCAATCACCTGGAGCCCGTTCTCCTTCAGGGTCGAACCGGTCTCCACAATATCCACAATCGCATCGCACAGCCCGATGAGCGGCGCGAGCTCAACCGAGCCCTCGATCTTCACAATGTTGACGTCCAGCCCCAGCCCTTCAAAATAGGAGAGGGCGACATGGGGATATTTTGAGGCAATGCGCTTGGCGCTGTAGCCGCTGAAAACCGCCTCCCGGCTCTTAGCCGCAAGCGCAAACCGGCATTTCCCAAAGCCGAGGTCAAGCACCTCATAAAAGCTGCCGCCGCTCTCCAAAATCGTGTCCTTGCCCACAATCCCCACATCGGCCACGCCGTTTTCTACGTAGGTAATCACATCCGCCGCTTTGGCAAGGATCACCCGGATCCCGCTGTCCCCCAGCGGCAGCACCAGCCGCCGCCCCTTTTCCTCCAGCGCCGAGCAGTCATAGCCGAGGGCGGCCAGCATTTGGGCGGTCTTTCTTTCCAGCCGCCCCTTGGTCAAGGCGAGGGTGATCCCTTCCTCCTGCGGCCGCCCGCTCTCCGCGCCGCCGCGGCTGGCGAGCGTTGCATTCACGCCGAAGCCGGTCGCGGGCAGATCGCGTCCGAACCGTCCGAGCAGCCGGTCATAGCGCCCGCCGGAGAGCACCGCCTCCCCCAGCCCCTCCCCGTATCCACGGAAAATGACGCCGGTGTAGTAGTCCGCATGGTTGATAAGCCCCAGGTCGATGGTGATATTCTCGCCCAGCCCCGCCTGCTCCAGCCGGTCCAAAAGCTCCTCCAGATAGTCCAGCGCCTGCATGCCCTCCTCCCCCGGCTGCAAGGCGCGTGCCTTCTCCAAGACGCTGCGCGTCCCAAACAGCCGCGGCAGGGCGCACAGGGCGCGGGCGGCGGGCTGCTCCCGGTAGGGAGCGAGAAGATCGCCGAGCATGGCATAGCTCTTTTGTTCAATGAGGGCGCGCACCTGCTCCTTCACCGCCTCCGCCGCCGTAAGCCCGGCAATGAGCGAACGGAAAAAACCGATGTGGCAGATCTCCAGCCGGTGGCCGCCGCCCAACGCCTGCAAGCTCTCGGAGGCCAGCGACAGGATCTCTATATCCGCCGCAAGCCCCGTTTCCCCGATGAGCTCCACCCCCACCTGGGAGACCTCCGCCTCCTTCCCGGAGTGCTCCCGCGGAGCGGAATAGACCTGCTGGCTATAAAAAAGCCGGATCGGCAGCGGCGCATGCTGTAGCTTGGTGCCGCACAGCCGCGCAATAGGCAGCGTGCAGTCCGGCCGCAGGCAGCAGAGCTGCCCGGCGGTATCCATCAGCCGGACCATCCGCTGGGAAACGGCCGCATCCGCCGCAAACACTCCGCTGTATTCCATCGCCGGGGTCATCACCTCGCGGAAGCCGCGCCCGGCATACAGCGCGCATAGCCGGTTTTGAACGCCGCGCAGCGCTTCGCATTCCTCATAAAGCAGATCCCTGGTCGAAGCAGGGGTCATTCTATCCATCCGTCCCATAAAAACCTCCACAAACAAACGGAGCGCGCGGCCGCCTTTATCCGCCGCGTGCTTTAGTGTGATAATATATTAGCATATAAAAGCGCCTCTGTCAATAGAGGGAACCGAAAAATACCGGAGACAGAAAACGCGCGCAGGCCGCTATTAGTAAAGCACGGATGGCCTCAAAAAGCAAGCCGAAAGCGATTTTTCCGAGCGGACCGGCCGCCCGTTTCCCAGCGGCAAACTGCGAAAAGTTTTCCATCGGCCGCTTTTTTTCCGCACAAGGATATGCGCGGGGGATGGATTGTGCTATAATAGAAAGGAGAATATGCAAATACATCGGGAGGGGTTCCATTCATGGGTTTCCTGGTTGGATCGGTAAGCAATAGAAGCAAGGCGGTGTGGAGCGATTGAGCGGCTTGGAGATGCTTTATTCCGTTTTAGAATTTTTGGTTCTCTGCCTACCCTACCAAGCGCTGTGCTATATCCCGTTCATCGGACAATTCCGTTTTGGAATTGGGAAAATCGTGACTCTGCACGCTGCGCTCTGCCTTCTATACATAGCCGGCCTATTTCTATGGCGGGACGCCTCCGGGCTGTTCCTACAGGTTTATGCCGCGCTGTTCCTTTTCCTTTTTTTCGGGCTTTATCATCTGACCGTTTCCGCCTCTGCCGGGAAAACCGCCTTTCTTTTTCTCCTCTCCCGCGCCTATGCGCTGCTGGTGGAGCTGCTGATCCGAACGGCGGAGCTCATTGGAGAAGCCTTCGGCCTGGTCCTGCCCGGCCCCGCAGACCTCACCCCCTTCTACCCGCTGATAGGGATGTTGGCCGTCCTGCTTTTGACCGGCCCGCTTTTCTACCTGTTGTTTGACCGTTCGCTCGCTCCGGTGCTCGATGAGGTCGAGGAGGGCGCATGGGATTATCTATGGACCGCGCCGGCCGCTTTCTTGTTGCTTTTCCCGCTGCTGGCCGATCCGTTCAGCTCGGAAGGGGTGCAGCTCCCCGGACTTGCGGCCGGTTATGTGTTGACGGCTGCCATTGCCTTCGGAAGCTTTTTCATGATTCACACCCTGTTAGCCGCCCAGCAGGCGGTTGAAGAAAGGGAACGCCGCCGTTCGCTGCAACGGCAGATCGACTTGCAGGCGCGCAGCTACCGTGAGCTGCGCGAGCAGCTTATCGAGCGGGCCGCCGCCCGGCAGGAGCTGCACCGGCGTTTAGCGGTCATGAGCTTCATGCTCTACCAAGGAAAGACGAAAAAGGCGCTGGAGGATATCACCGAATACCAGGCTGCCGTGTTTAAGGAGAATAACCCCACCGTCTATTGCCGCAACCAGCCGGTAAACACGCTAGCGGGCTACTATAAGGCGATAGCCGCCGGACAGGACATTGATTTGCAATTCAGCCTGGATCTCCCGCAGAAAACCGGAATACCGGACGACGAGCTCTGCGTTTTGTTCGGCTGCTGCCTGGAAAACGCCATTGAAGCCTGCGAACGGATGACAGAGGGCTCCAAGCAAATCCAGGTCATTTCCAAAATGACCGGCGGCGCGCTAGCTCTCTCGGTGGATAACAGCTTTGACGGCCACGTTTCCTTGGTGGACGGCTCCTTCTTCTCCCGCAAGCCCCAGGGCGGGGAGGGCTCCGGGCTGCGCTGCATCGGCGAGATTGCGCTACGCTATGGGGGCGCGGCTGAATTTAAATATGATAAAGAGCAGTTCCATGTTTCGGTTGTCCTGCGCTCCTCCGTATCGGAAACCGAGAGCGCCCCGGAAAAGGAAGAACCGCCGGAAGAGGCTGCCCCACCCTCCCCAGCCGCTCTTCTCAACAAAATGGTATAAATGGGCGTGTTGCAAAATTTCATTTTGCAACACGCCCGTTGGAAAAACGGTTTTCAGGGCGAAGATTACGCCCTGAATTTCGCGCCCATAAGGCGCGAAACCACCGTTTTTCTGGTTTCTACAAGCCGGAGGATCGGCTTGTACGATTTTTTTACAAGCTGGGGGATCGGTCTGCGCGATTTTTTTACCGACCGGAGGAGTGGGTCTGTACGCTCTTTTTATCGGCCAGAGGGGCGTTTTTTGACAGTCTCTTCTATTCTGCAACACACCCTAGAAGGAACTTCGCAGCGACTAATGTCCCTGCCTGTCCGTTCCCTCATGGACTCCTTCGAAGCCGCAAAGCGGCTCCGAAAAGGACCGATTTGATCCGAACACGGCGGCATGTGCTCTGAATGTTGGACATGCTCCGAAAAAAGGAAGGATCCCAATGAACCGGTACCAGCGCCTCATTCTTTTGCTCGCGCTTCTCTTCGCCCTCCCCCCCTTTCTCATCCTGGGCCTGCGGACGCATGGATCCTTGTCCGTTCCGGAGGCTTCCAGCTCTGAACCCGCTTCCGCTCCCGAAGAGCGGGAGCCGCCCCCTTCCCTTCCGGAGCCAGAGCCGGAACCGGAACCTGAACCGGAGCCCGCAAGGGCTACGCTGTTGGCGGCGGGCGACAACCTGATTCACGATGTGCTCTATAACCAGGCGTTCCGGCGCACCGAGGGGAACGGCTACGATTTCCTGCCGGTTTATGAGGCGGTGCGCAGCCAGATCGAGGCGGCGGATATCGCCTTTATCAATCAGGAAACGATGATGGCCGCCAGCCTTCCCCTCTCCAACTACCCCGCTTTCAACTCTCCGCCCCAGTTGGCCGGCCAGTTAGCGGAGTTGGGGTTCGATGTCGTAAACCTCGCCAACAACCATATGCTGGATGTGGGGGTCGACGGGTTGGAGGAAACCATCTCCTTGTTCGATACTCTCCCGGCTATCACCCGCATCGGCGCTTTTCACAATGAGGCCGATCGCGCGCAGCTCCGGCTGGTGGAGCGAAACGGCATTACCTTCGCCTTCGCCGGGTATGCGGATTATACCAATGTATCCGGTACGAAAGGCGCGCCGGACAGGGTGCTTTACACCAACAACCGGGAGGCGATCGCCAGCCAGTTGACCGCCGCGCGCGAAGCGGCGGATGTGTTGGTCGTTTCGGTCCACTTCGGGGAGGAAAATACCACCATCCCCACGGCGGCGCAGCGGGCGGCGGCGCAGTTTTTCTGCGACCTGGGGGCGGATATCGTGCTGGGGCATCATTCCCATGTCATCCAGCCGGTGGAATGGCTGGAAAACGAAGAGGGCAAGCGGACGCTGGTCTTTTTCTCTCTGGGAAATTTCGTTTCCGCTCAGCGCGGGGCCTATAACCTGCTGGGGCTCATGCCCCTCATCCCGGTGGAAAAGAGCCCGGAGGGAGCGGTCACGGTGGGCGATCCGCGCATCACCCCCGTCGTCACCCACTACGGCGCAAATTTCCGGGAGCTGCATCTGCGCCTTTTTAGCGATTACACCGAGGAGCAGGCGGCCGCCCACGGCGTCCGCGGCTTCGGCGAGAGTTTCAGCCGTTCCTTTCTGGAAAAGCTGCTTTTCGACACCATCGACGAACGGTATTTGGATATATAGCCAAGCAAGAGGGCGTGTAAAAACCACCTTGTATTTTACACGCCCTCAAAAATCGCTTTCGAGCTGAAGATTACGGCCCTGAATTTCAGCCGGCAGCGCAAAAACCGCCAGCCTTGGTTTTCTGCAAACTGAAAACCTTTCTCAAGCCCACATTCCTCCTGCTTACAACAAAGAACCAGCCCGCAGGAATTTTCCTGCGGGCTGGTTTGGTAAGGCTTCAGAAGCAAAGCACTGAATCTTACTGGAGGAGCTGGAGGACAGACTGGGGCTGCTGGTTGGCCTGGGCAAGCATCGCCTGCGCGGCCTGGGTCAGCACGTTCATCTGCGTGTAGCTCATCATCTGCTTGGCCATGTCGGTGTCCCGTACGCGGCTGTTCGCAGAGTTCATGTTCTCCGAAGCGACATCCAGGTTGTTGATGGTGTGCTCCAGACGGTTCTGGATTGCGCCCAGCTTCGCGCGCTGCGTAGAAACGGTGTTCACCGCCTCGCGGATGCTGTCGAGAGCATCGCTGGCCGCATCCTGGCTGCTGATGTCGATGGTCTTGTTGCCCGGATCCTTCGTGTTGTCTACGATAACGCCCGGCTTCGCGTTGGCAAACAGGCTCGAAACGTGCATATCGTCGATCGAAACATCCATCTTGTTCCACTGCTGGCCGTCCTCACCGATTTGCAGCGTCAGCGCATTGCCGTTGCCGCCGTTGGTGTTATCGGGCGCCCCGTCTTCCACAGCGTCGGCGGTGACATCCGTGCCGTTCCAGCTCGCATCCGCAGGCGCATTAGCGGGAAGATTGTCAGGATCCTTCGCGGTGAGAGTGAGCACGCCGTCCTGCACCGTAGCCATCCAGTCACTATTGACAGTAGTGTCGGCATTCAGAATATCAGCGATCGCCGTCAACTGATCGTCAAGGCTGGCATTCTGGCCCCCGCTCAAATCAATGTCGGTGGCCCCGGCGCCGGTCGCTTTCGCCGTAATCGTAACACCAGCAATCGTTACGCTCTGAGTGTCTGTAAGAGCCGTCATGCCGCTGAGATCATAGTTATAGCTCGCCGCAACGGTCGCCGGATCGCCGCCAGCACGGCCAACCGCAGAAGCAGCCGCAGCTCCATCCGCAGCCTTCGGCGCGATCGCCAGATCCGTCTCCCAGGTAACGCCGGAAGCCCCCTGGTTCGCAGAGGTCAGGGTGATCTGCGTCGTGGTGGTCGTATCAACCGCCGCAGTAAAATCACCGGCGGTAGCGTCGGTAATCTTATCCGCATTAATGGCATCCGCCAACGCGGTCGCAAAGTCTTCATCGGTCATATCGGCGGTAACGTCTACAGAGTACTCTTTCCCGCCCAGGGTAACGCTGACCGTGCCATCTTTCGCAAAGGCAGCGCCGGCTACATCAAATACAACCGTCTCATTCGAGGTGCCAGCTACGCCTGGAGTAGCAGTGATCGTCGAAGTCGTCGCTTGGGTGATGTCCGCATCCGTCAGGCTGTTGCCAGCGGCGCCAGCCGAGCTGAGGTTGCCGTTCAGCAGCTTAATGCCGTTGAAGTTGGTGGAGTCCGCAATGCGGTCGATTTCCTTGCACAGCGCGTTCATTTCTTCCTGCAACGCGTTACGGTCGGTGCCGCCGTTGTTGACCGAAGGAGTTACCAGCGCGCCGGTCGAATCAGTCAATTGCTCCATGGTGCCGTTAGCAGACTTGCCAGCCAGCTCGACCATGCGGTTGAGCATGTCGTGAACCTCAGTCAGTGCGCCTTCCGCCGTCTGTACCAGCGAGATGCCGTCCTGGCAGTTCGCAGACGCCGTGTCCAGCGCCTTGATCTGCGCCTTCATCTTCTCGCTGATAGCGAGGCCGGAAGCGTCGTCGCCCGCGCGGTTGATCTT
>JAAWDS010000021.1 GCA_022793895.1 Provencibacterium sp. | reverse complement strand
CGCCAGCTGCCCCGCGTTTTCGGGGTAAAGCTCCCCGCGGGCTATCTTGACGTCTTTCGGAGCGTCGATAGCGATCTTGAACTTGTTCCCCGACTGGTTGGTTTCGAACACCGTGATGTAGATATTGTCGTTAATCACGATGGCGTCCCCCAGGTTCCTTCCCAATACCAGCATGCTAACCTCCTTGTTCACAATGCTTATAGATAAAGTTACAGAGAAGAAGAGCGGGAAACGGGAGGAAGAGGCCGTCCGAAGAGGACAGAATGAGAACAGATTGTCCTTGTATAACAGATTTTGGCATAAAAAGAACCCGTTGACAAAACTATAGTTTTGTCAACGGGCTTTAACCGCCTTCACTTTATCTATTCGTTCCTCCCTCCCGAAACTAAAGGGGGGAGGAACGAAAAAATTTCAACGGCCGTCTTTTTCATCGGGAACGGGCTATAGCTTCCCTGCGAGCAGCGCCGGGGGGAGGCTTATGCCGGGCTTCCGTTCTCCTCCGCATTCTGGGAGGTGATCGCCTTGCTGCGCCATTTCCCATGCCGGTAAGCAAAAATGGAGAGAAGCGCGCCCAGCACCCAGGAAACCAACAGCGAGATAAACAGGCTGTCCGGGGCCCCGTTCGGCAGCGCTTCGCTGCGGGTAAAATAGGCCAGCGCGTAGGCGACGGGGACGCGGATAACCACCGTGGTCGCCAAGGAAATCCACATGGGCGTTACGGTGTCGCCCGCGCCGCGCATCACACCGGAAAGGATCTGGGTAACAGCCATAGCGACATAGCCGACCGCCAGAATACGCAGCATCCGCACGCCCATGGTAATGACCTCTTCGGTGGTGGTGAACAGCCGCATGAGCGAGCCTCCGAAAATCAGGATGGCGGCTACCAGCACCGCCGAGGTAAGGATGCCGATGCGCATGCCGTCCTTCGTTCCCTGTTCCACCCGGTCCAGCTTGCCCGCGCCGATGTTCTGACCGGCATAGGTCGTCATGGCGGTGCCGAAGGTGAAGTTCGGCATCATAGCAAACCCATCCACGCGCATGACAACGGTAGAAACGGCGATGACCGCCGTGCCGAAGCTGTTGGTTAAGCTCTGCACCACAATGGCCGCCATTGAAAACACCGCCTGCGTCAATCCGGAGGGCAGGCCGAGCTTGACCACCCGTCCGACCAGCGAGCGGTGCATCCGCAGCGTTTTCCATCCGAAATCCAAGACGTCCTGCATCCTTGCCAGCCGGATAAAGCAAAGGACCGCCGAAACCGCCTGGGAGATGATGGTGGCAACCGCCACCCCCGAAACGCCCCAGTTACATCCGGCGACAAACAGAATATCCAGCACGATATTCAGCCCGCACGAAACCAGCAGGAAGATGAGCGGCATCACCGAATCCCCCAGGCCGCGCAGCATACCGGAAACAATATTGTAGAAAGCCGGACCGGCAACCCCCAGGAAAATGATGATGAGATAGGAGCAGGATTGGCTGTAGATCTCGGCGGGGGTATCCAACAGCCGCATCAGCGGCGGAGTCAGAAGCGGGCCGGCGATCATGATGAAAATCGAACAAAGGGCCGTCAGGATCACGATGGTGCCTACCGTGTCGGAGAGCATCTCCCGCTGTCTGGCGCCGAAATACTGCGAAACCATAATAGTTGCGCCGGTGGCAAGGCCGATGAACAGCACCAGCAGAAGGTTAAAAATCGGCCCGCTCGCGCCTACCGCCGCCAGGGCCGTATCCCCCACATATTTCCCGACGACGATGGAATCCACCGTATTATAAAGCTGCTGCGCCAGGTTCCCTATCAAAAGGGGGATTGCGAATTGTATCAGCCCCGCTGAAGGGCTGCCGGTTGTCATATCCTGCGAGCCAAAAAAGCGTTGCAGTTTTCCTTCCATTCTAATGACCATCCCTTTCCTTGAAGCCCGGCCCGCCCGGCAAAGCCAAGTTTCTGTCCGACGAACGGAAACGCCGCAAAACGAGAGGCTCCAAAATTTTGTTTCTCAACCTTTTCATCTTCTTTATATCGTAATTGTCTTATTATACCAGAAAACTCCGAATTTGTCTAGATACCGGTTTGGCCGCCCCTTTTCTCTTTTGCGCGGATGCGCGCCGGCCCTGACCATTTCACCGCCGTATATTGAGTTGCAGGGGGCTTCATGATATAATATCAGAAATCCATTACCTGAAAAGGAGAATCTGCAATGGTGAAAACGGCATGGATCTTTTCCTACAAGCTCAGGAAAAACGTGAGTGCGGAACAGTTTATCGAGCGGACCCAACAGCTACACGATGAAATCATTTCGAAAGCGAAAGGGTTTATCTCTTGGGAGCATTATGTACAAGGCGGAACATGGACAGACTTCGTTCTTTGGGAGACCGAAGAGGACGCCAACAACGCCACCACGATAGGGAAAGGGAAAGAAGTCGCCGAAAATTTCTATGCCTGTATTCAAATGACGACTTGCAGAACGTTGATTTCGCAGTTCGTAAAAAAGTATTAGACAGATTCTAGCGTATATGCTGGTTGACAGAAAATAACGGCCGGTCTTTTGCACATACGCACGAAAAGCTCTATGATTTCCCCTTTCCCAACGCCAAAGAACGGGCCTGACCGGCGGCGCAAAACCACCCCCTCTGCGTCCTGCCGGACAGCCTCCCCTTTTCACGATCGCGAACGCCCCGGAAAGACGGCTTTTTTAAAAAGCGGTCCCCTGGGGCGTTCTTTTTAAGTTCCTTTTTTTAACGGAGCATTCACCGGCTGAACCGCTACCGGCGCAGCGGTGGAGAATAGGCGCGCCCGCCGGTACGGCGTCCGTTATGCGATATGGAACCGGCCAATCAAACGGTTCAGAGCCCGCGCTTGGTCGGAAAGCTCCTTGGATACGGCGGCGCTCTTTTCCGCGGCGGCAGAATTGGTCTGTACCACAGCGGAAATCTCTTTAATGCCGTTTTCTACCCAAACGATCATCTTGGATTGCTGGACGCTGGCATCCTCGATCTCATCCATCAGCGTTTTGATCGTTTGAATACAATCGTTCATTAACTGCATGGTGGAAACGACTAGGTTGGTAGACTCTGTTCCCGTCTTTACATCCTGGATGGAGCGGTTGATCAGGCCGCTCGTGCTTTGGGCGGCCTCGGTCGATTTTGCCGCGAGACTCCGAACCTCTTCCGCAACGACGGAAAAGCCCTTTCCCAGCGCGCCGGCGTGGGCGGCCTCCACCGAAGCGTTCAGCGCCAGAATATTCGTCTGAAAAGCAATGTCCTCAATCGCCTGAATGATCGTAACAATTTGGTTGGAGGATCGCTCGATGTTCCTTGTGGCGGCCGTCAGCTGTTCCATCTTGGTGTCAGCCTCCGCCGCGTAACCGGCCGCCTTATCCACCAGATCGCTGGCGCTGCCGCAGCGAACCGCGCTGGTTTGAATCTGCGAGGTGATGGCGGTGACGTTCGATACCAGCCCGTCAATAGAAGCCGCCTGTTCCGTCGTACCCTGGGACAGCGCCTGAGCGCCTGTGGATACCCGGTCCGCGCTAGTATCCACCTCGTTTGCAACGTGAGAAATGTCGCGGATCACATTCGTCAGATTGGTATGGATCGATTTCAGGCTCTCGGACAGGGCCTTGAAGTCGCCGATATAATAGGACTCATTTTCGGAAACGTCCACAACGAGGTTGCCGTCCGCCATTTCGCCTAAGATCCGCCCGACATCCTCAATAGTTTTCCGCAGACAGCCGCAGACACGGTGGGTGGTCTGTGCAATCATGCCGATTTCATCCGACCTACCGTAAAAAGGCTGTAGCTCCTGGTCGGCGGAGAGATTTAAATCCCCCAAACGGCCGATAGCGCGCTCCACCGCCATCAGTTCCCGCCCCTCGCGTCGTAAAATCAGAAGGGTAGTCAGCACGATGACCACCGCCATCACCGCGCACAATAGACCGACGACGATCCGCACCGTCGTCACCGAGCCATAAACCTCTGTGGCGCTGTCCCGAACCATGAAGGCCCAGCCGCGGTCCTTCAGATACTTGTAGACCACCAATTGACGGGTTCCGTTTTCATCCCGGTAAGAATAGGTGTTTGCCTGCGTGCCTCCGTCCTCCCGGATCCGCTGGAGGATCTCCTGGTAGCCGTTGTCAGCGGTTTCGGTGTTTAAAAGCGCATCGTCCGCATGGTAGAGATAAACGCCGGTCTCCACATTCAAAAACACATATTCGCTGTCGGGCAGGCCCTTAATGTTCAAATTCAGCAGGGCATCCATCAAATGGCTGGCATAAACGCCAGCCCCCACATAGCCGATGCAGCGGCCGTCCTCAAAAATCGGATAGTACATCGAAAGAATCATGCTGCCGGTGCCGGGGGACTTCATAATCCCTAAATTCGTCAGCTGCTGCTGGGATAGAATCGTGTTCTGGAAGGTGTTCAGCGATTCCCCGGTCCGCGTCGTCATTCCAATGGCTCCCTGAGAGGTGTGCGTCAGCACATGGGTGGCCGGGGTGGCGATATACAGTCCTTCAAAAATACCCTTGACCGAGGCGAAGTCCTCGGTATACTTCTGGGCTCTCTCCAACCGTTCCGCATCCCCCGGATTCAGCAGCAGCTCCCGGACCTCCCCGGCCAGGGCAAAGGCGGCGACATATTCTTCCGCAGAGCTCACATAATCGCTGATGATGGCGGCTCTGGATTCTACCGCGTCGATCATCTGATTGGTAATATCGCTTTTGACCATGGCAGCGGCGTTGGTCGATACAATCAGCCAGAGCAGGAGCATTCCGATCAACGTGACGGCCGTCGTAATCATCCCGATTCGTGTAGCCAGTTTTTTGTTTACAAGAATTTTCATAAACCTTCCCTCCGCAGAAAAAAGATTTTGGGATAACGCCTTGCCTGCCGGACGGCCTCCCTATATACCCGGAAGCTGTACAAGGAGTTGGGGACAGGACGCCGGATCCAGCTATATATGGTAATTTTTTATTATAGCACATTATTCCTTCTGCGTCGAGATCTCGCAGATATATTCCTGGATGTCTCCGTTAAAAAAGAACAAAACCAGGAACCCGCCGCGCCATGACAGGTTCCCGGTTTTGTTCTCATTCTGCCGCAAATGCTGTTTCTACCGCATGGTCCTCACGGCCGCACGGATCACATTGGCCGCGTTATACTGTAAATCCGCCTTGGTAATCCGGTAGCCGTCCAGCTCCTTCCCGCTTTGGACCGCCTCCAGAATATCCTCCACATTTTTCCCGCAGCCGGGCATTTGCATGTCGTTCCCGGCATAGATACACCCGGCAGAGGCGGAAATCGGGTAGCGCGGCTGGTATTTCCCGGCCAGCCACGGAACCTGCTGGGAGGTGAACCAATCGGTCATCACCACCCCCTCAAAGCCCCACTCGTCCCTTGCCATGCCCTGGAGAAGCTCCCGGCAATTGGCGGTATGAACGCCGTTGAGCAGGTTGTAGGAGGTCATGATGGAAAACGGCTGCGCCTCCTTCACGCAGATTTCAAAGCCCTTTACATAGATCTCGCGCAGCGCCCGCTCGCTGACATGGGCGTTGGTAAAATAGCGGTTTTCTTCCTGGTTGTTGGCTGCAAAGTGTTTAATGGTCGTCCCCTTGCCCGGATGGCTCTGCACCCCCTTGGTCATGGCGGCCGCCATGCGGCCGGACAGGAGCGGATCCTCCGAATAATATTCAAAATTCCGTCCGCAGAGGGGGTTGCGGTGGATATTCAGCGCCGGGGCCAGCCACAGGTCCACATGGAACTGCTCCATCTCACGGCCGATCATCTCCCCGGCCTCCTCCACCAGCCCGGTGTTCCAGGACTGCGCCAGCGCCCAGCCAATGGGGATGGGGGTGCAGTATTGGTAATAATCGGCCGCATCCGCGTATTCGGGGCCGTCGCCAAACGGAACGGTAGCGCCGCCAAGTCCGCCGCCTCCCGGAAGGGGCTTTCCATCCGGGGTTGCTTTAAAGTGCGGCTGTAAGCGAAGTCCCGCGGGACCGTCCGCCAGAACCATTGAGGGGACGCCGCGGCTCTCCCAAATTACCGGGGAGGTGTCCCCCGCAGCGCCCGGCACGCTGGAGGAAGCGCCGCCCACAATCTCCGCAGCGCCCTCCCGCAGCGTTCCCACGCAGAGCTGCGCCAGCTCTTCCAAGGTGAGTTGAGCGGTCAGCTCCTCCACCGTGCAGCTCCCCGCCCGGATATCCGCCAGCGTGAGCCGCTCCGTTTTGCCGGTCCGGTATTCCTCCCGCGTTTGCTGGTAGCGCATCTGCCGCGTGGGAATGGCGGCCGCGTCGATCGCGATGCGCGGGAGGCCCTCCACGGAAGAGGCGTCCCGCTTCGGCGGCTTGAGCTCCTCTATCTTACCGTCCGGTACGCAGAGGTTTCTGCCCGTCTGCGTTTTTACCGCGCGATCCAGAGTGAGCACGGCGGCCGCCGCCGTATCTACCGAGCTGTTCCCAATGCGCAGGAGGTATTCCCCAGGCTCCAGGATCCAGGCGGCCTCCGCCTCCGAATAGGAGGCCATATCGCGGACCGAAAAGCTCAACGTTACCGTTTCCGAAGCGCCCGGCGCAAGCAGCGAGGTCTTTTCAAAGGCGGCCAGCTCCTGATAGGGCTTATCCAGCGTTTCCTCCGGGGCCGAATAATAGAGCTGCACCACCTCTTTGCCGGCATATTCCGCGCCGGTGTTGGTAACGGTGGCTGATACCGAGACCTTCTCCCCCTCCAGCTTCACCTCGCCGGGGACCACCTGAAAGGCGGTGTAGGATTTGCCATAGCCGAACGGGTATTCCGGCTTCACACGGAAGCTGTCGAAGTAACGGTAGCCGACATAGACGCCTTCGGTGTACCAATCGTCATCGACATTCTGGTTGTTGAGGCTGAAGGTTGCCGAGGAGGGGTAGTCCGCATACCGTCTGGCCCAGGTATCGGAGGTCTTTCCGGAGGGCGTCACCCGCCCGCTCAAAACGTCGGCCAGGGCGTCCCCGCCCAGAGCGCCGAGCTGGGTCATGAGCAGAACGGCCCCAATGCCCTCTATCCCCTTCAGTTCGCTCAGATCCATCACTCCGCCAATGTTGAGCGCCACAACGGTTCTCGCATAATGGGCGGCTATCGTTTCCAGGTTCGCCTTCTCTTCCGGCAGCAGGAAATAATCGCCCGGCTCGGCCCGGCGATCCCCGCCCTCCCCCGAATTGCGGGCCAGGACATAAACGGCGGTGTCCGTCCCGGAGTTTAGGCAGTCCTCTTCGGTGATCCGCTCCGGAGCAGGCTCCTGGTAGGGGTGGTCAAAGGCTGCAATGATCGCAACGCCGCCCTCCCGTTCGACCTTTTCATGAATCCATTTCCAATAAGCCTCTTTCGCCTGCGTTTCCTTTTGAGCCTGGCGATCCAGCCAACCGGCGGTCGTGATCACATACCCGGCGTTTTGGAGCCCCTCCTCCACGCTCACCGTCCGGCGGGCGTTTACATCTCCCGAACCGGTCCCGCCCTTTACCGTCTGCCTGGCCCCGTTGCCAAACAGAGCGATTTTACCCGTCTCCTTGAACGGGAGCGCTCCGCGGTTCTCTAAAAGCACCATGCACTCTCCGGCCAGCCTCCGGGAAATGGCCGCATGCTCCCGCTCGCGCGGCTCCACCTCCGGGGAGGCGGACGCAAAAATATTGGGCATCTCCAAATTCCTCCTTCTCATTTGCGTTTGTGCCAGCGCAGCCGCCGTTTCGGAAGCCGGGGCCGGACAACTGAAGCTCCTGGCACAGAAAGGCGGGCTGCGGATCTCTTTGTTTCTATCCTACCATTTTCAGGGTGCTTTGTCATCTTTTTCATTCAATTTATCCACAGCAAAAAGGATGGCGCAGCCTTTTGAGCCGCGCCATCCTTTTTGCTATTCAAAGGGGGGGGGAGCATTAGTCCTGCTTCGGAGCGCCGACCGGGCAAACGCCCGCGCAAGCGCCGCACTCGATGCACGTATCGGCATCGATCGCATACTTGCCGTCGCCCTCAGAGATCGCGTTGACCGGGCACTCAGCCTCGCAAGCGCCGCAGCTAATGCACTCATCGGAAATTTTATATGCCATGGGAAACACCTCCATCTTTCTTTTCTAAGGACATTTTATCATAATTCGATGAAAAATCAAGAGGGAATTGAAAGAATCCTAAGCCTTGGGTTCTCCTCCGGCCGTTTCCCGCTCCCGCGGGCCCTCGCGGACCGGCCGCACCTCTTTGCGGTCGAAAATCTTTGGCGCCTTCTCGCCGTTTTTATCGAGCTGCACCTTCAATTGACCGGTCAGAAGGCTGACCTCGGTGACAACGCCGCGGCCCTCTTTGGTGGAAACGGCCGCGCCCACCCGCGGGGTGGTTCTGAGCAGATCCTCGTAGGCGGCCTGCTCATATTTCAGGCAGCACATCAGCCGCCCGCAGGTGCCGGAAATCTTGGTCGGGTTCAGCGAGAGCCCCTGCTCCTTCGCCATTTTAATCGAGACGGGCTGGAACTCCCCTAAAAAGCTGCTGCAACAAAACGGGCGGCCGCAGATCCCCAAGCCTCCCAGCATCTTCGCCTCGTCCCGAACGCCAATCTGCCGCAGCTCGATCCGGGTGCGGAAAACCGAGGCCAGATCCTTGACCAGCTCGCGGAAATCCACCCGGCCATCCGCCGTAAAATAGAAGAGGATCTTGCTGTTGTCGAAGGTGTATTCCACATCGACCAGCTTCATCTGCAAATTGTGCTTGGCAATCTTCTCCACCGCGATGCGCGCGGCGCGCTCCTCATTCTGCCGGTTCTGCTCCACCCGCTTGAGGTCCTCCTGGGTAGCCGGGCGCAGCACCGGCTTAAGCGGCTTGACAATGTGATCGTCCGGCAGCTCGCGCGGCGCCATTGTCACCTCGCCGCATTCGATGCCGCGGGCCGTCTCCACAACGGCAAAGCTGCCCTCGCTGAATTCAAACGCGAGCGGATCAAAGTAATAAACCTTCCCTGCGCTTTTAAACCGCACGCCGATTACTTTCGCCATAATCTGGTATACTCCTGACTTTCGATAAAAATATAAAAACAGACGCCCAAGGCGGCGAGCCCGTCCCCGCAGGCGGCGCCTTCCCCGCGCGCTTCCTCCCTTTTAGGGAGCCGCCCGCAGAAAATTCACCTCTTTACCGTCTCCTCCTGCATCAGCCCCGCCGCCAAACGGGTCAGCGCCAGCGGCAGGTTGACGTTGGCTTGTCCCTCCTGCGCGGCCCGATCCAGCGCCTCCAACATCCGCTCGCCGCGCCAGACGCTCAGCCGCCGCGCGCTCTCATAGAAGAGGGTCCCCTCCGGCTCATAGCGCGCGCGCACGAGGCGGGAAAAGATCTCCTGCAAATGGGCGACAAGCAGCCGCATGCCCGCGCGGTTGCGCTCATATTTCTGCAAGGCGCACAGCAGGCGGTAGGGCTCTCCGCCCAAGATGCAGCGGGTAATCTCAGCGGCGTCGTTCAGCGCGCGGGCGTCCTCCGAGTCTTCCCGAAGGGCCAACGCACGGCCGATGTTGCCGCTGCAATAGCTGCTCAAGGCGACGGCCTCCTCCGGCGCGAGCGCCAGCCGCCGCTCCAGTTCCCCGGCGCATTGTCCGGTGTCCGGCAGCCGCATGCGCAGCGTCAGGCAGCGGGAAACAATCGTCGGCAGAAGGTTCTGCCGGCTGTCGGCGGTGATGATAAACATGAGGTATTCCGGCGGCTCCTCAATGAGCTTGAGCAGTGTGTTCAAGGTGCGCTGCTGGGCGGCATCCTGAATATCGCGCAGGATGACCACCCGCCGCCTTCCCTGGACCGGGGGGGTGGCGGCAGACTGGCGGATAGCGCGCAGGCCGCTGATGGTCAGCGTTCCCGGCGCGCCGGACCGGGCATAGACCTCCACATCCGGGTGCTTGCCTTCGGCGGCCAGCCGGCAATCCGGGCATTCGCCGCAGCCGGCGGGGTTTACCCGGCAGAGCGCCGCGCCGCTGATAAACCGCGCCAGGGTGAAGCGGCCGCTTCCGCGCGGTCCTTCCAGCAAAACGGCATGAGGAAGGCGCCCCTCCGTATTCAGCCGGACGAGCGCCGCCTCGGTCTCTTCATTGGCCAGTAGCTGGGACTGAAGCATTACAGTTTCTCGAACTGCTCAACGTTGAGCACAAAGATGGTCGCGCCGCCGACCGTCACCTCGACCGGGTAGGAGGCGTACATCCCCACCCCATAGGAGGCGGAGGAAGGGATCATCTGCGTGCGCTTCTTGGAGTGCTTGCCGATGATGTCGATCACCGCCTGCACCTTTTCATCCTCTGTACCGATAATGAAGGTGGTATTGCCCGATAGCAGGAAGCCGCCTGTAGTCGCGAGTTTTGTCACCGAAAATTTCGCCTTGGTCAAGGCGGAAGAGACCTTCGCGCTGTCGTCGTTGGAAACGATTGCAAATATCAGTTTCATGGTGTTCCTCCCTTTCATCGGAAAATAGCATCAAGAGAGCGGGCACTCTTTCTCCTATTTTAACACATTTAACGCAGAAACGCCATAGCTTTCCAGCAGGAAAATCGTTTCCGGCCCGATTCTTTCCCCGCAGAGCGCCAGCGGCACGCCCGGCGGGCAGCGCTGAACGTTCGCCGAGACAATCCGCCCCAGCGCCTCGCTCACCGGTATCCGTTCGCTTTCGGCCAGCATGGCTTCCCGCGGCAGGCAGCCCATCGCCGGTTCCTCCGGGAGAAGCGGCAGCATTGCGCCCGCAGACGGCGGCAGAAAGGGCGGCAGCGCTTCCCACAGGCTTTCCACCCGTGCGAAGTCCTCTTCGCTTGTCCCCGCCCCAAAGAGCAAAACGGCGGCGAGCGCATCGCAAAGCTCCGGTTCTATCCCCTGCCGGTAGAGGCAGGCGCGCATGCGTTCCGCCCGTCCCTGGGTGGGCAGCGCCAGCCGCAGCGGGTCGGAGAGTCCCGTCCGGCGGTCTCCGGGAAGGGAGGAAACCCGGCGCTGCACCTCCCGCAGCCGGGCGGGAAGCTCCCCTTCCAGCCCGCTTAAAAGAAGATCGGCCGAGAGCAGAATCAGATAGCTGGGCGAGGTCGAACCGAACCAGGACATGCAGGTTTTTACCCGTTCGCGCGAAAAGGGGGCGCGCGGGGAAAGGTGCAGCACCGCCGCTCCGGTCAGGGCGGGAAGCATTTTGTGCAGGCTGTCGCAGCAGAGATCCGCCCCCTCCGCCATGGGGTGGGATACCCCCTCCACAAAGGGCAGGTGCGCGCCGTGGGCGTTGTCCACCAGCAGCAGCGCGCTATGGGCGTGCGCCGCGGCGGCGATCCCCCGGATATCCGCCAGATATCCATAGTAATTCGGCGAGGTCAGATAGACCGCCTTCGCCTCCGGATGGCGCGTAAGCAGCCGATCGATCGAACCGGCATCCGGCGGCAGCGGCAGGCCGTTTTCATCCCGCCGGGCCCCCAGGAAAACCGGCCGCTGCCCCAGAAGCCCCAGCGCGTTCATCGCGCTGGCGTGCAGGTTGCGATCGCAGCAGAGAACGGCGTCCGGCCCTAAGAGGGCGAGCATCGTTTGAATGCAGAGCGTGCTCCCGCCCGCCGAGAGGAAGCTGTCCGCCGCGCCGTAGAGCGCGGCATAGCGCCCTTCTAATTCCCGCAGGCAGCCGGACGCTTCATAGAGGCTGTCGGTATCCGGCAGCTCGGTGAAGTCGTAACGCGCCGCATCTTTAAGAGGCGGCGAAAGCCGCCCCTTGTGGCCGGGCATGTGCAGCCGGGATCTCCCGGCGGCCAGCCGCCCTTCCAGGGCGGATAAGAGCGGGGAGGCCGCCCCGGCCCGCCCGGACCCCTCAGCGCCCGCCGCCATGGCGGAACCTCTTGGCGGCGCTGCGCGCCTCCAGCGCCTTCTCCACCAGCCGGGCGACCGCCGGATGATATTCAAAGTTAAATTCCCCGGCCAGCTCGTCAATCTGGCCGCCGAAGCCGCGCTTGAAGCGGTAAAGCCCATACATCGGGTTATTCTCCTCCGAGAGATTGCCGGAGATGCCCTGGAAGTCATAGACCGCGCAGCCGGTCTCCACCGCCCAGCGGATCATCTCCCACTGCATGAGGTAGTTGGGCATCACATTGCGGTGCGCGTTGTCCGAGGCCCCATAGACATAGCAGGTTTTCCCGGCATAGTTGGTTGTCAGCGCCCCGCTGACCGGCTCGCCCTCATAAAAGCCGAGGTAAAGCCGCGCGTGCTCGCCAAGCGCGCAGAGCATCCGCTCAAAATATTCCTTCGGACGGATGTTGAAGTGATCGCGCTCCCCCGTCACCTGCATCAGCCGGTGAAAATCCCCCAGCCGTTCGGGGCCGCAGACCTTGATTTCCACCCCTTTTTTCTGCGCTACCCGCACGTTATAGCGCGTTTTCTGGGAGAGGCTCATAAAGAGCGCCTCTTCGCTGCGCCCCTGGATGGGCAGGCGGTAGTTAAAGCGCGCCTGGATGGTCTCGAACCCCTCCGGCCCATAGAAGCGGGAAAAGCCCATCTCCTGCATGATGGAGAGAAAAACCCCGTCGTCCGCCGGAACATCCGGGTCCCACTTGAGGGTATGGGCGTTATAGCGGCGCGCCAGCTCGTCTATCCCCGCCTTGAGGTCGAGAAGGGTCTGCCGGTCGTGCAGATCGCAGACCGGGCCGCGCGGCGCATAGAGAAAGCTGGTGTGCAGCGCCGGGATCTTTTGGATGAGGACGCCGCATGCGCCCCGGATCTTTCCATCCCCGCCGCGGGAGAGAACGCCCTCCCATCCCCAGTTGTTTTTGACCTGCTGCCAGCGGGTGGACTGGGTAAAGCCGCCCTGGGGATGCGCCAGGACAAACGCTTCATATTCCGGATACTGTTCCGGGGTGATGATCTCCATATTCGGTGGCTCCCTTCGTTGCCAAAATAGCCGGGGCGGTTTCCCCCGGCTGTGAAATCAGCGCCAGATTGCGCCGGAGCAGCGCCGCGCCCTTGTAGGCATAGGCGCGCCCCGCGAGAACGGCTTCCAGATTAGTTTGAGTGAGAACCGCGCAGATATTCCGGTAGAACTCCGGCAGCGGCGTATAACGGGCCTCCCGGTTCATCGGGCAAACATCCGCGCAGCGGTCGCAGCCCCACGCATAGCCGCCCGCGGCGACCTGCGCCTGCTGCTCCGGGTCTTCCAGCCGCTTCTGCTGGGTCAGGTGAGACCGGCACCGTTCGCGCCGGAAGTCCTCCCCCAAAGCGCCGGAGGGGCAGGCCGCGCGGCAGCGCCCGCAGCGAAGGCAGTGCCCGCCGCCGGACGCCGCCGGGGTAAAGGCGGCGGTGGAGGCTATCTCCCCGATAAAGACATATGAGCCGTAGCGCGGGTTTATGAGCAGCCCATTCTCCCCGCGCACCCCCACTCCCGCCCGGACGGCGGCCTCCACCTCGTCAAACGGCGAGATATCCGCAAACGCGGCGAACCGATCGCCGGGCAGGCGCTCCCGAAGCGCGGCGCAGAGCCGTTCCAGCCGCGCCATACACAGGTCGTGGTAATCCTCCGAGAGCGCATAGCGCGCCAGGTTGCGGTGCGGGTAAGCGCCGGTATAGTAGGGGATAGCCGCTACGACCAGCGACCGGCACCCCTCCGGGATGCGCGACCGGGCGCGGGTCGGAATATGGGCCAGCGCCGGATCATAGGCGCAAACACCGGTTTCGGTCAGCCCCGCCCCGGCGCAGGCGGACGCTAAGATTTCATCGGGCTGCAACAGCCGTCACCTCCTGGAAAAAGCCCGGCCGCCGTCCGGCAAGGACAGGTAAGGCGCAGGCGAAAACTCCTTTGACTCTACCATGATTCCGCCTTTCCTGCAAGCGTGCCGCCCATTTTTTTACATGCCCATGCTCTCATATTTTTGGATCCCGCGGTAGAAAACGGCGCGCGCCAGAAGGCAATAGAGAGCGGTAAAGCCCAAGAGGGCCAGGCTCAGGAGCACCGCCCGCTCACCGCGCAGGATGAGGGCGGGCACAAAGCCGATGAACCCATAGGGAATCACCGCCAGCAGGATGAACTGCATCCAGCCCGGATAGATGCTGACCGGATACTTGGCATATTCCCCGACGGTGTGCGCCAGGTAGGTAAGGCTGAGGCCGTCTGCCCGCATCCAAAAAACGTTCGAGGCCGCGATGAGGATGGCCGCCACGCGGATAGCCGCCCCGCACAGGACAAAGGGGACCATCAGCAAAATGGAAAAAGGGTTCAGCCGCCCCAGCGTATGCAGCGAAAGGAAATAGCTGATAAGGCCCACCGGCAGCAGGCCCGCGCCCTGGAGCCCGACGCCATAGGCCAGCAGCTGGTAAAGCGGAGAGATCGGGCGGGAGAGCATCACGTCGAACTCCCCGCGGAACACCAGAGCGGGCAGCGACCACACCCCGTCGAACAAGAGGTTGCAGACCCCTTCGCTCAGAAAGATGAGCGACAGGATGAAATAGACCTCCGCCTCGTTCCAGCCCGCGATATCCGGCACGTTCCGGAACAGCACAAAGGCCACCGCCAGCATGCCCGCGCGCATCAGAACGCCCGCAACCGCCATCATCCAGAAATTAAGGGTATATTCCATTTCGGTTTTGAGATATTGCGCCTTGAATTTCAGATAGATCCGCAGCATAAAAAAGCGAACCTCCTTTCCTGACAAAAGCAGGGAAAAACACAAGCTTCTTCAAAGTCCCCGGCCGGAGAAGCCTACGCTTGCGTTCCACTTCCATTTTACAAGAAGCCGCCCCCATCCGAAGCCTCTCCCCGCCGGACAGCGGCCCGAAAAACCTCCGGCCGGGCACTCCTCCGGCTTGCAGCAGCTTGGAAAAAGAAACCCCCGGTCAAGCCATTCCCCGCCTTGTAAAAGCAATCGTGGGAGCCGCTCCTCCAGCTTGCAGAAACCGGAAAAACGGTGTTTTCGCGCCTTATGGCGCAAAATTCAGGGCATAATCCTCGCCCTGAAAACCGTTTTTCCAAAGGGCGCGCCCTTAGCCTCCGGCAAAGCTGAGGTTGGAGCGAATCTTCCCATAGATCCATTCATGCAGCAGAATAAAGAGCAGTATCCACCCCGCCTGCAACAAAAAGCAGATGGGGAGAGGCAAAGGCGACGGCTCGCCCAGAAAAATCGAAACCGGTGTTTGCAGCATCAGCGGGAAGGGCGTGCAGTAGCTGAAGGAACGCAGCCAGCCGGGAAAGAGCGAAACCGGGATGAGCGCGCCTGAAAAGAACTCGGTGAGAGCGGTGCGCGCCCAGGTGAGCCCCAGGTGGTTGGTGGTAAAAAAGCAGAGCAGGCTTAAAAAGCTGGTCATCGCCATGCGCAGCAGCACGCCCAGCACGAGGCTCAAAAGGGCAAGCGGAAGGGCGGCGGGAGAGAGCGTTTGCAGCTTCGTCCGCAGGCACAGGAACAGCAGGGCCGCCGCCGTGCCGTTCACCAGCGCCTGCGGGAGCATTTTCCCGGCCATGCCCCCCAGCGACTGCATCAGGAAGGGGACGGGACGCATGCAGCGCGCCACCACCGCGCCGCTGCGGATTTCCCGCGAGAGGTCGTTTTCGCTCGACCAGGTGAGCAGGTTGTGGATGCAGAAGGCCAGGATCAAGTAGCTATACATCCGCTCGCGGCTATAGCCGCCGATCGGCGCGCCGCCGCCCAGGCGGTAGAGCGCATTCCAGAGCATAAACTGCCCTCCCAGCAGGAGCAGAGGGGTGAACAGGTTGAAGAGGAAGGCAGCGCGGTAGAAAAGCGCCCCCTGCACCGAGAGGGAAACGAGCTTGCAGAACCGCTTCATTTCGCCGCCCCCATCGTGAAAATTTTGGAAACGACATAGTCAATCCCCGGATCCTCCACCGTCACATCCTCAATTTCATAGCAGCGCGCGGCAAAGTCCAGCATCTGCCGGGCGGAGTATTGCGCCGTATCGAACTGGATCACCGTCTTGTGCGGCTCCTCTCCGAGAGAAGCCTCCGGCGCGAACTGCCGGATATCCGAGAGCCTGCGCCCCCGCACCGTCAGGCGGCGCACGGTGGCATAGTTCTCCTTCAAGGCGTCCAGCGCGCCATGGTAGAACACCCGGCCTTTGGAAAGGACGAGCGCATGTTCGCAAATCTGCTCGATATCGTCCAGGTCATGGCTGGTCAGCACCACCGAGACGCCGTTTTCCTGGTTCATTTTCCGGATAAACTGCCGGATGGCGAATTTTACGTTGATGTCCAGCCCGATGGTCGGCTCGTCTAGATAGAGGATGCGCGGGCTGTGCAGAAACACCAGGCCGATATCCGCCTTCATCCGCTGGCCGAGCGAGAGCCGCCGCGCGGGGGACTGGAGAATCGGCTCCAGATCCAGCAGTTCGACCACCATCCGCTTGTTTTTCTCATAGAGCGCCGGATCCAGCTTATAGAGCACCTTCACCGCCTCATAGCTCTCGATCACCGGGATATCCCACCAGAGGCTGGTTTTCTGGCCGAAAACGACCCCGATTTTGCGCAGATAGTCCGCGTGGTGCTCCATCGGGTTCTGCCCGTAAACGGTCAGGCGGCCCCCTGTCGGCGTTAAAATGCCGACGAGCATTTTGATGAGCGTCGATTTTCCCGCCCCGTTTTCGCCGATGCAGGCCAGCGATTCCCCTTCCTCCATCGAAAAAGAGACGGCATCCACCGCCCGTTTCTCGGTCCACTCGGTTTTTACCAGGCTTTTCAGCGCTCCCCGCAGCCCCGGCTGCTTGAGGTTCTGCCGGTATATTTTGGTCAGTCCTTCCGCCGTAATCAGCGCCATGCCAGCATCCTCCTTTTGCGATTCTCTTTCCTCTTTGCCGCCTTCTACCGGGAAAGCTCCCCTTCCGAAGCCGCCGCCCCGATACAGCCCGGCGCAATGTTACTTCCCCGTATAAAAAACCGAATCTGGGAAGGGCTGTGAGGCGGGCAGACGATCGGTCGGCTGGGAGGAGCGCAGGTAGGACATGCGGCCATCCAGCGCGCTGACGAACAGGCAGACCTCTTCCCCCGATTCCAGCCTTCCCTCGAAGCACCACATCGGATCCAGCCGCAGGCCCTGCCCGGCAAACTGGGTGAGATAATATTTATCATAGACATATTGAAAGGAGATTTTATCGATGCGCAAGGTCTGAACGGACTGGGAAGAGCGCTCGGAAATCCCATCGCCTTTCACCGCCTGGCAAAGAAGATCCGGATTGCGTCTCAGCTCCGCTGCCGCCTCTTCCAGCGGCAGGATTTCCGTGAGCGTCCTCAGCTCTTCAAAGGTGAAATAGGCCCCTTGCAGATCGCAGATCCGGCCGCCGCTGACCGTGAAGCGCAGCCCAATCGTTCCCAGCGGATCGCTGCTGTAACGGTGGAGAACGCCGGTCTGAGGATCCTGAAAAAGCTGGACATTCCGGGTCGCCCATTTGAGAAGCATGCCGTCCAGCTCCTGGACCAACGACACGACGGCAAACGGCTGATCGGTGGGCTGTCTAATATCCTGAGCCAGCGCCGTTTCCGCCGGGCAGGGTTCATATTCCTCCACCCGATTGAGCGCCAAATCCAGGCCCATTGCAGCGGCCGCTTTCTCTGAGGCGGCCAGGGCCTGGGAGGAGAGCGGCGAAGGCTTTTCCGAAGGGGAACGCTTTACCCGATTTTCCGGCGCAGCGACATAGGAATGCCGGACATCGATGAACGCATTCGGAGAAAACCCGCCCGCATTGAAGATATACTCGTGCTCCCCGTCGCTCACAAACTGCATTTCCATCGGCTCGGCGGAGGGACCGAAGGGATCGCCGTCCTCCGGGACCTCGCCGCCCAGCGCTTCTATGGCCAACGCGGCATGCACCGGGGCGGGGACGGCCCGGTATTGCTTGATACTCTCCACCTGCGGGATTTCTATCGGGGCGTCTATATCCACGTTCACCTTCCCGGCTTGGAAGAACTGCCGGTATTGGGAGGGGGTGTCCCGCAGCGTCCCTTTTCCGCCCGCCGCCTCAGCGGCCGTCTGTTTCGCCGTCTCCAGGCTATCGCCGGAGGCGGCCGGGCCGGAAGGGCCGTCCAAAGCAGAAGAGCCCGCCAAGGCGGAGGAGCCGCCTTGGCAGGAGGCGAACAGCAGAAGGAATGCAAGGCAGGCGCAGGCGGCGGAAAAACGCTTTTTCATAACATATTCTCCTCATACTCGCTGTGGATGGGCTAAACCGCCGGGGCTGTGGAAACACCCCGTATGTTTTCATAGCCCCTATTATAGCACATCCGCCGGGCGATACCAACCGGGAATCCGCCTCTCTCCCCTCAAACCGGCGGCTTTCCCCCTTCTTTTTTGCATTCTGCCGCACAGCCGTCCAAAATTTGATAGATTTTTGACAGGCGGACCGCTTGTAAATTCCATCCAAGCAGTTTATAATAAAATGGTATGCAAATCATCTTGAGCCCGGCCTCATGGATTTCCAAACAGTGTTGAAAGGAGCCAAAAGGATATGAACTACTCGCATGAAGTGGAGAGCATGTGCACGCTCACCAAGGGTCCGAAGCATGGCCCCGCGCCCATTCCCGAAGAAGGCAAGTGGGTAAAGGCTTACCAGATTTCGGATATTTCCGGCCTCTCTCACGGCATCGGCTGGTGCGCGCCGCAGCAGGGCGCCTGCAAGCTGACGCTCAACGTTAAGGACGGCATTATTGAAGAGGCGCTCGTTGAAACGCTCGGCTGTTCGGGCATGACCCATTCCGCCGCTATGGCCGGCGAAATCCTCCCCGGCAAAACGCTGCTCGAAGCGCTCAACACCGACCTCGTCTGCGACGCTATCAACGTTGCCATGCGCGAAATCTTCAAACAGCTGGTCTATGGCCGCAGCCAGACGGCCTTCTCGGAGGGCGGCCTCCCGATCGGCGCTTCGCTGGAGGATCTCGGCAAGGGCCTGCGCTCACAGGTCGGCACCATCTTCTCTACCGGCGCGAAGGGCGTCCGCTATCTGGAGCTGGCCGAGGGCTACATCCTCTCGGTCGCTGTCGACGGCAACGGCGAGGCGATTGGCTACAAGTTCGTCAAGGTCGGCAAGATGCTCGAAGATATCCGCCATGGCATGAACGCCAAGGAAGCCTTTGAAAAGAACATCGGTACCTACGGCCGCTATGAAAACGCGCCGAAGTACATCGACCCGCGTGAAGAATAAGTTCAGAGGGAGGGACCGAAAATGGCAAAGTTTGAAGGACAGGAAAGACGCATGCCTAAAATTGAGGCGTGCCTGAAGGAATATGGACTCGATTCGCTCGACGCAGCGCGCGATCTCTGCCTGGAAAAAGGGATCGATGTGGAGAAAATCGTGAAGGGCGTGCAGCCCATCGCGTTTGAAAACGCCGTCTGGGCATATACGCTCGGCGTAGCCGTCGCGCTGAAAAAGGGCTGCGTGAAGGCAGCCGACGCCTCCGAAGCGATCGGCATCGGCTTGCAGGCGTTCTGCGTGCCCGGCTCGGTGGCCGAGCAGCGCGCCGTCGGCCTCGGACACGGCAACCTCGGCGCCATGCTGCTGCGCGAGGAGACCAAGTGCTTCTGCTTCCTGGCGGGCCATGAGTCGTTCGCCGCTGCGGAGGGCGCCATCGGCATCGCCCGCAATGCGAACAAGGCCCGCAAGGAGCCGCTGCGCATCATCCTCAACGGCTTGGGCAAGGATGCGGCCTACATCATCTCCCGCATCAACGGCTTCACCTATGTGGAAACCGACTATGATTTCGCCACCGGCGATCTCAAGGAAGTGCGCACCGTTCCCTTCTCGGACGGCGAGCGCGCCAAGGTCCGCGTCTTCGGCGCGAACGACGTTTTGGAAGGCGTAGCCGTCATGAAGCACGAGAAGGTTGACGTTTCGATTACCGGCAACTCGACCAACCCCACCCGCTTCCAGCACCTGGTAGCCGGCACCTACAAGAAGTGGAGCTACGAGAACGGCGTGAAGTACTTCTCGGTCGCTTCCGGCGGCGGTACCGGCCGTACCCTCCACCCCGACAACATGGCGGCCGGCCCGGCTTCCTACGGCCTGACCGACTCGATGGGCCGCATGCACGGCGACGCCCAGTTCGCAGGCTCCTCCTCCGTTCCCGCGCACGTGGAAATGATGGGCCTCATCGGCATGGGCAACAACCCGATGGTCGGCGCCACGGTGGCCTGCGCGGTTGCCGTCGAGGAATCGGCGAAGGCATAACCAAAGAGCTTTCCTGAAAGGGACGCGCGCAGCGCTGCGCGCGTCCCTTTCTGCTGCAAAAGAAATAGGCTATCCATCCGGCGGAAAAGGGAGGCGGAGATGGACAGACTACGGTTCGAGGAGGCCCTGGCCTATGCGGCCGCCCGGCCGCGGGACGGCATTGGAACGCTGGGGGAAAAGACGCTGCACGCCGTTCTAAAATACTACTTCGAGCCCTACGCCCCCAGCCATGAGGTAAAGCTGGGCGGCTTTGTGGCCGATATTGTCGGGGAAAACGGGATTGTGGAAATCCAAACCCAGGGCTTCGACCGGCTGCGCCGGAAGCTGGCGGCCTTTTTGGAGGTAGCGCCCGTCACAGTGGTCTACCCCATCCCGGCGGTAAAATGGCTGCGGTGGATCGATCCGCAGACGGGCGAAACGACCGAACGGCGCAAAAGCCCGAAGCGGTACGGCGTCTATGAGCTGCTGCCGGAGCTCTACAAGATTAAGCCCCTGCTGGAAAGCCCCGGCCTCACCCTCCACGCCGTGCTGCTGGAGGTGGAGGAGACCCGCCTCCTCTGCGGCTGGAGCGCCGATCGCAAGCGGGGATCCCGGCGGCAGGAGCGCATTCCGCTCGCCCTCTTGGACGAGGTTATCTTCCGGACGCCGGAGGACTACCGCGCTTTCCTCCCGGAAACGCTGCCCGCCGCCTTTACCAGCCGCGATTACCAGAAGGCCAGCCGTCTCTCCCTTCCCCGCGCGCAGACGGCCCTCAATGTGCTGCATGCGGTGGGAGCGGTCCGGCGCACGGCGCGGGACGGCAGCGCTTGGATCTACCAGCAGGCCGCCGCGCCGTCCCTGTCAGCCGGCGGATAAACCTACAGAAAAAGAAAGGATGCTTCCCCATGAATCAAAAAACCAAGCGGCTGTTAGGAGCCGCCGTGCTCTTAATCGCCGCCGTCGTGCTGGCGCTGGTTTATCAGAGCCAGCGTCCAACCGGGCAGGCCGGGGAGAAAACGCTCACCATTGAGGTGGTGAACGGCGAGGAGCAGGAAGAATTTACGTTGGAAACCCTCCAGGAGTTTTTAGGCGCGGCGCTGCTGGAAAACGGGCTGGTTGAAGGAGAAGAGGGGGCCTATGGCCTCTTTATCACAACGGTAAACGGCATCCGGGCGGACGAGGCCAAAAAACAATGGTGGTGCTTGACCCGGAACGGCGAGATGCTGGATACCGGTGCGGACTCCACCCCCATTGCCGACGGAGAACGGTATGAACTCACCCTCTCGGTCTATTAGCGCGAAGGAGCTGACCGTCACGGCGCTGCTGGGGGTGCTGCTGCTTGCCGTGCAGGTGGCGCTGAATTTTCTTCCCAACATCGAGCTGGTGAGCCTCTTACTGATTCTCTATGCCCTCTGCTTCCCTCTGCGGCAGGCGTTGATGGCCTGCTGGGTCTTTGCGTTGCTGGAGGGCCTTCTCTATGGGTTCGGACTCTGGTGGATCATGTACCTATACATCTGGCCGCTGCTCGTCCTTCTGGCCCGGCCGATGCGCGCGCAGCCCTCCCTCTTCTGGGCGGCGGTGCTCTCCGGCGGCTTCGGCCTCTCGTTCGGCGCGCTGTGCGCTATCCCCTATGCGCTGACCGGCGGTCTGAGCTATGGGATCGGCTGGTGGATCAGCGGCATCCCCTTCGATATCGCCCACTGCGCCGGCAACGTCGCCGCCGCGCTGGCGCTGTTCCGGCCGCTGCTCCGGCTCTTTCAGCGGCTTGCAAAAATAGCGGATTAAAAAGGCCCAATAGAAAAAGGCCGGACGCAAAATAGAACCGGCTGTAAAAAAACGTATTCCCGGCCCGTAAAAGAAATCGTACGGGCCGATCCTCCGGCTTGCAGAAAAAGGGGCGCGTTGCAAAACGACAGTTTTGCAACGCGCCCCTTTAATCCCTGCGCTCGCCCTCGTTTCCAAAGCATTCGCAGAACCGGGCCGCAAACGCGGGCGGCTCCCCATGCTGAAAGAGGTGAGAAGTATCTCCAAATGCGCTCATACGGAACACCGCCGTCCCCTCCCGGCGCTCCTCGGTGACAACGGTTGTCACCGAGGAGGGGGCCGCACAGAAGCCGTGCCAAAGGATCATCGGAGAGATGTGCAGCAGGTGGCTTAGCAGCACGCACTCCACCCCAAAATGGCAGAAAAAAACGAGGACGTCGTTGTTCGGCCGGACCGCCCGGTACCAAAGCCCTTCCCGCCGGTAGCCGTGCCGCTCCAGCAGCGCATCCAGGTTTTCCGTCACCCAATCATATTCCCGCTTCACGCCGCCCTCCTGGAAGGCATCCGGCTCCTGCCACCGGTCCGGCAGAAGGAACCGTTCCTCCCGTAACCAATCCTCCGGCAGCCAGTCCCAGGCGATCGAGCGCCGTCCCGGAGCATCCGGCCGCTGGATGGGCGCACAAAATTCCCGCAGCCAGGGGCATTCCACCGCCGTCCGTCCCAACCGCTTCAAGGTATAGGAGGCCGTATCCTTCGCCCGGCCTAAGGGAGAGACATAGTAAGCCTTTGCGTCCACCTTTATCAGCCGCTCGGAGAGATACTCCGCTTCCTTCCATCCCTTTTCCGTGAGGGAATCGTTGCCGTAATCCGGATCCCCATGCCGTACGATCAACAGTTTCAACCGCTATCCATCCCCTTACTGTCGTTTTCCGTTCTGTCCTCCTGGAAGAGCATCCTTCCAACCAGCTTCATTATACCCTTCGCCGGGAAAAACGGCAAGCCCCGGAAAAGTTAGCCCCAGCCTTTCCGGAAGACCGAGAAGAGGCTTGACGAGAAAACATATGTTCTATACAATAGAAATTAGAACATATGTTTTTAAGGAGGGGGACGCTTGGCCGCACGCAATCAAGAGGAACTTACGAAGCGGAAGGCTTCATCCGGCTTTGAGCCGATCTTTTCGCAGCAGCTTAGGCTTTCCACCGCCGCGATTGAGCAGCAGGTGGAACGGTTTTATCTGCAATTTTTAGTGAAACCGAAAAAGGAGGGTAGTCTGCTTCCCGCAGATACCATCCTGACACCACGCGAAAGGGCGCAGCTCCCATCGCCGCAGGGGGAACGGGAGCGCCGGGCGCTGGGCAAAGCCTCTCTTTTAAAAAAGGACTATCTGAAGGCCCAGCTCTACGACATCGTAGAAGCCTATGGCGAAGCCCTGCGCATGACGGATGGACCGAAGCGGATTCAAAAAGCGCTGGATACGCAGCTCGCCCTCTTTGTTCAGGAGACGGCCCCCCTGCTCTCCCAAAAAATGCAGAGGGGACTTCGCAGGGCGGATTCCGCGCGGACGCTGGTGCAAAGCCTGTGCGGACTCTTTATAGAAAAGGCCGGGCGGCTGAACGGCCAGGCGAGCCGCTGCTACCTGCAAGCGGGCTGGTACCGGATTTTACAGCAGGCCGCTCCCGCCGGCACGCTCTTTCGGATTTATGCCGAGGAGGGGCCGAACCTCTGCGACCGGTGCCGCTCCTATTCCGAGGGGCTTTTCACCCTCGCGCAGCTAGAGGAAGAGGAGCGCCTTCCCCCCTTTCACCCCAACTGCCGCTGCATCGTTCTTCCAGTATATGACGCGGCCCCGGCCACGGACGGCGACGCTCCGGCAGCGGAAGAAGAGAGTCCCGGCGATCCCTCCTCCCCGGCGGCAGAGGAATCCCTCCAAGCCTGGAACTGGTATACCCCGCTTTTGCGTATACCGGAGGATGCCTTGCAGCTGTTCAAGGAGCTGATGAAGGCCCAAGAGGAACGGCTTTTATCCGGCACGCTCTCCGGCTGGCTCGACTGGCTGACCTTTGGGACGGTCAGCGCCTTTTGGAAAGGGCTTCAGCGGAACGCAGAGGAGATGTTGGAGAAGCCGAATTTATACACGATCAGCAACTGGCTGACGCTGGGAATGGTGGAACGGGGAAAAGAGGCGCTCTTTCCGGAGGAACCGCTGTCTCTCCAGCACTGGCTGAGCGCTATCGGGTTTGCCATGGCGGCCTATGACATCTACCAAACGGGCTGGCAGCTGACCCATAACGCCTCTCTCCCCCAACGGCCATCCTGGAGGCAGTCTGAACGGGATATCGCTAAAGAGAACCCCAGCCACCGGACACAGGTTTCTTTCCTCCAGAGCAAGGAGACGCCGCTGGGCAGAAAGGGGAGCTCCCGGCCGGATCTCTACAAAAAGGGGCGCAGCACCGAGGTGAAGAACTACACGCTGAGTTCCCCCTCCAGCCGCAGGAGCCTGCTTTGGAGGCTCAAGAACCAATACCGGAAAAGCCTGAAAAACTTGCCGAAAAATACCAAACAGAAGGTCCTCCTCGATATCCGCGAGCAGCTTGTCCCCCTCTCTCTACAGTGGGAGGTGTACAAGAAAATACGGGAACGGACAGGCCGCGGCATGACCGTCCGCTTTAAACGGGGGAACAGCGCTCTTGCCAGGTGCGCTGCAAAATGAAAAAACTCCAACCGAGCGATCCCCTGGCTTGCAGGAACCAGAAAAACGGTGTTTTCGCGCCATAAGGCGCGAAATTCAGGGCGGTTTCTTCGCCCTGAAAACCGTTTTTCCAAAGGGCGCGTTGCAGAATTCCATTCTGCAACGCCTCTTGTGCGCCTTTGGCTGTTTCTCTCGAAAGAGGAGCGGGAAAAGGAGGAACGCTGACGGCGGGAGAACCTAAAGGCCCCCTCCCCCGGCCAAAGCACGGAGCGTTCCCCCTATCTCCTAGGAACAGCCAGCGCGCTCATCTCTTGGATTTCCCGCAGCTGCCGCCGGACGGTCTCTTGGCCGGTAAGCTGCACGAGCCGCTTCATGTCCTCCGGGAAATCGGACGCCGGGCCGCCCCAGAGAGCCTCCAACCGGCCGGGCGCATAGTCCTCCGAGAGCTTCCCCAGCCGGGAAAGATAGCCCTCCACGACCGGAAGAAGAGCTTCCTGCGCCTGCGGATCGCCGTGCCCCATCAAGAGCAGCGCTCCGCAAAACGTCTGCCGGAAGTCCTGAACCGCCGCATGCCAGTTTTTCCAGTTGCTCCCGTGCGTGTAAAGATAAAAAGGGGGAACCAAAAAATCCCCGGTAAAAATGAGGCGCTCCTCCGGCAGGACGGCGCACAGGTCCCAGGGGGAATGGGCAGGCAGCGCGGCGGGACACCAGAACCGGAACGCGGTATCCTCAAACATCCAGCGATCCCCTGTTCCTACCACCTGCCAGCTCTCCGCACGAAAATCCGGGGAGCTGCGTTCCACCCCGCTTTTGCCGGCCGCGGTGGAAACCAGCGTGACAGCCCGCCGGCGCAGCATAGCCAGCCCGTTTCGGTGATCGGGGTGCGCATGGGTCAGGAGGATATGGGTCACCTTTTTCCCAAAGAAGCCCTCGGCCTCCTCCAAAATCTCCTCCTCCGGGTCCTGCGCAGGCAGGTCGATGAGCAGAATGCCCTGCGTTCCGACGACGATGCCGGCGTTGCACTGATCCCGCACCGGCAGGTTCCCCATCCGGAAAAAGACGTTCTGGGAAATCTGAATGGTCTCGGACAGATGCCCGGTATAGACGGCCGGATAATCCATAGGCTCCTCCTATCCTTTAATCGCTCCGGCCACCATCCCGGAGATAATGTGCTTCTGGGCGAACAGATAGACCAGCAGCTCCTGGATCCGGTTCCCCGAATCCCTCAATTCCTGGACGTCGGAAAACTTCGCCTGGTTGGTATTGATCTTCCCCATCAGGCTGGGATCCCTTTGAACGGCATAGGAAAACTCGGCAAACGGCCAGGCGGTGATCGGCCAGACATCCTTTGCCGCCAGATAGAAGGGGATGTATCCCGCTTCCTTGGCCGCTGCGCAGTTTTGCAGGGTTTCTTCCCAAGCAGTGGGGATGGAGAGGCCCAGCTCCTCATAGATGTCCTTGTTATAAATGACCCCCAGCGTATTGACGCCGAACGGGAGGTAGAACAGCTTCCCTTCTATATCCAGCATGCTCTCCCGGATACCGCCGTTGATTTTAGAGGCCCGTTCCTCGCCGGAGAGGTCGAGGCAGTTCACCTGCGGGCGGAACCAGGTGTAAGCATATCCGCCGCCATGCTGGAAAAAGACGTCGTAGCATTCGTTGGTGGCCAGCTTGGTCTGAATGATGGTGTCCGTCTGCGCGCTCAGGCGCTGGATGTCCACCGTAATCCCCGTTTCCACTTCAAATTTTCCGATGACCTCTGCGACCGATTCATCCAGCCAATCGTTCGGGCCGCCGAAGGTCAGCGTCGTTTCCTTACCGGCCGAAGCCGCTTCGCCCTCCTTGCCGGAGGAGCCCTGGCAGGCTGTTAGGCCGGTCATGACCAGCGCGGCGGACAGGATGGCTGCTCCCCATCGTTTTTTCATAGAAATCCCCTCCCAACATGTTCAAGGTCTATTTCGGATGTCCTTATCTTACTACAGCCCGCTTCGATGAAAAATACAATATCCTACAGTTTTTTGTAATTTATAAAACAGGATCCCTATTTTATAGGGATCCTGTTTTCTCTATTTTAGCAATTTTCGATATTCAATGGGGGATACGCCCTCAATCTTCTTGAACGCCCGGCTAAAATAATATTGGCTGCTGTATCCCAATTCCTCAGAAATTACGCGGGCGGTCTTTTCCGGACAGCCTTGAAGCTGCTCCTTGGCATACTCCATCTTCCGGATAATCAGATATTCGATGGGCGAACTGCCATATTCCTCCCGGAAAATCCGGATGAGATAGGTCTGCGAAAAGCCGAAGGTTTCCACCAAGTCCGAAATTCCAACGACCGACCGCACCTTCTGATCCAAAAATGTGGATTGATCTGCGCCTGAAGCGCATAAATAAAGCTCTCCCGTTCATTCGCCCGCGTTTTCGCCAGATCGTCCGCCGCCGTCTGAAGCCGGCGCAGCATGTTGATAAAGGCTTCGTTCAGGCGTCTGGTCTCATAATTGGTCAGCGATTGGGTACGCAGAAAGGCTCCCTCCGGCGGCTTCCCAGCCGTAAACTCCAGACGGTTCACCGTTTTGCAAAGCTCCTGGATCGGCGAACCGATCCGGTGGGAAAGCCAATGGGTAAACACCACCGAAAGGGCGAGCAGAAGCAGAAGCATGAAGCCCCAGATCGCCTGCATTTTGCGCACCGGCTGCATCAGCTCCTCATAGGGCATGCCTGCGACGGCCGTAAAGCCGGTGACGCCGGAACGGCTTAGGCTGTAGTACTGGTCGTTCAGCTGCAGCTCCGAAGGGAGCTCCTTTCCCGGATAGCTTAAAAGCTCCTGCCGCACCAGACGGGAGCGCTCGTCCTCCTCCTGCGGCGGGGGATAGATGAGATTCATCCAGCGGTCGTAAATCATCAATGCGGCCTTTTGATTTTTAAGGCTGGCTGAACAGACCTCCTCAAAAACCTCATATTTCTGTTGAACCTCCACCCATCCATAGGAGTTCCCATAGATATCCTTCTTTTCACGCAGGACTGAGATCACCGGGAGCTTTTTGTTTTCCAGCCAGTAGTCGTCGTGCGGCGGCAGAATAACCGCCCGGCCGTCGGCCTTCTCCAGCGCATCGATCAGCGTCTCCGGAACCAGCGAGGAGATGTCGCCGGTGGCCTCGTTCTGGATCCCCACCAGAAAATTTTCTTCCGGATAGACGATGTTGATGTTATGAAGCGAGGGAAAGGGCCCGTTGATCGAAACCAGGTTCCCGATCAGCGTCCGCAGCTCCACCGTCTGCTGCAACGAGTCCGGACGGCCGCCGGGCGCATCGATCTCCGCATAAATCTTATCGAGGCAGGCGGTCACTCCTTGGTTGAAGATGACCGTCAGACATATTTTCTGCATCTCGTTATACACCATGTCCAATTGGCTGTTGGTCATCGCGGCGAGCTGCCGGGCGTTGCCCCTCTCCTGATCGGAGAGCGTCCGCGCGAGATAGCTAAAGCCGCCGATTCCGACCACCGAAACGACGATGAGGACGATAGCGGAATACCAGATAAAGATCTGCGTCTGCATCCGAAGGTTGGAAGGCTTCACCGGACTCCCCCCTAAAACGTCTTTCCCTGCCGGACGGGCGCAGAGAACGGTTTTCATCATGTGGAAACCATTATAATATACCGCGCCGCTCTTTTCAATCGATGAGGGCGGAAATAAACGGCAGACGCCGGCGGAGGAATCTCTACGCTTCCCCCGCCGGTTGGCCAAACAGCTCCTTGAGCGTTTCAACCGCCTTTTTCTCGATACGCGATACATACGAGCGCGAAATCCCCAACTTCGCCGCCACCTCCCGCTGAGTCAGCGGCTTGGCGCCGTGCAGCCCATAGCGCAGATAGAGGACTTCCCTTTCGCGCGGCTCCAGTGCCCCCGCAATAAAACGGTGCAGCTGCTCGCTTTTAATGCGCAGATCGATTTCATCATAAATATTGCTCTCGTCGGTCAGGATGTCCTGAAAAGAAAGCGAATTCCCATCCTTATCGGTATCAATTGGGTCGCTGATAAACACATCCTGCGCAAACTTGCGGCGGCCGCGGAAGTGCATTAGGATTTCATTTGCTATCCTCTCTTAACGGCTCCCCGCCGTCTAAAGGACGCGGAGGGCGAAAGGCGCCGGCGCTGCCGGACAGATAGAGATGGAGCTTCTCCCCATCCCAAACAGCCTGCCGGACCAGAGCGCGGACAGCCGCCCGCTTCTGTTCCGCGCTCATGCGGCCGACGACAGACTCCAAGCCGGCGAGCTCGGAAAGGATCCGTTCCGCCTCCTCGCCGTCCAGCCGGTGGGAAACCGCCTCGGATTCCAGCTCCTCCCGCTGTTTTCGGAGCCCCTCCCCCTCGCCGTGCAGCTCTTCAATCTGCCGCAGGATATAGCCTTCGGCCGCCGTGCCGGAAGCCTTGGAGAAGGCCGCCACCAGACTCCGGATCGTTTCTTCGTTCTCAGAAAGCCGGGCGTTTAGACTTTCCAGCGCCGCCGCACAGCCCTCCTGTCCGCCCGTCAGCGCGCGCCTGCCCTGATCCAATTGCCGGATGAAATGCGCGCGGTCATATTCCAGCTTTTTCAGCTCTTCCAAAATCCCGGCGTCCAAAAGATTGCCGCAGGCGTTTTTCATCGTGCAGCAGCGGCCGCGGCTACGCTCCTTGGTGCCGCAGAGATAGGTGAAGAGCCGTTCGCCGCCGTCCGTTTGGCGGCTCGTGAGCTTCGGGCGCATATAGTCCCCGCAGCTCCCGCAGGAAAGCAGGCCGGACAGCAGCGCCGCATGGCTGCGCGGATTGCGGTAGCTTTTAGAACGGTTGCGCTCCAGTCTTTCCTGAACGGCCGCCCACTTCGCACCGGGAATAATCCCCTCGTGTTCCCCGACCGAGACGATCCACTCCTCCACCGGTTTGATTTGATGGTTCTTTCCCGGCTGTTGAAGCGTCCGGTTATAGGCCATCACCCCGCGCCGCCCGTCAAAGTCGGATTCCCCGGCAAACAGGCCGGCCGAACGGCTGGTCAAGTAGCGATAGGCGTCCCCATCCGCTATCATATAGACCGGATTGGTCAATATCCCCCGGATGGCGAAGCGGGTGAATGGACGGCCCTGCTTGGTCCGGTAGCGCTTTTCCAAAAGGAAGGCGTCCGTCCGGGTCAGCGAGCCGGTCTCCAAAAAGGTATCAAAAATCAGCTCCACCAGCCGGAGCTCCTCCGGAATGCTCTTCAGCTTACAGAGCCTTTTGGCCTTTCCCTCCGCCGCCGGCTGAAAGACGCTCTCCGATTCGTAGCCGGTCGGGGTGACGCCGCCCAGCCAGCGGCCTGTTTTGGCCAGCTCGCGCATATTATCGCGGATGCGCTCCGCAATGGTCTCCCGCTCCAGCTGGGAAAACACCGAAGAGATATACATCATCGCCCGCCCCATAGGGCTGCCGGTATCAAACTGCTCTTTAATGGAGATGAAATCCGTCCCCAAGCGGTTCAGCCGTTCAATCAGCGCCGCGAAATCCCCAATGTTGCGGCTGATGCGATCCAAGCGGTAGACGACAATGGCGGAAAAGCCGCCTCTTTGGGCGTCCTTCATCATCCTCTTAAAATTCGGGCGTTCCAGCGTCCCTCCGGAAAAGCCCTCGTCCTCATAGACGAGGGCTTTTCCCGCTTCCTCTTCCCCATAGTGGACCGCAAGATATTGGCGGCACATTTCCACTTGATTTTCAATGCTTTCTCCCTTGCCGGTAAACTTCGATTTGCGGGAGTAGATAACAAACCGCCGGTTTTCCTGACTTTGCATGAAGCGCCTCCGATTCCTTGTTGGGATGGCCTATTATAGCGCGGCAGCCTCCCTTTTTAGAACCGAAAACACCCGGATAGGCCCTATTTCTGTACAAAAAAGCCATCCTGCGCTTTGCGGGAACCGCTTCGATGGTTTGCCCCTTCACCACGTGAAAGGACGCGTTGCAGAATGAAATTCTGCAACGCGTCCTTTTCTGTAAGCCGGGGAAGCGGCGCGGATGGTTTTTTCAAAAAACCGGCGCGTTTTACAATTTCTATCCTGTAAGCCGGAAAAACCGTTTACAGGCCGCCCCGCCGAAGCAAGGCTTACCGCACTTATTTCAACCCACGTTCCCCCAGGATTCTGGAGGAACGACTGAAACGCCATAAAAATATAGATAAATTTCAACCCGCGTTCCCACAAAAGGAACGGCATGCGGCAGCCGGGCCATGTTCGTTCCCATCGCAGCCTAGCTCCCGCGAATAACCGCAAAATCTCTAGCTCTCGTTCGTGCTCCGACCGCCTCCCCTCTCCCGGCTGCGCGCCTGGACCTGGTGGTAATAGCCCAACTGGAACGCCCCCTGCTGGGGTAGGTTCATACGGGCCGGATAGCTTTCCCCCAGCTTTTCAGCCAGCTCGGCAAGCCGGCCGTCGTAACGGCTGCGCGTTCCCTCGTCCAACTCCTCTAGCTGCTGCTGCGCCCGGCTCATCAGAATCGGGAACACCAGGTTGGGCGTGGTGGAGGCAGGGCCCCAATATTTTCTCTTCATTCCCGCACGTGCGCCGGGCTCGGCGGCGGATTGGATGGTCTCCAGCTCGGAAAAAAGCCTTCCCAGCGTATACGGAATATTCGAGCTTTCCGCATTTAATCCCACTTTCAACACCTCCTTTGGAAAACCGGGATCCGGATTCTTTAAATAATAGGCTTTTAAAATGGCCGCCCGGCCGGGCGTTACCTCCCGTTCCGCCCGGATACGGATTTCTACACTGTGCAGCAGCGTAGCCGGATAGCGGCTATCATCCAGGATAGCCCGCAGCGTTTCACCGGCCATTTCCGGAATGGGGGAGGGCGTGCGGGCATTTTTCCGGACGGTCTCCTCCAACAGCTCCCCCAGCGGCATCCGTTCCCCCTCCCCAGGAAAGGGGCGGGCAATCCGCAGCCGTTCCTGATGCCTTTCTAGATTGCGCACAAAACGGCCAAAGGCATCCCGAAGGAAAAGCCGTACCGACAGCCGGGCGGCGTTGGGGGAAAGTCCCAGGACATGAAATCCCATCGCCGGGTCCAGCCGGGCTTCCTCATAAACCGCCGGACGCCCTTCGCGCAGATCCTCCGCTATTTTTTGCAGCCGGATAGCGAGATAGGGCTCCGGTTTTTCCAGCAGCAGGCTGCGGAACAGATCCGAATAGGCCGTCTGCCCGTTTTCCGCCCAAAACACAACCGTCATGTCCCCGATGCGGAAAAGATGTTCCTCGTCGGCCGTGAGGCGGTTGAGCGCAGCGGCGTAGGCAAAGGCGGCATACCGGCTGATGGGGGCGTTTAAGCTCTGTTCCCGGCCGTAGGAGCAGAAGGCGGGCGCATTGAAGGAAACCAGCGCCGCACCGGCCGGCAGCGCCCCGGCCACCCCCTTGATAGGGGGATGAACCGGCTGCGCGCTCCCCCTGTCCCCCGTCACCAAGCAGATCGCTTCTCCGCCGCTTTCAGCGGCATGGTAATAATCCTGCCAGGCCCGCCGGATCTCCGGATCCTCCTGAAGAAACGCGCCCTGGTATAAAAACGCCAGATTCGCACCGGCAAGCAGGCTTTCCAGGCTCCCCTGAAGGGCGGGATGATCGAAGGCTGTCTCCGGATCCCAGCCCTCAAAGAAGGAAAGCAGCGCCTGGGCCGCCGGGCTGCCGGTATGGGAGAGGACCGCTTTATGTAGTTCCCGGCTGGCGGCAAAGCAGGCGCGGCTTCTCCCAGGGCCGCCCTTGTTTTCCATCCCCAGCAGATAACCGGCGTTGTCCCATAAAAAGTTGGGGGCGATGCCCAGCGTTCGCTTTACGGGGGCGGGAAGCTCCACCGGCGTTGGCTCCATGGCGGCGGATTTCCCATCCGAACGCTTTCTTTTCAGCGAAACCAGCCGTTCCAGCCTTCCGGCCTCATCGATACACAGGGCGTAGGATATTTTCGCCTCCCCCCAGCCTGGCTGGAGCACCTTCCCCTGTCTGGCCAACGTTTCGTAATACTCCACCAACGCGCGCAGAATCATCCGGATTTCCCCCGCGATCTTTCGGGAACATGCCGCCCGGCGCATGTCTGTCCCGGCCGCATGGGCATCCCGCCCATCCCGAACCCTTTCTGCATGCCGCCCGCCTCCTTTGATCCCTCTTCCGTTCACGGAACCGAAAAATGTTTGGAAAACAGCCTGTCCGCCGCCTATGCCTCGGCACAATCCCGGCCGTGACCGCAGCCCCTTATTTAAAAAACTGATAGAGCCGCGACAGATATTTATAGAGCCGCCCGCCTCTTTTCAAACGGCCCTTTGCAAACTCCGCCGCCCTTTGAAATTTCGGCGGCGCGGTCTCCGGCGGCCCGCTGGTTCCCTCCGGCGCCGTTTGCAGGAAAAAGGCCCGTTGCAGCTCCCTATATCTGCACGCAGGATGCTTTTTTAAGTAGCCGGTGATGAAAACGCCCAACAGTCGTTCCCCGGCGAATCCGCACACCCGTTTCCTCTTTTCCCCATAACGGCCGGCAGGAACCGAGCGCTCCAATTCAAACAGGATAGGGAACAGCCAGGAACAATATTCGAAAAAAATATCCGCCTTCATAATGAACAGATTGCAGGGATAGAAGAAAACGCCGTTCAAATAGCTCTTGGCCGGTTCCAGATAATCGGGATGCAGCCTGCCGATAATCGGGAGGACCTTTTTTAAGTCCCTTTTATGCTGCCAGGGAACCTCGGCATAATGCTCATAGAGATTTCGAAAGCCCCGCTTCGAAACATCATAGGGAACGGAGACGAGGAGATCGTTCTCTTCGATGATCGCCCGCATCCGTCCGCTGTCCCGGAGCCCGCACTGTGCAATGCTTTCAGCGTCCAGAGCAGGGAAAACGGCGTTTTCGTGCGGATCCGGGCAGAGCGGATGTTCCGAAAAGGCCAGATAGCGCCGGTAATGGCAGAGCCCATAATAATCCGCCCGGACGTTTTTCCAAGCCCAATATTGAACCGTTAATTCGTTGAAGGTGTCCCGCCTTTCGGAAATGTTTTCCCCGGTATCGTCTCCGGGAATGGGCGGGTTCTCCCGTTTATCATAGACCGCGCCGCAGCGAACGGGAACATAGAGCGGATTGTCAATCCGCGCGCTCTCCCGATCGATGCGGTGGGAAACAAAAATCCGAATATCCTTACATGAGCCCTCTTCCGGATGCGCCGTCTCATGGCGTTCCGGCGCTGGGGCGGCTCTCTTTTCCATTCTCTCGCATACTCCTTACCGGCTTTATGGTGTGCGGCAGCATCCTATCCGGGACGCTCTCCATCCGGTTATGGGAGAGCCGTTTCCTGCTTCTCTCTGGAAGGAACCGGCCGCCGGTCCTTCGCCCGCAGCTTTTGCAGGAGGCGTTTTCCCTTCTTCGCCCCAAACAGAAGGCCGGAAACCGGCCGTATCCCCAACAGAGCGATCGTTCGGCGGGCAGCGTGCGCCAACCGGCCGTCCCCTGCTTCCAGCAGCTCTAAGCTCTCCTGTATCCGGTCATAGACGTCCGGCCGCTCCGCCCGCTCCACCTCATAAAGCTGGGCGAACAGCAGCAACAGCTCCCGCTGATAGCGCCCTATCAGAAGCTGCTTCCACTGGAAATCCGAGCTCTCAAGCTCGGATATGGCCTGGCGGATAAGCGTGAGAGCGTCCTCAACCCTTCGAGCGGAGCTGTACCCCATGATCGAACCGCCTCTTGCGGCGCGATAGCAGTAATAAGGGCAATGCAAAAACGCAATTTGTGGGCGAGATAAAAACACCCTGGCCGTATAATCCAAATCTTCACACAGGAATCCCTCTTGGAACCAAATTTGATTTCCTTCCAGGAAGGATTTCCGGTAAACATAGCGCCAAACGTTGTAAAACCCCTTCCGGCAGCGCAGGAACTGCGGGAGGAAATCCATTCCGGAAACAGAGCCGTCCCCTTCCCCGACGGGATAAACGGATTCTTCCCACATCCCGCCGCCCTCCGGATGGACAATCTGAAAGCCGGCGGCAAAGACATCGGTTTCCGGATGCTTTTCTATCTCCTCCAAAAGGGCGCGAAACCAATGAGGTTTTACAAAATCGTCGCTGTCTACGAACAGGATATATTCCCCTCTTGCCCGCAGCATTCCCGCGTTCCTCGCCGCGCCCAACCCCCGGTTGCTCTGGGAAAAAAGCTGAATCCGTGCATCCCTCTGCGCATACTCCTCGATCCGCTCCGCCGAAGCGTCGGTGGAACCGTCGTTGATGCAGAGGATCTCCACCGCATCGGAAGAACACTCGGCAAGGCTCTCCAAGCACTCTCCTACATATTGCTCTACGTTATAGACCGGGATGACGACGCTCAACTTTACCATGTTTTCACCAGTTCCTTTTCAAAAAGGGATCCTCCCGATGCCGCTGCAAGCCGTCCCCCTTCGATCGCTTATTATTTCGTTCCTTTCGCGTCCAGCCCAGCGCATATCTCCAGCGCCCGCTGCAACGCTTGATCCATGTTGTAATATTGAAAATCCCCCAACCGCCCGCAGCAAACCAGATTCGAAACCTGCTGCGCAAGCGCCCGGTACCGTTCAAACTGCTCCTTGCTCTCCTGCGTTAAAACCGGGTAATAGGGTTCTTGTTTTTCTTCGCCGCCGTAGGGCAGGGGATACTCTACCGCATAGCTGGTTCCCTCCCCCTCTTGTACCGGGAGCTTTTTATATTCGGTAATGCGGGTATAGCCCGCCTCCTGCGGATAAGCCACCACCGGGGCCGGCTGTAGGCTCTCTTTCTCTGCATATTTCCATTCAAACCGCAGAGAACGGTAGGGAAGCCGTCCGTAAACGCAGCCGAACAGCTCGTCCAGTGCGCCGGTATAGACCACCTTACCCTGAAAGGCCGCGCCATCCAGATAAATCTGCCGGTCCTGAATCGCTAAACGGCCCAGCGCTTCCACGCCCAGCCGGACGGTGATAGAAGGGTGATCCAACAGGTTTTTAAAAAAGTCGGTAAACGAGTGGACCGGCATGACCTGATAGGGGTCGTCAAAATAGCCTTCCCGATAGGAAAACCGCAGGGGCACCCTCTTTAAAACGCTCGCATCGATTTCCGAAGGGGCGACCCCCCATTGCTTCGCCGTATAGGGTGCATAATCCTTTTGGAACAGATAGTCCGCATAGCCGCGGATATCCGGGTCCGGGTGCTCCAGCACCTCTATCACCGTTGCCGTCTCCCTGCCTGCAAAGGCTTTTTGGAGCTTCTCCTTAAGCCGCTTTGCTTCCCCCTCCGGATAAAAGGCGTCCACCGTTGTAAAATTAAAGGGGGTGGGAGTGTATTTTCCGTCCCAGACGGCCCCGCAGGTCAGCTTGTATTCCCGCCACTGCTCATAGCGGCGAATGTAGTCATAAAGCTCCTGATTCCGGGTATGGAAGATGTGCGGGCCGTATTTCTGCACGAGGAATCCGTGCGCGTCTATGTAATCATACATATTCCCGCCTATGTGATCCCGCCGTTCCCAGATCTCCACCCGCTTTCCCTGCTCGGCCAGATGCCGGGCGATAACGCTCCCGGTCAGCCCACAGCCAACGATGAGACAGTCCCTTATAAAGATCTCCATATGTATTGATTATCATCCTCTGCCGGAAGGTTTCTGATCCATTTCGGATCTGGCCGCTGCGGCCGATACATTCCGCCGGGATCGACTCCACCGGCTGGCCAGATCACAAAACTTCATTGTGCTCATAGAAAGAACGATGAGAGAAAATAAAAAAACGAGTATACGCAGCCTCTCATTAGAAATCGTTGGAAATTTACCTAAAAGATAGATAATAATTACCTGATTCATATAAATAGGGTAACTCAGTTTTCCTAAATAAATGAAAAGTTTATTTTCAGTAATCCTATAAAGCATCCCCTTATCCATAAAGCTAACTAATATTCCTACCGCTATTATAAGAATCATCGGATAATCCCATTTAGTCTGGCGAATAAATATCGCGTAGATCATTGTTCCGACAAATATCACTGTTTCCAATAAAGAAAGTCCATAACGGCTCATGAATGTGCTACGCTTCAAGAAAGCGGAATTTCTTTCCGTATATATATATATACGATTCGTATATTAAACATCCTAGCATTATCCCTGCCAAGCCACGCAGTAATCCCCCGTTAATATGGCCAAGCCATACGAATCCAAAGTCGATATGTTGCCAATTACTCAAAAAGAACGCATATATGGCAAAAGTGCCATAGGGTGCTAAAGCATGTGTAAATATACTTCGATGATACTTAATAAGCCAAGTTATCAGCGGAGTCCAAATTAAAAGAACAGAGATATACCAAGTTACTCCATTGACAGCCGCGTTTGACAGCGGATAAATCATTTGTAGGCATAAAATTTCCAACAGACTGTCCGCCCAGAAGTTAATGTCCCGGAACACGCCCGCCTGCATTCTGGAATAAAACAATAAAACAAACAAGCAGAGAAACGAGAGTATATAATGCGGATAGATTGTACGGATTTTATTTAAAAATATATCTAACACCGATTGCTGCGGCCGTTTTTCAATGCTTTTCACCAACAGAAATCCGGAGAGCATGAAGAAAAAATCTACCGCAATATAGAATCCGTTATAGTAACCAAAGTGCATGATCGCTACTCCAATAGCAAAACAGAATCTCCATAGTTCAATGCTGTTGTTTCTGGAAGAGGGTTCCATTTCCTATCTCTCCTTAAAGGCCCACAACTTATTTAAAACAAAGTTGACCGGCGTCGCTATCAAAATTGTAAGCAGCGGGGCGATTACATCCGAAATCCCGCAGCGCTCAACAAACAAAACGAGCAGCCCCGCCTGCAAAAAGTAGGTCAAGCCGTAACAGAAAAGCATCTTCCAAAAAGCGGTCCCCTTTGCCTGAGCGCTCCTTTGAAAGACAAAGCGGCTGTTCCAGAAAAAAGAATTGAAAATTCCCGCAACATAGCCCAGCGCGTTGCCGAATAGATACCAGGCGGGACGCATCCACAAAACCATATAGTACACCAGCAGCGTAATCACCGCATTGGAACAGCCGATGAGGACAAACTTGATAAACTGTTCCAGAACATACCAGCGTTCGTCTGTAATCTCTATGGAAAAGGGTCTGGCCACCAGAGTGACGCAGCCGCGGCTAAAGCGCATGAGCGCTTTCCAGATACGGGCCCCAAAATCTGAAAACCGGTTTCCCATCAGCCGTCCTCCCGTGCATATCCGACTTGTAGCCCGTCTTGGATATAGGCCATATTTCCATCCTCCAGCTCGAATGAAATGCTGTAAACGCCTTTTAGCGGCTCCTCCGGAATAAAATCAAGCCATATCCGCTCCGGAGAATTGGCCTGCCGTATCCGCGCCAGCTCCTGGCCGTCTGCATCCCGGAAAACGGCGATATAGCAAACATCAAAATTCGTCAGCGCCCGCCGCGCAGTCACAGACAGGATTTCTTTATCCTCCAAATCGCTGATAGCGCCCAGCCCGGCCGTGTGGTAGGGCGCATCCTCTTCATAAGCCGGTTTATTGGGATCCCACAGCATCCCCCTCCCCTCTTTATCTACGCCATAGATCATTTCATCGCTATGGTGCTCCAAAGAAATGGGCGCAACGCCATACCACGCATTAATGGCGGCAAAATACCGGTCATTCTTTGTGATATGAGAGATAGCCTGCCACTCGGTAGGGATGACCTTTACCTCAATCTCCCGGCTGGGAGATTGGATCATGCACAATAAGACAAAAACTGCCGCCGTTAGAAAACGGCCGAAAAAAACGGTGCATCTGCGTTCCAAAGAGTTCATGGAGGCAAACCATTCGGATCCCCTTAGCCACTCTTTAGCAAAAAACAATCCGCCCATTAAAAGGTAGACGATGCAGATATACGCATAAGCAAAATGCAGATCGCCCTCCTGGTAGTAGTTTTCACCCCAATTTACCTGAGCCGAATAGTTATAGGGCATAGATACCCAATCATAGCTCCCGCTTGTAACAACCGTCGCTGCGATTGTCCCAAAACTGATGAACCCCAAAGAGAGCAAAAAGCAGGAGATGGGTTTGTTTCCATCTTTTTTAAAGAGCTGCTGCAAGGCATACGCTGCCAACAGGAGCCAGATGCAGAAGAAAATTGCGTTGGAAATTCCCCCTAGGAAATGCTCCTTAGCCGTAAAGAAGGAGTTTAGGGCTTGTAACTGGAAATAGAGCGTATTGAAAAGGATGCGCCCGATTCCCAGATTTTTGATTCCAGCGGCAAGGCCCACGCTTCCTGACAAGTGTTGCCCGGCCAGCAGGGAATAGAGCATCTCAAAGGAGGAAGCGGCCGCCGCCGTATAACAATATCCACGAAAACGCCGTCCGCACTTTTTCCCCAAAACCGCCGCCAGCAGCAGAGCGACCGGAATGAGTACCGCATGGAAAATCCGGGAAACGCACAGCACCGCCGTCAAGGCCAGACCGGCGCCATACTGCCAGCGCTTGAGCCGTTCCAGATCCAAAAGAGCGAAGGCGATGAAAAACAGCAGCGACCAATAGCTGACGCTCCAGAAAAAATAAGCCTTGACAAAAAGCAGCGCCGTTCCCAGAAAGAGGCTGAAGGCCATGCGCACCTCATCGGAAAAATAGCGGCGGTAGGCATTGAAGGCAGGCATCGCCGTTACAAAAGAGATGAACGTCAACTCCAGCAGTTGGGCCGCCACAAACACATAACGGACCGGCGACAATTTATCGGCTGCCCAGATTAGGATCCTTTCCATCCAGGCCAGCGCCTCGCCGCTCATGAGCGACATCAAACTGCGGAAAAAGCCCCATTCATGCGCCTTGTACCAAAATTCATAAGCCGCCTCGCTGCGCGGCTCCCCGCGCAGGCTGGCCATCGGCTGACGGATGGATACAAAAAAGTAGATCGAAAGGAACACACAGAGAAACAAAAGGTTATATCTTTCCTGCCAATCCGGCTTCCAGCTCAACAGAAAAGCGGTAAAAATACCGACGGCGCACAGCGCGATGAGCAGCGCCGTTTCATAAACAAAGGCCCCGTCAATTTTCAAAATATCATATTCCAGCACCAGCGGGGCGCCCAGGTCATTGATACCCGCGGCCGCGCTGGGCAAACCTGAAACCAACGTCCTGGAAACGCCGCAAAACAGATCCGTCCCCTCCGGCAGCCCGGTTCCAACCACCGATACCTCCGCCCAACCGGGCTTAAAACCCGACAGTTTCCCTCGGAACTGATACATCGATTCTTTTTTGGAAACCGGCGTCTCCCTGGCCCACTTCGGTATTTCATAAGCCCCTCCTACCAAAAGCTGCTGCGCCTTTACCGTGCGCTCCGATCGCGCCCCCTCCTGCGTTACTGCAATCGTAACGGCGGCATTCCCATATAGCCGGCCGCTGGGCGCATAGAAGAAGATTTTCAGATTATCCATCCGTCCTTGCAGCAGGATCCGCTGAGAGACCACCGTATCCTTCACCGAAGCAAGCTGTATGTCCTTTTGCTCGACCGTCACCGTCCGCCGGCTGAAGGCATAGAGCTGGGAACACAGCGGAAGAACGCAGATCGCGGTGAAGAGAGCTAAAATCAGCAGGAACTTTAACCATTGGGATTTCTGGCAGCATTGCAGGCCGCCGCTTCTCGCTTTAACCATTTTTCACTCCAAACTGCAACGCATCGCACACATAGGCCGGCGTTCCATCCTCGTTTTCAAATGCAACGCGGTACACATTTTGCAGCGGTTCCTCTGGGAAAAAGTCCGTCATGATGCGTGTAGGGTTATTTGCCTGCTTTAGCCGGGCCAGTTCGTTACCCTCCCTGTCATAAAACACGGCTATATAGGGGGAAGCAAAATTCAGCTGCGTCCTTCGGGCCGTCAAAGCAATCACAGACTGCTCCTCTATATTCCCTGACGCTCCCACATCCGCTGTATGATACGGATAGTCATGCGTATATTCCTTTGAACCCGGCGTCCAAAAGTAGCCTTTCCCCATTTCATCTACTCCATAAAGGAGGCCATGGCTATTATGTTCCAGAGAGATCAACGCGTTCCCATAGCTCACATTGATGGCTGCATAATAACTATTTTGATTTGTGATATCGCTTATGCTTTTCCAATCTGTCTCAATATGAGAGATGGGCGGCCCACCCATCAGCTGTCTTCCACAAAAAAGAACGGCTGCCAGCGCGCTCGCTCCCAAACCAATCCGGCGCACTGTCCGGATCACCGGTTTTATCTCCTTCTGTTTCAAGCGGATAGCCTGCATTTGCGTCTTTATATGCGCCTTTAGGCTGTAAAGAAGAACCAGCAAAATTGCTATGATTGCAAAATACGCATAGGAGAAATGCAGATCGGCCTCTTGGTAGTAACGCTGCGTCCAAGAAACAGGAGATGCGTAATTATGCGGGAAAGCTACCGTGCTGCTCATTGCGCAGGTGACGACGTTGATCATGATGGTCCCTAAGCTCAACATGCCAAGCGCGCCAAGCGCGCTGGCCCGCCCGATCGGCCTGGGCTGAGGAGAAAAAATCCAGTAATAAAGGAACAGCCCGACGATGGCTACGAACAGCAGCAGCATGGTAGCGTTGGCTACCGCCGCCAACTGAAAGCTCTTCCCCAAAAGCAGAGATCCCATCACTTGAATCTGATAATACAGCGTATTCCCCACCAGGCTGATCAACGAAATAGGAGCGCCCGCCGAAAGATGTTCCCCCGCCCCCGCCAGAAAAGAATAGCCTACCTCAAAGGCGGAGGACAGGGCCGCTGTCAACATATAACCCGCAAAGCGCCGGCCCCGTTTTTTATAAAGCAGAATTATCATCCATAATGCAATCGGGATAAAAACGGCGTGATAAATTCTGGACACACATAAAACAACCGTAACCAGCAGCGCCAGCCCATATTGCCAGCTTTTCAGGCGATCCATGTCGACAAAGGAAAAGGCGATAAGAAAAAGCGGGGCCCAGTAGCTGACAGCCCAAAAATAATAAGCCTCGCGAAACAGAACCGACGTACCGATCAGAAAGCAAACGGCCAGTCTAAATTCCGGACCAAAATATCTCTGAAATGTTTTCAGTGAAAACATGGAAGCCGCCGAGCAGATGAACAAAAGCTGCATACACTGCGCCGCCATGAAGACATACCGCGTGGGAAACAGGGCATCCGCCAGCCACATAAGAACACGCTCGGTCCATGCCAGCGCTTCCCCGCTCATCAGCGACATCAGGCTTTTCCAAAATCCCATCGTATGCGCTTTATACCAGAACTCATAGGCCATTTCGCTGCGCGGTTCTCCCAGGAAACTGGCCAAGGGGTTGTTCAGCGAAACGAATAGGAAGATAAGCAGAAAGGAACAGAGATATAGCCCGTTGCCATGAATGAGCCAATCCCTTTTGGCCGCAAGCAGCCAAGCCGTTCCGGCAACGGCCAGCACAAGAAGGGTAAGCAAAACGGTATCATAGAGGAAATATCCATCCAGCTTAAATATCCGATAGGAAACCGCCAACGGCCCGGTAAGCGGGCTGCCGTTATAACGGGCCGCCGGCAGTCCCGACGTTAGGGATACCCCCGATAGGCAGTAAAGATCGGTCCCCTCCGGGAACCCCTCCCCTTTTATCTGAAGCAGTGCCTCCCCGGTTTTAACCTTTTTGGCGAGATCATCCAGTTCATACATGCCGCTTACCACCGAACGGGCCGATACCGTTTTGGATGCAATCCTCTCCCCCTCCTGAAGTATAGAAAAGGTAAGCTCCGCATCCTGATACAAGCTGCCGCTAGGAGCTGATAGATAAATCGAGAGAGTCCGCATATTCCCTTCCGCGATGAGCGCCTGTTCAACCAGGTTCTCTTTCACCGACACATTCTGCGGTTCATCTACCGATATCTGGACATTCTTGCTATTCATTTGGTAAAGCTGCGGCTGCAAGGGCAGCACGCACAGCAGCAAAAGCGCCAAAAAAGCCAAGAAGAACCGGCATGAGCGCTCACTGAGTAATCTTCGTTTCATAAAGCCGTTCCACATTTTCCGTTTCAAAATTGAGCCGCGTTTCTTCCACAACTAATGGATGACGCATGACCCTTGCGTTGATATTGACCACATATTCTCCGACAAAGCCGATAAAGAAGAGCTGCACGGCTCCCAGGAAGAAGATTCCAATGACCATCGCCGCCGTTCCCATTGGGAAGCTGTCCCATGCAAACAGCTTCATAAACAGCGTGACAACAGCGATCAGCGCGCTGACAACCGCAAGTATCCCTCCCAAAATCGTGCAGCAGTGCATGATGACCTTGGAATAACTCGTGATCCCCAGCATCGCCAGATCATAGAGCGCAAAAAAGCGAAAATGCGTTTTCCCTTTCTTTCTCTTCACCTGTTCATATTCAATGTCCTTGCGCTTAAACCCCAGCTCTGCTACAATCCCGCGCAGGTAGGGAAGGGGGTCGTCCATCTCCCGCAGGACTCGGATAAACTCCTGGTCATAAAGTCCAAATCCGTCAAAGTGCTCAATGTGATCGATCTCGGTGCTGTGCTTCATCAGATAGTAATAGATCGAGCGGAAGAAATACATAACCGGGTTTTCCCGGCTTTGCGTTTTAACTCCGGCTACAATTTTATAGCCCGCTTCCCATTCCGCTACAAAGCGGGGAATGACTTCGGGAGGATCCTGCATATCCGCATTGATTAGAACGGCGCAATCCCCCTCTGCCTGAGAAAGTCCATAAAAAAGAGAGCGGTTGTAACCAAAGTTCTTCGCGTTGAAAATCGCCTGTACGTCTTCGTCACGCTCACACAGGCTGCGGATGAGCTCCCGCGTATGATCGGTAGAACAATTATCAATAAATTGCAGCTTCAACCGGTAGTCCGGGAGCTTTTCAGAAAAAACTTGCCGGATGCGGCGGTACACATCCATCACATTATCTTCTTCGTTATAGGTGGGAACAACCACCGATATCGTTTTCATTCAGCCCTAAATCCTCCCGACAGTTTATACCGAGCTAGGTGCGATGCGTTGATAAATCTAAAGGTTTATCAACGCATCTGCTATCCTTCAAATGATTAAACAAAAAAACAAAATCTAACAATCTGTCTCTATATAGAGGACTTTCGCCCTTTTGCTATCCACAGTTCTGCTGTAGCTAATGGTTTGCTTTATGCAAAGTATCCGCCTGCGTTATCCCGATTAAAAGCCGCCATAAGCCGTCATAAACGCCTGAAAGCTCTGTAATTTCTCATCCTTTTCTGCCAGGATGATCTTTTCTCTGCCGCCTACCCGCTCCAGCGGCCAGGGAATGTTGATGTCCGGATCGTTCCAGAGGATCCCGTCGTCATATTCCCCATAGAACTTTTCACCGCACTTATAGGAGACAATCGACGGCTCCAAAACGAGATAGCCGTGGGCGCAGCCCGCGGGGACCAGAATTTCGTTGTGCTGTTCCCCAACCAAATCAAAGGCCAGCCATTCGCGGAAGGCCGGGCTGTCCTTGCGCAGATCCACCACGACATCCCAGACATGCCCCCAAATGCAGCGCACCAGCTTCGGCTGCTGCTTCTCCCTCTGAAAATGAAGGGCGCGGATAACCCCTGTGTGGCTGGTGGTATAAAACACCTCCGCCAAGGAATGACGGATCCCATTCGCTTCGAAAACTTCTTTCGAGTAGTCCTTGGTAAAACAGCCGCGGATATCCTCCGCGTTGAAGGGCGTTACCTCGATAAGCCCCGGAATTTTCGTCTCATGGAACTCGAATTTCTGGATCATTCTGTTTCCTCCTGCTTCTTCCACCAATCCATCGTCCGCTTGCAGCCCTCGGCAAAGCTAATCTTCGCCCTATAGCCGGTATCCGCTTCCGTTTCGGAGCAATCAAATTTGGATAGGGGAAGGTCGATTCCGGTAAATGGGATGTCGCCAAACTGGAACGGGAGTTCCGGCGCAACGGCCGCCTGCATCTCCAGGAGAAATTCCCGGAGGGGACGGGCGCTTGAGCTGCCGATGAGGTACTCATGGAACGGCTTCCCCTTCTCGCCAATCAGCCGGAAGGCGCGGGCCACATCGTCGATATAAACAAAGTCGTAATTCTGCGTACCGGAAGTAAACTGAGGGGATTCCCCGCGGATGCACTTCTGAATCGTGGTGTTCACCAGCCGGGGGCTGCGCTCCCCTACGCCGTAGGCATTGGTAATCTCCGGCCAGATGAGGTCAATGCCTATCTGCGCCGCCACCGACATGCACAGCACATGGGCGATGAGCTTACCGCCGCCGTAAATATATCCCATCCCCGGACGGTTCCCCTGCGCGTAGGCGGCCGCCATCGTCTCGTGTTCCATAACGCTTCCGGCGGAAAGGAACCGGCTGCATCCCAGCGCCTTTGCTGCCCGCAGGGCATCTACCGTCCATTGCGCATTTTGAAGCTGGAGCGCCGTATCCGCACGGGCCGGGCCTGCGCTGCCCGCCCAGGCAAAGTGGTAGAAGCTATCATAGTTCCCTTCCGGCAGCTTTTCCTTGAGGCTATCCATCTCCGCCAGCTCGCAGGGAACAAAATGCACCCGCTCCCCCTGCGGAAGATTTCCGGAGCAGCCCTCCCGATCCAGGGCAAAAACCGTATACCCATTCTGAACAAGCTCTCGGACGACGGCGCTCCCTACGAACCCATTAGCGCCCGAAACAATCGCCGTTTTCATCTGTATTCCTCCCGATATACCGCTATCTGCCGGTCCATTTCAGCAGGCACATCCCCGCCGGACAGCCAGACCCGCGTCCATTCCACCGTTTTTTCAATCGCTTCCCCGATGTGCCAGCGGGGCCGCCAGCCGGAGGCCGCCTTTAGCTTGGAGCAGTCCAGCTTCAGGAAATTGGCCTCATGCGGGGCGTTCTTTTCCGCACGGTTTTCCCAGCGAAGGCCGTCTCCCCAGGTCCGGCAGAACAAATCCACCAGCTCCCCGGTCGTCACGCAGTCGCACTCATCCGGGCCGACGTTGTACCATCCGGCAAAGGCCCCGTCCTCATACTGCCGCCGGGCGATGAGCAGATAGGCGAAGAGCGGCTCCAGCACATGCTGATAGGGCCGGGTGGAATGAGGGTTGCGCACAACGATCGCTTTCCCTGCCTGCGCGGCGCGCACACAGTCCGGAACAATCCGGTCATTGGCGAAATCCCCTCCGCCAATGACATTCCCCGCCCGCGCGGTGGAGACAGCGGTAGCAGAGCCCTGGAAAAAGCTGCTCTGGTAGCTGTGGGTCACAAGCTCCGAGCAGGACTTGGAGTTGGAATAGGGATCAAACCCATCGAGCGGTTCCTCCTCCCGGTAGCCCCAGACCCATTCGTTGTTCTGATACACCTTATCGGTGGTGACGTTGAGGAAGCTGCGCACCCTTCCGGAAAGCCGGATGCACTCTAAGAGGTTGACCGTGCCCATCACGTTGGTCTCATAGGTATAGGCTGGATCCTTGTAGCTGTCCCGGACGATAGGCTGGGCCGCCAGGTGCAGGACTACCTCCGGATCCGCCGCCTGGAAAGCCGCTTGCAGCTTTTCCCGATCCCGGATGTCCCCGATGACCGACGTCATTTTCCCCTCCAGCCCGGACAGCCCGGAGAGGTTTGGCTCTGTGGGGGCGGGAAGGGAGTAGCCGGTGACAACCGCCCCCGCCCCGGTGAGAATGCGGCAGAGCCACGCGCCCTTAAACCCGGTATGTCCGGTGACAAAGACCCGCTTTCCCTTGTAAAAATCCAACTCCGTCTGTTTCATCAATCCGCCCACACTTTCCAGGGGGCTTGTCCGGCCGCCCACATCTTTTCGAGCGTCTCCTTCTCGCGCACGGTATCCATGCACTGCCAGAAGCCGCTGTGTTTATAGGCTATCAATTGGCCTTCCTTCGCTACCGTTTCGAGCGGAGCTTTTTCCAGAGTGGTCGCGTCCCCTTCAATATAGCCGATAAACTCCGGCTGGCAGACCATGAAGCCGATGTTGATGAGGTTCCCGTCTCCCTGCGTTTTCTCCCGGAAGGCGCGGACCCCGCCATCCTCCGCAATGTCCAGCACGCCGAACCGCTGGCCTGCGTTGTAGGCGGACATAGTGACCAGTTTGCCATGGGAACGGTGGAACTTTACCAGCTCGGTGATGTCCAGGTTGGCTACCCCGTCTCCATAGGTCAGCATGAAGGGCTCGTTCCCGATATAGTCCCGCACGCGCCGGACCCGCCCGCCGGTCATGGTATTAAGGCCGGTATCCACCACCGTTACCTTCCAGGGCTCGGAGGCGTTGTGGTGGACGGTCATCTCGTTCTTCCCGCCTGTGAAATCGTATGTAATGTCGGAGGTGTGCAGGAAGTAATCCGCAAAGTATTCCTTGATGACATGCTGCTTATACCCCGCGCAGATGATAAATTCGTTGAAGCCGTGATGGCTGTAGAGCTTCATGATGTGCCACAAAATCGGCATGCCGCCGAGCTCCACCATCGGCTTGGGTTTAAATTGGCTCTCCTCGCTGATTCGGGTGCCGAAGCCCCCGGCTAATAGTACGACTTTCATTCCAATCACTCCATGTTATTCATTACTGATGGGACAAGAAGCTATAAACCTTTTTTGCGAGCCTCCGCCGGCGGGTACCCTCAGGCAGCAGGCGGCAGGCTAATCGATAAAGCCGGCCTTGGTTTAAAAAACCTTTTTCCTTTTCAAGGGAAGCCTCTGCCATCCGCTTTAGGATAAGCTCATAAAACCCAGTCTTTCGCGCATGCTCCCAGAAATATTCGGCAAAATCGGAATCAGGCGTTTCCCAGGGCTTTTCTGTTCCCGCATAGTGGATGATAAAGGGGTCCCGGCGCGCCTCCAGATAAGCCTCATAAATAGGGGGCGGAGCACAGCGTATCAACTTGTCCTTTCGAACGCCCATGCAGTCGGCCATGACATTCCAGCGCATATCCAGTTGCAGCGTGTTCCCCTCGCAGCACATATTCAAAACATCCTGATCGACATACATGTATTCTCGTTCAGAGGCTGTCTTTAAAAGATAACCGTTTTCAAACTTTCGGTTCATCGCCTGCACGTTGATGAGCAATACCCCCGCCTGGAAATACGAAAAGGGGAAACGGAGTTTCAGAACCTCGTCGGTATATTTCCGTACCCCAGGCAGCCCTCCATTGTATTCTCCCGCATGATCCGGATCGATCGCCGCTCCCAACAGAGCGCCGCCTAACTCCAGATCATATATCTCCTTGAGATCCTTTAAGATAATCAGGTCGCTGTCTAAATAAACGACCTTCTCATAGTTCCTTAATACCTCTGTACAGATCAGCCGGTAAAAGGTTTCTATGCCAACATGGCCGTTACGGAGCAGCGGGAACCGGGAAACCTCGCCCGAAACATTGATAAAGCGTATGGCTGCATTGGAAAAATCTGAAACCAGCTGCAAAAGCCGCTCGCGTGATCGTTCGCTGATACTGGTGTGCAAAACTAAAAAATCATAGTTATTTTGTGCGCTGCCGTGCGCTAATATGGAGCGGATCTCGACTGCGGCATAGGGAACGAAATAATCGCTGAAGGAAAGAACGATAGGAACGTTTCCCGTTTTAAAATAGGGCATGGGATAGTTGGGGAAATTCTCTAATTCCATTCATTTTTCTCTCTCTGCTTCTGTTTGTGTTTTTTATACCAGCGGTTCCAGGGAGCCTGCTGCAAAAGCGCGTTTTCCTTCTGTAGCTCTCTGGTAATTTGCTGGAAGATGGATAGCTGAGAGCTCAACCTGTCTACCAATGAGAATAGCTCCTCCAACTTATCCACCCGCTGGTACAGACCTTCTAAGGCGTCCATCCGCTGATACAGACCCTCCAAAGCGTCCACCCGCTGGTACAGGCCTTCCAAAGCGTCTACCCGCTGGTACAGGCCCTCCAAAGCGTCCATCCGCTGATACAGACCCTCCAAAGCGTCTACCCGCTGGTACAGGCCTTCCAAAGCGTCCACCCGCTGGTACAGGCCCTCCAAAGCGTCTACCCGCTGGTACAGGCCCTCCAAAGCGTCCATCCGCTGATACAGACCCTCCAAAGCGTCTACCCGCTGGTACAGGCCTT
>JAAWDS010000020.1 GCA_022793895.1 Provencibacterium sp. | reverse complement strand
TCTCTCGCCGCTTGCGCGGCAACCGAGACAGACGGCCGGAAAATATCCGCCTTCGGCGTCTATTCTTTATCGCTGCGCGATAAAGAATCATTGTTGGCCCTGTCTCTCGCCGCTTGCGCGGCAACCGAGACAGACGGCCGAAAAATATCCGCCTTCGGCGTCTATTTTTATCAAGAGAGGATGTCCATATGGAATATCAGGCCGGGAGCTACGAGGTGGCGGTCATCGGCGCGGGACACGCAGGCATTGAAGCGGCGCTCGCCGCCGCGCGGCTGGGCGCGCGCACCATTCTGTTTACCCTATCGCTCGATGCGATCGCCAACATGCCCTGCAATCCCTCGATTGGCGGCACGGCGAAGGGCTGCCTGGTCCGGGAGATCGATGCGTTGGGCGGCGAGATGGGCAAGGCGGCGGACGCCACCTTCCTTCAGAGCCGGATGCTCAACCGGGGTAAGGGCCCTGCGGTGCATTCGCTCCGGGTGCAGTCGGATCGGCGCGCCTACCATGCCTATATGAAACAGGTACTGGAGAAACAGGAGGGGCTGACGCTCAAGCAGGCGGAGGTTGCGGCCATCGGCGCCGGGAACGGGCGGGTCTGTTCGGTGACGACGGCGTTGGGCGCCTGCTACCAGGTCGAGACGGTGATCATCTGTTCGGGCACCTATCTGAACGGCCGGATCTTTGTGGGGGAATACAGCGAAAACAGCGGGCCGGACGGGCTGCATCCCTGCAACACCCTCTCGGATTCGCTGCGTGCGCACGGCATTCCGCTCCGGCGCTTTAAAACCGGCACGCCCGCCCGGCTTAGCCGCCGGTCGATTGATTTTTCCGCCCTGGAGGAGCAGCCGGGCGACGAGGAGATCGTCCCCTTTTCGTTTATGACCGAGGGCCCGCTGGAAAATAAGGTGCTCTGCCACATCGGCTATACCAACGAAGCGACCCATGCCGTCATTCGGGAGAATCTCCACCGCTCCCCGCTCTATGGCGGGAAGATCGAGGGAATCGGCCCGCGCTACTGCCCAAGCATCGAGGATAAGGTGGTGCGGTTTTCCGACAAGCCCCGCCATCAGTTCTTTGTGGAGCCGATGGGGATGGATACCGAGGAGATGTATTTGCAGGGGATGTCCTCCTCCTTGCCGGAGGAGGTGCAGATAGCGCTCTACCGCACCTGCCGGGGCCTGGAGCATGTGGAGATCATGCGCAACGCCTATGCGATTGAGTATGACTGCATCGATCCCCTCTCGCTGCTGCCCACGCTGGAGTTTATCGGCCTTGGGGGACTCTATGGGGCAGGGCAGTTCAACGGGACCTCCGGCTATGAGGAGGCGGCCGCGCAGGGGCTGCTGGCGGGCGTCAACGCCGCCCGTTCGGTGCAGGGCAAGCCGCCCGTAATCCTGGAACGCGCCGGATCCTATATCGGGACGCTGATCGACGATCTCGTTACCAAGGGCTGCAACGAGCCCTACCGGATGATGACCTCCCGCTCGGAATACCGCCTGCTGCTGCGGCAGGACAACGCGGATATCCGCCTGACCCCGCTGGGAAGGGAGATTGGATTGGTGGATGACCGGCGTTACCACGCCTTCCAGGAGAAGAAGCGGCTGCGCGATGAGGAGCTAAAGCGGATCGGCCGCCGGGTGCTGCCGCCCAGCGAGGCGCTGAACGCGCTGCTCGTTTCACGTGGAACGGCCCCGGTTTCCACCGGGACGCCGTTTACCGCGCTGCTGCGCCGCCCGCAGCTCGGCTACCGGGAACTGGCCGCCCTGGATCCGGAGGCCCCCGCCCTGCCTGCGGCGGTGGAGGAGCAGGTCGAAATCGAGGTCAAATATGAGGGCTATATCCGCAAGCAGCTGGCGCAGGTGGAGCAAATGCGCCGGCTGGAGAGCCATCCCCTTTCGGAACAGACGGACTACCGGTCCATCCCCGGGCTGCGGCTGGAGGCGGCGGAAAAGCTCATGCGGATCCGCCCCCTTTCGTTGGGACAGGCGTCCCGGATATCGGGGGTCAGCCCGGCGGATATCTCGGTGCTGATCATCTATCTGGAGGCGGAGAGGCAGAAGCGGGAGAGGATGAAGGAACTGCCGGTACGGCAGAAGCCCGAAGAAAGGGGTTATCAGGATGATACCAACCGATAAATTGAAGGATTGGGCGGCCGCCTACGGCCTTTCGCTCGAACCGCCGGTATTGGAAAAGCTGGATGAATATGCGGAGTTCCTCGCCGCCTACAACGAGAAGGTCAACTTAACGGCCATTACCGATCCGGAAGAGATTGCGCGCAAGCATTTTCTGGATAGCCTCCTGCTGGCCGCGGCGGAGCCGCTTGCGCCGGGGGCCAGGCTGGCGGATGTCGGAACGGGGGCCGGGTTTCCAGGCGTCCCGCTCAAGCTGCTGCGGCCGGATCTCTCGCTCACCCTGCTAGACAGCCTGCGCAAGCGGATTGTATTCTTGCAGGAGCTTTCGCAGCGGCTGAACCTCTCCTATGAAACGCTGCACCTGCGCGCTGAGGATGCGGGCCGGCAGCCCGCGCTGCGGGAGCAGTTCGATGTGGTAACGGCGCGGGCGGTGGCCTCGCTGCCGGTCCTCTGTGAATATTGCCTGCCCTTGGCGAAGGTGGGCGGGGTGTTCACCGCCCTGAAGTCGCGCGGCGTGGAGGAGGAATTGGAGGCGGCCGGGCGCGCTGTCTCGCTGCTCGGCGGGAAGCTGGTTGGCGTGCGCCGGTTCCAATTGCCCATAGAGGGGGAGCGGGCGATCGTTATCATCAAAAAAATATCGCAAACACCGCCGAAATATCCCCGTCCCTCCGCTAAAATGGCAAAAAACCCTTTGTAGAAAGGGCTTTTGTGCAGAACGCAGGGGATTGGCGCGATCGATTGTTCTGGTAATAATTGGGAAATATGTGATATAATCCTGTTGCAACCCGGCAACAGGATTTTTTTATAGAAGATTTCCGGGAGAAAGGCCCGTCTCCCAGGCGGGGATAGCCTTTTAGGCCGGGCGCATGCCCCCGCTTGAAAGCGGAAGGACGTCTATCGACAGGAAGGGAAAGGGACATGAGCGAACGGATTGTCAATCAGGTAGTATTGATTCCCGTCCAGGAGGTTTATCCGAACCCGGATCAGCCCCGCCGGGATTTTTCAGAGGAGGGCTTGGCCGAGCTGGCCGGGAGTATTCAGCAGAACGGCCTCCTTCAGCCGATCAGCGTCCGGCGGATGCCGAAGGGTTATGAGCTGATAGCCGGGGAACGCAGGCTGCGGGCCTTTAAGCGGCTTGGGAACCAAGAGATACCGGCCATTGTGGAGAACATGGATGCGCTGACCTCCAGCACGCTCGCCCTCATTGAAAACCTCCAGCGCGCCGATCTGAATTGTTTTGAACAAGCCTATGCTATCGGCGGACTGATGAAGGCGCACGGGGTCAGCCAGAGCGAGATTGCCCAGAAGCTGGGCATGGCGCAATCGACCGTTGCCAACAAGCTGCGGCTTCTGCGCCTGAGCCCGGAGGCGCGCGCGAAAATTTTAGAATATGGCCTGACCGAGCGCCACGCCCGGTGTCTGCTGAAGCTGGAGACGCCGGAAGCGCAGCTGGAGGCGATTGAGCACATCTGCCGCCGGACGCTGAACGTTGCGCAGTCGGAGCGCTATATTGCCGACCTGTTGGAGAAGCAGCGCCCCCGGCAGACCCGGATGCTGATTTTGAAGGATGTCCGGCTGTTCATCAACACCATCAATAAGGCGGTAGAGACGATGAAGCAGGCGGGCATTAACGCCAAGGCGGAACGGGATGAGGACGGCGATTTCATCTGCTTTACCGTCCGGATCCCGAAGAAAAGCGCCGTTCAGAATGAAAAAAGGCTGCAACCCAAGTTGGGTTAAGCAATAAAAGCATTCCTTGCTGAGAGCTGGAAGGGGCCGTTTTGCCGCGGCCCCTTCCGGCGTTTTTCCGACGCCTATTTAACCGGGCGGCAATAAATATTTTTACAGGTAGGATAGAATCCATGTCAACCTAGCCGTTTAAGAAGCTGTAAGCTGGCTGGATTCAGCTGCCGGCATTTTTTGTGATTTCCGTTAGAGACATTTGTAACAGATATACATTTTCTTTGCCATTTTTATCTTTCGTAGCGAGCTCGAAATAAAGGCCATTTTTTAAATCGCTTGCCCCATCTATTTTGGTTCTCCTAATGATGCTCTCTCCCGACAATTTCCCCAAGCTGCTTGGGGCGTTGACGGCGCCTCCCGTCTGATCGATGATACAATTGGAGAGGATGACGTCCTTTTCGTCCCCGGACAAAATATAAAATGTGGTTGAGTAGGACGTAATGTCCGCGAATAAATCGCCCGTTACTTTCAAGTCGCCGCCGGTAAATATTTCTTCTGTACCGTTCAAAACAATAACGCCGTTTGAAATGGCAAGCTGTTCATTTTCTCCGCTAAAAGAATATACGGTGAGCGGTTCCTGCTCTGTTTTTCCGCACCCGGTTAACGCCAGCATTAGGGTTGCCCATAAGAGCCATGCTTTCATTTTTATCACGTTCCATACCTCCTAACTTCCGCTGAGTATTTTCGATCATAAAATATTTACCGTATCTATTTACAAGCTATTTTCCAATGGGCATATACTTTCAAAAAGGGAGTTTGCGTAGAAAATCAATCCTTCGATAAGCGGATCCCTCTCCAGCCAGCGGCTGGAGAGGGCTTTCGAGAATCGGTTTTATCGGGCGCGCCTATAAAGATTTGCGTACCTTCTGAAAAAGTACGGTTCACCAGGGATAGGCTTTGCAATTTCTCTCTAATCGCCGAAAAGCGGCTGGGATCGGCCTGAATGCAGCCGCCAAAACGCTCTCAGCCGGCCCTTAACCCAGCGCCACCCGTTCGCCGTCCATCCCATAGAGCCGGGCGTAGAGGCCGCCGCGCGCGAGCAGCTGCGCATGCGTCCCCTCCTCGGCCACCGTCCCTTCCGAGAGCACCAGGATCCGGGACGCGCTGCGGATGGTGGAGAGCCGGTGGGCAATGATAAAGGTGGTCCTTCCCCGGCAGAGTTCCTCTAGGGACCGCTGAACCATCCGCTCGCTTTCGTTGTCCAGCGCGCTGGTCGCTTCATCCAGAATGAGGATGGGCGGGTTCTTCAAAAACACCCGCGCAAGCGCCAGCCGCTGGCGCTGCCCGCCGGAGAGCCGGAGGCCATGAGGGCCGATATCGGTTTGATAGCCGTCCGGGAGATCCATAATAAACGGGTGGGCATGGGCCTGGCGGGCCGCGGCGATAACCTCCTCCTCGCTCGCGTCCGGCCGCCCGTAACGGATGTTCTCCAGGATACTGCCGGAGAACAGGTAGGTATCCTGCTGCACAACGCCGATGCTCTCCCGCAGGGTTGTTAACGGCAGGGTGCGGATATCCTGCCCATCCAGCAGGATGCTGCCGCCGCTCGCCTCATAAAAGCGCGGGAGCAGGGAGCAGAAGGTGGTTTTCCCCACCCCGCTGGGACCCACGAGCGCGACCGTCTCGCCCGGCTCGATTTGCAGCGAAAGGTTTTTGAGCACCTCCGGCTGTCCGCCGCCATAGGAGAAGCTCACATCCCGGAAGGCAAAGGCCCCCTCCAGCTTCTGCGGCCCGGCGGCATCCGAAGGATCGGTAATCTCCGGCTGCAAGCTCATCAGCTCCAAAAAGCGGTCAAACCCGGACAGGCCGTGCTGGTAGAGCTCGATGGTATTCATCAGCCGGTGAATCGGGTCGGTGAGATAGCCGATGTAGAGGGTGAAGCTCAACAGGTCGCCGAGCTTCATCCAGCCGTGCAGCATGCTGAGACCGCCGCACACCACGACCGAAAGGGTAATGAGCCGGGTGAAGCATTCGATGCCCTGATAAACGACGGCCTCGGCGCGGTAGATGCGCTTACGGCTCTCCAAAAACTTCCGGTTGCTGCGGTCAAATTTTTTCTGCTCATAGCCCTCGCGGACGAACGATTGCACGACCCGTATCCCCGCAAGGGTCTCCTCCACCTGCCCGTTTACTTCGGAAATCCGGTCCCGGCTCTGCCGGATAGCTTTGCGCATCCGGGCGCTGAAGAAAAGGACAAACGCCGTCATCACCGGCAGGAAGGCGAGGACCAGCAGCGTCAGGCGCGGGTTGATGAACGATAGGATCGCCGACGCGCCTAAAAAGCGGGTCAGCGAGATGAGGATATCCTCCGGCCCATGGTGGTAAAGCTCGGCCAGCCAGAGCAGATCGTCGGTCAGGCGGGTGAGCAGCCCGCCCACCTTGTGTTCGTCAAAAAAGCGGAAGGACATCTTCTGCACATGTGCAAAGAGCTCCTTGCGCACGTCGCATTCGATCTGCGCGCCGACGGCGTGGCCGCGGTAATCCTGCCAATAGTCGCAGGCGGTTTGAACGGCCAGCAGAAGCAGCATACAAAAACCGGTGAGAAGGATCCGTCCGGCGGCGCCGGGGAGCGGGTCCACAAGCAGCGTGTCGGTGATGTACCGCGTAAAGAGCGGGTAGGTGAGGGAGATGCAGGATGCGGCTACCGACACAGCCAGCACCAGCGCGAACGAGGCCCGGTAGGGCCGGTAATAGGAAACGAACTTTTTAAAATAAGAAAACATAAAAAAGGCGACTCTCCTTGTCTACTGTCCAGGAGGGCCACAGCGAAGGATTTACCGGCTGAAACGCCCTCCGTTTCCCTTGGCGTACAGAGCAATCGTTTTCATCTTATCGGTTCATCCTTTCTCTATTTTAAAACCCAAAGACCGCCGGACTTTTTGCTCCCCATCCTCTTGACGGGGGAAAGGCGGCCGTTCCCCATTTTAGCACAAATGATCGTCGAAGGGAACAGGCGGATTTTACAGAAAATCCGGCGTTTGGAATGCGTGATCCGGCAGGAGGAGGGATTTTTAAAATTTTGTGCGGCGTTATATTTCCTATCGTTCTGAATTGCGTATGCGGATTCGCGTAAATCCTTTTATAGCCCGCCCATTTTATGGTATAATAGCCGCAGGCGGCTATTATACATTGATTTATTTGGCCGCCCTACGGGCGTGGCCAATGATACCATAACCGTGAAGCGTTTATGGTATCATAGCCGCAGGAGCGGCTATGATACGTTGGTTTGTTTGCCGCCTCAGGAGGCATGGCCGGTACGGCTGCGCGCCTGCGGGTGAGGAGCGCGGGCGGCTCGGATATGCGGGTTTATTTGGCGGCGCCGCGGACAAAAATAGGTTGTTCATAGGCTTTGCCTTTCGTTACTTTTCAGGAGGGGTCAACCTTTATGGATATCGTGAGACAGATTGCAGAAGAGCTCGGCTTGGCTGGGTCCCGCGTGCAGGCGGCGGTGGAGCTGATCGATGCGGGGAACACCATCCCCTTTATTGCGCGTTACCGCAAGGAGGCCACCGGCGGCCTGGATGATAACGAGCTGCGGGATCTTGAGGAACGGCTCGGCTACCTGCGCGCGCTCGAAAAGCGGAGGGAGGAGATCCTTTCGCTCATCGATCAGCAGGGGAAGCTGACCGATGAGCTGCGCGCCTCGGTTGCCGCCGCTTCTACCCTTGCCGCGCTGGAGGATCTTTACCGTCCTTACCGCCCCAAGCGAAAGACCCGCGCTTCGGTGGCGCGCGAGAGGGGGCTCGCCCCGCTGGCCGCCTTCCTGTTGGCGCAGGATCCGCATGCACAGGATCCGGCCTTTGTTGCCGAACGTTATGTGAACCCGGATCAGGAGGTGCCGGACGCCGGAGCCGCGCTGCAAGGGGCGATGGATATCCTGGCCGAGCAGTTTTCGGATGACGCGGATATCCGCGGCCGCCTGCGCGCCTTTCTCCAGGCGGAGGGCATGCTGGAGGCGGAGGGCGATGAGGAGAAGGAAAGCGTTTACACCGCTTATTGCCATTTTTCCGAACCGCTGCGCAAAATTGCCGGACACCGGGTGCTGGCCGTCAACCGCGGGGAGCGGGAGGAGTTTCTCAAGGTTTCCATCCGGGCCGACGGGGAGAAGGCCCTGGCGCTGCTGCGGGCGCTGGTGCTCAAGCGCAAGCCCTCCCCCTGCCGGGAATATGTCGAGGCCGCCGCCTGCGACGGCTGGCAGCGCCTGCTGTTCCCCTCGCTGGAGCGGGAGGCGCGCGCTGCGCTGACCGAAAAGGCCGAAAAGGCGGCCATCCATGTTTTTGCGCAGAACCTTCGCCAACTGCTGTTGCAGCCCCCGCTCAAGGGGCGGGTGGTGCTCGGCCTGGATCCCGCCTACCGCACCGGCTGCAAGCTCGCGGTGGTGGATCCCACCGGCAAGGTACTGGATACGGCGGTGGTCTATCCGACGCCGCCGCAGAATAAAAAAGAAGAGGCGGCAAAAAAAATCGCCGATCTCTGCCGGAAGCACCGGGTGGAGGTGGTCTCCATCGGCAACGGAACGGCTACCGGCGAGAGCGAGGCGTTTATTGCAGAGCTTATCGCAGCCCATCCCGAACTGGGGCTTTCCTATATGGTGGTCAGCGAGGCGGGGGCGTCGGTCTATTCCGCCTCCAAGCTCGCCGCAGAGGAGTTCCCGCAGTTTGATGTTTCGCTGCGCAGCGCCGTTTCCATAGCCCGGCGGCTTCAGGACCCGCTGGCGGAGCTGGTCAAAATCGATCCCAAGGCGATCGGCGTCGGCCAGTATCAGCACGACATGCCCCAGAAGGAGCTTTCGGAGGCCTTGGGCGGCGTGGTGGAGGGGGCGGTCAACTCGGTCGGGGTGGATCTGAACACCGCTTCCCATGCGCTGCTCAAATATATCGCCGGTATCAACGCCTCCACCGCGCAGAACATCGTTTCCTACCGCGAGGAGAACGGCCGGTTCCATTCGCGCCAGGAGCTTTTGAAGGTGAAGGGCTTAGGCAAGAAGGCGTTTTTGCAGTGCGCAGGCTTTCTGCGCGTTTCGGAGAGCGAGAACATATTGGATAATACCGCCGTCCATCCGGAGAGCTATGCGGCGGCGGACGGGCTGCTGTCCCGCTGCGGCTATGCGCCCGAAAACGTCCGGGAGGGGAAGCTCGGAGATCTTCCCGCCCAGGCGGAGCGCTTAGGGATAGACGCGCTTTGCAGCGGGCTGGGCGTGGGCGAGCCGACGCTGCGCGACATCATCGAAGAGCTGATGAAGCCGGGCCGCGATATGCGCGACAGCCTGCCGCCCCCGCTGCTGCGCCAGGGGGCGATGGATCTGAAGGATCTCCGGGAAGGGATGACCCTCTCCGGGACGGTGCGCAACATCGTGGATTTCGGCGCGTTCGTGGACATCGGGGTTCATCAGGATGGGCTGGTGCACATCTCCCAGCTCAGCGAGCGGTATGTCTCCCATCCGCTGGACGCGGTGCATGTCGGGGATGTGGTGAAGGTGAAGGTGCTCTCGGTGGATCCGGCCCGCAAGCGCATCTCGCTGACGATGCGGGGCGTCCAGTGACGGCGCTTACAGGAAAGGGGGAGATAGCGGTGCCGGGAATGAAGAAGGCTGACAGCCGCGCCCTGCTGCTTTGGCGGGTACGCCTGAGCGCGGGGATTTTGCTGTGCCCGTTTTTTATCGCGCTCTTTTTTCCCTCCGCCCCGGTCTGGACGGCGGTGCTGACCGTTCTTTGGATGGTTTTCTATCTGTTTATGTTCCTCATCTACTACCCGGTGAAATACTATAAGCTCTCCTATACCGTTACAGAGACCAGCTTTATCCTCCGGTGCGGCGTTTTTTATAACCGCATGAAGGCTATGGAGCTGCGCAACATTCAGAACATCACCACCAGCGCCACCCCTTTGGCCCGCCTGTTGGGGCTGTGCTCGGTCCAGGTGTGGGGGGCGGGCAGCGTCCTCTATCTTTCCGGGCTGCGCGCCGGGGAAGGGGCCGCCCTCTGCGGCCGCCTTTCCCAGCTCGGCCGGGAGGGGGGGAGCGCCCCGTGAGCAAGGACTGGCGGCACTCCCATCCCTTTTTGATTCTGCACAACCTCAAGGGCTTTCTTTATATGCTGATCATCCCCCTCGTGCGCGGCTTTATCACCGCCTTCGGCGGCGGGCTGCGCGCCTGGCTGGACAGCGCCTGGGTGGATCTGCTGGTCCTCGCCTTCATCCTGCTGGGATCGACGCTGCAATGGTATTTCTGCGTCTACCGGTTCGACCGGGAGGGGCTGCATGCCTGCCAGGGGCTTATCATCCGGCGCACCTACTATATCCCCATGCAGAAAATAGCGACGCTCTGCGCTATCCGGTCGTTTTACCTGCGGCCGTTTGGCGCGGTGCATCTGCGCGCCGACACGCTGGCCGGATCGCAGAAGCGCAACGATTTCTCCCTCTTTGTCTCCCGCGCGGAGGCGGAGCGCATTTTGGACCTGTACCGGCGGTCCCTTCCCTCCTCCGGGCTGACCCGGCAGTACCGTCCCAAAAGCCTGTATGTGGCGGCGCTGGCCGCCTTTTCCTCCTCCTCCTTTGCCGGGGTGCTCTTTCTGTCCACCCTGGTTTCCCAGACCGGCAAGCTGCTCGGCAACGAGTTCTCCGAACGGATTTACGGCACCTTTGAGCGGGCGATGCAGCTGTTGGCCTTCGGCCTGCCGCCCGCGGCGGCGGCGGTGGGTTATCTGCTGCTGTTCGGCTGGCTGTGCGCGTTTACCGTCAAATTCATCCGCCACAAAAATTTCTGCCTGCGCCGGCAGGGGGATTCGCTGCACATCACCGGCGGCGTTTTCACCACCCGCGCATATGCCGTTGCGGTGGAGAAGATCAATTATCTCGACATCCGCCAGAGCGTTTTGAGCTGGCTGCTGCGCTTCTGCTCGGTGCATATCCATGCGGTCGGCTATTCCAAGCACAGCGACGATGTTTCCAGCGTGGTCCCCGCGGTGCGGACCCGCGATGTGAAAAAGACGCTGAACCTCTTTTTTCCGGAATTTCATCCCGATGCGCGGCAGATCCGGCACAACTGGGGCGCGCTCTTCAAGTTTATCGGCGATCCGAGCTGGGGCTGCCTGCTGATCCCGGCCTGTACGCTGCTGCTGCGCTGGAGGCTGCCCGGATGGGGGGGCTTCATCGGCTGGGTGGGCTTCATGCTCTGCTTCCCCGCCTACTGGTTTCTGACCGTCCGGCTGATCGACTATTTTACTTCGGGCGCTGCGCGGGAGGGGGATCGATTCACCCTCTACTATTCCTCCGGCTACTATCTGCATACCGTCGTCCTGCCCCGCGACAAGATTGCCTGCGTCTGCCTGCGGCAAAGCCCGATTCAGTATTTTGACAAGCGCTGCGATCTTCTGGTCTTTTCTTTTTCGGAGGGGAAACGAAAGCATCACATCCGCAACCTGGATTGGCAGGAGACAGCGGAGCTCTTCGGACTGGAAACGGGACGTACTGCAACATGAAATTTTGCAGTACGTCCCGTTTTCTGCAAGCCGGAGGCGCGGCCTGCACGATATCTTTTACAAGCCGGAGGCGCGTTTTCTACGGCCTGTTCTATTTTGTGGGCGCGTCCCGGTTCCGGCGGAGTTAAAAGCCGGTTATCACAGTGGGAAATATTCACTCTTCTTCTGCCAGTGTCCGCTTGAGCGCAAAGATCAGGAGAGCGGCCGCCGTCTCGTTTTGCAGAACCGCCGCTATGTGTTGCAGCTCCCGGCGGTTCCCATAGCCAAGCGCAGATTCCCGAAGCCGGGTAAAGATGAAGCCGCACAATTGGCGGCGGCCAAAAACCGAGAGCTGTCCCGCCAGCTGGAGGGCAGTCCCTGCGCGGGAAAACACCTCTGCGATTTCGCTGCTGGGCTCGGCCTCCTGCGCGTTGAAGCGCAGCAGCAGCTCATAGCTGAAGCTGTGGGCGGTGTAAAGGAGCGTCTCCTCCAATTCATACCATTGGCCCAACTGTTGAACGGCCTGGCGGCAGCGCTCGGGCCAATCCTCCCGGCGGCGCTGCGGAAGAAGGCTTAAAAGCCCGCCCTCCGGATCCTCCAGCCAGGAAACGGCCTCCTCCAAGGCCGGCCGCAGGCTGTCCATCAGCTTGCCGGTTTCCCCCGGCCGGAAGGTGAGATACGCCCCTTCCGCGCGCCCAAGAGCCCGGAGCGCATCGAGATAGCCCAGCGTCATGTTGCGCCCGGCGCTGTCCGGCTCAAACAGGAGGAAGGGCCCCAGCGAGTGCTGCGGCCGGATCCAGGTGATCGGAACCGAAACGTTTTTCGGCCGCTGCCGGATCCCTACCGATTCGAGATCGACGGCGATGACCTCCTCCGCCCCCAGCTCGACGGCCAGGTTGATGGGGAGGTTGTCGTGATACCCGCCGTCAATAAACTGCACGTCGTCAATGAGCTTGGTCGGGAAGGCGGGGAAGCAGGAGGCGGAGGCAATGAGATAATCGCACAGCTTCCCAGGGGGAATGTCCGCCTTGCACATCGTCACCGGCCGAAGCGAGGGATATTCCACTGTTACCAGCCCAAAATCGACCGGCGAAGCGCGGAAACGTTTTTCATCAACCACCGCGCGCATGATCGTTTCCAGCCCTCCGATATCCACGCCGCCGCCCGCCACCGCCTGGCGCAGAAATTCGGCGTAGACCGCCCGCGCCGGGTCGGGCGCTTCCGCCGCCTGGCTGAGATCCACATTGGCCACATCCTGCGAGGTCAGCCGTAGCCACAGCTGGCGCGCCTCGTCATAGTCCCCTTGTACAAACATCGCCCCGTTCAGCGCGCCTACCGAGGTCCCGGTGACAATCTGGTAATCGACCCCATATTCGCGCAGCGCCTGCCAAACGCCGATCTGGTAAGCGCCGCGCGAGCCGCCGCCCGCCAACGCCAGCGCACGCTTAGATCCCATAGATTCTTCCTCCCTTCCCACTCAGAGCCAGCCTTGCCGGCTTTCATGCTTATGCTATTCATATTACCACATAGAATCTGTTTTATGAAGGGATTTTCCCGGAAAGCCGCTCGCTTGAAACGAGCGGACGGCGCAGAAAAAGACGGTATAGCCCGCGAAACGGGGCTATACCGTCCATTGAGAAGCACTCGGACCTTTTGCGGTTCACTGAATGCGCAGCATCCGCGGCGCGCGCCGTTTATAAAAGGCGAAATACTCGAACCCGCAGGCGGATAGGATCTCCATCCCCTCGGCAATGCCCTGGCCGATGCGGTCCGCGCGGTGCGAATCGGAGCCGATGGTGACGATTTCGCCGCCCAGCTCCCGGAAGCGCTGTATCGTCTCGCGGGTGGGGCAGGTGCGGCCATATTCCCCATAGAGGGAGCTTACGTTGAGCTCCAGCCCCTTGCCGCTGCGGGCCAGGGCGCGCAGGATTTCATCCATGATCTCGCGGTGCGGCTCCAGGCTACAGGGCGCGCCGTCGCGGCCCTCCATATAGCGCAGCGGATAGGTCAGGTGCGCCAAAACGTCGAACTGCCCCCAGCGCACCGTTTCCAGCACCTCGTTAAAGTAGACGTCCAGCTCCTTTTTCACATCCGCTTCGGTGTAGCTGTGGTAATCCTTCCAGTAATAATCGGTCAGGTCCGCCCGCGTCCGATGCACCGAGCCGAGCACAAAGTCATAATTCTGCATTTGCAGCGCTTGGCGCGCGGTTTCCGGGGAGGCCAGCGGCTGCCCCAGTTCGATTCCCGCTGTAAGCATCAGCCGGCCGCCAAAGGCGAGCTGCGCCTTGCGCACCTCGAACACCGATTGCAGCATCCGCATCGGGGAGCCGTCCTCCTCATAGGTATCGATTTCGCAGTGATCGGTAACGGCAATCCCCATCAGCCCCTTCTCCACCGCCTTTTCACACATAAAGGTGATCGAATGCTGGCCGTCGGGCGAATTGTCGGAATGGGTATGGCTGTCAAAAAAATTGAGCATAGCGCTCGCTCCCTCCGGTTTGCGCCGCCCTCCGAAAACGGGCTAAAAAGGCGGCTTCACCAACTTTATTCCAAATTATAGCATACAAAATCCCGGATGTATAGGAATTTCCCGTTTCCCAATTGTAGAAAGTGTGCTAAGATAGATGTGTATATTTCATAGCCCGGCGATGATTTAAGCCGCTGCTTTTGTGAGCGCCGGGACCGTTCGCCGGAATCATCCGTTTCCGCAGCTATTTCACCCAGGAGGTGCACTCCATGAACTCGATCATCCGTCTGATGGGCATCTGCCCCCGCACGCCCCCCTTGCAGCCGGCCGCCACGCTGCGCGATCTGCGCGCGGCGCTGTTGGAGCGCGGCGATGCGGACCTTATCTTACTGCCCCGCCTGCTGTTCTCCCCGCCCTCCGGCAAAGAGCTCAGCGGCTCCCGTACCGTCCGCCGCGCCTGTGAAGAGGCGCTGGACGGGCTGCTCGCCCTGAGCCGCGAACGGGAGGGCCTCTTCGTACTGACCGCCCTGTTTTATGACAGCGGCTTCCCGCGCGAGGAGGCGGTGGTCATCCGCCGCGGCGAATGCCGCCGGACGCCGGCGGACGGCGAACCGCTCTGCTGCCAGATTGGCGAGCTGCCCTTTCTCGTCCTTCCCGGCGCGGCGGAAAGCCTTCTGCTGCAAACGGGGACCATCCTCTCCTCCGGCTGCGCGTTGGTGCTGAACCCTGCCTATGAGCCGGCCGCCGCCGGTACGATGAACCGCCGCGGCAGGCTCCTCGGCGCGCTTTCGGATGCCTCCGGCTGCGCGGTTTTCACCGTCAACGGCGGCGTTGGCGACACCTCCAGCCCGCAGCTCTATACCGGTTCCGTCGCCCTGGCGGAGAACGGCGCGCTGGCCGCCCACCAGACGGCGGGCCTGGAGCCGCTGGCCTTTTCCTATGATCTGGATACCGACCTGCTGCACCCCGTCAGCCGGGCCCAGCCGGAGCCCATCCTGATAGCGCCGGGCGCAGAAACGGACGGCCTGCGCCGGATGGTGAACCGGACGCCCTACCTGCCCGCCTCCCGGCGTGCCCGCCGGGCCTTTTTGGAGGAGGCATTCCGCCTACAGGCCCGCGCGCTGGCCTCCCGGATGCAGAACACCGGGATTGACCGGCTGGTACTGGGCGTTTCCGGCGGTTTGGATTCCACGCTGGCCCTGCTGGTCTCGGCGGCCGCCTGCGACCTTCTCTCTCTCCCGCGCGGCGCGGTGCTGGCGGTGACGATGCCGGGCTTCGGCACCTGCGGGCGCACTTATGAAAATGCGTTGCAGCTCATGGAGGCGCTCGGCGCCGAGAGGCGGGAGATCCCCATCTCGCAGGCGGTGCTCTCCCACTTTGAGGATATCGGCCACGACCCCGCGGCGCGCGATACGACCTATGAAAACGCCCAGGCCCGCGAGCGGACCCAGATCCTGTTCGATCTGGGCAACCAGGAGGGGGCGCTCGTCGTAGGGACGGGGGATTTAAGCGAAGCGGCCCTAGGCTTCGCCACCTTCGGCGGCGATCATCTGGCGGGCTATAACGTCAATATTACGCTGAACAAAACCACCATCCGGGAGCTGACGGCGCTCATTGCCGATCGCGAGCTGCTGCCCGGCGTTGCCGCTATCCTGCGGGATATTCTGGATACCCCGGTTTCCCCCGAACTGCTCCCGCCGGATGAGGAGGGAATGCCCGGCCAGAAAACCGAGGAGATTCTAGGCCCCTATATCCTGCACGACTTCTTTCTCTATTATACCCTGAAATACAGCCTGACCCCCGCCAAGGTGCTGAGCTATGCCGCCGTCGCCTTTGAAGGGGAGTTTGATCCGGGCTTCATCAAGGATAAGCTGCGCATCTTTATAAAAAGGTTCTACCAGAACCAGTTTAAGCGATCCTGCGCGCCCGACGCCGCCGCCGTGATGGAGCCGAACCTCATCCATTACCAGATCCCTTCCGATCTGAGCGCCGCTCTCTTTTTAGAGGAGCTGGAACAAATCACCGTCTAAGGAGGCAATTGTTTATGAGAGCTGTTATTACCGTCGTCGGGAAGGATGCCGTCGGCATCTTGGCCAAGGTCAGCGGGAAATGCGCCGCCTACAACGCCAATGTGATCGAGGTCAGCCAGAGCGTCCTTCAAGATCTGTTCGCCATGATTATGCTGGTGGAAACCAGCAACCTCTCCTGCGCGCTCTCCGAGCTCGGCAGCCAGCTGGCCCGGCTCGGCGAAGAAAACGGGCTGGCTATCCATGTTATGCACGAGGACATTTTTAATTCGATGCACCGCATTTAAGGCGCTGCGCCGCCTGCTAAGGAGAGAGGAACTTGATTAACAACCAAGAGATTTTAGAAACCATCCGCATGATTCAGGATCAGCACCTGGATGTGCGCACCATTACCATGGGCATCTCCCTGCTGGACTGCGCAGACAGCGACATTGAGCGCAGCTGCCAAAGGGTTTATGATAAGATCTGCCGCCGGGCGCAGAACCTGGTGCGCGTTGGGGAGGATATCGAAAAGGAATACGGTATCCCCATCATCAACAAGCGCCTGTCGGTGACGCCCATCGCCATGCTCTGCGGGATCAGCGGGGGCAACCCGGTTCTCTATGCGCAGACGCTCGACCGGGCGGCCAAAACGGTGGGGGTCAACTTCGCCGGCGGTTATTCGGCCCTGGTCCAGAAGGGCTTTGCCGCCGGCGACCGCGCGCTCATCGAGTCCATTCCGGAAGCGCTGGCCGTGACCGAGCGGGTCTGCTCGTCGGTCAACGTCGGCTCCACCCGCGCAGGCATCAACATGGATGCGGTGGCGCTGATGGGCCGCGTCGTCCGCGCCTGCGCCGAACGGACGGCGGACGACAACTGCTTCGGCGCGGCGAAGCTGGTCATCTTCTGCAACGCGGTGGATGACAATCCCTTTATGGCCGGCGCATTCCACGGCGTGGGCGAAGGGGATTGCAAGCTGAACGTGGGCGTTTCGGGTCCGGGCGTGGTGCGCGCGGCGCTCGCCGGAGCGCCGGAGGACTGCGATTTGACCGCCGTTGCCGAGATTATTAAAAAGACCGCCTTTAAGATCACCCGGATGGGCCAGCTGGTCGGCGCGGAAGCCTCACGCCGGTTGGATGTGCCGTTCGGCATTGTGGATCTTTCGCTGGCCCCAACGCCCGCGGTGGGCGACTCGGTTGCGCACATCCTGGAGGAGATTGGCCTGGAGACCTGCGGCGCCTGCGGGACGACGGCGGCGCTCGCCCTGCTGAACGACGCCGTTAAAAAGGGCGGGGTCATGGCTTCCTCCAGCGTCGGCGGGCTGTCGGGCGCGTTCATTCCGGTCAGCGAGGATGCAGGGATGATTGCCGCCGCACGCAGCGGGGCGCTGAAAGTGGAGAAGCTCGAAGCCATGACCGCCGTTTGCTCGGTGGGGCTGGATATGATTGTGATCCCAGGCGATACCCAAGCCGAGGTTATTTCCGCGCTCATTGCCGACGAGGCGGCTATCGGTATGGTCAATTCCAAGACCACCGCCGTCCGGGTAATCCCGGCCGTTGGCCGCAAGGCCGGGGAGGAGCTGGAATTTGGCGGATTGTTCGGATCCGGGCCGGTTATGGATCTAAACCGCCTTTCCCCGCAGAAATTCATCCGCCGGGGCGGCCAGATCCCCGCGCCGCTCCAGAGCCTGAAGAACTGAGGCGTCCGTGCCCAAGGGCGTCCGTGCCCAAGGGCATCCGTGCCCAAGGGCGTCCGTGCCCAAGGGCATCCGTGCCCAAGGGCGTCCGTGCCCAAGGGCGTCCATGCCCCTGGGCGTAAACGCCCAGGGGAGAATAAAAACGGGACGCCGCCCGGAAGGGGGGCTATGCCCCAACTGCCATGGCGAGCGTCCCGATTACCATCAGGCAGAGCCCGGCGGATGCCTTACGGCTGAGCTTTTCTTTAAACGCCAGCCGGGAAAAAAGGACGGTCACTAAAACGCTGAGCTTGTCAATGGGGACGACCACGCTGACCGGGCCGTTTTGAACCGCATAGTAATAACAGAGCCAGGATCCTCCCGTTGCAAGGCCGGAAAGGGCGATGAAGCCAAGCTCTTTCCGGCCGATTGTTTTTAGCTGCCGCTGCTTCCCTTTTATCAAGACGATTCCCCAGGCCATGAGGAGCACCACCGCTGTGCGGACAGCCGTCCCCAGGTTGGATTCCACGCCGGAAATGCCTATCTTGGCGAGAATCGAGGTCAGCGCGGCGAATAGGGCCGAGAGGACCGCATAGATCAGCCACCGGCCGTTTTTGCGCCCGCCGGACGTCTTTTGAGGCTCTATCATTAAAAAAATCCCCGCTGCGAGCAGCGAAGCGCCTGCCAGCTTCACTGCCAGACGCTCGGTCTCCCCGAAGATCAAAATGGCAAGCAGGACCGAGAGGACGGTGCTGGATTTGTCCACCGGCGTCACTTGGTTGACGTCGCCTAGCGACAGCGCCTTAAAATAGCACAGCCAGGAAGCCCCCGTCGCAAGGCCCGATAGGATCAGGAAAAAGAGGGACTTGGCGTCGATCTCCAGAACCGTTCCCGCAGATCCGGCGGCGAACGCTATGCACCACGCGAACAGAAGCACCACGGCGGTGCGCAATGCGGTGGCAACGTCCGAATCGGTCTTTTGAATCCCGCATTTAGCGAAGATTGCGGTGATCCCTGCAAACAGCGCCGATAAAGCCGCCGCTAAAAGCCACATGGGAACCCCTCCCGCTTATAAAAATGTTGTTCTCCGGTGATTGAAAGGCCGCTGTCTCCGCCGCACAAATCTGACTGCGAGGACCGGCGGCCTGCGCCCTTCCCAATGAAGCCCGCGCGACCAGCCCGCCGGTCTTTATTTCGGAACCTTGGGCCGGGCGCCCTCCATGCTTTTTTTGAGCTTTTCGATCTTGTCGCGCAGATAGGCGGCGTGTTCGAACTCCAAAAGCTGGGCGGCCTGGCGCATCTGGGCGGTGAGCTTTTGAATGGTCTGCTCGCGCTCCTGGCGGGACATCTTCCGAATGGATTTTTCGGTCTTGTCCGCATCCTCTTTCTTGGAGATCTCCAAGATCTCGCGCACGTCCTTGATGATCGTTTTGGGGATGATGCCGTGTTCCTCGTTATACCGCTGCTGGATATGGCGGCGGTTCTCCGTTTCGGTAATGGCCTGCTCCATCGACCGGGTCACTTCGTCGGCATACATAATAACCTTGCCCTGCGCGTTGCGCGCCGCGCGCCCGATGGTCTGGATGAGCGAGGTTTCGCTGCGCAGGAACCCCTCCTTGTCGGCGTCGAGAATGGCCACCAGCGAAACCTCCGGGATGTCCAGCCCTTCGCGCAGGAGGTTGATCCCAATGAGCACGTCAAATTCCCCCAAACGCAGGTCGCGGATAATCTCCATGCGTTCGATGGTGTCTACGTCGTAGTGCATATACCGCACCTTTACGCCCATTCGGTCGAAATAATCGGTCAGGTTTTCCGCCATTTTCTTGGTCAGCGTCGTCACCAAAACGCGCTCCTTCTTTTCGCAGCGCAGGTGGATTTCGCTGAGGAGATCGTCGATCTGCCCCTCGGTCGGCCGCACCTCGATCTCCGGGTCCAGCAGCCCGGTCGGCCGGATGACCTGCTGCACCAGTTGGGCCGAGCGTTCGCGCTCATAGGGGGCGGGGGTGGCGGATACATAGATGATCTGGTTCAGCTTGCCGCAAAACTCATCAAAGTTCAGCGGCCGGTTGTCAAAGGCGGAGGGCAGGCGGAAGCCAAAATCGATGAGGCTCTTTTTGCGCGCATAGTCGCCGCCGAACATCCCGCGCACCTGCGGCAGCGTGACATGGCTCTCATCCACAAACAACACGAAGTCGCGGGGGAAATAGTCGAGCAGGGTGAAGGGCATGCTTCCCGGCTCCCGCCCGGATAGGACCCTGGAATAGTTCTCTATCCCCTTGCAGAAGCCGATTTCGGTGAGCATCTCGGTGTCGTAGTTGGTTCGCTCGGCAATGCGCTGCGCCTCGATGTATTTCCCGTTTTGCTGGAAAAACTGCACCCGCGCATCCGCCTCGGCCCGGATCTCCTCAATGGCCGATTTCATTTTATCGCGCGGGACGATATAATGCGAGGCCGGGTAGATGGCCGCGTGGGCGATCGTGCTGCGCACCTCGCCGGTCAGCGGCGCGATCTCGCTGATCTTGTCGATTTCATCGCCGAAATACTCAATGCGGATAGCCATGTCCTCGTTATAGGCGGGGAAAATTTCCACCACGTCGCCCCGCACGCGGAACTTATTGCGGATGAAATTGATATCGTTGCGCTCATATTGCAGCTCAACCAGCTTTTGCAGCAGCTTTTCCCGGCTGTATTCCATCCCGGCGCGCAGGGAAATCACCATCTCGCGGTAATCAATCGGATCGCCCAGCGAATAGATGCAGCTCACGCTTGCGACGATGATCACATCCCGCCGCTCGCACAGCGCGCAGGTCGCCGAGTGACGCAGCCGCTCGATCTCGTCGTTGATGGCGCTGTCCTTTTCAATATAGGTGTCGGTGGAAGCGATGTAGGCTTCCGGCTGGTAGTAATCATAGTAGGAGACAAAATACTCCACCGCATTGTGCGGAAAGAACTCCCGAAATTCGGAGCAGAGCTGGGCGGCCAGCGTTTTGTTGTGCGCAAGCACCAGCGTGGGGCGGTTGACGGCCTGGATGATATTGGCCATGGTGAAGGTTTTTCCGGAACCGGTAACGCCCAGCAGCGTCTGTTCCCGGTCGCCGCGCAGGATGCCCTCCGCCAGCTTCCCGATCGCTTCCGGCTGATCCCCGGTCGGCTGGTAGGATGAAACAAGCTGGAAATGATCCACGCAAATCCTCCTCGTCTTCGATCATATGTTCTTTTTTAGTATACCACATCCCAGCTTGTTTTCAACCGTTTCACCCGCATCCGGTGGAAAAATAACCGCTTTTCTGAGGGGGGATCTGCCTGCGAAGGATTTTCCGGTCTGCCGGGATTCAAAAACGGCTTTCGGCCCAATCCAAGCCGAAAGCCGTTTTTGGAGAGTTTTCCCCGGTTAATTCCTTTTCAGGTAGCCGGATAGGCGCATCGAGGTGTAATCATCTTCATTCACCACCACATGATCCACCAGCTCAATGCCTAAGGGCGTGAGCGCATCCTGAAGCTGGCGGGTCGCGCTGATGTCTCCGCTGGAGGGGAGCGCATAACCGTTCGGATGGTTGTGCGCGATAGCGACGCTGACTGCGCCGACCGAGAGCGCCGTTTCCACCACCTTGCGCACCGGGAGCGCCACATGGCCCACGCTGCCGACCGCCACCACCCGCGAGGCGATGAGCTTGTTTTTCAGATTCAGGCAGATCAAAATCACCGTTTCCACACTCCGGCCGACAAACAGGCCGGAAAGATAGTCTCCCACCTGGGTAATGTCTTCAAAGATGACGCCCATGGCGGTTTTATCCTCCTGGTAGGCGCGAAAAATGCTGGGGAGCGCATTTAAAAAGGTAGCGGTGACGTCGCTGACGCCCGGCACCTTTTTCAGATCGTCCCGGCTGGCGTCCAGCACGCCGGAAAACGATCCAAACCGCTCGATGAGCGCATGCGCCAAATCGTTCACATCCTTGCGGGCAATGGTGTGGAAAAGGATAAATTCCAATATGTTGTAGAGCGGCAGCCCATCCAGCCCGCGCTCGCTGATCTGCTGGCGCAGCCGGATACGGTGCCCGTCGTGCGTTTTCTTTTCACCCATTCTGTCGGCTCCTATTTCCGGGACAAGCCCGGCTAACGTTGATGTCCCGTTTATTATAGCAAAATTTGTCGAAAAATGAAACCTTCCAACAGGAATATCCTGCTATAAAGCGGGAATATTTCCATGGAATCCCGTTTTAAAAGCGCCTTCTCTTTTCATGATGCAGGCAGTAAAGCTCGATTTGGCGGGCTTTGCATTTTTGAAGGACATGACCGGCGAAGATTCAGCTGGCGGGCAGGAATGCGGCGGATGCAAACGGCTTACTTGGGAACCGGCGAGCGGACACGGTTCCGGCGCAGCGTCAGGCGCGATTCAGAAGCGCCTAGAGCGCCGCTTGAACGGGAAAAGGAGGGCGCTGTAAAATGCAAGGCATTTTACAGCGCCCTCCGGGCCTATAGACCGGGAATGAATTTTACGGGCTAGGGCAGGCGGTTGAGCGGCTCCAGCAGCGAGCGGTAGGGGAACACGCCGTGGAAGCCGTTGGATCCGTCGTGCATGCCGAACTCGTGGTAGCAGAAGGAAGCGATGAGCACCGCGGCCAGCAGCCCCCAATAGAGGGCGCGCTGGGCGGAGAGCCGCTGGTCCAGCTCCTGGTAGCGCCGGAGGACGGCCTTGGAATGGCCGCCCTTCCCCGTATTTCCCAGCCGCCGTATTTCCTCACGCAGCTTGCGGTGCTGCCCGGCCAGCTTCGCATCCGGCCGGTGCAGCTCCACGGCCATGGGGACCAGCAGCAGCGCATAAACATACAGGTAGAGCGAAAACCGTTCCAGCACCATGTGCTTGGTGATAAACAGCCAGATGAGCACGCTGTAAAACACCAGGTTAATAAGCAGCGGCGCATCCTCCCAGCGCTGCTCCAGCCCTTTTTTGTTGCAGAGAACCAACGCAAGGATCAGGGCGGGAAGAATGAGAAACACAAAGCTCAACCCAAAATTCAGGTAAGGGAGGTCTTTATAGCCAGTGTAAATATAGTTGGTGATCCAATCGACCAGCTGCCGGGAGGTGAGGTAGAGCGCCAGCGCCAGCGCGCCATAGGCCCCTCCTATCCACCGGTTGAGCGGCAGGTAGCAGAGGAGCAGTACCGGCAGCAGGATGAGCGCCGTCTTATGGAAGGAGGCGGCGGCGAGAATGACGCCCGCATAAGCGGCCGCCGCCCACAGCCTGCGGCGGCGCAGCAGCGGATAGCCCAAAAGCAGGATAGCGAGCGCCAGGTTCTGGCGCACAAAGTTCATCGTGCCGTAAAAAAAGGTCAGCGTCACATAGAGCCAGGTGGAGAGCCAGAGGTTTTCGCTGTAGCGGTAGAGAAACCAGGCAACCGGAAGAAGGCAGAGAACGGCCATCACCGCATACATTACAGTTTGAGAAGCGCCGGTCAGCGAAATCAGCTTGCACAGCAGCAGATAGCCCGGTTCAGCGCGCAGCCCGCTCCCAAACAGCCCGCTGAAGGGCCGGCCGGCCGCTTCATAATAGATATCGATATAGGAAAAATAATCGTTTCCAATCCCCCGCCGCGCTGCGGACAGCAGAAACATCAAAGAAAAGGTGCAGGCGAGATAGACCGCCCGCTTGCGCTGATCCGGCTTCCGGATGCACAGCGGGTAAGCCAGCGCCAGAATAACCAGCAGGTTGAGGTAATAAACGAGCATGGGAAAAGCCCCCTCCTTCATGGGCGGACAGCCGGACGGCTGCGCCGCGAAATCCCGCGCTTTTTGGAAGGCTCCTCTTCCGGTTCAGCCGCCTTCCTCCGCCTGCAAAAGCGCGGAAGCCAGGCGCAGATAGACCTTGAAGGCGGAGGGGACGGCATATTCCTCCCGCAGCGCCCGGCCGTCCGCCCAGCGCCAATCCTCCGAGGGGAGCGGCGCGGACCTGGCCCGCGCAAGGAAGCCGGTCATCTGCCACTCGATGTGGCTGAACACATGCCGGGCGGATGCGAGGGAGGAGAGGCGCGTCCCCGGCGGAAAATGAGCGCCTACACCGGAGGCGCTCTGGCGGCCGGACAGGCTGGGGAACTCCCACAACCCTGCCAGCAGGCCCTCCGGCGGCCGGCGGTGCAGCAGGACTCCTTTCTCAGACAGAACCAGCAGCACCGTCCTCTCCTCGATGCGGCGCGCCTTTTTGGGCGCTTTCACGGGGAGATCCCCGGCGCAGCCCTCCCGCAGCGCGCCGCAGCTCTCCCGGACGGGGCATTCCCCGCAGAGCGGGGCGGCGTTTGGCCGGCAGACGGTCGCGCCCAAATCCATCAATGCCTGATTAAAATCTCCCGGCCGATCCTCCGGGATAAAGCGGGCGATCAGCGCCCCGATTTCCTTCTTTGCCTGCGGGGAGGCGATATCCTCCCGGTAAAGCGCAGCCCGCGAGAGAACGCGCAGCACGTTCCCATCCACCGCGGGCACAGGAAGCGAAAAGGCAATCGAGAGGATAGCCCCCGCCGTATATTCCCCTATCCCCGGCAGCGAGAGCATTTGAGGGAAGGAGCGGGGAAATTCGCCTCCAAATTCCTCGCAGATTTTCTGCGCGGCGCGCTGCATGTTGCGGACGCGGGAATAGTAGCCCAACCCCTCCCAGAGCTTGCGGAGCCGATCCGGCTCGGCCGCGGCCAGCGCCTGAACGGTGGGCAGCTCCTGGAGGAACCGCTCATAATAGGGCTTTGCGGGTTCCACGCGGGTCTGCTGGAGCATAATCTCCGATACCCAGACATGATAGGGGGTGGGCGAGCTGCGCCAGGGCAGCACGCGGGCGTTTTGATCGTACCAGCGAAGCAGCGGCCCGGCAAACGCCGTCTGCCAGGCGGCCGCTTCGCTTTGTAGCGAAAGATTCATCGGTAGCCTCCATTTGCCAGCCTCCGCGCCTGGACGTTAAGCCGCCGGGGAGGAAGGATTTAAAAGGGCCCTATACGGGGACCGGGCCGCCGGCCGCAAGGTTTCCCGGCGGCCTTCTTGAAGCCGCTAACGGGAGTCTCCGTTTTCCCGCTCATCGACCGCGCCCAGCAGCGAATCAGGGTCATCCGCAGGCAGGTCGCCGGTCAGCGGGAAGAAGAAAACGCCTCCCAAGCGGTGCAGGCTGCAATAGGCGGCCTTGTCCCGCACCATCTGGGGGTTGTTGAAATAGCTGTCCCCCGATTGGTTCTCCGTTAGAGGAAGCGGCTGCTCGCGGTAGAGCGGCCAGGCGGCCGAGGCGTCGAGCGGACGCCCATAGGCAGGGAGCCCCGCCGATATCTGCTCCGGGGCGTACCCGGCTTCTAACGCGCGCTGGACGGCGTCCGCCATCCCCGAAAAGGTGGCGTGGCGGCCCTGCGCGTCAAACTGATCATAGGTCATCAGGTGCAGCCTGTCCAGCGCCGGACGGGCGGCGGCGGAGAGCTTGCCGAGGCTTTCGGGATAGAGAGCGGCGGAGAGGGAGAGGCCCTTTTTGCGCAGCGCCGGGCCGAGCCCGGCAATAAGCGCGGAGCAGGCGCGCCATTCGCTTTCGTCCGCCGGGGTCTCCCAGTCCAGATCGATCCCATCCAGCGCATAAGCGGCGGCGTGGGCGAGGATCGAGGCGGTAAGCGCCTCGCGGTTCTGCGCGGTGATTTCCCCGGCCGTACCCGCCCGGATGAGCGAACGGGCCGGATAGAGGGTGGCGAAGAGTTCAAAGCCGCAGCGGTCCCGCAGGGCGCGTAGCGCCTGCATGAGCGCCGGATAGTTCCCGTCTATCTCCACGACCTCGCCGGTTTCATCCCAACAAAGCCCGGTGATGACCACCACCCGCCGCAGCTTTTGAAAGGAAGGCGCGTAAGCCTCCAATTCGCCGGGGTTGGCGGAGGCGGGCAGATAGGCGCAGGTCTCCGCCACGCCGGGCAGAAAACCGGCCTTCGGGCTCCCGCCGCTGGAGTCCCCTTCTAAAAGCACGGTCAGCTTATCCGCCCGCACCGTGTCAAAGCGGCAAAGGCGGCTGTCGCTCCCGAAGGATTGGTAGAGGGTTTCCCCATCCTTCCGCACCGTTACCGAGGCGGCCGTTGTCTCTTCCGGCAGCTCGACAAAATTCACCGTTCTCTCCGAGGGGGAAAAGCGCAGCTCCCAGGCGGTTTCCTCCCCGGCGGCCGGTATCCGCACCGGCTCGGCGGGGAAATAGTAACCCTCTGGGATGGTCTCCGGATCCGCAGCCTCAGATTTAGCCGGGTCGGAGACGGCGGGGCTCTCTTCCTGCATGGGCGTTTCCTCCCGGCTTTCCTCCGGCTTCTCGGAAGGCGCGGAGCCGTTCTCCCGCCCGCAGCCCGGAAGCGGCAGCGCCAGCAGGAGCAGCAGGGCGGCGGCCAGATAGCGCCAGCGGCGGCTCATTGCGGATAAACCATCCGTTCGACCGTCCAGCCCTCCAGCACCGAGAGATAATCGGCCGCATACGCCTTTGCGCCCTCCAACTCATGGTCGCGCCAGTTGCCGCATTCCGGCTCGCTCGCGCCGGGGATGGGGCCGGAAAATCCGGCGATAAAGGCCATGGCCTCCTTTAAAAGCCCAAGGGCGTCCGCGTGGCTCATCCTGTCGCGCACCAGCAGGTAGAAGCCGGTGCGGCAGCCCATCGGGCCGGCGTAAACAATTTGGCTGCCGAAGGAGGAGTTGCGCACATAGGTGGCAAGCAGGTGTTCAAAGGTGTGCAGCGGGGCGTTTTGCAGGTAGCTGCCCGCGTTCGGCACGCACATGCGCATGTCGTAGGTGACAACATCCCCATCGATGCGGGAGATGAACAGGCCCTTGCCGATCCTGCGGTGGTCAACCGAAAAGCTGGCGATCCGTTCCATCTTTTATCATCCTTCCTTGTCTTTAAGGCCCGGCGGAACCGGGTAAGGCGTAAAGCAATCCGAAAAACCGGCTATGTACCGCCCGGTCTCAGCCCTTCAGCATCCGCAGCACAATGCGCGCGGATATCTCGCTGGCGTGCTCGATCAGGTGATCGTAGCTCTCTTGAGCGCCCTCGTCCGCGCAGTCGGACATGGTGCGCACTACCACAAAGGGGCAGCCGTTGGCATAGGCCGTGTTGGCGATGGCGGCCCCTTCCATCTCCACGCAGAGCGGGTGCAGCCGCTCACAGAGCTCCTTCTTCACCGCGCTGCTTTCCACAAAAAGATCGCCGGTGACAATCCGTCCCACCTGCGCGCGCACCGGCTTATCCCGCACCACCAGGCCCTGCGCCGCCTTTTCCACCTGCGCAATGAGCTCCTTGTCCGCCCGGAAACAGTTGGTGAAGGGATAATACCGTTCCAAGGCGGAATCCCGGTCGTGGTAGCAAACGTCCTCTGAAATCACCACGTCCAGCGTCTGCATCCCCGCGCCGAGCGCGCCGGCAATGCCGGTGTTGATGATCCGGTCCGCGCCGAACTCCCGAATGACCGCGCTGGTGCACAGCGCCGCGTTGATGGTCGCGATCCCGCACTTGCAGAGCACGGCCGGCTGCCCATAGAGCGTTCCCTGGTAGACGGTGGTTCCATAGATCTCTTGCTGCCGATCTTTCTTCAGCTCCTCCAGCAAGGGGCGGAGCTCCTCATCCAGCGCCGCAATAATTCCCCATGTCATGATAAACCCATCCTTTCTTTATAAACCTGTCTTTACCATCGAATTTTTCCGGCAAGGCCGGGTAAGCCTATGGGCCCGCGGCCGGTCGTGTTCTCCTCAGGAAAGGCGGACGGCGATCTCCTCCAGATCCGTTTCCGTGCTGCCGGAAGAGCTCTCCGGCGGTTCCGGTTCCTTTGATTCCGGTTCCGGGGCGCTGCTTTCTTCCGCCCCGTCCTCCTGCGGCGCGCCGGTATCGGGGACGGTGTGGGTGGTCAAGTAATCATACCAGCGGGTATAGTAGCCGGGGGTGAGGTGCATGCCGTCGCTCGTTTCGCCGCTGGGCAGATAGCCCTCTGCATCAGCCAACGCGGAATGGACGTCAAGGTAATGAAGCTGCATTTCCTGCGCCAAGGCAAGCAGCGCTTCGTTGTATTCATTGATGATTTCGTTGGTCAGGCCGACATGGTTATTGCCGTTGGCGTTCTCCTCATATTCCCTGGAAACAGGCAGCATCGATTGGATAAAGATCAGCGCGTCGGGATGCTGCCCGGCGATCCGTTCCAGCATCGTCCGGTAATGGCTCAAAAAGGTTTTTTTCTCAATGCCAGTGTTCCGCCCAACCCAGTTGGCCCCGATCATGATATAGATCTTTCCGGGCTGGGTTCGGCCCAAAGCGCTGAACATGGTGAGGCGCTCCTCCTCGCCGGGCAGCGTGATAGCCTCCTTGGTAAAAACGCTGTCCGGGTTGACGCCGGTGGAAGCGATAAAGGTTGCATTGTTGAGCACGCTGTAAGCGCCCAGGCCGTCGGTGAGGGAATCCCCGAAAAAAACGGCGTCGTCAAAATAGGAGGAAGCCGCCGGTTCCCCCTCCGGCACCAGGCCGAAGGCCGGGACTGTTTTCTCCGGAGCGGGTTCCTCCGGCTGGGAGGGCTCCGGTTCCTCCCGGCTGGAGGGAGGCTCCTCAGGCGGGAGGGGGCGGCTTTCGTCCCACTCCTCGCTCCCGCTGGCCGCCACAGACTCGTTTTCCAGATATTCTTTAGCTAAAATGGCGCCGGCCGGAACCAGCGCCGCCAGAACGAGCGCAATCAAAAGCGCCGCCAATGCTCCCGGCTTACAGCGCGAACGCCGTCTTTGCATATTCTTCTCTCTTCTCTCTATGTTTGCGGTTTTTTGCCGGTAGAATCCCTATCGATTCGTTGCCCGTGGGGGCGGGAAAACATCCGGCCGGAAATAATCGGGAAAATACCGGCTGGCAAAGTCAACGCTGTTCGCCTGGAACTCCCGGCCGGATAGGTAGGCGATGCTCCATTCCTCCGGTAAGGGGTGGAAACGCAGCGCAAAGGAACAAAGGGCCTGAAAACGGGGCCTCCCCGGCGTATGGGCAGAGCCATATTTCGTATCTCCCTCCAGCGGATGGCCGATGGAGGCGAGATGGGCCCGGATCTGGTGGGTCCGGCCGGTGTGCAGCAGAACCTCCAAAAGAGAACGCTCCCCGTCGAAGTCTAAAACCCGGTACTCGGTAACGGCCGTCTTAGCGCCTGCGCGCGGGTAGGGGGTGATTAGGACCTCGCTGCGTCCGGCATCCTTCGAGTGGTAGCCGGCGAGGGTGTCGCGGCGGCGCGGCATCCGGCCGCGGGCGACGCAGAGATACCGCTTATCCACCATCCGCAGCCGGATCGCCTCGCACAGCTCTCGCTGGGCGGCCGCCGTTTTAGCGGCCATTACCAGCCCCTGTGTGTTCCGGTCGATGCGGTTGCAGAGCGCGGGGGTGAAGCTCTGTTCGTTCTGCGGGTCAAAGCCGCCCTGATCGTAGAGATAGCGCAGCATCCGGTTGATCAGGGTATCCCGCTTTTCCTTGGCGTCCTCATGGCAGAGCAGGCCCGCAGGCTTGTCCATGAAGAGCACCGCCGCATCCTCATAAACCACGCGGATGGAGGGGGACACGCTCAGGAACAGCGGCTTTTCCTCCGACCCGCCCAGAAATTCATCCGAAACATAGAAACGCACCCGCTGCCCGGCAAGAAGTTTCTGTTCCGGGTGTGCGCGCGCGCCATCCACCTTAATGCGCTTCAGGCGGATATATTTATAGCACAGCGAAGCCGGCAGGTCGGGACAAGCCTTGCGCAAAAACTTGTCCAGCCGCTGCCCGGCGTCGTTTTCTCCAATCAGCAATTCCTTCAACCGTTCCGCCCTCCCCGCCTGTTCTAAGGATTTTCCGCTTTGCCTTGGTTTTCCAGGCGTTGGGCGGCCTCCGCTTCTTTCCAATAGGGCACATAGGGGATGCGCTCTTGGTTTTTCGCCTCTTCGGAAAAGATCGAGTAATACGGGTAGACATTGTGGAACTTATAGTTTACGCTGATGAGGAAATGGATGAAGCACAATAGGCACAGGGCGGTGATCACCGAAATATAGATCTGCTTTTGCTCCTTCTCCCAGCGCCTGAGAGCCAGCTTTTGCGCCCGCTCGCTGCGGAACTTTCCGTCATCCTCCAGAACAGCCCCCTCCTGCGGACGGAAGGTGCGCGCCAGCAGCGGAACGGACAGCAGCCCTGTTACCACAAAATACAGCGAGAAGCGTTCCAGGATATAGTGCCGGGTCATCATCAGCGAGAAGAAGCCGCCATAAAGCATCAGGTTGACGTAAACGATGTTGTCCGGATCCTCCTTGCAGAGCCGTCCCTTCAAAGCGATTAAGAGAGCCGAGAGCGCTACCGGGACCATGACGTAAATAAAGGAGGAGCTGTTGTAATAGATCGTATCCTCCGTATAGTAAGAGAAAACATAGCGCATCGCAAAGTGCATGATAGGATCCGAGAACAAAAACACCAGCACCGTGCCGCCCCCATAGAGCGCGCCGGTATAGCGGTTCAGCGGCAGCCGGGCGATAAAATAGACCGGGATGAGCAGCAGCGCCGTTTTATGCATGCTCGCCGCCAGAAGGACTATAAGCATATAGGGAACTATCCGGCGCTTTTGCAGGTAAGGGACGGCCAGCAGGAAGATGAACGCCGCAAAGGTCTGGCGCAGCAGGTTCATGGCGCTCGCAAAAAAGGCCAGCGTTACAAAGTAGAAGAAGGAGAACCAGGGCATAACGCTGCGCCGCCAGATGACATAGCCGACCACCCCCATCATCAGCAGGGCGTAGACCATATACAAAAAGGTGAGGTCGGACGAAATGAGCATGAGCAGCTTACTGAGCGCCGAAAAGCCCAGCTCATATCTGTAGGAGGGCAGCTCCCCCCAACTGAGCGAACGGATCGTTTCAAACAGCGGCGGATAGTTGCGGTAGTCAAAGCCGATGCCGTAGCGCAGCCCGGCGGTCAGCGCCAGCGCCAGCGTTACCGCTAGGCAATAGACGGCGCGGGGCCAGCCGCGCTTCTCATCCTTCCCCCACCAAAGCCCTAACCCGACGATTAGGATCAGCAGGCCATAATAAATAATCATTTGTTTCCCCCGTTTTCGGAAGCCGTTTCCCCTTCCAGATATTTTTCAACCAGATAGGGGGGCCGCCGCTTGCTTTCGGCATAGACCTTCCCCACATATTCCCCGATGATTCCCAGCGAGAGGAGCTGCACCCCGCCGATCATCCAGATCGAACAGCTTAAGAACGCCCAGCCCTCTACCGTCGCCCCCATCCATTTGCGGATAAAGGTGTAGGCCAGCACGCCTAGGCTGGCGGCAAACACCAGAAAACCGAGAAGGGTGATGAACCGGATGGGCTTGGTGCTGAAGGAGGTGATGCCGTCGAAAGCGAAGGCGAGCATTTTTTTTAGCGGGTATTTCGATTCTCCGGCGAAGCGCTCGCTGCGCTCGTAGGTGACAACGGCGCTTGGGTAGCCGATGAGCGGCACGATCCCCCGCAGGAAAAGGTTTACCTCTGAAAAGCGCTCCAGCCCTTCGAGGGCGCGGCGGCTCATCAACCGGCAATCGGCGTGGTTCTCAACGATCTCGACCCCCATCCGCTTCATAAAGCGGTAAAATCCCAGCGCTGTGTTGCGCTTGAAAAAGCTGTCCGTCTTGCGGGAGGAACGCACGCCGTAGACCACATCGCAGCCCTTCGCATATTCCTCCAAAAATTTGTCGATGACCTCGATATCGTCCTGCAAATCCGCGTCCATTGAAACGACCGCGTCCGCGTGCTTTTTGGCCTCCATCAGCCCGGCGAGCAGCGCCTTCTGGTGCCCCTCGTTGCGCGAGAGCTTGAGGCCGCAGAAAACCGGGTCCTCCCGGTGCAGCCGCTCAATCATCGCCCAGGTCCGGTCGGAGGATCCGTCGTCCACAAATAAAACCCGGCTGTCCGCATGGATTTTCACCTGCTGTACCAGCGTTTGCAGCTTTTGGCGCAGGCGGGAAGAGGTTTCCGGCAGCACTTCCTGCTCATTGTAGCAAGGGATAACGATAAACAGCTTGCTGGCAGCCATGCCCCGGCCCCTCCTTCCTCATCCAAAATCTTCTTCCCCAGCGGCGCCGGAGAAGAAGGAGCGCTAACGTTATTCTTGTAACCTGGTAAAAAATTATACCATGCCGCCGCCCTCTTTTCAATGATTTTCCATGACGGGTTTGTAAATCCTTCCCCGCCGCCCGCCTTTGTAAAAGAGGAGCAGGATATCCGCTTTTTATTGATAAAAATATCCATTGAAGAAATGATTTCGTCACAAATATCCGGTATACTATAGATATAAACCTTCTGAGATTTGCTCTCTATGGTTTCACGCTTCACAAAAAGCCGTCTCTGCCCGCAGCCGGCGGCAGAGAGGCGGCGGTTATCGCTAAGGAGAATGCTCTATGACGATGGATGAAACCCATGCGGTTGCCAGGACGGTCGTGCTGGTGACCAATCAGTTCCAATGTGAACGGCTGATCCATGCCGGCAAGACGCTTGCCGACGTTACCGGCACGGAGCTGTGCATCCTAAGTGTGCAGAGCAGCCGGTATCCCCCCAATCCGTTGGCTTTGGAACATCTGTTCAATATTTCGAAGCAGAACGGCGGCGACATGAACGTTACCTATGGGGAGGATCCCGCCCACCAGATTATCCACTTTATCAAGCATCACAAAACGCTCCATGTCGTCAGCGGTATCCCGCAGGATGAGAACTCTATGCTCTACACCGTTTGGAAAAAATTTACCCATATCCGCTTTTTCACCGTGGACGGGCAAGGGGTTACGAGTGAAATCACCCGTGCGGATGTTCCGTTTGGCAGCCGCGCCGCCTTTGCATGAGATCGGTGCGTGCCTGCCGGAAAGCATCCGCCGCAGAAAAGGGAAAGGATTGTTTATGAGGACGAATATTCGGACGCTCACCTTTAAAAGCTCCAACGGGAGCGACACGGTCAGCGGGGTGGTCTATTACCCGGAAGCGGCGCCGGTGCATGCGGTCGTGCTGCTTTCCCACGGGATGTATGACCACATCGGCCGTTACCGTTCGTTCATGCTCTACCTGGCCCATCACGGCATCGCCGCCTTCGGCCACGACCACCTGGGGCACGGGAAAACCGCGCCTGCGCCGGAAAAGCTCGGCTATTTCGCACCTCAAAACGGCTACCAATATCTGGTCCGCGATCTGCGGCAGCTCTGCGGCATAGCGGGCGGCATGTTCCCGGAGGTTCCGCGCTTTTTGATTGGCCATTCGATGGGGTCGCTCATTGCGCGGCTCTACTGTCTGAAATATCCGGATTCCATTCGCGGGGCGGCCTTTATCGGAACGCCCGGCCCCAACCCGCTGACCGGGCTGGGTTCGCTGCTTGCGCAGCGGGCTATCCGCCGCAGCGGCCCCTTCTCCCGGCCTGAGCTGCTGGCCAACCTCACAACCGGCAGCTTTAACCGCCGGTTTGTGCCGTCGCGCACCGAAAAGGACTGGCTGACGCGGGACGAGGCCGAGGTGGATAGAGCGGTGGCCGATCCGCTGTGCGGCTTCACCTTCACGGCCAGCGCCTTCGCCGATCTGTTTGCGATGATGGAAATCGCCAACAGCCAGAAATGGGCGAAGGGGTACCCCAAGAACCTGCCCACCCTCCTGCTCAGCGGCGACAGCGACCCGGTAACGGATTTTGGCCGGGGAGCGCTGCGGGTCTATGAGCGGCTGCTGGGAAACGGGGTTCTGGACCTTCACCTTCAGCTCTACCAGGGTGCGCGGCACGAGCTGCTCGGCGAAGTGAACCGCGAGGAGGTCTATGACGACCTGCTCGCGTGGATGGAAGCGCGTATGGGGAAACCGGCCTCCGGTCCGGAACCGGGGGAAGCCGCCCCGGAGGCTGCCGGACAACCGGAGAACCCCGGAGAGTAGCGTTCCGGCGGGCGAATCGATTCCTTGCCCAGCCGGGCGGGAGCCTTTTTCTGTATGAACCGGCGTTTTCCGTTTACAATAACGGTAAAGCGTTTCCTGCGTCCGCACAAACGGGGAGGCAGGCGGATAAGCCGTCCCAAAGGGGGCTGTAAAAAACGCAGCGCGTTTTTTACAGCCCCCTTTTTCGCAAACAGAAACGTATTTTATAACGCGTCCATTCAAAAAAGGGGGAGTTCCATGACTACAGACAACAGGAAGGTGGTGCTCATCGGCGCCGGTATGGTGGGGATGAGCTATGCTTACGCGCTGCTGAACCAAAGCGCCTGCGATGAGCTGGCGCTCATCGACCTGGACCAGAAACGCGCCGAGGGGGAGGCGATGGATCTTAACCATGGCCTGGCCTTCTCCGGATCGCATATGAAAATTTATGCGGGCGGCTATCAGGACTGCGCCGATGCGGATATTATCGCCGTCTGCGCGGGCGTCGCCCAAAAGCCGGGGGAATCGCGGCTGAATCTTTTACAGCGCAACGCGGAGGTGTTTCGCTCGATCCTCCGGCCGGTTATGGAGAGCGGGTTCCAAGGGATTTTTTTGATTGCCACCAATCCGGTGGATATCATGACGCGGGTGGCCTGCTCGTTCAGCGGCCTTTCGCCCAGCCGGGTGTTGGGAACCGGGACCGCCCTGGATACCGCCCGGCTGCGCTACCTGCTGGGGGAATATTTCTCGGTGGATCCGCGCAATATGCACGCTTATGTTATGGGCGAGCATGGGGACAGCGAGTTTGTGCCCTGGTCGCAGGCGCTGCTGGCGACCAAGCCGGTCCTGCGCATTCTGGAGGAATCCGGGGGGCTCTATACCCGCGAGGCGCTTGAACGGATTGGCGAGCAGGTGCGCGGGGCGGCGCAGAAGATCATTGCCGCCAAGCGCGCCACCTATTATGGCATTGGAATGGCGATGGCGCGCATTACCCGCGCTATCTTTGGAAACGAGAGCAGCATATTGACCGTTTCCGCCATGCTGCGGGGAGAATATGGGCAGCAAGGCGTCTATGCCGGCATCCCCTGCGTGGTGGGGCGGGAAGGCGTTCAGCGGGTGCTTCCTCTTGCCTTGGAGAAGGAAGAGCTGGAACGCTTCGCCGCCTCCTGCGCCACGCTGGAGGAAAGCTACCGCGGCTTGAAGCTCTAAAAGGGCACGCCTGCAAAACGACAGTTTTGCAGGCGTGCCCTTTTTCTGTAAGCCGGGGGAGCGGCTTGACCGGAGGTTTCTTTTCTATTTTACAACAGCGCCTTTTTTCTGCAAACCGGAGGGAACGGCTTGCATGCTTTCTCTTGCAGGCCGGTGGGTGCGGGCGGAAAACCGCTATTCATCCTCAGCAACCAGCAGCTGAAGCACCTGGCCGGGGACGCCGATATGTCCGATTACATAGCAGGTATAGGTGGCATGGGGCTTGATATGGATACCGAAGGACACCAGCGGCTCATAGGGGACGGAGCCCGGATCCCCGGAGCTTCCGGCTACCGGGGAGGTGCGGATGAGATAGAAGAGATAATCCCCGCAGCGGAAGGGCTTGAAGGGGGTGATCTCCCGGTAGCGGACGTCGCTTAGGACGATGCCGCCGTCATACAGGCGCATATCCAGCGGCGGGCTGTTGAAGGAGAGGTTGACCATCCGCAGGGAGCCGCAGCCGCCCATTGGATTTTGACAGGGGATGTCGGGAACCTGAAGCAGATCTAAGCCCATATCCGTATCGATAATCGCCAGCGTTACCTGATCGCCTGCCCGGAAGGGAATCGTTTTGCGCAGCAGGATCGGCCGCGCTCCGGTCGCGGGGGTGATAACGACGTCATGATAGCCGTCCTGCACCAAGCGGTATTCGGTCATATTGGCATAGGAGAGGGAAGGGGTGAAGAGCCTGGAATGAACGAGGATACGCAGCGGATCATAGCCGGTAGCGGCATGCAAAAAGCGCACCCAGCCGGTGCGGACCTGGCTTGGGCCGGGATAGGCGGGGGGAGTGGGAGCGGGCGCGATAGGCAGATCGATCCCATCGTCTCCGGGGTAGACGGGGGGAGTGGGAAAAGGCGCGATAGGCAGATCGATCCCGTCGTCTCCGGGGTAGACGGGGGGAGTGGGAGCGGGCGCGACAGGCAGATCGATCCCGTCGTCTCCGGGGTAGACGGGGGGAGT
>JAAWDS010000019.1 GCA_022793895.1 Provencibacterium sp. | reverse complement strand
GGGAAAACTATTTCTTCACCGCCCAAGGACGCTAAAAATACGGCGTATTTTTAGCGTCCTTCAGAAAAAGGGCTTTCGGGGCGAAGATTACGCCCCGAATTTCGCGCCGCACGGCGCGAAACCACCCTTTTTCGGGTTCCTGCAAACCGGAGGAATGCTCCCCCGCTCGCTTATACAGACTGGATTTTTGCCCCTTTTCCTGCAAGCCGGCGGATCGCTTCCCCGACTGCTTCTGCAAGCCGGGTTTGCGTTCTTTGGAGCCCTCCCCCTGCAAGCCGGAAACCGCATTTTAGGGAAAAACACTCTTGATTCTACTAAAAGTTGAATTTTGCTTGTTTCATACAGGCGAAACCGCCCTTTTTCGAGTTTCTACAGACGAGACGTATTTTATCAACAGACCCTATTTTAGAAAGGATGCTTCCTCTCATGAAAGCGCTGACCCTGCTCAAACGCCATCCGCTGCTGCGCACCCTGCTGGAGCTGCAAGGGAATCCCCGCGCCTGCGTTTATACCGAGCCGCTCTGGGGAATCCCTTATAACCTCTATATCCCCTATGCCAGCCTTTATATGGCCCGGCTGGGCTTGAGCGATCTGCAAATCGGACTCATCGCCGCCTTCGCCGCCTTTTTTCAGATGTTCGGCGCGCTGTTCGGCGGGCTCGTCACCGACAAGCTGGGACGGCGCACCACAACCTTTCTGTTCGACATGCTCTCCTGGAGCGTCCCCTCGCTGATCTGGATGTGTTCGCAGAATTTCTGGTGGTTCTTCGCCGCCACCGTTTTCAACAGCATGTGGCAGGTAACGGATAACGCCTGGAGCTGCCTTCTGGTGGAGGACTGCGACCCGGAAAAGCTGGTGGACGTCTACACCTGGGTCAGCGTTTCCGGCCTGTTGGCCGTTTTCTTCGCCCCGCTTTCGAGCTTTCTTGTGGGACGCTTTTCGGTCGTCCCGGCCATGCGCATGCTCTACCTGTTCACCTTCTTAATGATGACCTCCAAATTTTTTATTCTCTACCGCTTTTGCACCGAAACCGAGCAGGGGAAGCTGCGCCGGGAACAGACGAAGAACACCTCCTTTTTCTCCCTCTTCTGCGGCTACGGCCAGATCTTCCGCAATATCCTACATACCCCCGCCACCTTCGTGGCGCTCGCGCTCAAGGTGCTCATCAACATTACCCAGATGATCAACGGGAATTTCTTCGGGCTGTATATTACCCGCCGGCTGGGGATTCCGGAGGGGATGGTCGCCCTCTTCCCAATGGTGCGGGCGGCGGTTATGCTGCTGTTCATCTTCACCGTTCAGCACCGGCTCAACCAGATGAAGTTCCGGCCCATCATGTTTTCCGGCGCAGCCCTCTACCTTGCCGCCAACGCCGTTTTGCTGCTGGCATCCGGGGAGAGCCTGTGGCTGCTGGCCGTCTACCTGCTGCTGGACGCCTTCTCCTGCGCGCTGCTCATCCCGCGCAACGATTCCATCTTAGCGCTGTTTGTGGATAAGCAGGAGCGCGCCCGGACGCTCGGACTGCTGTTTGTGATTACCCTCGGCTTTACCTCCCCCTTCGGCGCGCTGGTCGGCAAGCTCTCGGAAATCAGTATCCGCCTGCCCTTCTTCCTCAACACCGCGCTGTTCGGCATGATTCTCCTGCTCATCCTCTTCTCCCGCCCGCTCAAGGAGCAGGATGCACGCGCCTAAAGAAAATACCCGCAATCGCCTACCGGCTTTGCGGGTAATTTTTATAACCGAAGGATTTACCGCGCAGGGGCGGGCGGAGCGCCGCCGGATTCCTCCGCCGCATCGCCGTCCGCCAGCTCCCCATAGATTTTCCGCAGCACCAGCACCGCCGCAATCGCCAGAATAAATTCTGCAATCACCTGCGCATAGGGCAGGCCGTACAGCGGGAAGAAGTAGTTTAAGACGTATAAGGCCGGAATCTCCAAAAGGATCTTTCGGAGAATGGCGAACAGGAAGGAGTTTCGTCCGCGCCCCATCGCCTGGAAGATGCCCACCGCCAGAAAATCCATGTTGATGAACGGGAGCGCCAGGCACATGGCGCGCAGGAAGGAGGTTCCATAGGCCACGATATCCGCGTTTTGGATGAACAGCCGGATAAAGAACGAAGCGCCTATAAAGTAGCCGGCCGCAATCGCCGCCATAAAGGAAAGGGTGATTCTGGCGGAAAAGCCGACGACCCGCTTCATCCGCCGGTAATTGCCCGCGGCATAGTTATAGCTAATCAGCGGCATGATGCCCTGCGAAAAGCCCATCGAGATCTGCATCGGCACCATGTAGACCTTGTAGGCAATCCCCATAGCGGCCACCGCATCCGGCCCAAAGCCGGAGGTGAAGTTGTTGAGCACCGTCATCCCCGTCACATTCAACAGGTTTTGAATCGAGGCGGGAAGCCCCACCCCGCAGACCCCCAGCACAATCTCCTTGTTCGGCCGGAACATCCGGGGATGAATGGACACATAGGTGCTCTTCCGCTTGACAAGCAGCAAGACGAAGAAGTAAACGCAGGCCGCGCAGTTGGAGAGAAAGGTGGCGCAGCCCGCCCCCGCCGCCCCCATATCCAGCCCCCAGGGGAGGATAAAGATGGGGTCGAGCAGGATGTTCAGCACGCAGCCGCTCATCGTGCCGATGCTCGCATGCAGCGTGCTCCCCTCCGAGCGGACCATATAGGCCATGACCACGTTGAGGATGGCGGGCGCAGCGCCTAGCGCAACCGTCCATTTCAGGTAGCCCGCCGTCGCCTGGAAGGTCTCCGCGCCGGTCCCCAGCAGGGTCAGCAGCGGGCCTCGGAAGACGGAATAGAACAGGGAGAACAGCAGGCCGCAGCAGAGCGAGCAATAGAACCCGAAGGCCGCGACCTTGCGCACCGTCTCATATTCCTTTTTCCCCAGCGAGCGGCTCATCATGCTGGAGCTGCCGACGCCGAACAGGTTGTTCACCGCGTTAAAGGCCAGCAGAATGGGGGAAGCCAGCGTAACGGCCGCATTCTGTATCGGGTCGTTCAGAATGCCGACGAAATAGGTATCCGCCAGGCTGTAGATCACCATAACCAACGAGCTCAATACGGTGGGAACCGCCATTGAAAAAACCGCGTTGGAGATAGGCGCCCGTTCAAACAGATAGGTTTTTCGATCCTCCATATAAAAGCCATGCCCTCTTTCCGATTTTATCGTTCAGGACGCCGGACGCCGCCCTCCAGAGAAACGCTCCCGCCCGGTTTCCTTCCCAAAGTAAAAAAGCATGGCCGGGTAAGGTTTACCCCGGCCATTCCTTCATCTTTATGAACTATTATAAAGGATCCCTATCCGTTTGTCAATCAATTCCAAAAGCTATCCCTTGCTAGAGAGCATAGCGCCCCAGCACCAGCCGGCAGCCCGCATATTTGAGCAGCAGCACCCGGTCTCCCGCGGCCAGCGTCATCCCGGCGGGGATGAGGCAGTTCTTTTGAAAGGGGGAAGCGGAACCGTCCGGCCGTATTTGAAGCGTGCCGTCCGCGCCCTTTTCCACCGTCGCCATGATAAATTCCTCCATGCCCTTCCTCCTAGTCCATCCAGTAGCGCCGGAGACGGTGGAGCATCCGTTCGCGCTCCAGCGTCCAGCCCACCTCGGTGTAGATCCCGCTCGCCCCTTCGCAGTCCAGAGCGAGGATCTCCCGTACCTCATGGTGCGGCATCGCCGCCGTTTGCAGCTCGATATATTCATAGAGCGCTTCGGTCTCCAGCGCCCAGCGGCGCAGGTTTTTCTCAAGGCTCTGCCGGTCGGCTATCTGGTCGAAGCGGCGCACCGCCGTGATGGTATAGCCGCCGTTGTTGTAGGGGGAGGTGGGGCTGGCGGGATTGTCGTTTTGATATTCCGCCCGCATGGGCGGCAGCTCCGGGTTGGAAAGGTAGCCGATAAACCGGTTGGGCCGGCAGCGGTTATCCAGCTCCCGCTCCCGCTGGGGGAACAGGACGCTCTCCTTCCCGGCGCGGTAGGAAATTTTGGCAAGCGAGGCGTCCGGCGGCTCATAGGGGCCGGAGCGGATGCCGCCCAGCCGGGCCGCCTCCAGCCCCCGGTAGCCGATTTCTGCCAGGAGCTGGCTACAGAGCGCATACAGGCTAACCTCCGGCTCCCAATCCTCCCGGTCGGTGGTAAAAGCGGCCTCCGACGGGGTGATGAGCACATAGGCAAATCCCATCCCCTCCAGCAGTCCGGTCAGGTAATCGGTGTAGCGCGTCCCCTTCGGGATCCAGATCCGGTCGCCCAGCGAGCTCTGCGTCAGAATGACCGTCTCATCGAGGGCTTCCACCGTGATGAGGCCGCAGCCGGTGATGCGGACCGCCTTCAGCCGCGGGAACGGGTAATAAAGTTCCTTGCCGCCCAGGCTCAACACCATGGCCAGTTGCAGCCGGTCGCTGCGCCAGTGGATAGCAGGATCCTCCTCCAAAACAAACCGCCCCGAAAATTTGACCTCCGCCAGATAATCGCAGGAGAGGCGGAAGCTGTGAAGCCGGAGCGGCTTCACAGCCGTTTCCCCGCGCAGCAACAGCAGCTCATAACGGACATGACGGGCCCCGCCCTGGAATTGCAGCGCCTGGAGCACCTCCTCATGCGAAAAGCCTTCCTGCGCCAAATCAACCATGGTTCTCCTCCTCCCTTTCCCGAAGAATCTCCCTCCTAAATCCTCAAAAAGCCTTCGTCCGCTACGCCTGCGCCTCCTCCGGATCGCACAGGCGGGTGAGCTGAATCTCCAGCTCCACCCCCTGCTCCGAGAAAACGGCCGGCAGCGCATCGATCGCCGCCGTCATGCAGTTCCCGTAAGGGTCCCGGTATAAAACCGGCTCCTGCGCTTCAAACAGCGCGCAGATCTCCCGGTAGTCCTCTTCCCGCAGAAGGCCGCGCAGGGTAATGCTCTGGGAACACTGTCCCCCGTTCTCTAAAACGGCATATTGACGCCCTTCAAAGAGATAACGCTGTCCGTCGGTCCGGAGCTTGCTTTGCCGGATGGGCGGCTCGCCGCCGGAGAGCTCCAGCGGAAGCATCCTGTCGGGATGGGCGGCCGGGGCCAGCAGGGCGCTCTTTATCCGGCTGACCACCGTCACCTCATTGCTTTCGCAGAAGCCGCCGGACGCATCCACCACCCGCACCCGGTAGCGGTGGCTTCCGGCCGCCCCATAATCAAAGAAAGGGAGGGCGGCCGTCTGCTTGGCCACCGCCGCCCCGTCGCGCAGCAGGTAGAAGGTGCAGCCCGCCGACGGGTCGGCCGCACAGACAAAGGGGAAGGATACCGCGGCCGAGAGCCCAAATGTATTCCGGGCGGTAACGCTCAGCGTATGCGCCGAACCGGCCGCTAAAGCGGCAAAGGTCTCCTTTCCAACCGTCGCTTCAAGCTGAACCGGGCTGGGAAGGCCCTCTATCGCTTCCAGAAGGGTCCCATCCAGCTTGACCTCTATCGAAAGCGAAGCGCCGGGAAAGGAGTCCTCCACCAGATAGGGGACGGAAAAAGCCCCGCTGCGCTTACCAAGGCTACGTCCCCCCGTTTGAAAGCGCGGAGGCTCCGCCCGGCGGACCGCCAGGCGCGGGCCCGACTGTACCTGGCCGCCGCTGGTCAGGCGGTATTGCACCGCGAGAGCGCCGGCCGGAAGCCGGTCGGTAAAGGAGAGCGCCTTTCCTTCATAAAGCAGCGCGAACCTCCCGTCCCCTCCGGCTCCCTCCAGGCAGCGCTCCAGCCGGTAGCTGGCCAGCAGCCCGGTCCGCTCCCAGCGGATGGTAAGCTCCCTGCCTTCACAGGGATTTTCATAGTCCAGCGTCATCTTTTCATACCCCTCCCTTTTTCCATCGCCGCTTCCAGCCCTTTAGGGGGCCCGTAAAGCCGGATCCCTCCCGGCCGCTCAAGGAGCGCCGGGTGAGGTCCGGACCGGAGCGGGGGCCTGAAAGCGGCCCCCGCTATAAAGCCTCCATGTGATAGGTGAGCTGCGCGCCCGCCTCTATCTCCTGCCCCTCCAGCGTCAGCTTCCATCTCTTCGGCGCTCCGATAGCTAAATTGGTCTCGGCCCACGAGCTCCAAAGCCCATATTGATTTTGTACCCGCAGCCGGAGGCGGTAAAGGCCGTTGGGCAGCAGAACCGGAACCCGGTGCGAGGTCCCGGCAGAAAAAACCGTCCCAGACTGGTAAAGCGGTCCCTCTTCCGTAAGAACCTCCATCTGAAAGGCAATCTGCCCGGAAACGAACCAGCTCACCAGCGGCCGCGCCGTGGCGTTCTCCAGCGTTCCAAAAATAGGGGTGCGCGGCGCGGCGCGCACCGTAATACGGGCCGCCGCGCTCCAGGGAGAGGGCAGCCCGTCGCTGTTGTAGTCGCGTACCCGCCAGCTGATATAGCCGCTGGGAAGGGTGTTGGCCGGAATGGTGTAGGCGCTCTGCCCGCTCGCTACCTTGCCGCTCAAATCCCGCCAGCCATAGCCGGTTTCCAGGTTAATCTGCGTCTCAAAGGCGCTCGGCGGCGTTCCCAGCGGCGAGTTGTGCCGCCAGGAGAGGGCAATCGGCCGGGCGCCGTCCAGCAGATCCCCATCCGGCGAAAGCGCGTCGGGCGCAGCTACCTGGTTGTCTACGGTGGTCAGCTCATACCAGGCCGACCAGGGGGCGGAAACACCGTTCACCGCGCTCGCACAGACCCGCCACTCAACGGCTCCGTTCGGAAAGGTCCCCGCCGGAACCATGCAGAAGGTAGCCTCCTGGTTGACCGGAATGGTCTGCACCTGGGAGGACCCCTTCTGCCGCCACTGAACGGTTGCGTTCTTCTGGGTCGCCTTTCCGACCGCATTTTTGGAGCAGGGGACGAGCGACCACTGTAGCCGGACGGCCCCCCGTTCATTGACAAAGCCGGACTGCGGGCTACAGCCCGCTATCACCAGCTCGGAATTTTGATATTCCACCAGGATATAGGGCGGATGTTCCCCGGAGGCGCTGTCAAAAACGGCCTGCACCCGTCCCTGATAATAGCGGTTGCTCACGCCCGGATAGGCGTTGATGCAGGCGGTGATCTCGCTGAAGTGGGAGCCATAGCGGAGATTGATGCGATCCTCCCCATCGACCCGAACGTTGAAATAGCGGCCGGTCTCCTGAAGCCCCAGATAATTTTCCCGTTCCGGACGGGAAGGGGCGGCGGGCAGAAAGTGGAGAAAAACATCCTCCAACGAATAGCCGCAAAAGGAAACCGGATAGCTTGCACCGGTAAAAAACTCCCCCTGATTCTGCCGCAGGTACATAAACGGCCCGGTGATCCGGGTGACGGCACGGGCTTGCAGCTCCGGAACGGAATCCAGGTCGAAGGAGACCACCACCCCCGTCGCATGATCGACGGCGGGGACGCGGCTCTTGGAATAGGTCAGCTCATAGCGCGCATAGGCCCGATCGGTGGCCGCGCGCCGGTAATTTTTGTCAAGGGTGTACCAGTACGCCATTCCGGAAATTTTAGTAGTCACGTCGGCGGTGACGCTGTCCGCCGCATAGACGCGAACGGTCCCCATCAAAGCATCCCTCCTTTTTCAGAAACAGCCGCTCTCATCCGGCCGGGCCGCCCGTCCACCGGTAAGCCTGCGGGGCTTCGCCGCTCTGCACCAGCCGCAGGCGGAAGGCGGCGTTCTCCCCCGGCGCTCCGCCTGCATCCCGCTCGATGAGCGGAACCAACCGGCCGCGTTCGCCGCAGCCGTCGCCCAAGCAAAAGAAAAGGTAACGCATAGCGGCCCCGTCGCCCCGCGCATACAGCGAGGGATAGGAAAAAACCTGCTGCTGGAACGGATCGTCCAACCGCCGATCCCCCTCCAGCAGAAAGAACCGCCGCAGCTCCCGGCGCTTGGAAAAGGGACCGGAGGTTTCCCGGTAAAGCCGTTGCTCCACCGTCTCAAAGCCGGCCTCCAGCCTTCGGATCCCTGCCCGCACAACGGCGAACTGCGCATCATCCGCCCCCCCGCCGTCCTCCAGATCGAGCGCCAGCACCCAATCCTCCCCCAGAAGATAGCCGGCGTATCCCGTTCCCAGAACGCGGCCCTCCATAAAAGCTCCCAGATCCATCAAATCCCCCCGTTTCAGGCGGCCGGCCGGCAATAAACCAACCGGCAGCGCAGCCTCCAAACCATCCGGTCCTCCGCCTCCTGCCGGGCTCCCGCCTGGCCAAGAGCCGCCAGCGAAAGAGGCTGCCGCCCGCCGGTAAGAAAGGGGAGAAACCGCCTGCGGGACTGCTGTTCCATCCAGGCGGCCAGCGCATCCAGGCGGGCGAAGGCTTCCAAAGCGCCGGCGGTGTCGGCGGCCTGGCCTTCGCACAGGGCAAGGAGAAAATCGAACTGGCAGATGCGATCTCCATCCAGATAGCGCGCCCTTTCGGTCTCCTCCCCCTCTAAGAGCGCGCCGGAGGGGAAGAGCGCGTCCAGCCTTTCCAGGCCGAACGATCCCTCTTTCAACAGCGGGCAGCTCAGGAAATATTCCCGCAGGCTGTAAAACAGGCTGCGGTTCTCTTCGATATTCAACGCGCGCACACCTCCCAGTGCCGGAGCGCCCGGCTGCCGAAGCCGTTTTCGCTCACACTGACGATCGTGACCACCCCGCCCCGTTCCAGCAGCGCACGGGCGGAAGGGACCGGCTCCGGATGCGCGCCCAGGCAGAGCAGATCGCCCTCCCGCAGCGTCCAGCTTCCCTCCGAGCAGGCGGCGTAAGCGCGCGGCGGACGGTACGGACGGTCCGCCTTCACCGAAAAGGGGATATAAACGGCAACGTTCCCGTCGGTGGGCTGCTTGCGGTCGCGTACCGCCCCGCCGCCCTGCCAATGGACGCCCTCCAGCACCGTCGGCTCAAACGCTTCCCGGCGCATCTCCCCCTCCAGCCTGCGGTTAAAAACGGTGCAGCATTCCCTTCCCCACATGCTCTGAACCCCTCCTTTTCCATGTGGTTAAACGCCCCGGTAGAGAAGCCCGGCCGGTTCCAGCCAGCGGGCGGCGGCCGCATACACGCCCGCCGCCGCCCCGGTCTGCTCATACTGCACCGAATACCGGCCGACCGTTTCGCTCTTCAAGCTCCCTTTCTCCTGCCGCTGCTCCTTCTCGTGCAGCGCCTCGGCCACCGCGCAGACGGCGAAGCGCTCCGCGTCGCTTTCGTCCTCCCGCCCGGCCGGACGGACGAGCGCGCTCACATAGCGCTGCGCCCGTCCCTTGAGCCGCTCGAACGTCTCCTTCTCCAACAGCTTGCCGCCATAGACGGCGGTGTAGTAGAAGTAATCCATCTTTGCCTACTGTACCTTCAGCTTGCGGAAAACGCCGGCCTTGCGGGAATTTTTGAGCACCGCGGCCGCCACCATTTCGACCTCGACCTTTTTGAGAGCGCCCGGCGCGCTCAGGTCGGGAAGGTAGGTGTGAATGAGCTTGCCGCCGAGCGGGGAAGCGCCGTGGAAGCCGTCCAGCCCGTTGCAGACGGCATAGAGATCGGTCAGCCCCGCCGTGCCCTCCTCATAGATGGGCACCGTCGGAACGGTCGCCGTCCCGTTCCAGTAATAGCCGAGATCGATGAGCGGAATGCCGTTGTAGCCGGTGACGGTGCGGCCGAAGGCGTCCTCCGCGTGGGTGAGGTAGCCCGCCCGGCGCGCGGCGGAACGGATGCGGGTGATGAGCTTCGCGTTGCCCAGCAGCATATCCGGCGCGCCGTCAAATTCCGAAAGGAACTCGTCGAGCATATCCAAAAAGTCTTTGTAATTGCCGTCGAGCTGCGCGGAGGTGGAGAGATCGAGCGCCTTTTCCGTGTTATATTCGGTGCTCGAACCGGTCAGCATCACATCCAGCCCGTCAAACTCATCCTCGTTCTGCGAGGAATCGCCGCTGATGACCGAATAATGGAAAAGGTTGACCGCTCCCTTGATCTGTTCGGAGAGCTGGAACTCCAGCTCCCCAATCAGCCCGCTGGTCGATTGAATCACCCGGTCCACCTGGGAAGCGCCGCCGAAGATTTTGAGCGCGGCGGTTTTCTGCTCGCGTACCGCTTCCTTCGGCGTATATTCGCTTCCCAGCGCACGGAAAGAAGCGGTCGCCGGCGTTTTAAGCTGCACATAGCCATAAACCATCGTGGAACCGCCTGTGGATGGGGAAACGGCGTTGTCGAAAACCATCCGGTCTAAAAGCAGGCTGCTGCGGCGGAATTGATCGATCACCTGCTGATCGACCTTGTCGGCCATACCAACCTTGGATTCTGCTAACGTAATGGGCATAGAAAAAAACCTCCTGTCTGTCGTCCGCGGCCGCCGTCCCGGCTTCCGGCCGGCAGCGCGCGATGGGTGAAGCGGCGTCTTTCGGAAGGCGGCCTTATCCCCAACCGCCTCCGGGAATCCGCTCAGGCGTCCGCATGCGGCCGGTAGCGCTCGCTCAGCGCGCCCGCCAGGGTCACAGGCCCCTCCTTCTCCGGCGCACGTTCATGGGAAAAGCCGCTGTCTATGCGCGGCCCCGGCGCGCTCTGGAACAGATAGCCGTTTTCCTGCCGGATCCGGGCTATCTGTTTGTCCAACCCGGTCAGCCGCCCCTCCTCCAGACGGATTTCCTCCGTCTGGAGGAGGGGAAGCACCGTCCGCGGGTCGCGCGCGCCCTGGTGCAGCAGCTCCTGGGTCAGCGCGCTCTCGGTGCGCAGCCGGAGAAGCTCCGACGCATGGCGCTCCCGCAGCTCCTGAATTTCCCCGGCCAGCCGTTCGTTCTCCTCCCGCAGCGATTGGAGGGAAACGTCCGGCTGCGCCGCCGTTTTTTCCTTTTCTTCCATCCTGTGTAAACGCCTCCTTTTCTCTTTCCGCCGTGAGGCGGCGGTAAAAACCGGTCTCAGATCGTTTCCTCCATCCGTGCGCGCGCCGCCGCCTCGGTTTCGCCGTACCATTTCATCCGGTACTCGTAGGGGAGCATGAGCCCCGCCGCAACGTCGGCGCGATCGCGCTGCCGCTCGCTCTCCCGGTCAGTGATGATGCTGTCGTCAAACCGGATAGAGAGAGGCGTCTCCGGGTCGGTATCCAGCCCGCAGGCTTCCCGTCCCGCCCAGAGCAGCATCCGGAAGGCGGCCGAGAGCGCCCGGCGCAGCGTCAGGCAGTGCTTAGCCGCGTTGCGCATCAGCTCCTGCCGCTCGCCCGCATATTCGGTAGCGGTCACGAGCTTGCCGGAATCAAACCGGTAGTAACGGGCCCCCAGCCCGCAGCGGAAGGAGAGGTAATCCAGTTGAGCCTGTAGCCCGTCGATGTTCTCCTGTACCCGCAGCGCGGGGTTGTGCTCCTGAATGAGCGGCGGCTCGTCGGGCATGCTCTCCCCAACCGCCACAAAGAGCTGCTGGCAGATGTCGTCCGGCGCCAGCAATCCGCCATCCGGCGCATCGGCCAACAGCGAGCGGCGGTAAAAGACCTTCTTCCCGCCGAGCTGGAAATCCCGGCAGAAGTTGTTGAAGGCCAGGTCCACCCCCTTGAGCGCGTCAATGGCCTGCGCAAACACCGACTCCCCCAGCCCGCTGCTCTCCAGAGTGCTGACCGTATTCGGGCGGATGATAGCAAACAGCGGGAGGCGGCTGCCCGTCTCCAGCCGGGCGGCTATCCCCGGCGGAAGCGCGGTCTCCCGGAGCATGCCGTCCTTCTCCTCGAAGCAGCGGTTTTCAATGCAGTAGCCCTCTGCGCCCAGCGTGTGAAGCTCTGCGCAGAGAAGCCGCTTCCCCATTAGGAGCCTCTCGCTGCAAAAGGCCGCTTCGGTGATTTCGCCGTTTTCAACGCTTAAAGGGAGTATCCCCTGCGCATCGATGTATTGCAGCTCCAACCGCGTCCCCGGATCGGGCTGTAGCCTCCCCTCCAGAACGCGCATCCCTTTCAGCCGCAGCAGAACGGCCCCCGTCCCGGTACAGAAGGCCGCTTCCACCAGCGCGTTCACCCGCTGCCAAAAGCGGCAGCTTTCCAAAATCCCGCCCTCGCCGTTCTCCCCCTGCAAAAAGAGGGAGGAGGCGGGGTGGGCGGCGGTAACGCAGGTGCGCTCGTTGAGCAGCAGCCCCGCCCAGTCCTCGCAGATCTTTTTGGCCATCCGCAAAGAATAGAGCTGCCGCTGCGCCAGCCCGCCCCGGCTGTCCAGCTCCTGAAAGCGGTGGAAGGGCGGATACATCCCCCTCCACCACGCCTTCCACTGGCGGATCTGTTCGTAAACGGCGCCATCCAGCGGGAAGCTGCGTTCGGCAGACAGCCGTTCGATGAGCGTCTCGATCTTCAAAATCCTTCGGCCTCCTTCCCTTGCTTGCGGCCGCCGTGCGCGAAGCGCAGCCGGATGCGCCTTTCCAGCGCATAGCGCACCGCGTCGATGGCGTGGTTCTCCCGATCGGGATATTCGGGTATCGCATTTCCATACCCATCCAGATCCAGCGCATAGCCATAGAACTCCCGCGCCGTGTTGGGGCAGCGCGCCGGGTCGATGACGATGCGCTCCACCTCTTCGGAGAGGAAGCGCATGCCCCAGCCAATCGATCCCGGACCCTTTTTGGCCGGATAGGCCGCAATCCCCATCAGGCGCAGATCGTCGATGGATTTAGGCTCCGCGCTGTCGCAGCAGACCGCGCCGCGCCCATGCCGCCGCTGCTCCTCCCGGATAAGCTCTCCCAGACGCGCGTTGGAGGTGCGCAAGAGGTGCAGCTCGTCGAAGAGGTAGAGCCTGCGGCGCGCCGCGTCATAATGACAGACGGCATAATGCAGCGGGTCGGCGGCGTAGCCGAAATCCAGCCCCCGCTCGATGGAGGCAAAGCCCGCAATCTCCCGATCGGTGATGGCGCGCAGCTCCAGGTTGCCGAACACCTCCGCGCCCGTCCCGGTGATTTCCCCCAGGTATTCGTGCCGGTAGAGCTCCGGCTGCGCCGCCTCTAAAACCGCCGCCTCCGCCAAAAATTCCTCCCCCAGCCATTCGGGCGGCATCCCCCGGTAATCGCTGTGGTGGCAGAGCCGTCCTGGGTGTGTTCCGGCGGCCTCCTCGTTGACCCAGCTGCGCCGGCTGCGGGGCGGGTTATAGGTGTAAAGACAGCAGGGCTGCCGCCCGCCGCGCACTACCGATTGAAGGACCGAGCGCAGCTCCGCCATGCCGGAAAACTCCTCCAGCTCTTCAAACCAGAGAAATTTGAAATAACCGCGCTCTGTCTTCAGGGATTTCGCCTTGCTCGCCCGGTCGAGCCCCCGAAAAAGGATCTTCTGGCCGGTCGGCAGACAGCGCAGCTCCATCGGGGAAAGGGACGCCTTCCATCTCTCCTGCTGCCCCAAGCGGTCAATCGCCCACAAAAGCTGGGCGAAAACGCTGTCCCGCAGCGTATCCTTCACCTTTCGGAAAACGGCGGCGTTCGCCGCCGGATCCTTCCCCATCCCAAAGATGATCTCCAGAGAAGCAAAGGAGGATTTTCCGCTTCCGCGCCCGCCATAAAGCCAATAGTGGGTGTGCGCTCCGGCGCGGATGTCCCGGTGCACCGGAAAGAAGGAGGGCGCCATCAGACGGCTCAGCCGCCGTTCGGCCCGCCCTTCGTCAAATGTCGTCAATAATCTGTAAGCCCCCCTCCCCTTCGCTTTTCTCCTGTTGATCCTCCAGCATTTTAGCCAACTCCCGCAGCGCTTGCAGCTTATCGTGGAGCTTCAGCTCAATCCCCCCCTGCGCCTGGCGGATGGATGCGATCGCCGCGCGTTTCTTTTTGGGAATCCTCCCGGTGGGCTTCAGCTCGATCTTCAGCCGGACTTCCCCTCCTTCCCCCCTCTCCTCCACAATCCGAACAAAGTCGCTGTAATCTGCCAAAGCTATCTGCGCAAGCTCCTCCATCAGCCGCTGCGGAGTCACCGGCCCTTCCGTCTTCGGCTTTTCCGCTGCCACCGTTCTCGCTTCACCTCCCGTTTTATATTTAGAACATATGTTTAACTATGAACTCACCCCTTTTGAGAAAGGGCGGGCCATTTTCCGGCTGGGCGCATAAGATGGTGTAGAGGGCCGGCGGCCGCCCATGCAGATCGCCCATGCCCTCAAAGAACCAGAAAACATAAGGAGGATAAAACCATGTCCTGCAAGTGTGCGTGCAACAGCAAGGACTGTGCTTCGGATAACCTCTGTATCACCCAGCCCTGCAATACGGCGGAGAACATCGCGTCCATCCAAGCATCCTACTATCCCGAAGAAGGGACCGACTGCGCCCCCATCCTGTTGGAGAGCAGCGAAGGGTCCCGGATACGGGAGAGGTGCACCGATCCAAACGGCTGCACAGGGCTTTACCCGGCGGAGTGCCGCGACGGCTTCTGGCCGTCCTTTTCCCACCCGCGCTGGCTCTGCTGCGCCGATCTGTATGCTGGCCAACCGGTATAACCGCCCGCCGTCCCGCCTTTTTTGCGGGGCGGCTTTTTATTAGAACATATGTTCTTACATTTAAAGTGTAATCGCTTTGCTTTGTTTTGTCAAGAGGGCGCGCCTTCAAAAACGGCCCCTCTGTTTGCAGAGGGGCCGCCTCTCCTATTCCAGTCGGCAGAAGTTACCGCGCAATCCGCCCCTCCGGTTTGCAAAGAACCCTACGCGAACTGTTCCTCCGGTTCGTAATGGATAACCTTATGAACCGCTCCTCCGCCTTGCAGAAACCCGAAAAAGCGGCGGTCTCACGCTTACAGCGCGAAATTTGGGGCATAATTTTCGCCCCAAAAGCCGCTTTTTCCAAAGGCTATAAAAACCGCAGCGCGTTTTTTATAGCCTTGCGCAGTTCGGAAAGGCTGTTTATCGTATCAACGCCGCCGAGCCGGCTGCGCAGGATATCCCCGCCGAAATCATGCAGCAGCATCCCCTTCAGGCAAAGCTCTATCAGTTCCTCCGGTGGGCAGTCCCCAAAGTAGCCCTCTAAAAACGGCCGGTCAAACTGGAACAGCTCGCAGGCCACCAGCGCATGCTCATAATAAACCGGCGCCAAGACTGCGTCGGCAAAGTCAAGGACCGCCAGCGTGCCCTCCTCCCCGACCAGCAGGTTATCCTCATTCAGATCGCCGTGCACATAGACCTCTTCATCCCAGGTAAGCCGTTCCAAAAAGGCGCGGCGCTCCCGGTTAAAGCCCTCGGAATAGGGGGCCCAGCGTTTGTTGTCCAGCGCGCGGGCCCGGAGATCCACCGGATCCTTCCAGGGCGCGCAGGGCTGGTCCATCTTCTCCACCAGGGCGCGCAGCCGGCGGCCTGTTTCCCGCTTTTGAGCGGCATCCATCCCCTTTTTCGCCTCGGCAAAGCTCTGCCCAGAGAGCTTTTCCATAATGAGGTAGCGGAACCGGTAGCGGTCTGCAAGCTCCCCGGCCGCCAGCAGCTTCGGCGCGCACAAGCCCAGCGCCTGCGCGCGCTCCATCCCAAAGCGCTCGCTGCAAAAGTCCGGTTCAGTGTCCAGCCCGGATTCCAGCGGCGCAAAGACCTTGATAATCCGCCCGCCCGCCTCAAAAACGGCGTTTGTACCCGGCGTACAGTTCAAAAACGGTTCAAACGGCAAGGCCTCCCGCCTGCAAATCGCCTCCACCAGCGGCGCAAAGGCAGCGCAGGACTGAAAAATTTTCCCCCAGTCTCCCCAGCCGTCGATTTTCTCTTTAAAGTACATGTCCTGTCCTCCCCGTCGATGGCGTCCCCCTTTTCAGGACGCAGCCTCCCGCCCGCTCCAACCAACCCATGGAAAACGGACCCGTTCCCCCTGAATCCCTCCGGTTTAAGAACCGGCCTCCTAGGAGGCCCCGGCGGCGGATTCCAGCAGCGCCTTCACCCATGCGCCCATCTCACGGATCTCATAGGAGGGCAGCAGCCCCCAAGGGGTAAGGCTGGTCAGGGCGGAGGGCTCCAGCCCGTTCCGGCGGCAAAAATAGGCGGCCCGCAGCTGGTGGAAATCGTCCGTCGCAATCACTACCTCGCCGGGGAAGCCCTCCCGCCGGATGATTTCGGCCGAAAAGGCGATGTTCTGCCGCGTGGTGGCCGAACGATCCTCCTGCCGGATGCGTTCCTGTGGAATCCCCAGCCGGAGCAGGTACTTTTCCATCACCAGCGCTTCCGGGAAATCTTCATCGGGGCCTTGCCCACCGGAAACGATACAGACTGCCTCCGGGTTCTCCTCCAGATAGCCCGCCGCCGCCCGCAGGCGGCGCGCGAGCATCAGCTTGGGCTCCTCCCCGTCAATCGCGCCGCCAAGCACGATCACCGTCCGCGCCCCCGCCCTTTCCGGCGGGTTCTGCACGCAGTAGCGCCGGTAGGCGCCGGCAAAAAGCAGGTAAAGGAGCAGCGCTGCCAAAAAAGCGGCCAGCAGCGCCCGCCTCCCCCACCGGTAGAGCCGGGGGAAGCGCTTCCCTATCGAATCGCCCCAAAGGAGGCAGCCGCCAAAGGCGCCGCAGAACAGGGCCAGCACCGCTACCCCGGTATGGAAAATCCCATAGCCTAAAAGGGGAACCGCGCTGTAAAAGAAGCAGAGGGCGGCCGCCAGGAGCATAAAAATCCGGACAGCCTTTTCGCCCGCCGTCAAACCGGCGGGCCAGATGGAAATCTTTCGTTTCACTATTTCAGGATCCTTTTCATAATGGGTTTCGCCCTGCCATAGGGCGGGTAGCGCATGGGAATATCAAGCACCGGCCACTTTTTGAGCACCGATTTAAAATGCGAGAAGGCGTCAAAGCCCGCCTTGCCGTGGTATTGGCCGATCCCGCTCGCCCCCACGCCGCCAAACGGCAGCGTATGGGAGCTAAGGTGCATCATCGTATCGTTGACGCAGCCGCCGCCGAACGGAACGCGCTGCAAAATTTCCCGCTCCGCCGCGCGGCTGCGGGTGAAGAGGTAGAGCGCCAGCGGCTTTTCGTGCAGCGCGATATATTCCCGCGCCTGTTCCAGCGTAGAAAACTCCACCACCGGCAGAATGGGCCCAAAAATCTCGTCGCTCATCACCTTGGAATAGAACGGCGCGTTTTCCAGAAGGGTGGGAGCGATGCGCAGCGTGTCCGGATCGGTCTGCCCCCCGGCAACGACGGTCCCCTCCCCCAGCATCTCCTGGAGCCGCTCAAAGTGCGCCTCGTTGACGATGCGCGGGTAGTTTGGATTCTTCTCCGGCCGCTCCCCGAAAAACTGAAGGATGTATTCGCGCATCCGTGCGATTAGCTCCTCATGAACCGGCTCCTGAACCAAAAGATAGTCGGGAGCTACGCAGGTCTGCCCCGCGTTTAAAAACTTGCCCCAAACAATCCGCTTGGCGGCGGCGTCCAAATCCGCGGTTTTCTCCACAATGCAGGGGGATTTTCCGCCCAATTCGAGCGTAACCGGAACGAGGTTCTGCGCCGCCGCAGCATAGACCTGCTGGCCTACGCTGCGGCCGCCGGTGAAAAAGATGTAATCAAAATCCTCCTGCAAAAGAGCCTTCGCCGTCTCCGGGCCGCCGGTTTCCACCGCGCACAGGCGCTGCTCAAAGTTGTTGTTGAGCATCTCGCTGAGGATGGCCGCCGTCTCCGGCGCATATTCGCTCGGCTTGATAACCGCGCAGTTGCCGGCTGCCAGCGCGCTGATAAGCGGCATGAGCGCCAGTTGGAAGGGATAGTTGAAGGGGGCCAGAATGAGCGCAACGCCATAGGGTTCCGGCCGGACGCTGCCGCTCGAAAAGGCAGTGGCCAGCGAGAAGGGGGCGCGGCGCGGGCGGGCCCACCGCCCAATATGGCGCAGTACAAAGCTGATTTCCGAAAGCACCAGGCCGATTTCCGTTAAATAAGCCTCCTGGTCGCTCTTCCCCAAATCCTTCTGCAACGCCCCGGCGATCCTCTCCTCGTTGAGCAGGATCACTTGATAGAGGCTGCGCAGCTGGCGGACGCGGTAATCCACCGGCAGCGTTGCGCCGGTCGCAAAAAATTTCTGTTGCTGTTCTACAAGGTGCATAGCTGAGACGTTCTCCTCCTCCGCCGCCGATCCGCCGGAAACAGGCCCGGCCAAAACGGCTACTTCAAATAATCGCTTTCAAACGCTTCGACGCTCTCATAGCGGCACACCGGCAGCGCCGCCCCCGTATAAAGCTCCCGATAGTCCTCCATCACGCGCTCAAACGCCTGCGCCGCTTCCTCCAGGCTGCGGGAGGGAGCGCCCTCAAAGAGATCATAACGCCCAATGGCATAGCGTTCAAACATTTCGTCATAAAACGCTTGGCAGCTCGCCGCCGTCACGAGTGCGAGATAGCGGTCGCCCGTACCGGCCGCGCGGCGCATCTTGTTCCTCCAGTTGGAATAGATCTCCTCGTAGGAGCCGCGCAGCGCGTCCGCATCCGCCAAAGGCTTCTCCGGCAGCCCCCGCTCGATCTCCCGAAGGAACGAGCGGACGCTTGCCAACAGCGCCTTGGCCGATGAGCGGACGGCTGGCAGCCCGTCCGCCTCGATCAGCGCGAAATAGTTCTCCCGAAAGCCGCGAGGCAGCTTTTCCAGCGCGCAGATCTCTTTGGGGATCCCCCGAACGCCGTGCCGGATATAGGACTTGTTGCACATATAAACGATATATTCAACCGCCCACAGCAGCCAGGCGGCCTGATACCGGCTGTGCGGCGGATCCTCCTCCAAACAGAGCCTGGCAAACGCCTGCAACGCCGCTTCATAGTGCGGCCTTATTTTCTCCAAATCCTCCCGGCCGAAGGGCCGCCGGAGAAGCTCGGAAAGTTTCCCGCGGAGCCGGTCATATCTCCCCCGCGCCTCTTCCCCCGCCTGGTAAACGATATCCGCATCCAGGAGCTTACCGGCGTGCGGATCGGGATATTCCGCCATCCTCTCCAGCTGCTCCCAGGTGTGGCAATAGAGATCGTGCGCCACATCGCCGAGGATGAAGCACTTGGCTATCCTCCATCCGGCGCTGCTGTTGATGACAATCAGCAGATCCAGATCGGATTTTTCATAAAAATCCCCGCTGCAAAAGGATCCCGTCACTGCAATGAGATCCACCGCCCCAGGACATACCCTAGCAGCCTTCGCCCGGACCGCTTCGATGATCCGGCGGTTCCGCCGCAACAGCTCCCGCCTGCGCGCTTCCTCCAATCTGAACCCTCCCCTTTAAGATTTGTGCCTAAAAAACAGAATTTTCCTGCAACGCCGCTAAAATTTCCCCCATCAATCCGAGAGAAAGAACCCCGGCCGTTACAGCTCTATCCAATAGCGCTGCACCACCGCGCCGTTCTCCTTCTCCCACTCGTTCTCCAGAACGCCGCCGTTGCGCAGGATGCTTTTGGCCGAACCCACATTCTCCCGGTCACAGGTCATTAATACCCTTCCAAGGCCGATGGAACGGCAGAACTCCAGCGCCAGGCCGATCAGCGCCGTCGCATAGCCCTTCCTTCTCTCGGAGGGGCGCACCCCGTCCCCGATATGTCCCCCGTCCAAAAGCAAAGAGGGGTTCAGGCGGCGGCGGACGTTGACCGCCCCCACCAGGATATCCCGATCGGTATCCAAGCCGAAGAAGGTGGTTCCCGGCACCCAGCCTCCCGCCCCGCGCTCCTCCTCGTCAAAGCCCGCAAGGTAGCTTTCAAAATCCCGGTAATCCTTCCGGCGTATCGAATAGGGGACGATCGTCTCCCCGGCCGCATGCCACTCCTCCATCATCTCTTCCAACGGCCGCCGGTAGCTGTAATCCATCCGAATCAGTTTGAGCATCTTCCCGTTCCCCTTTCTTGTCCCATCGCGTAAAAAAACGTCCGGCAAACGGCCTAAAGACCGTGGCGCGCGCGGTAGTCGGCCAGCAGCAGATCCACCATACGCCCATAGCTGCGCACCCCTTCCGGCTGTGCGTTGGCTTTGAGGTAGGTATCGTTGGCAAAATTGGAAACCGCCGCCACCGGGCCCTCGAACTGCTGCCAATAGGCACGGTTGAAGCTAAAATCCGTCCAGATCTGCTCATCCAGCAGCGCGGCCGTTTCCGCATAGAGCTCCGGGCTGACGCTGTAGAGCGCATTCTGGCTGTAGATAAGCGCCGTCAGCGTGCCGCTGTATTGGAAAATGGGCTCCTCGCTTAACCGGCAGGCCAGATAGGCGATGAAGTTCGCCTCATCCTCCCGCATGAACCCCCGCAGGTGGCTGAGCTCGTGGCAGATGGTCTCCGGAATGTGGAAGGCGGGCGCATCGGCGTTGTAATTGGCTTCAATGGTCGGCGGGAAGTAGACGCCGGTCAGATCGAGATAGGAAAGCCCGCGCGAGAAAAGCACCGGTTTGGCGGGCGGGTAGTAGCCGCGCAGCGCCGGATATTCCTCCCCCAACGCCTCCATCGCCTGAACGCCTAAAAGCGACGCCTCCCGCTGTGAAAAGGGAAGCCGGACCGGACCGCCCCCTTCCGGGGCGCATTGCCGGGCGAGCGCGTTGGCCGTTTCGGTCAGCTCGGCCGTCAGAGCCGCCAGCTCCTCGGCGGTGGAGGGACGCACGTTCAGCCCCGAAAAGGCGGAAAACGGGGTGCGGTAGTAGTTGATACCGCACTGGAAGGTGTAAAGAAGGAAGATGACCGCCGCGGTCCAAAGGATCTTTTTCAGCCCGCTCCCGGCGCGCGCAGCCAGCCCCCTCCAGTCCCGCCGGAGGGCGCGCCCGGCCAGCCGCGCCAGCCAGACGGCCGCAGAACCCGCCAGCGCGTAAATCACCCACTCGCCCAGCGAAAAAGGGAACCGGCCGCTGCATGCGCCAACGGTGCGCACCAAGAGCGGATAGACGGCGGCCGCATACCGCTCGCTCCACGCCGGGAAGGCGCGGGCGAACGCGAGTACTAGGAGCGCTCCCAACCAAAGCGCGCCCGATCCCCACCATGAAAAGGCCCTTTTCCAACGGTCCATCCGGCTTCCCCCCTCCCAGCTCCGCTTCACAGCAGGATGACGGTGATCCCATCGTTCTGCCTGCCATAATCGCTATCGTTTTTAAGCTCCGGCGCTCCGGCGAGGAGCGCGCGCGCCGAAGCGGAGAAAGCGCCGAACTCCTCTCCCGGAACAAAGGCGCGGATCTGCCCGCGCGCACGCCGTTCGGAGAGCAGCCTGCGCGCCGCCGTCCGAATCGCGCCGCCCGTCCCGCTCGAACCGTAGCCATGAATCACCTTCAAGGCGCGCAGCCGGTTGGCCTTCGCAATGCGCAGCTCCTGCGAAAGACGCAGCATAGCCTGCTCCACCGTTGGATATCCCTGCTTAATGTTCACCGTTTTCACCGGCAACTCCCGCTCACTCCCGCCTGTCTGTCAAATGCGGCCCCCGTCCCCTGTTCCCGGCCGCTATACCTCCATTTTAGCACAAATTCCTACAGTTTTCATCTAAAATACGGTCGGATAAAGCCGCCAAATCTTTGATCCGCAGCCGGATCCTTCCAAAAAGCGGCGGCACGCCCAAAGAAGATCGGAAAAAAATGGCTCGAAACCGGAGAGTACGGTTAAAATCCATCCAGCCCTGCCGAATGGGTAAATTAGAAGAGAAGAAGGTTCCCGGGGAAGGGAGAGCGGGCGTCCGGAAACGGCGGGGGAATCCCCGTCTAAAAGCCGGACCCGGTTTTGTCCCGCCGGAACTCGTATCCGGCAAGAAAGGGTGGATAGCATGATGTTCCCAACCATTACCGGCACGATCTATAGCTCTATGAAGATGACCGAGCTGAATATGAAATGGCAGCAGCGCAAGGCCAACCCCCGGCTGGCCAAGGAAAAGGAGGAGGACCCGCAGCGCGCGCGGATGCGCGAGGATCTGGAAAACATGCGCAAGGGAAACATCCTCAGCAGCATCAACAGCAAGCTCAACGCCGGCGCCGAGCTGACCGACGAAGAACTCGCCTACCTCAAGCAGAACAGCCCCGGACTCTACCGGGAGGCCATGGAGGTCAAGCGGGAGCGCGAGGCTTATGAGAAGGCGCTCAAAAGGTGCAAGACCAAGGATGAGGTCGAGCGGCTCAACGCCAACCAGATGCAAAAATATCTGAGCCAGGCCAAGACGGTTTCCAACAACCCCTCCCTATCCAAAGGAGAAAAGCGCGCGCAGTTGGAAAAGATCCTCAAGCGGGTCATGGGGATACAAAGCGAACATCTCAAGTTTGTCGCCACCAAGGAATATGCCGAGCTTCCGCGGGAGTATGAGGAGAAGAAAAAGGAAAAGAAGGAGAAGGAAACTTCGCTCCAACTGGAGAAAAAAGAGGACCTTCTGCCGCAGGACTTCCAAAAGGTCAAGGATCTGTTGGAGCAGGCTCTCAGCGAAGCCGGTTTGGAAAGCGAGAGGAAGGAAACCGCCCCAGCCGAAACCTCATCCGCCAAGACCTCCCCGGAAACGCCGGATTCCCAGCCGGAGGCCGCCGGAACGGATGAAAAGCCCGCTCCCGCGCCCAGCCTGTCCGTTCGGGTATAACCATTCAAGAAGCCGCTGCAACTCTCGTTGCAGCGGCTTCTTCCTGTATATCCCCATTCGTATCCGAGCCGAAGGCCCCCAGCGGCCTCTCCCTTCAACCGCTGGGACGGGCTGCCCGTTCACCCAAGCCGGGGCTCCTCCAACGTCTTCTGCTCCAACTGTTCGTCCAACCGGTAAAAACGCGCCGTTTTTCCATCGTTTGTGACCAGCAGCAGCCCATCCTCCAAGGGACTGAGCCCCCCGGCGCCGCCCTGTACCGTGGCGGCGGCCTCCCGGCGGGGAACGCCGTCCGCCAGCGAGAGGGAGAGCACGGTGCTCTCCTCGCTTGCGCCGCCGTGACCGGACGCCAGATAGATCCGTTCTCCCCAAAGCAGCAGGCTATCCGTCCCGCCGAATACCGCTAACGAGGCGGGGGAGGACGCTTCCTCCTCCAGATTGACCATCGTCACCACCGTCCAGACCGAACGGCCGGCCCCTTCCGGCAGCGGCCTCTCCTGGAAGAGAGCTCCATCCCCTTCGCTGAGGCTGTCCTGTACGCGCGGCAGGACGGTCTCCTCCGCCCAACCGGCGGAAACCAAGCAGAGCCCCGCTGGAACCAGAGCGCCAAGAACCCATTCCCCATCCTGCCGGATGGTGCGCTCCAACGAGGGGGCGGAACGATCCTGCACATTATAGATATCGGCGCGGACCACCTCCCCCGGCTGCTCCGCATCCAAAGCCCCCGCCTCACGGGAAAGCACCGCCAGCCGATCGCCAGAGAGCAGCAGCCCCTGCGCACCCGCCTGTGCGGGGGTGGAGGATACGATCTCTAAATCTTCGGTTTCCAAAATATAGAGGGTGGTTTCCTCCCATTCCTCTGCGGAAGAAGAGAGATAGTAGAAGTATTTCTCATCCTGCGCGAGCCAATCGCTCTCCACCGCATCCCGTACCTCTGCCTCGGCAATCCCTCCTGTGTCCATGGGGGAACAGGCGGCCAAGGCCATCTCCGGCCGGGCGCTATCCTGCGCTTCTGTTTTAAGAGACTCCCCGTCCGCTTCTCCGATCCCCCTTTTGGCCGAACGGATCTCCGCCTCCGCTTCAGGGGCCCCCTCCTCCGGGTAAGCGCCGTCCACATCCGCCGTATAGGCGGCCGCCTGCGGCGCCGCTTCCGCTCCGCCCGCAGCCGTGAGGGAGGAGCCTCCCGCCTGCCGCCTCCACGCCAGCAGCCCGCCAAAGCAGAGGATAAACGCCGCCGCGGCCGCCAGCATACGCCTCCAACGAAGCGGACGCCGCGGGATGGAAGCCTCCTCCATCCTTTCAAACAGCGCGCCGGCGCTGAGCGCATCCGGGCGGGAAACACCGGACAGCAGCCCGGTCAATACCGGCTCCAGCGCCTGCCGGTCCTGCTCGATCTCTGCCTGTATCCGTTCCCTGTCCATCTGTCTCCCTCCCTTTCAAAAAAATACTAGGCTTCCAGCAGCGCGCGCAGCTTTTTCAGCGACCGGTGCAGCTTAGAGGAAACGGTGCCGTGCGGCGCGCCGACAATCCCGGCGATTTCGCGCGTGGTATAGCCGTAGACCACCGAGAGAAGGACGATCTCACGCTCGGCCGGGGCAAGCTGGGCGAGCGCGCTGACTAGGTCGGCGCGGTTAATCCCCGTCTCCGCCAGATCCGGCCCGCCGCTCAGGGCGGCCAGATCGTCGATGTCCACCGTCCCGCGCTCCTTGACGTATTGCTTAATCTTCCGCTTGCACCGGAAGGAGAGGATGCGCAGTATCCAGGCGCGGAAGGCGGCGTTGTCGCGCAGCGAAGCTAAGCCCTTGTATGCCTCCATAAACGTCTCCGCGACCGCGTCCTGCGCGTCGTGCGCGTTGCCGAGGGTATACAGTGCCATCCGGTACAGGTCGTCCGCCACCTGCTCGTATAGGCTGGCAAAGCAATCGGGATCCCCTGCCTTCGCCTTTTCTACCAGAAGCGCCAAGTCGTTCATAGCCATCACCGCGGCCTCTTTCCTATCCGGAAGAGGCTTCCTAACCTATTAGTGCGGGAAACGTCCGGTTTTCATGCAGCCCCCCGCACAAAAATTTATTTACTGCCCGGCCGCTTTCTTCCCTCTGCGGGATTGTAAACGGCCGGACAATATGGTAGCATTTTTTCTGGGAAAACACAAGAGTCCTCTGGCGGAAGCGCGTTAGGCCGGGCGATTCCCCGTCCGCCGGTCCCCGCCGTGGGCATGGCCGCCAAAGAAAGGAAATCAAAATGGGCTTTTTTGAAGAAGTTTACCGGGTGGTTCGGCAGATCCCTGCCGGGCGCGTAGCGACCTATGGACAGGTGGCGCTGCTGGCCGGCAACCCGCGGATGGCGCGGCAGGTGGGCTGGGCGCTGCACCAGAACCCCGATCCCGCCTCCATCCCCTGCCACCGCGTGGTCAACCGCTTCGGCGGATTGAGCGCCGCCTTCGCCTTCGGCGACGGACGCGAGGAGCACCGCCGGCGGCTGGAGGCGGAGGGGATAGAGGTGTCGGGGGATTACCGGGTCGATCTGGAACGGTTCGGCTGGCGGCCCCGCGCGGCAAAAGAACCGGAAAGATTGTAAAAAACGCAAAAATTTGGTAGGATAGGCTTGCCGCCCATCCGGCGCGGCCAAGGACGGCCGGTTTATTTGGCCGCCCTGTCCGGTATAATCACCGCCAAAAAGCCGCAATATAAGAACGGCAGAATATGGAGGTAGGCCAGGTGAACCGTTATTCTTACATCCTCTGCATCCTTTTGAGCCTCTCCCTGTTCGCAGGCTGCGCACGGGGAGAACGGATCCCCGGCGTTTTTCCGGCGCTTTCCCATCCCTCCAGCAGCTCCGAAGCGGCCGAACCGACCGCCGGCCGCCTGCGGGTCGCCGCCAGCCCGGAGGATACGCTCAACCCCTATACCTTCTCCACCCGCATCAACGGCTGCCTGATCCCGCTTCTCTATGACCCGCTGGTAAAGCTCGATCAAAGCTACCAGCCGCAGAACTATCTAGCGGAATCGGTCGTCCTCTCCGGAACGGTCTGCACCGTCCGCCTGCGCGGGGACGTCTATTTCAGCAGCGGCAGCCTCCTGCGTGCGCCGGACGTCGTCTATTCGCTGGAGCTGTGCCGGCAAAACAGCCGGGAAACGCGTTACCGCAATCTCCTATCGGCCGAAGCGGCGGATGATCGGACGGTCGTTTTCACCCTCGCCCGGCCGGACGCCTATTTTGCCAATCTGCTGACCTTCCCGGTGATTGAAGAGGGATCCGGAGGCGACGCGCAGCCGCCCGGCTCCGGCCGCTACCGGCCCCGCGGCCCGCAGCGGCTCGTCCGCAACGACGCGCATTTCGACAGCGGATCCCCCATCCGGGAGATCGAGCTCGTGCCGGTCGAGGATATGAAAGAGCTGGGCTATGAGGTGATCACCGGCACGCTGGATTATGCGCTGCTCGATCCGGGCTCCTTCCCGGTGGAAACGGCGGGCAGCGTCCCGGTGCAGACCAACAGCATGCTCTATCTCGGCTGCAACACCCATCTTTATCCGCTCAGCGAACCGGCCTTCCGCCAGGCGCTGGGGAAGCTCCTCGATCGCAGGGAGCTGGTAAACGGCGCTTACTCCGGCCAGGCGGTGAGCACGCCGCATCCGCTCAACCCCCTCTTCTACCCGGCGGACGATCCGGAGCCCGACCCGGAGGCGGCCGGCGCCCTTCTGGATGAGCTGGGGTTCACGGGGCGCGATGAAAACGGCTACCGCACGCTGAACGGCCGTACGCTGGAGCTGTCGTTAGCCATTCCGGTAGAAAGCGCGGATAAGCGCGCCGCCGCCAAGCTCATTCAGCTCCAGCTGGAAAAGGGCGGGCTGAAGGCGGTGATCGGCGAATACCCATATGAAACCTATAAAAGCCAGATCGAGGCGGGGGCCTGCTCGCTCTACCTGGGCTATGTCCGTCTAGCGGAGGATATGGACCTGAGCGCCTTTCTGGAAAGCGAGGGAAGCCTCCACTATCAGCTAGGGAATCTGAACGGGCTCTATGAAAGCTATCTCTCAGCGCGGCAGGAAGGCGGGTATGAAGCCTTTCTCGCGCAGTTTCAAAGCGAGCTGCCGTTTATGCCGCTGCTATTTCCGCAGGCGTCCGCGGCGCGCAGCCGAAATTTTTATTCCGCAGTCCTTGCAACGGAACAGGATATTTTCTATAATATACATAAGTGGTAGCCCATGGCGGGCGAACACCAAAGGAGTGAATGGATTTGATCAAACTGGAGAATCACTTGGGGACCATCGAGATTTCGCAGGATTATTTTGCCAAACTGGTCGGACACGCCGCTTCCGAGTGCTTCGGCGTCGCCGGCATGGTGTTCAGCACACCCACCCAGGGTATACGGTCGATCGTTTCACGAAGGGACCTTGCAGATAAGGGCGTGCGGGTGCGCGGCGGCGGCAAAGCGCTGTATATCGATTTGCACATTGCCGTGACCTATGGCGTGAACATTGCCGCCATTGTCAAAAGCATCGTCAACAAGGTCCGCTATACGGTGGAGGAAGCCACCGGCTTTGAAGTCAACCGCGTCAACGTATATGTGGACGATATGAAGGCGCAGTAGCACGCAAGACGTATTGAAGGGGCCTCGTGCGCTGTGTCTGAAGGGCGCCGGTCCGGTTTTGAAGGAGTTGTCGAGTTTGATTAGTGGCAAAATGCTGCGGGATGGCTTTATCTCCGCGGCGAACAACATACAGGCCCAGCGCCAGCAGGTGGATGCGCTCAACGTTTTTCCGGTGCCGGACGGCGACACCGGCACCAACATGTCTATGACGATCGGAAACGCCGTTCGGGAACTTAAAAAACTCCCGGACAGCGTTACTGTAACCGAGGTGGCCGATATCGCCGCCGGGGCGCTGCTGCGCGGCGCGCGGGGAAATTCAGGCGTTATCCTTTCGCTCTTGTTCCGCGGCTTCTCCAAGGGGCTGAAAGGAAAGGAATCGGCCAAAGCGGAGGACTTCGCCGCCGCGCTCCAGTGCGGCGTTGCCGCCGCCTACAAGGCGGTTATGAAGCCCACCGAAGGCACCATCTTAACCGTCGCGCGCCTGGCCGGTGAAAAGGCGCAGGAGCTCGCAAAGCCCGGCTGCGACGCCGCCGCCTTCTGGGATGGGGTGCTGGACGCGGCGCGGCGCGCGCTGGAAAAAACGCCGGATATGCTTCCCGTTCTGAAAAAAGCGGGGGTGGTCGATGCGGGCGGCCGCGGCTTCGTCGTCATTCTCGAAGGGATGAACAGCGTTTTCCAGGGCGGGCCCATTCTGGAGGGGACGGCGAACGTCCCCCAGAAGCAGCCGGAACCGGTGCTGGCTGAGTTTGATACAACCGGCGGCTTCGACGGACAGATTACCTTTACCTACTGCACCGAGTTTATCGTCAATCGAACGAACAGCCGCGACCCGCTCACGCTGCGCGCCTTTCTGGAATCGATCGGCGACTGTGTGGTTGTGGTGGACGACGACGATATTATTAAAGTGCATGTGCACACCGAGGACCCTGGAAAAGCCTTGCAGGAGGGCCTGCGCTTCGGGTCGCTGACCAACATGAAGATCGAAAACATGCGCGAGCAGTTTGAGTCGCGCCGGCAGGAGCAGGAGGAGGCCGGAAAAGCCCCGGCGGCGGAAGAATTCCCTTATGCGCCGGTCAACCCAGAGCGTGAAACCGGTTTTGTCGCCGTAGCGGCGGGGGAAGGGATCCGCAACCTGTTTTTGGATCTCGGCGTGGATCAGGTGGTCAGCGGCGGGCAGACGATGAACCCCTCGACCGACGATATCCTTTCCGCCATCCAGGCAACGCCGGCGAAAACCGTCTTTGTCCTTCCCAACAACAAAAACATCATTATGGCGGCGGAGCAGGCGGCCCGCCTGGCCGACCGCGAGGTCTATGTTTTGCAGACCATGACCATCCCACAGGGGATGTCCGCCATGCTGGCCTATGAGCCGGAGGCGGGGGTGACGGAAAACAGCGCGGGGATGACCCAGGCGATCGAGCGGGTAGAAACCGGGCTCGTTACCTTTGCCGCCAGGGACAGCGACTTCGACGGACGCGCCATTAAGAAGGGGGAGCTGCTCGCGCTGGAAAACGGCAAGCTGCTTTTCACCGACACCCATTTGGAAAAGGCCCTCGTTCGCCTGACCCGCTCGCTGACCGGCAAGGAGACCAGCTTCGTCACCGTGCTCTATGGCGAGGACATCGACGGGCAGACGGCCGCCAATCTGGAAACGGCGCTGCGCGACAAGCTCCCGGATACCATTGAGCTCTCCTTCATCGCCGGCGGGCAGCCCGTTTATTACTTTATTATCTCTGCGGAATAACAGAAATTTTTTCCAGCGCATGCGCCGTGCATAGCGCGCGGCAGGCTGGGATAGAATAAGGTTGGCGGCCGGAGCGTTGCGTTTGCATATTTGGTTTATCCGGCGCCAAAAGGCCGGGCGGTAGAAATATACCGCCCGGCCTCAGTATGTCGGCAAAGCCGACATACTGCATGGAGGAACCGCCAATCGCGGCGGCTGACGCCTTGCTCTGTCCGTTCCCCCATGGACCCCTTCGGAGTCGCAAAGCGGCTCCGGAAGCCCACCGGGCTTCCTCACCGCCGCTTCGCTCTAGATGTGTTCCTCCGGCGGTACATGCCCGCCTACGGAACAGATTTGTCATTTTAAGAGCTTTTTCGATAGTTTGAAAGGACCGGGCGGTAGAAATATACCGCCCGGCCTTTCATCGTGGTTGGATGAACCTGCGCTTTGAAACCGTCCGTCCTTTATCCCCCATATAAACGCGCATAATAGTGTTTTAGCTCTGTGTTGGCGGCCATCAAGCGATAGCGGAAATGGGCCTCCCCCTCTATCTGCGGAATGGAAAGGTTCAGCCGGAGCTGATCTTCAATCGCCTCAATCCCGTACCAGGGGCTCTGCGGGTCCTTTTCCCCCGCCCGGTAATCGGCCATACCGATATAGAGCCGGACGCCGGTTCCCTCCGCCACGCTGCTCCACCAGCGGACAAGCGTCTCATAATCCGCCTTGTCGTGGCCTATCTGCCAGTAGATCTGCGGGCAGATGTAATCGATCCAGCCGTTTTCCACCCATTTTTTGCTGTCGGCAAAGTGGAAAAAGTAGGTCTCCCCGCCCGCCGTCTGCGACCCGTCCGGCAGGCTCGCCGCGTTGGCCCATATCCCCGCAGGGCTGACGCCGAAGGCCGCTTCGCGGCCGCTGGCGCGCACCGTCTCCCCCAGCTCCTTTATCAGCAGGTTCACGTTGTTCCTGCGCCAGTTGTCCCGGCTGCCAAAGCCGCCGCCATAGCGCTGAAAGGAACCGGCGTCGTCAAACTCCGGGGAGGGATAGAAGTAGTCGTCCAGGTGAATGCCGTCCACCTCATAATTTTCCAAAATCTCCCGCACCCCGTCGTTCACCAGTCGGCGGACAGCCGGGACGCCGGGATCAAAATAATAATTTCCGTCGGTGTGCCGGACCACCCAATCCGGGTGAAGGCGCGCCGGATGATTTTCAGCCAGCGCCCGGAATTCCTCCTCCCCTTGTTTGGTGATGCGGTAGGGGTTGCACCAGGCATGCAGCTCCAGGCCGCGGGCATGCGCCCCCTCCAGCCAGTAGGCCAGCGGGTCGAACCCCTCCTCCGGCGCGGTCTGCTGGCTCCCGGTCAGATAGACGCTCCAGGGGAATATCTCGGATGGGTAGAACGCATCCGCGCTCGGACGCACCTGAAAAATCACGGCGTTCATCCCCATCTGCGTGCATCCGTCCAAAATGGCGTCCGCCTCGCGCCGCAGAACGGCGGCATCCGGCGTCGCGGCCGACGGATAATCAAGGTTATAGACGGTGGAAACCCACACGGCGCGCCACCGCTCCTCTCCGGCGGCCGAAGCGGGCAGACAGAACAGCAGCGCCGCCAAAAGGGCGGCGAATAAAGCGGACGGACGTAACATGCGGTACATGAAGCTCCCCCTCAAACGTTCCTTTGTTTTTTTATAGCTGCGCTATAAAAAATCATTGTTGGCCCCGCCCCTCGCCGCCCGCGCGGCAACCGGGGCGGATGGGCGAAAAAATATCTGCTTCCAGCATCTATTTTTTATAGGTTATCATATTTTCCGCCGGTTGACAAATTTCGCGGTTCGCGGCCGATAGTGCCGAAAGGCCATTGACAAGCCGGAAAGAGCGCGATAAACTAAAATCCGGCCTCCCTGCGGCGGCTGTGTCCAAGAATTCTGAGGAAAGCGGTGAGCCTATGAAGGAAAGCAGAAAAGTGCTGGATTTAGCGGTCAAGGCCGGGGAAATCCTGCTGCAAAACGGCGCGGAGATCTTCCGTGTGCAGGAAACGATGACCCGCATCGCCGCAGCCTATTCCTATGGGTCCGAATCCTTTCACGCCTATGTGCTTTCGAACGCCATCTTCGCCTCGCTGCGCGAGGAGGACGGCGCCTATAACGCCGACCTGCGGAACATCCCGCTCTCTCCGGTGCACCTGGGGCGGGTGGATGCGGTGAACAGCCTTTCACGCGCCATTGCCGAGGGGCGCTATTCCCCCGATGAGGCGCTCGCACAGATCGAACGCATCCGCAGCCTTCCGGAAAACTCCCCCCTGCTGCTCACCTTCTCCTCCGGGATTGTCAGCGCCACCTTCTGCTATCTGTTCGGCGGCGGCCTGTTGGACAGCCTGGCCGCCTTTTTCACCGGCCTTATCCTTTATTTCTTCCTGATTCCCGCCAAGCGCTGGAAGCTCTCCAAAATCGTTTCCAATATTTTAGGCAGCGTCGTCATCACCCTGTGCGCCCTCTGCTTTACCGGGCTTGGTTTCGGCGGCCAAGCGGATAAAATCATCATCGGTGCGATTATGCCCATGGCTCCGGGCGTCCCGCTGACCACCTCGATCCGGGACTTTTTCAACGGGGATTACCTGTCCGGCGCTATCCGCATGCTGGACGCCATCCTAATCGCCGCCTGTATCGCCATCGGCGTCGGGTTTGTCTTAAAGACCGGCAACCTCCTTCTGGGGGTGCAGCTATGATTCTTTTCCAGCTGGCCGCCGTCTATGTCTGCACCATCGCCGTCGCTATCCTGTTCAACATGCCGAAGGAGCAGCACCTGTTCTGCGGGCTGACCGGCATAGCCGCCTGGATAGGCTACCTGGCGGCGCTCCAGGCGAGCTCATCCGTCGTGCTGGCCTCCTTTGTGTCCGCCCTGCTGCTGACGGCCGTCTCCCGCATCTTCGCCGTCTGGCGCCGCACGCCCATCATCATCTTTTTGGTCAGCGGCATCTTCCCGCTCGTGCCCGGCGCAGGGATCTATTATACCGCCTACTATTTCATCATGGGGGACAATGCGCTCGCGCTCGGAAAGGGCGTGGAGACCATCAAAATAGCCGTCGCCATTGCGCTCGGAATCGTCCTGATGCTCTCGCTCCCCTATTCGCTGTTCCGCGGCTTTCGCGGACGGGAAAAGTCTGCCCGTTAGATGGGAAAAAGCCCCGCCGGGGGCTCTGACGGAATTTTCAGCCGTAAACGCCGCAAGATAAGGAGAGCGTCTTTCCAGAAAAAAAACCGTACATTCTGTCAAATCGCTGCAAATCAAACGGCGGTTTTGCATGAAATGACAATAAAAGTTGGTTTTAATTGGTGGATGAATTGTGTTTAGAATGGCAATTGACTTTTAAAAGATTAGGTTTTATCATAAAGCTACCGTCCAATCTCCGCCCGGCGGCGGCGCTTTTGGCGCGGTATTCCAGAAACGCACAGTTTAACGAAAAGGAGTCCTGAATCATGAAAAAATTTCTTTCACTGGCTCTGGCCCTTGCCATGACCCTGGCCTTCGCAGCCTGCGGCGGCAACGGCGGCGGCCAGAATGATCAGCCGGCAGGCAGCCAGTCCGCAGCCGGCGGCGACGGCTCTGCCGCTATCAAGCTGGGCGGCGTAGGTCCCCTCACCGGCGGCGCGGCTATCTATGGCAACGCGGCCAAGGCCGGCGCGGAGATTGCCGTCGAGGAGATCAACGCCCTGGGCGGCCTCCAGATCGAGCTGCGTTATGAGGACGACGCCCACGACCCCGAAAAGTCGGTCAACGCCTACAACACCCTGAAGGACTGGGGTATGCAGGTGTTCTTAGGCTCCGTCACCTCCGGCCCCGGCGCCGCTACCGCCGCCGAGAGCAACGCCGACCACATGTTCTACCTGACCCCCTCCGCCTCCTCGACCGACGTCATCGGCGGCGTGGCCAACCCCCTGACCGGCTCGGTGGATATCCAGCGCCGGGACAACGTGTTCCAGATGTGCTTCGTGGACCCCAACCAGGGCTCCGCTTCCGCCCAGTATATCAGCGATAACCAGCTGGGCTCGAAGATCGCCGTCATTTATAAGAACGACGATATCTACTCCACCGGCATTTACAACAGCTTCGCCGCCAAGGCGGAAGAGCTGGGCCTGTCGATTGTCTCGACCACCACCTTCACCACCGACAGCCAGACCGACTTCTCGGTACAGATTAACGACGCCAAGAATAACGGTGCGGACTTAGTCTACCTGCCCACCTACTACGACGCCAACGCCCTGATTCTCACCCAGGCCAACGCGGCCGGCTACAATCCGAAATATTTCGGCGTAGACGGCATGGACGGCATCTTGGCCGTGAAGGGCTTCGATACCTCGCTGGCCGAGGGCGTCATGCTGCTGACCCCCTTCAACGCCGACGCTGAGGACGAGGCTACCCAGAGCTTTGTTGCTAAATATCAGGAGAAGTGCGGCGAGACGCCCAACCAGTTCGCGGCCGACGCCTATGACTGCGTCTACGCCGTTTACAGCGCCCTCAAGGACGAGGACGTTTCCTCCAGCACCAGCGCCAGCGATATGTGCGACCTGCTCATCAGCAAGTTCACCTCGATGACCTTTAACGGTCTGACCGGCGAATCGATGACCTGGAGCGCCGAGGGCGCCGTTACCAAGGCCCCCAAAGGCATGTACATCGAGAACGGCGCTTACGTAGGCATGGACTGATAAGCAAGCCCCCCTGCCCCGCACGCATCCGATTGCCCTGAGAGGGCTGCCATTTCCCGGCAGCCCTCTCCCTTCTGTATTTTCCGGACCTTTCATCAGGTCCATCGGAAATCCTCCGGGCCGCTCCGGCGGACTTCCGATGCGCCCGATCCGCCGTAAAAAATCCATCCATAGCCGCCGCCCCCGGCGTCTATTTTATTGATAACCAACGCATAGACCTTCTTTTCCTTTCGGGGAAAAGAGGGAGTACCAACTGAAAGAGGTGTGTTCTTTTGCTGATCTTCCTCAATCACTTGATCAACGGCATCAGTCTGGGCAGCGTATACGCCATCATCGCCCTGGGCTACACCATGGTCTACGGCATTGCAAAAATGTTAAACTTCGCCCATGGCGACGTTATCATGGTGGGCGCGTACATCTGCTTCTTCGCCGTGTCCTCCTATAACCTGCCGCCTCTGGCGGGCGTGCTGCTGGCGGTCGTGGCCTGCACGGCCTTAGGCATCGTTATCGAGCGGCTGGCCTATAAGCCTCTGCGGCAGGCTTCCTCCCTGGCGGTGTTGATTACGGCCATTGGCGTGAGCTATTTCCTCCAGAACGGGGCCCAGCTCCTGTGGAGCTCCAACATCAAAATGTTCCCCTCTTTCTTTACCGGCCGGCCAATCGAGCTCTTCGGCGGGGAACTCAAGATCACCGTCACTACCATTGTCACGGTGGCCGCCTGCATCGTCATCATGCTGGCGCTGACCTGGTTCACCGGCCGGACCCGGATGGGAAAGGCCATGCGGGCCTGCTCGGAGGACAAGGGCGCCGCCCAGCTGATGGGCATCAACGTCAACGCCACCATCTCGATGACCTTCGCCATTGGCTCCGCCCTGGCGGCCATTGCAGGGGTGCTCTTCTGCTCGGCCTACCCCAACCTGACCCCCACCACCGGCTCCATGCCGGGCATCAAGGCGTTTACGGCCGCCGTGTTCGGGGGCATCGGCTCCATCCCCGGAGCCCTGCTGGGCGGGATCCTTCTTGGCGTCATCGAAATTTTGGCCAGCGCCTATATCTCCACCCAGCTCTCCAACGCCATTGTTTTTGCGGTGCTGATCGTGGTGCTGCTGGTGAGACCCACCGGCCTGCTGGGAAAGCAGATCCGGGAGAAAGTGTGAGGTGGGCATATGAAAAAGCTGCATTTGAACAAGACCAGCCGGGTCAATTTCGCTACCTATGGCATGGTGATCCTCGCCTTTGCGGTCCTCCAGGTCATGGGGAATGCCGGAATGCTGTCCTCCACCGTCAAGGGCCAGCTCGTCCCCATCTGCGCCTATGTCGCCATGGCTCTGAGCCTCAACCTGACGGTGGGCGTGCTGGGCGAGCTGAGCTTAGGCCACGGCGGATTCATGAGCGTGGGCGCCTTTGCCGGAGCGGTGGCCGCGGCGGCGCTGCCCATTGAGAACACCTCCCTGCGCCTGGCTGCCGCCATGGCCATCGGGGCGCTGTTCGCCGCCGTAGTGGGCGTATTGGTGGGCATCCCGGTGCTGCGCCTGAACGGCGACTATCTGGCCATTGTAACGCTGGCCTTCGGCCAGATCATCAAGTCCATCGTGGAGAACCTGTATATCGGCGTCGATGTGAGGGGCCTTCACGCCAGCTTCTTAAACAACCGGATCACCTTCGCCGAGGAGGGCCGCATGATCCTCAACGGCCCCATGGGGATCAACGGCATCCAGAAAATCTCCTCCTTCACCGCAGGGTTCATCCTGGTGATGCTGATCCTGGCCGTCATCTTCAACCTGGTGGGCAGCCGGGCGGGCCGCGCTATCATGGCCTTGCGCGACAACCGCATCGCCGCCGAGAGCGTGGGCATTCCGGTTACTAAATATAAGCTGATGGCCTTTGTGATCTCCGCCGCCATGGCGGGCGCGGCGGGAACCCTCTTCGCCCTGGGACAGAACACCATTGCCGCCAACAAGTTCGATTTCAACACCTCCATCCTCATCCTGGTGTTTGTGGTGCTGGGCGGACAGGGAAAAATGTGGGGCTCCATCCTGGCGGCCACCTTCCTCACGGTGCTCCCGGAAACCCCCGCCATGCGCGGCCTCGCGGATTACCGGATGCTGGCCTACGCCGCCGTCATGATTTTGGTCATGCTGGCCACCAACAGCCCGGCTATACAGGACTTCTTCAGCACCCATTTCAGAAAGAAAGCGAAGAAAAAATAAGGAGGGAACCGACCCATGAGCGAACCGAACAACCAATATCCCAAGCCTAAGCTGGTGCCGGTCCCCAGCACCGACATCATCCCCGAACGGGACATTGATAAGCCGCCTATTCTGGAGTGCCGCCACCTGGGCATTGACTTCGGCGGCCTGACGGCGGTGGATGATTTCAATATGGCCATCGGCCGCACCGAGATAGCCGGCCTCATCGGCCCCAACGGCGCGGGCAAGACCACCGTCTTCAACCTGCTGACTAAAGTTTACCAGCCCACCCGCGGCATCGTGATGATCGACGGGCAGGACACCGCCGGCAAGAACACCGTCCAGGTCAGCCGCATGGGCGTGGCCCGGACCTTTCAGAACATCCGCCTGTTCAACAACCTGAGCGTGGAGGACAATGTGAAGGTGGGGCTGCATGAGCACAAGAAATACAGCGCCCTCACCGGCGTTCTCCGGCTGCCCGCCTACTGGCGCACGGAAAAGGAGGCCCACGAGAAGGCGCTGGAGCTCCTCTCGATCTTCGACATGCAGGATATGGCGGGCTACCAGGCCGGATCCCTGCCCTACGGGGCGCAGCGCCGGCTGGAGATCGTCCGGGCCTTAGCGACCGGGCCCAGCCTGCTGCTTCTGGATGAACCGGCGGCCGGGATGAACCCCTCGGAGACGGCGGAGCTGATGAACAACATCCGCAAAATCCGCGATACCTTCCAGATAGCCATCATGCTCATTGAGCACGATATGAACCTGGTGATGGGGGTCTGCGAGGGCATCTGCGTGCTGAACTTCGGCCGGGTCATTGCCAAGGGGACTCCTGAGGACATTCAGGCCAATCCGGCAGTGATCGAGGCCTACCTCGGAAAGCAGAAGTAATCGCGGGCAAGGCGCCCTTGCCCTTTTACTATACTTGGAAGGATGCAATACTATGGCCATGTTAACCGTTGAGAACATCCACGTATATTACGGCAGCATCCACGCCGTCAAAGGCGTCTCCTTCGAGGTCAACGAGGGGGAAATCGTCACCCTCATCGGGGCCAACGGCGCGGGCAAGTCCACCGTGCTAAACACCGTTTCCGGCCTGCTCCATCCCCGCTCCGGCTCGGTCCGGTTCATGGAGCAGGATCTGAAGGGCGTCGCTCCCCACAAGGTGGTGGAGCGCGGCTTGGCCCAGGTGCCTGAGGGACGGCGGATCTTCCTCCAGATGAGCGTAGAGGAAAATCTGGAGATGGGGGCCTATACCCAGCCGGGCTCCTCCATCGCCCCAGGCATTGCGGACGTATACAAACGCTTCCCCCGGCTGGAGGAACGCCGCCGCCAGGTGGCAGGGACCCTCTCCGGCGGCGAGCAGCAGATGCTGGCCATGGGACGGGCGCTGATGTCGAAGCCAAAGCTACTGATGCTGGACGAGCCCTCGATGGGCCTGGCCCCCCTTCTGGTGGAGCAGATCTTTGATATCATCAAGGAGCTGCACGCCGCAGGCACCACCATCCTGCTGGTGGAGCAGAACGCCCAAGCCGCCCTGAGCGTAGCCGATCGGGCCTACGTGCTGGAGACAGGGCGCATCTCCCTCTCCGGCACCGGAGAGGAGCTCATGGCCAGCGACCAGGTGCGCAAGGCCTATCTGGGCGGTTAAGGGGACTACAGAAGAGAACGCCGGACCCGCGGCCTTTGACGGAGGGACATTGTGAGAATCTTCAAGAAGTTTATCAGCTACTACCGCCCTTACCGGGGCATGTTCTATTTCGATATGTTCTGCGCCCTGGTGGTATCGGTCATTGACCTTGCCTTCCCCCAGGTGCTGCGGGGGCTGACCAACGGCCTGTATACGCGGGAGCCGGCGGTCATTTTGAAGAGCCTCGGCGTTATCTGCGCAGGGCTTCTGGGGATGTATATCGTCCGCTTCCTCTGCCAGTATTATATCACCTCCTGGGGGCACATCATGGGCGCGCGCATGGAGAGCGATATGCGCCAGGACCTGTTCGATCAGTACCAGCGCCTCTCCTTCTCCTACTATGATCGCAACAATACCGGCGAGATGATGTCCAAGCTCGTCTCCGACCTTTTCGATATCTCGGAGCTGGCCCACCATGGGCCGGAGAACCTCCTCATCTCGCTGTTAAAGATCATCGGCTCGTTTGCCCTGCTGCTCGCGCTGAACGTCCGGATGACGCTCATCCTGCTGGCGGTCACGGTGATGATGGCGGTTTACAGCGTCTGGCAGAACAAACGCATGCAAAGCATCTATACCGAGAACCGCCAGAAGATTGCCGGGGTCAACTCCCGCGTCCAGGATTCGCTGAGCGGGATACGGGTCGTCAAATCCTTTGCGAACGAGGATATGGAGCGCCACAAATTCATGGATTCCAACCTGCAATTCCTGCGCTCGAAGGAACGCAACTATCACGCCATGGGGGTGTTTCATGCGGGCAACGCCCTGTTTACCGGGCTTCTCTATACCTGCGTGCTCGTCAGCGGCGGTTACTTCATCGCCAAAGGGAGCTTGAGCGCGGCGGATATGGCGCTGTTCGCCCTCTACATCGGCATTTTCATGAACCCGGTGGAGGTGCTCATCAACTTTACCGAGCAGTTCCAAAAGGGCTATGCCGGCTTCAAGCGCTTCCTCGAAGTGATGGACACCATTCCGGAGATTACCGATGCGCCGCAGGCGGAGGAGCTCCTGCGGGTCGAAGGCCGGATCCGCTATGAACAGGTCTCCTTCCGCTATGAGACCGGGAACCCAGCCGAAGGCGTGCTCAAAGGGGTGGATATCGATATTGCGCCCGGCCGTACCGTTGCGCTGGTCGGCCCCTCCGGCGGCGGGAAAACCACCCTCTGTTCCCTTCTGCCCCGGTTTTATGACGTCACCGGCGGCCGCGTGACCATCGACGGGAAGGACGTGCGTTCCTTCACGCTGCAATCGCTGCGCGAATCGATCGGTATCGTGCAGCAGGATGTTTACCTCTTTACCGGCAACATCCGGGACAATATCGCTTATGGAAAGCCGGGCGCGCTGTTTGAAGAGATCGTCGCCGCGGCCAAGCGGGCGAATATCCATGACTTTGTCATGAGCCTCCCGGAGGGCTACGACACCCCCGTTGGGGAACGCGGCGCGCGGCTCTCCGGCGGGCAGAAGCAGCGCATTGCTATCGCCCGCGTCTTTTTGAAGGATCCCAAAATCCTGATTCTCGATGAAGCGACCTCGGCGCTGGACAACGAAAGCGAACGGTATATTCAGCAGTCGCTGGAGGAATTGGCGGCCGACCGCACCACCATTGTTATCGCCCACCGCCTTTCCACCATCCGCGGGGCGGATGAGATTCTGGTCATCAGCGGCGGGCAGATTCTGGAGCGCGGCGATCATGACCGTCTCATGGAGCAGAACGGCCTGTACGCCTCCTATTACAACATGCAGTTCGAGGATCTGGAGCTCCCCTCTTAAACCAGGCAAACGCCGAAGGGCGCTGCAAAGATGCGAAGGGAACCGTTGGTTCCCAGCACTTTGCAGCGCCCTTTTTGTTTCTGCAAACCGGAAACGGTATCCGGCCGCCGTTTTCCCCCGCCTCTTCTCCGAAGGCGGCGGAAGCCTTTAAGCCAGGTAAGGAGCGGCTATCCGCTCCAGAGCCACCGGATCGGCGGCCATCCAGCTAGAGAAATCCATCCCGCTGGCAGCAACCGCCTGCCCCAGCTCCACCAAAAAGCCCGGAATCTCCTTTTCCAGCAGAACGCCCAGCTCACGCCCCATCTTTTCCTGTCCTTGGCGCTGTTCCCCGCCTACATAAAGGGTAAACGCCGGCTGTGCTTTGCCCTCCACCTGCTTCACCGCCCCGCGGAACCCGATAACGCCCGTCTGGTGGGTCCCGCAGGAGGACGGGCATCCCGAAATGTGCATCTGGGGCAGCGCGTCCGCAGGGAGCCCCGCCGCACGCACGGCGGCCACGCAGCTCTTTAACAGCGCCTGGGAATCACGCAGCCCTACCTGGCAGGTAGACGCGCCAATGCAGCTCACCGAAGCCTCCAGCGGCGAACGGGCGCTGTCCGGGGTCAGCTCCACCACCCGCGCCGCCTCGGCCGCCGTCAGGTTGATGAGATAGGCCGTGCCGTCCGGAGCCAGGCGCATCTCCGCCTCCGGCATGCCCTGTAGAGCGTCACAAAGCGCACAGAAGGTTTCCGGCGCAGGCTGTCCCCCAATCGGATGCCATGCCGCCGTATAAAGCCCCGGCTGCTTCTGCTCCATCAGGCGCGGGCCCTCCGCCCGCCCCTCGCCGGTCTTAGCAACGGGCGCGGCCGAAGGCTGCACATCCAGGTTTTCACCGGAATCAAAAACCTCCTGGAGCTTCTCCAAATAGGCTTTGCGGTAGTTTTCCGCGCCGCCCAGCGCCTCCTGCATGTAGCGGGTACGGGCCTTCCCGCGGTTTTCATAGTTGCCGTAGGCGCGGAAGGTCAGCCACATCGCCTTGATGTAGTAAAGAATCTTCTGCGGATCCACCCCTTCGGCCACCAATACTCCAAAAAGCGGACGGTTCCCAAGCCCGCCTGCGCTGTAAACGTCAAATTTCCCATCCGCCCGCGCGGCGAAGCCCAGGTCGCGGTAGGTCGCATGGGTCAGGTTCTGCGGGGAGTTGGAAAAGCCCACTTTCAGCTTGCGGGGCATCTTCTCCGCTTTAATGAAGTGCAGGAGATATTCCCCGGCCGCTTCCGCCCAGGGCAGCACATCGAAATATTCCCCTTTTTCCACACCGGAAAGCGGAGAACACATCACGTTGCGCGGGAAGTCGCCGCCACCGCCCAAGGTGATAATACCGGCGTCCAGCGCCTCCTCCATGATGCCGCATACCTGTTCCGCGTTCAGATCGTGCAGTTGGATCGTTTGGCAGGTTGTGAAATGCAGCCGCTCCACCCGGTACTCGCGCAGGGCCCTTGCGGTAAAGGCCAGCTTCTCCCGCGTCACCCGGCCGGCCGGCATGCGCAGGCGCAGCATGCTTGCTTTGCCGTCCTTCTGGGCATAGCTGCCGTAATAGCCGGAAAAGCCCTTATAATCCGCCTTGCTCAGTTCACCCGCAAAAAATGCGGCCGTCTTTTCCTTAAAGGCGGGCAGATCCTGTTTCCACACGTTCGGATCGATTCTCTCCATTTTTCACATTCCCCTTCTCAAAAATATCCGCTGGGCCCGTTCGCTCGATAAAAGCGCCCACAGGAGCAAAAAACGCAAGTATAAAAAGCGGCCCGGATCCCTCAAACGCTTTCCGCTTAGAGGATCCTGGGCTATTCCCATAGGGCGATCGAATAACATCCATGGTACAATAGCCGTCTCGTTTTTAGGATACCACAAACGCGAAGCATTTATAGCAAAATGGGGCCGTATCCATTCGGACGCCAAAAACTCGTGGTATAATAACCGCTGCACGGTTATTATACCACGAGTGTTCTCCAAACCGCAACCAATATTTCCCGGCAGAAAGCCCGCCTGCGCTTTCAAAAGCATCCTCTCTATCGCCGGTCTAAACGACATAAAGGTAGACAGCCAAAAAGTGCAGCAGGCTTCCCAGCAGTACAAAAAGATGGAAGAGCTCATGAAAGCCAAATCTTTTGAACAGATTGGGCTTTTTTACCCCATAAATCACCGCGCCGATAGTATAAGCCGCGCCGCCCGCCGCAATCAGCCCTGCGCAGCCGCCCGGCATGCTGCGCAGGGTGGCGGGATCAAACACGATGGCCCAGCCCATCGCCACATAGAGCAGCGTAGAAAGCCAGCGGGGCGCTTCCATCCAAAGCACCTTCAGCACAATGCCCGCCAGCGCGACGCCCCACATCAAGGCAGCCAGCCACAGCCCTGTGCTTCCCTGGGAAAAGCAAAGAAAAAGCGGGGTATAGGTTCCGGCAATCAGAACGTAGATCATGGCGTGATCCAGCTTGCGCAGCCGGCCGAGAATGACGGCCGGGGCGTTTACATAGTGATACAGCGAGCTGGCGGAATAGAGAGCCACCAGCGAAAGCCCGAAAACCAGGCCGCCCATCAGGATGCGGACGGAAAACACCGGCGCCTTCAATCCCCCAAACACCAGCAGGAAGGTGCCTAAGACCGACAGGGCAGCGCCGGCAAAGTGTGTATAGCTGTTGACAGGTTCACGTGCGCGACTAAAATTTGATGTCATAACCGCACCTCACATATCTATCAATTTATAAAGTGGTTTTAATAACTACTTTATAAATTGATTATACCACATCTTTATAAGAAATCAAGCGATAAAATTGAATTTTACCGAAATATTTGTTATAATTAACTTATGCAAATAAGCGCGGACTATACGGGAGGAAACCGCCGATGTCAAATATGAAAGAAGAAATGTGGGAGCTGGCGTGTCATTCCTTTGAGGATGACGACATCGCCCCTGAGCAGATCCCCAGCCTGGATCTCTATATGGATCAGATCATTACCATCTTCGATGAAAACTTAAAGGGGAATAAACGCTTCCCAGAGGACAAGCTGTTGACCAAGACGATGATCAACAATTACAGCAAGGAGGGCGTCCTTAAACCGGTCAAGGGTAAAAAATATACCCGCGAGCACATTATTCAAATGTTGATGGTCTACAGTATGAAGAATACGCTGACCATCCAAGAGATTAAGCGGGTGCTTGCAGGCGTTTACCAGGAGGAGGGGTTCTCAGCCGCCGAGCTGGAAGAGTGCTACCGGCAATATCTCACCTTCAAGCAGATCGAGCGCGACACCATGCCCGAAGCCATCCGCGGGATGTTCCGCTCCTCCCCCATCGAGCTGAAAGGCCGCAAGGATCTCCTGGTGCTGCTCCTGTCCATGTCGGCCATGTCGGTCTATATGAAGCGGATGGCGGAAAACGTCATCGATCGGTATTTTGGGAAGGAAGAGGACTAGCTGAAGCACGCTCATTCCTCTCCTATAACTGCCGGATAAACGGCCTGGCCAGGAGGGATTTTCATGTACTGCAACGCGTTCCCGTTGGGCGAACGAAGGAACTACAAATATGTCGTCACCTTCTCGGTCTACCAGGGGAGGCTGCTCTTTAGCCGTCACCGGGATCGGGAAACCTGGGAGACGCAGGGCGGCCACATCGAACCGGGAGAAACGCCGCTGGAGGCGGCCCGCCGGGAGCTCTTTGAGGAATCCGGCGCGGTGGATTTCCAGATCCGCCCGGCCTTTGATTACCGTGCCGGGGACGATCGGGATGGGGCGGACGGCGTCGTATTTATTGCGAACGTGAAAGAACTCGGCCCGCTGCCGCCGAGCGAGATGGCGGAGGTCCGCCTGTTCGATCGTTTGCCGGAAGCGCTGACTTATCCGGGAATAACGCCGGTACTCTACCAGCACGCACAAAGCCTGTTCTCCCTTCAGACCGAGGGAACGGAGAAAGCCGGTTCCTAAGATCTCTCCTCCTGCGGGCCCTTTCGCCGAGATAGCGGCGCCTTGGGGGTGAACCTTCCGTTGAATATCCTATACCGTCTGAGCGAGATTGCTACCACTTATGTGGAAATCTTCCTCCTGTTTGGCTATTACGACCTTTTTCTTATCCCCCGGCAGGAGGCTCCACAAAGCCAATATCTCAAACAGGCGGTTGTCATTCTGATTACAGCCGGGGTGGTCTTTTGCAACTCCATCCAGCTCGTATCCTATATTACGCTGATCCTGTATATCCCCGTTCTCGCTCTTTCCTCCGCTCTTCTTTATACCAACCGGCTTTTGGCCTTCAAGGGCCCTTCCGCCGTCGTGATCACCCTCTTTTACTGCATCTCGCTCTTGGTGATTGACTTCTCCCTTCCGGCGCTTATCACGCGGGCATTGGGAATATGGGATATTGATCGGGCTATAAGCTGCCCGTCCCCTGTCCGGCTGGTTTATATTTTAACCGCAAAGGCGCTTTGCTGCCTCTCCTACCTCTGTGTGCGGAGAATCGTACAAAAAAGACGCTATGCGCTGTTTCAAATCCTGCTGTTCTTAGGCGATATGGGGGCTATCCTGCTTTTAGGGTCCTTTCTGATCGTTCATCTTTTTCATCCAAACAGCGGCGTTTTGTTCAACAACCTGGGCGTCGTTACCATCATCTTTTTCTGCCTGCTGGCGGCTGTTTTCCACATCTTCTTCCAGCTCTATGAAAGGGCGCGGCAGAATGAGCGTTACAAGCGGCTGAATGCGGAGAAAAGGAAGCTGGAGGAAAAGCTCACCACCTATATGGCCTATGCCTCCGATCTCTCCGCCCAAGCGCATGATTTTAAAAACCATCTTCTCGCCATTCAGGGAATGGCAAAGAGCGCGGAAAACCGGCCGATCGCCTGTTACATTGATGAGCTTCTTCCTGCCCTTACCTTGACCACCCTCCGGTATTATACCGAATGCAGCAGTATCAATGCGATCATCAATTATAAAAAGGAATGCGCCGCCAGCATGAACGTCGGCTTTGAAGCGGCCGTCCGCCTTCCTGGGGACTTCCAGGCGGATGCTTCCGATCTGGTGGTCATCCTTTCCAACCTGATAGATAACTGCCTGGATTATTTCGCCTTAAACGACGGCATGCCCGATAAACGGATCCGGGTCACCGTCGAAAAGCGGCACGCCTTTATTCAAGTCAAGGTGCAAAATACCGCCGTCTCCGATCCGAGCGTCCGCATAGGCTCCACCACTAAGCGGGATAAGCTGCGGCATGGGAAAGGGCTCTGCAATATCCGCCACATCGTGGAGAAATACCACGGGGATATCCAGATGATCTACCAGCCTCCCTATTTCACCGTCTCCATCTTCCTGTGCGCCTGACAGAAGGAGGAATTTTCATGTTGGACCGTATCTCCGCCCGGTTTTCGGATGCGCTGATCCGGCGGGGGATCGTCCCCCCAGAGGAGCGGGAGATCTACCTTTATGGGTTTGCGATCACCCTCTCTTCCATCGCCAATCTCTGCGCCATTCTGGCCGTTGCCGTTCTTTTCGGAACCCCGTGGGATGCGGCCGCCTACCTGCTGGCGTTTATCCCCATCCGCATCTTCTCAGGAGGCTACCATGCGTCCTCCTATTTCCGGTGCCTTATCGTCACCGCCTCGGTCTTTGCCTGCATTGAAGCTCTCTCCCGAACAACGCCGGAGCGTTACCAGCCTCCCCTGTCTCTTCTGTTGGCCGCGCTTTCGTTTATGACCGTCTGGCTCGCCGCTCCGGTCGTCAACCCGGCCAATCCTTTGTCCGAAGAACGAAGGGCCTTCAACAAGAAAATGGCGCGCATCCTACTGTTGTCCACAGTGCTTGTCATTGCGGCGGGAGTCTGTTTTGCACCCTCCGCCGGTTATCTGGCCGCGCTCTCCCTGTTTGCCGCCGCCGCGCTTATCTGGGTCCAAAAGGGCCTTGATATAAAGAAAGGAGGGAATAAAGCATGCTGAAGCTGGTCGCGAAAGCCGTCAAAGCCATGGCGACGTTAGGCGCAAACACGGCCTCCCTGTTTGGCTCCTATCAGCCTAAGACCCCGTCCGCCCTGCTGAAAAAATAGCGTTAAAGGGGAAACGGCCGTCCATTTGGACGGCCGTTTCAATATGCCGGTAAACCGGCCGGCGGTATTCTCCGGGGAATTACCGGAACCGGAACGCCAGGCTCTGCTCCTGCGCAGGCCGGCCGGTCAGGTGCAGCAGATAGGCCGTCCGCTGCACACGGCGGTGATCCCAATAGGTTTGCCGCACCAGCTCCGGCTCCATCCCCTCCGGATAATCCAGCCGGAGCTCCACGCCTTCCCAGGCAAAGAGCGCGCAGCCTCCTTCCAGCCGGATGGGGGAACGGGAAACAAACACCTCGGTAACGCTTTCCGGCTGCCGGAAGGCAAAGCTATCCCAGATTTCCACCTGTCCCTCACCGCGCAGGTGCCGGATTTCCCGCCGGAAGCTCTCCAGCCCCGGCACACGGTAGCAGCCGGACAGCTCCATGCGAAGGCTATCCGTTTCCCCCAAATCGACCTCTACCCCGCAGGCGGCGGACGCGCGGCCCTCCGCCTGTTCGCCGCCTGCGATAACCGGCAGGTTGTGGCTGCGCGAGGCGTTGATAAACACCTGGTAGCGGTTGGGCCCAAAATATTCCGCATCGTAAAGCCCAGCCCCCAGATCGCACACCAGCGGCTTCCCCTCTTTCAGCAGGATAAAGGAGCCGCAGTCGTTGTGGTTGTGGCTCTCCCCATTGTGTCCGGCCTTGGCTGCAAGCTGGATAGAGGGCGTCCGGGAGATGAGCCACTGCACATCCGGCAGCCAATAGGCGCTCTGCCTAGGCAACCCAAAGGAGGAATCCGGCCGGTACCAAAGCAGATCGCGCAGCGCCAGACAGTAGCGGAAGCAATGATCTTGAAGCAGGCTGTCGGCATAACGCTTATCCGGAATCGCCGCGCCGGGAAACCGCTTTTGCAGGTAGCAGGAAAGCCCCATGCGGTAGCCGGAGGATGCGCTGCCATCCGAAAAGCTGAGGGTATTCGCGCCGGAAAGATAGAAAAGCGCCTGGCTCTTGGCAATGGCCTCCACCTTCTCCTCTGCGAAAAGATCCGCCTTGCCCGCCGTGCGCTGATAGAGCAGATCGGCAAAGCAGGTAAAGAAGCCGAAGCCATAGGTCCAATAGCCAACCCCCTCCTCGCATACGCCGTCCTCACCGAAGGAATCGAGGTAGGTACGCATACAGCTTAAGCAGCGGTGGAGCACCGAGGCGAGCGCATGCCGGTCCTTCAAGCGGTAGAGCGCCGCCCCGCCAATCGCTCCGCCGCAGACCGCCGCCCAGTTGTTGTGCATCCCTTCAAATTTAAAAGCCGTCCGTCCATCCAGAATGGGAGCAAAGATGCGTTTCTCCAGCTGTAGCTGCGCCTGGGAAACCACATCGGCAGCCAACCGATCTTCACAGAGCGCAAGCGCTTCGGCTAGGGCGAAACCGGTTTCAGTGGAGAAAAGATCCAGCTGGAGCGCATATTCCGAGAAGGGGATCGGATCATTGTCAAAAGAGGTGAAATGCGCCGGAATGCACCAGAACGGCTCGGCGCAGATCAGCCAAACGATGTCCTCCAACGCATGCAGCCATCTTTCCTCCTCCGGCTCCAGCCAGCAAAGAAGGGAAAAGACCAGCAGCCGCCCCCGGCGCTCAAAATATGCGTCCTCATAATGGAAGCGGTCCCCATCCTCCCAATACCGCCGGAAAAGCTGGAAACTGAGCTCCGGCGCAGGCGACGATTGATATTCTTCCGCGCGCCGCCGGAGAAGGGCAAGCTGCTCCGCTATCCAGGGATCGTCCCGGTTTTTCTGGAAGCATTCTCTCTCCCGGCTAAGCAGGGGCCTTCCCTCCTCCCCCAGCGCCCTATAGAGCGATTCCTTGCTGTCAAACGGAAACATTGAAATCCTCCCTTTCTTGCAAACATATTCTCTCTAAAAACGGCCTCTTTATAAAAGCGCGCCCTGCCTTCAAAAGATCCGCCGGCCGTCCCAGGATGGGCGGCGTTCCCAGCGGCCGTCCGGTATCTTCAGCATACACCCTATCGCGTTCCCCGTCAATAAACGGAAAGCGGGCTCAACTTATACCGAGGCGGATCCCTTAAATGGCACTCGTTTTTTCTATTCCACGCTTTTTTAAAGCGGCGCATGAGTCCGCTTCGCTCTTTTTTTCATTATTCTGCAAGAAAAAGCTGTTTATTTACAGCCGTTTCGTGTAAAATGAAAGTGATCCCTTTCACTTTACGAGAAGGAACCCGGCCCGCCGGTGAATGAGCCGGAAGGGAAGCACCCCCAAAAGGAGGCGTTTATCCATGTCCCGTTTTAAGCTGACGCGCGAAGAACGCAGCTGGGCGCTCTATGACGTAGCCAATTCCGCCTACATCTTGCTGTTGACGGCCGTGATCCCCATCTATGTAAAATCCCTGGGCGAAGCGGCCGGTTATACCGCAGCTGAGACAACCTCCCATTGGGGATTGGTTCAATCGCTGGGCACCTTCTTCGTTGCGCTGCTGGCTCCGCTGCTCGGCGCGCTGGCGGATTACCGCGGGCGGAAAAAGAAGCTGTTTACCCTCTTTTTCCTGCTGGGCGCCGGCTCGCTGACGCTTATGGCCTTCACCGGCAGCTATCTTGCGCTGCTGGCCTTCAACACCGTCTGCGCCTTCTGCTATGCGGGAGCGAATAATTTCTACGACGCCTTTCTCATCGACGTGACCAGCGACGAGAGGATGGACTATGTCTCCTCCTTCGGCTACGCCATCGGCTATATCGGGAGCTGCATTCCGTTCGTCGTCTGCATCGCCGTCATCTTTCTGCATCCCTTCGGCTGGGATACCGGGACCGGCGTGCGCGTTTCGCTGGTGATAACGGCGCTGTGGTGGTTCCTCTTCTCGCTGCCGATGCTACGCCGGGTGCGGCAGCGCTATGCGCTGGAGGAAGCGCCGCCCGCCCATCTAATGCGCACCGTTTTAAAGAGATTAGGCGGCACCATCCGTTCCATTGCCGCCGATCGCCGGATCGGCCTGTTCCTGCTGGCCTATTTCTTCTATATCGATGGGGTGGATACCATCATCCGCATGTCCACCTCGTTTGGCTATGACGTGGGAATCGACGAAACCCAACTGGTGCTCGCTCTGCTGGTCACGCAGATCGTCGCCTTTCCCGCCGTTCTCCTCTTCGCCCGGCTAATCAAGCGCTTCCAGGCCAAACGCATCATCCTCTTTTCCATCCTGGTATATATAGGCATCTGCCTGTTCGGCTTCTTTTTGCAGCATGCCTGGCAATTCTGGGTCTTAGCCATCTGCGTGGGACTGGTACAGGGAACCATCCAGGCGCTCTCGCGCTCCTATTTTGGCCAGCTCGTTCCCAAGGAAAAAAACAGCGAGTATTTCGGCTTCTATAACATTTTGGGAAAATACGCCACCATCCTGGGCCCGCTGCTGATGTCCGTTTTCACCGCCCTGACCGGCTCCTCGCGTTATGGTGTCCTCAGCGTTGCGCTGCTGTTTTTGATCGGCTTCTTCCTCTTCCGCCGCGTTCCCAGCATCGGCCGGCTGGATTCCTGAAGCGCGGATAAAAGCGGCAAAAAACGAAAGGAGCGGCCGATGAAAAATCCATGGGAAGAAATCCCCCTAGCTGCGTATGAAGGCCACATGCAGCTCGGCTGTGTCATGCAGCTCCAGGCCCTAAACGAAATGATGAAGGGACAGCTGGACGCCTATCCGGTTTCCAGCGTCATGATCCTGGGCGTCGCCGGCGGCAACGGCCTGGAGCACGTCGCAAAACAAAAATTTAAGAAAGTCTACGGGGTGGATATCAATACCCATTACTTGCAGCAAACCCTACATAGATATCCCGAGTTAAAAGGCGTTTTGGAATGCCTGCACGTCGATCTGCTGAAAGAAACCGGCCGTCTGCCGCCAGCAGAGCTGGTGATTGCCAACCTGCTGATCGAATATATCGGCTACGCCTGCTTTCAGGAAGCGATCCGTCAGGTAAAGCCCCGGTTTGTCTCCTGTATCCTTCAAATGAACGCTGGGGATGCCTGGGTCTCCGATTCCCCCTATTTACACGCTTTTGACGGCCTGGAGCCCATCCATCATTCCATCGAAAAACAAGCGTTGGAAAAGGCTATGACGGAAATAGGCTACCACGCCGTTAAAGCCTTGGATTATCCGCTTCCCAATGGAAAGAGGCTCGTGCAGGCCGATTTTAAAAGACAGCCCTAGCCTCCGCCATACACCCGGCGAACCCCCTAAAGGAATCCCAATAGAACCCATCAAAAAAGAAAGGAAGGACCAGAACCATGGTAACAAGAATTGGTCATTCGGCTATCCGTGCGCGCGACGCTGAAAAAACCGCCGCATTCTATGTAGAAATGCTGGGCATGCAGGAGGCGTTCCGGATGGACAATCCGGATGGGACCCCCAATTTTATCTACATATCCGTAGCGCCCGGCCAGTTTATCGAGATCTTCTCGGGCGGAACAAAAGAAATGGAGGAGGGGAAAGACCTCATCGGTCATTGCCATATCTGCTATGAGGTGGCGGACATCAAGGCGGCTTATGAGGAGCTCAAAGCCAAGGGCGCGCCGCTGGATACGGAGATCAAAACCGGCCGCTCCCTCTGCCTCCAGTTCTGGACGCACGATCCGGACGGCAACAAGATCGAGCTCATGCAGCTGCCGCCGGAGAGCTGGCAAGCGCAGGCCAACGCCCGCCTATATCCGTAACCGCTCTATTTTGCGAAAGGAAGGGAAACAACATGTCCAACTACCACGAACGGCAGCAGGAGTTTGTGCGGCGGGCCGAAGAGCTCGTCTCCCAAATGACGCTGGAGGAGGCTGCCTCCCAACTGCGGTATGACGCGCCCGCCATCGATCGTCTCGGCATTCCGCGCTACAACTGGTGGAACGAAGCGCTGCACGGCGTCGCGCGCGCCGGAACAGCAACGATGTTCCCCCAGGCCATTGGCCTCGCGGCGATGTTTGACCGCGAAGAGGTGGCCGAAATGGCGCGTATCATTGCCACCGAAGCGCGCGCTAAATACAACGATCAGGCCAGAAAGGGCGATCGGGATATCTATAAGGGGCTGACCTTCTGGTCGCCGAACGTCAACATCTTCCGCGACCCTCGCTGGGGACGCGGCCAGGAAACCTTCGGCGAGGATCCGTTCCTCTCGGCCCGGCTGGGCGTCGCCTATGTGCAGGCGCTGCAAGGGGACGGGCCCTATATGAAGGCGGCGGCCTGCGCGAAGCATTTCGCCGTTCATTCCGGCCCCGAAGCGCTGCGGCATGAGTTTGACGCCGCCGTTTCCGATCATGACCTCTGGGATACCTACCTGCCTGCCTTTGAAGCGTGCGTCACCGAAGCGGATGTCGAAGCGGTCATGGGCGCTTACAACCGTACCAACGGGGAGCCCTGCTGCGCGCATACCGTTTTAATGGAGGAGATCCTGCGCGGAAATTGGGGGTTCGAGGGCCACTTCGTCTCCGACTGCTGGGCTATCCGGGACTTCCATACCCGCCACCATGTAACCAATACCGTTACCGAGTCAGCCGCGCTCGCGCTACAAAAAGGGTGCGACGTCAACTGCGGCAATACCTATCTGCATATGCTCTCCGCCGTGGATGAGGGCCTGGCCACCGAGGAGGAGATCCGCCGGGCGGCGGTGCGCCTGTTCACCACCCGCTTCAAGCTCGGCCTGTTCGACAGCGATTGCCCCTATGATAGCATCTCCTACCTGGAGAACGACTCGCCCAAACACAACGCGGCCTCGCTGCGCATGAGCCGCAAATCGTTCGTCCTGCTCAAAAACACCGGCATCCTCCCGCTCTCCGGCGTCAAAACGATCGGCGTCGTCGGCCCGAACGCCGATAGCCGGGATGCGCTGCGCGGCAACTACTACGGGACCGCCTCGCGCTATGTGACCAACCTGGAGGGAATCCGGGCCCGCGCCGGGGAGAGCGTCCGGGTGCTCTATTCCGAGGGCTGCCATCTGTATAAAGAAAAGATGGAGAACCTCGCCTTGCCGGAGGACCGTCTCAGCGAAGCGGCGTCAGTCGCGGAAAATTCGGATGTGGTGGTGATCTGCCTCGGACTGGACGCCACAATCGAGGGCGAAGAGGGGGACACCGGCAACGCCTTCGCCTCCGGCGACAAGAAGGGCCTCGCTTTCCCGGAACCGCAGAGGAAGCTGTTGGAGACCGTCTGCGCCGCAGGCAAGCCGGTCATCCTCGTGGTCAATGCCGGCAGCGCCATGGATCTGCGCTTTGCGGACGAGCACTGCGCCGCCATTGTCCAAGCCTGGTACAGCGGCGCGCACGGCGGAACCGCATTGGCGGAGCTGCTCTTCGGCGATTTCTCTCCGAGCGGCCGCCTGCCGGTCACCTTCTACCAATCGGAGGAACAGCTCCCCGACTTCTTAGATTATTCCATGGAAAACCGTACCTACCGCTATTTCACCGGAGAGCCGCTCTATCCCTTCGGCTTCGGCCTCTCCTATGCCTCCTTCTCCTACCGGGAGCCCACCCTGTCCGCCCAAACCATCCGGCCCGGCGAAGGGGTTCGCCTCTCCGCCACCGTCCGCAACGACGGAGCTACCCCGTCGGATGAGGTGGCCGAGGTCTATATCCGCGCCGAAGAGGCGTCCGTCCCCGTCCCGCGCTGGAGCCTGTGCGGATTCGAGCGGTTAACGCTCGCTCCCGGCGAGAGCCGGACGGTGAACATCGAGATCCCCGCCTCCGCCTTCTCGGTCGTGCTGCCCGACGGCCGCAGGACCGTCGAACCGGGACGGTTCACCCTCTATATCGGCGGCAGCCAGCCCGATGCGCGCAGCGCCGCCCTCACCGGGAAAAAACCGCTGGAAGCGGCCGTTACCGTAAGCGGATAACCCAAAGGGCGCGTTGCAGAACTAAGTTCTGCAACGCGCCCTTACTGAAATAACGGATTATGCGTCAGCCGTCCGCCTTACTGCGGCTGCTTGCCGATGTAGGCCAAGATACCGCCGTCCACATAAAGGATATGCCCGTTCACGAAGTTGGAGGCATCCGAGGCCAGGAACACGGCCGGGCCCTGGAGATCCTCCGCATCGCCCCAGCGGGCGGCCGGGGTCTTGGAGATGATGAACTGGTCGAACGGATGGCGGCTGCCGTCCGGCTGCTTTTCGCGCAGCGGGGCGGTCTGCGGCGTGGCAATATAGCCGGGGCCGATGCCGTTGCACTGAATGTTGTGCTCGCCATATTCCGAGCAGATGTTGCGGGTGAGCATCTTCAGCCCGCCCTTGGCCGCCGCATAGGCCGAAACCGTCTCGCGGCCCAGCTCGGACATCATCGAGCAGATGTTGATGATCTTGCCGTGGCCCTTTTTGATCATGCCGGGGATCACCGCCTTGGAAACGATGAAGGGGGCGTTCAGATCCACATCAATGACCTTGCGGAACTCCTCTGCGCTCATCTCCAGCATGGGGGTGCGCCGGATGATGCCCGCGTTGTTCACAAGGATATCGATCACGCCGACCTCTTCCTCCACCTTCTTAACCAGCGCGCCGACGGCCGCCTCATCGGTCACGTCGCAGACATAGCCATGGGCCTTAATGCCCTTTTCCGCATAGGCGGCCAACCCTTTGTCCACCAGCTCCTGATTGATGTCGTTGAAAACGACGGTTGCGCCCGCAGCGGAAAAAGCAGTCGCAATCGCAAAGCCAATGCCATAGCTCGCGCCGGTGACAAGCGCAATCTTCCCGTCCAAACGGAAGGCGTCCATATTCATCTTCTATTTCTCCTTTCACTCCCGCACCCGCGTTTAGCGCAGCTCGTTGACGGGGATGTTGTCCATATCGTCGAACGCCTGGTTCTCTCCGCCCATGGCCCAGATAAACGTATAGTTCGAGGTGCCCGCCCCGGCATGGATGCTCCAGGAGGGGCTGATAACCGCCTCTTCGTTGTGCATCACAATGTGGCGGGTCTCATCGCCCTCGCCCATCATGTGGAAAACAACGTTGTCCTCACTGAGCCCGAAGTACATATAAACCTCCATGCGGCGCTCATGGGTGTGGGCGGGCATGGTGTTCCAAACGCTGCCGGCCTCCAGGCAGGTCATTCCCATCGAAAGCTGGCAGGTGTCCAGCACATCCGGGTGGATAAACTGGTTGATAACCCGCTTGTTGGAGGTCTCTAAAGCGCCGAGCGGACGCTTGTTGGCCTTCTCCATCGGGATAAGGGTGGTCTTGCAGACGCGGTGCGCAGGGGCCGAAACCATGTAGAACTTCGCCGGGGCCTGTGCCGAATCGCTCGAAAAAAGAACCTCCTTCGTCTCCTTGGCCACATAGAGGCAATCGCCGTTGCCCAGGTGGTACTCTACGCCGTCCGCCTTGACCAAGCCCGGACCGCCGATGTTGAACATGCCCAGCTCGCGGCGCTCCAGGAAATAATGGGTGCCGAAGTTCTTCCAGCAGTCCATCCCCTTTTCGATCGAAACCGTCTCGGTGGTGGGCATGCAGCCGAGCGTAACCATCCGGTCCACGTGGGAATAGACCGCATGCACCTCGTTGGGCGCATAAAGGTTTTGGATGAGGAACTCGTCGCGCATCTCCTGGGTGGTGTAGCGCTTAAAATCCCTCTGGTTCACAGAATAGCGGATATCCATGCGTATGCTCTCCTTTCGGTTCTATAAAGATTTAGGCGCCGGAGCGCCGGACGTACTGGCAGGGCGGCGGACAAAATAGGCGGCAAACTCCGTTTCGATTGACGCGCGCAGCCGGTTCACCCCTCCATAGAGATGGGCGTGCAAAACCGGCTGAAGTTTTGTGAAATCCCGCGCCTCAATGGCCTCGAACAGCCGGAGATGCTCCTCATAGATGGCGGAAAAGTTCTGAACGGCGACAATATCCAGCATGCGGAAACGGGTATAATTCACCTCGAACTGCTGAATCATCTGCCAAAGGGAATCCTTGCGCAGAAAATGGAACCAGATAGCGTGCAGGCTCGAATCAATCCGGTAAAAATCCTGCGGTTCGATCGTTCCGGAAAGCAACACCGCCTGCCGGCGCAGGTTATAGCGGATCTTCTCCATCGTCAGCATGTCCAGATCCGGCAGCGCATCCCGCAAAACAGCCGATTCCACCGCTACCCGCAGATAGATCCGCTGCTCAATATCCTCGAAATCCAACAGAGAAGCATAGGTGCTCTTATAGGGCTCAATCGTCAGAAGCCCATCCGCCTGCAAGCGCTGGAAGGCGGTGCGCACCGGCGTGCGCGAAACGCCGAAGCGGGCGCATACCTCGTTCTCCGGAAGCGGCTGTCCCGGCTTAATCGCTAACCCCAAAAGCTCCTCCCGCAAGGTCTCATAGATTGTTTCACTGTTGGAGGCCATGGTTTCCATCTTGATAAACGTCCCTCCCGGAAGCTGCCTCAAAGCAGCGAAACCTCTTGTATCCATTCTACCCTATTGCATACAAAACTTAAAGATGAATACAAGCAAAAAATTTTTAAGCAATCTCCCGCTTTAATTTAGCGAATCTGACAACATCCCTCTTTCAGCCCGAACACCCAGGTTCAGCGGAACCAATCCCCCCCGGCGGCGCGCACCGCCGTCTTTAGGTAGGAGACGTCCGGCGCCTCATAGCCATACCGCCGGCAGAACGCCTCCACTGGCAGCGAAGGGTTGAGATTGAAAACCGGACCGCTCGCACAGCGCAGCGAAAGCGCCGTCTCCCCCTCCCGCTCCTCTAAGCCCAGCAGCGTCAGATGGGGGCGGATATCCATCTCTGAAACGCCGCGCTTGGTCTTTTTCTCCACAACGATGGGCCCGGCCAAAAATTCCTCCCATTCGGCCGCCGCATGGCCGCGCAGCGTGACGGTGTAATCGCAAAAGGCGATTTGCGCCGCCTTCATCTGCGGCGGGGCGGCTTCCAGAACCGAAAGGCCCTCCGGCATCTGCGCATTCAGCCGGTCCCGCACCTCCTCCATCGGCAGCGGGTCGCACAGGCGGATATCCATCATCTCATAATCGCTTTCAAACCCCAGCGAAAGCGGCAGAGGAAAGGTCAGGTAGAGGTGGGGGTTAAACCCCTGGGTGAACCAGACCGGCAGCTTGGCGCGGCTCAAGGCGCGCTGCATCAGCCGGTTCATATCCAGGTGAGAAATATAGCGGATGCGTCCGCGCTTGGTATAAAAAATCCGAATATCGATCAAAAACATTCCCTCCCCAACAGCCGGTTCGCCCCGCAGCCTGCGCAGCGCCGGCGGCAGTGCGGCGTTGTCTCGGCCCCGTGCGCAAGCCGGTTCTCCCGCACGAGGAAGGCGTGGGTCACGCCGTAATCCAGGTGGGCCCAGGGGAGAAGCTCCTCATAGTCCCGGCGGCGGTTGGCGTAAAAGGCCGGATCCAGCCCCGCCTGCTGCATGCAGTCCCGCCAAAGCTCCGGCCGGAAGCGCTCCTCCCAGCTCTCCAAGAAACTGCCGTTGCGCCAAACGGCCTCGATGACCGCCGAAAGGCGGCGATCGCCGCGCGCCAAAATCCCCTCCACATGGCTGAGCTCGGCGTTGTGCCACTTGAGGGAGATCTTGCGGCTGTGGATGAGGCTGCGCAAAAACTCCTGCTTCTGCCGCAGCGTCTCCACCGTGTCCTGCGGCTCAAACTGGAAGGGGGTGAAGGGCTTCGGCACAAAGCTGGAGACGCTTACCGTCACCGAAACGCCCTTCCCCTTTGGCTTCTCCGGCAGCCGGTAGTAGAGATCCACAATGCGCTGCGCCAGGTCGATGATCCCGCGCAGATCCTCCTCGGTCTCGGTGGGCAGGCCAATCATGAAATAGAGCTTCACGGCGGTGTAGCCGCCCTGGAAGGCCGCGCGGCAGGAGGAGAAGATCTCCTCCTCGGTAACGTTCTTGTTGATGACGTCGCGCAGCCGCTGCGTTCCCGCCTCAGGCGCGAAGGTCAGCCCGCTCTTGCGCACCCGCGCGATTTTTTCCACCAGCGAAGGGGAAAAATTGTCGATGCGCAGGCTCGGCAGCGAGAGGTTGATGCGCTTCTGCTCGGTCCAATCGAGCATCCGATCCATGAGCGGCTCCAGCTCGGTCAAGTCGCTGGTGGAGAGCGAGGTCAGCGAGATTTCTTCAAAGCCGGTGGAATCGCAGAGCGCATGGGCGTCCCGATCCAGCGTACCGGCGTGCTTCTCGCGCAGCGGGCGGTAGATAAACCCCGCCTGGCAGAACCGGCAGCCCCGTATGCAGCCGCGCAGCACCTCCAGCATTGCCCGGTCGTGCACCGTACCGATAAAGGGCACCACAAATTTCTGCGGGAAATAGACCTCGTCCAGCTCCTGGATGATCCGCTTCTCCACCTTCTGCGGCGCGCCGTCGTGCGCCGTACAGGAGAGGAGCGTCCCATCCTCCCGGTACTGGATATCATAGAGAGAGGGCACATAGACCCCCTTAATCTGCGCGGCGCGGCGCAGAAATTCCGCCCGGTTCCGCCCCGTCTGCCGGTAGAGCCCGCTCAGCTCCAGGTTGACCTCCTCCCCCTCTCCGAGTATGAATAGATCGATGAACTCCGCCACCGGCTCCGGGTTGCAGGCGCACGGCCCGCCCGCTATGACGATGGGATGCCGCTCATCCCTCTCCCCGGCATGCAGCGGGATGTTTCCCATTGCGAGCATAGCCAGGATGGTGGTAAAGCTCATCTCATATTGCAGCGTGAAGGCGACAAAATCGAAGTCCCCGATGGGGTCCCCGCTCTCCAGCGCAAAAAGCGGGAGATCCAGCGCCCGCATCTGATCCGCCATGTCTCCGTCCGGCATAAACACCCGCTCGCACCAGATGTCCGGCTGGTCGTTATAGAGGCTGTAAAGGATCTTCATCCCCAGGTGAGACATACCCACCTCATAGAGATCGGGAAAGCAGAAGGCGATGCGCTGGCTTACCTGCGCCCGATCCTTCTGAACGCTGTTCAGCTCGCCCCCCGTGTAGCGCGCGGGCTTCTGCACCCGCCGCAAGGCGTAGTCTATCTTTTCCTGATGGGTCATTTTCGATTGATTCCTTTCCTACCCGTTGCTTCCCGGCCCAAAAAGCGGTATCATAGAAACAGCCGCCTGTGCGGCGGGAAACATGGGGATTCTTGCGGCCGCGCCCGGTCCCGGCCCGGCAGAAACCGGAAAAGCGGCGGCCGGGCCGTATACCGGCCATCCGGATTTCCGTGGATGCCAAAACTTCCTTTTCCAAGGCGCGGCTGTCCTCTGCGCATTCGGAAGCAGCGCCTTGGGCAGTCAATTAGATTATACCGTATTCCGGCCGCATCTGGCAACAGCGGCGGCAAAGTTTACCGGTAAAAGGGGTGCTCTTTTGAAAAAAGGTCTTTTCCTGTTCTCCCTTCTCCTGCTCCTCTGCGGATTTACGCCCGGCATGGGCCGGGAGGCCCCCGTCTCCTTTCCGAACGCCTACCCGCTCCAGAACCGCTACATCGAAGAGACGGCCGACCGTGTGCTCCGAGAGATTATCTCCCCCGGCATGAAGGAAAGCGAGCAGGTGCAGGCGGCCTACCGGTGGCTCATCGAGAACACCTTCTTTATGGATCCGGTAGGGCTCGATATCTGGCGCTACCGGGGCAGCCCGGCGGAGCGGCCCGGCTATGTGGAAAACCGTGCGCTGAGCCCGCTGCTGTTCGGATCCGGATCCTGCGAGGACTTCGCCTCGGCGCTGACGGTGCTGCTATGGCGGATGGGCATCGAAGCGCAGTATGTCGCCGGGCTGACCATCTCGGTGAACGGCGATTTTGTAGACCACGCCTGGACGGCCGCCAAGGTGGAGGGAGACTGGTACCACCTGGACAGCCAGTTGGAGCAGAACGTTCTGCGGGCGGGAAAGCTCACCTACCGCTATTTCCTCAAAAACGACCGCTACTTCCTCGCCGACCACCGCTGGGGGGAGAACCTCTGCGCCTATTATGGGAACCCCGACAATGAGGCGCAGAAGGAGATCCTCTCCCGGTGGACGCCGCCGCCCTGCGCCTCCTCCTTTCCAACGCCCGCCGCCGAAACCGTCCGGCTGCGCGAGCGCCCCGACCGCGCGGTTCTCGAACGCCAGCTTGCCGGGGAACGCCTGGCCTACACCCAAAGCCACGGCCCGCTCCCCGCGCTGGAGCTCGATCTCGATCCGCCGCCGGTCTATCTGGATAACCCCAATTGGCCCTCCCCTGCCTGCGCCGGAGAATAGGGGAAACCGGCCCTGCCAAAAATGCCGGACCGGGTCATTTTTCATTGAAGCCGCTACCAGGTTATGATAAAATAAAACGGTATCCATCCACCGGGAGGAAAGAAACGAATGATGCGTAAAAACCGGCTTGTTGCGCCCGTCGTAAAATGGGTGGGCGGGAAGCGCCAGCTCATAGAGGATTTAGCCCCCCTGTTCCCCAGGCGGGTTTCCCCCTATTGCGAGCCCTTTTTAGGCGGGGGCGCCGTTTTATTCCGGCTGCAACCCTCGACCGCCTATGTAAACGATATCAACGCAGAGCTCATCCAGATGTATGAAACCATCCGCGACGAGGTGGAGGCGCTGATCGCCGCCCTGGGCGAGCATCCGAATGAAGAGGAACATTTCTACCGCGTCCGCGATTGGGATCGGGACAAGGAACGCTACAACGCGCTTGACAGGGTACAGAAGGCGGCGCGCACCCTCTATTTGAACAAAACCTGCTACAACGGCCTTTTCCGGGTCAACCGCTCCGGGGAATTTAACACCCCCTTCGGCCGCTATAAAAACCCCAACATCGTCAACGCCCCCACCCTGCGGGCGGTCAGCGCCTACCTGCGCCGGGCAAGGATCGCCTTTTCCAGCGTGGACTATGCGGAAGTCCTTGCCCGCGTCCAAAGAGGAACGTTTGTTTACCTCGATCCGCCCTATGATCCCGTTTCGGACACCGCCAATTTTACCGGCTATGCAAAGGGCGGCTTCGACCGTTCGGAGCAGATCCGGCTGCGGGAGTGCTGCGACGAGCTCAACCGGCGCGGCGTCCGGTTCATGCTCTCCAACTCGGCCACCCCCTTTATCCGGGAGCAGTATGCGGCCTACTCCATCGCCACCGTCCAGGCGAACCGCGCCATCAACTCCAACGCCTCCCGGCGCGGCCAGGTGGATGAGGTGGTGATCCGGAACTATGAGTAAAACGGAAAAGGGGAAGAACGACCAGGCATGGGAAGCGCTGTTCGAGCGCTATGCTATCCCGGCGCGGGTAGAGGAGGATGGGAAATTCCTCATCTCCGCCGCGCAGATCAAGGAATACCGGGAGCCCCGGCTGATGGCCAAGTTTGATCACCGCATCCAACTGCCGCCGGTCTTTGCAAAGCACCGGCTGGCTATCCTTCCCGTCTCCCGCGGGGACTATGTCATCGCCCCCTTTGAAGCCTACCATCTCTTTGAGCCCTCCGAGCAGAAGGTGGCCCATGTCTCGCTGCCGGCCCACCTGCAAAGCCTCTCGGCGGACGACATCCCCAGCGAGGCCATTGCTATCAACTGCGCATGGGCCTCCGGGATGCTCGCCGACTTTTTGGGGGAGGAGGCCCTTCATGCCACCGTGTCCGGGCGCATGGGCTCCGGGCAGTTTGATTTTTACATCGAGAATACCCGGTCCGCCGCCCCCTTCCCCGTTTCGGTCCGCCAATCCCAGATTGAAATTGACGCGGCGTTTGAAGGGGCGCGCAGCCTCGCTCTCTTGGAAGCCAAGCGGGATCTGGCGGAGGATTTCCTCATCCGGCAGCTCTATTATCCCTTCCGCGTGTGGAGCGAACGGATCGCCAAAGAGGTCCGGCCGGTGTTCCTCGTCTATTCCAACGGGATCTTCCGGCTGTATGAATACCGGTTCCAACAGCCGGACTTCTACAATTCGCTCTGCCTCGTCAAACAAAAGCAGTATGCAATTGTGGATACGGCTATCACCCTCTCGGATATAAAGGCCGCCGCCCTGCGCGCCGGAACGGCCGCCGAACCTCCCGTCCCCTTCCCGCAGGCCAACCAGTTTGAGCGGGTCGTCAACCTCTGCGAGCTGCTCGATTCCCAGGAGCTCTGCCGCGAGCAGGTGACGGAGGAGTATGCCTTCGATGTCCGCCAGACCAACTATTATACCGACGCCGCCCGCTACCTGGGGCTGTTGGAACGGCGCTACAGCGAGGGCCGTAAGCCGGTCTATGCCCTGACCCCCGCCGGGAAGCGCATTCTGCGGCTGGGCTACCGGCCGCGGCAGCTGGCGCTCTGCGAAGCGATCCTCCGGCGCCGCGTTTTCCGTGAAACGTTCCTGCGGTATCTGGAAACCGGCCGCATGCCCGGCGTGGAGGAAATTGCCGGCATCATGCAGGCCGCCCCGCTTTACCACGTCGGAAAGCCGAGCACCTACCGGCGGCGGGCCTCGACCGTCAGCGGCTGGGTAAACTGGATAGTGAACCTGACCGGCCGGTAAGGGTCAGCGTCCCTGCGGCCTACGGTATTGGGCGGGCGTCAAACCGGTCTCCCGCTTAAAGGAACGGATAAAGTTGTTCACGTCTGAAAACCCGGTCTGGACGGCCACCTCCCCCACCGGGAGCGGGGTGGAAATGAGCAGCTCGCGCGCGCGGGAAAGGCGGTTGAGCATGATATACTGCTTAGGGCTGTAGCCGGTCACTTCCTTAAAGCGGTGGGAGAGGTAGGAGGGATCGATATAGAACCGCGCCGCCAGTCCGGCAACCTGCAACGGCTCGGCGTAATGCGCTTCAATGTAGCGCTGCACCTCATAGATCTCCCTGCGCACCGCCTGTTCCGGGAAGGGAAACCGCCCCGGATCCTGCCGGTAGGTCAAAATGAGCAGCTCGCGCAGCAGACAGGCGCCGTATTCATCCGCGTAGGGACCGGGCCGGACATATTCCTCCAGCAGCCTCTCCAGCAGCCCGGCGGCCGGAAGCCCCTCGCAGGGGAAACAGTGCCGGAACCCGGACGGACGGTTTTTAAAGACCGACATCAAGCGCGCATCCCCAATCAGCCGGTCGGCCGTTTCCGCACAGAAAATGGCGTAATACCGTTCATAAGGCGCGCGCAGGATCTCAATGGCGTGCTCCTCAAACCGGCTGATAAAAACAAGAGACGGCCCGCAAATGGCATAGCTGTCGTTCCCAATGCGCATGCGCACCTCGCCGCTGCATACATACAGCAGCTCATAATCATTGTGGAAATGCAGTTGGAACGAATTTTCCGATCGCTGATGCCGGCATTCCTGAACGAGCAGCTTTGACACGGGCCTTCCTCCCCTCATAGAAGCAGATTTGACGTATAAAAACGCAGCTCCCGCGCTGGTAACAGCCGGGACTTTGTATTATCATAAAGTACAGAGATACCGTGTGTTTATGAGCGCGAAGCGGTCATGGTATGATTGGCCATGCCCGTAGGGCGGCCAAATAAACCGGCGTATAATAGCCGCTTTGCGGCTATTATACTATGAGCGCGAAGCGGTCATAGTATAATTGGCCATGCCCGTAGGGCGGCCGAATAAACCGGCGTATAATAGCCGCTTTGCGGCTATTATACTATGAGCGC
>JAAWDS010000018.1 GCA_022793895.1 Provencibacterium sp. | reverse complement strand
GATCCTCCGGCTTGCAGGAACCGGAAAAAGGGCGTGCAAGCAAACGGAAAAGAAACCCCTGGTCGAGCCGATCCTCCGGCTTGCAGGAACCGGAAAAAGGGCGTGCCTGCAAACGGAAAAGAGCCCCCCGGTCGAGCCGATCCTCCGGCTTGCAGGAACCAGAAAAACGGTGTTTTCGCGCCATATGGCGCGAAATTCAGGGCATCCTCTTCGCCCTGAAAACCGTTTTTCCAACGGGCGCATTGTAAAATGAAATTTTACAATGCGCCCATTTTTACCGGGCTTCCGGTTTTTGACTGAATAAAGTTCACCTCTGGGGCCAGCCCGGCCAGCCGTTCACAGAGCCAGGGGAGAACGACGCATTCGGTATCATGGTGCCCAGCGTCGACCGCCGTTAATCCCATGGCGGTGCAATCCAGGAATACGTTGTGCTTCAGCTCGCTGGTCAGCAGCGCATCGATGCCCGGCTCCAGCTCATAGCAGAGCGAGCCGCCCGCGCCGCCGCAGACAGCCACCTCACGGATGGGACGTCCCCCGTCGATGTAGCGGACGCCGCCTGCGGGAGTCAGTACGCGGGAGACAAGCGCGGCGAACCCGGCGGCATCCAGCGGTTCCGGAAGCTCCCCTCTCCGGCCGAGGGAGGTTTTGTTTGAGGAGCTGCCGAGCGGCCGGATATTCCGGAGCCCCAGCACCCGCGCCAGACAGTCGTTCACGCCGCCGGGCGCAAGATCCAGGTTGGTGTGCGCGCAGATAGCGCTGATCCCCGCCTGGATGAGCGCATACACCGGCGAACCGGCCGTCACCCGCTTCAGCGGATGGAAGATAACCGGATGGTGGCTGAGGATGAGCTGCGCCCCGCAGGAAACCGCCTCCGCAACGGCAGGTAGGGTGATATCTAGGCAAACGAGAACGGTGCGCGCCTCCGCCTCCGGATCGCCCACTAAGAGGCCGCTGTTATCCCACTCCTCGGCCAAGGAAAACGGCGCTACCTGCCGGTCGATGATTTCAAATAGCTCTTTTACCTTCATTCTGCCTGCCGGTCCTTTCTCCCTATTCCTGCCCGCCGGACTTCCCTTCTTTCAGAAGGGAGAGGATCTGGCTTGACAGTTGGTAATAATATTCACTCTCTATACATTTTGTGCTTGAACGGGCCAATCCATCCCCCTGTTTACGCAATTGCCCGGCCAGGTGGAGGAGATAGTCCCGGCTTTCGGGATGACTGTCCTCCGGCAACGCGCCGGTATAGCAGGCGAGGGTTTCCGGTTCGGCCGGGCAGCCGCCGTAGCGGCAGCAAAGAACGGTATAGAGGAAGCGTCCGTCGCGGACGCCCCGCTCCTCCTCTATTCGAAAACCCAGACGGTAGAGCGCGCGGCGCAGCTCCGGCGCGCGGGTCTGCGGCTGGAGGATCAGCCGCTTTTCTGGGCTGCGCAGCCATTCCGCCCGCTGCACAAGGGCGGTTATTAGCTCCCCGCCCATCCCGGCGATGGCGATGTCGTCCGCCTCATGCGGGGCTACGCCGTCCAGCCCGTCGCAGAGCCGGGCGGAAATGCGGTTTTCCAGGCCCAGCGCATCCATCAGCTTTTGGGCGCTGGAGAGCGGGCCGGGGCGGATATCGCAGGCCAAGCCGCCGGGGATGCGCCCCTCCAGCGCGAGCGCGCAGATGAGGTAGCCGTGGTCAGTCCCAATATCCGCCAGGCGCGCGCCGGGGCGCACATAGTCCGCTACCGCCCGTAGGCGCGGGCGCAGGGTGATGGACAAGTTTAAGCCTCCTTCTGGTAGTGCCGCTGCACATAGCGAAAGACCAGCACCATGATGTATTGCGCCGCCGTGAGCAGCACAATGGTGGCGACATAGCCGAAGGTCGTTTTAGGCATGCAGAGGGTGAACAGGATGCCGCAGACCCGTCCGAAAACGATGCAGCATTCCCGTAGGCCGATGAACTCCTCCATCGCCCCGCGGGATCTCTCCGAGCCGAGCACGAGCTGATAGCTAATGGTGAAGGCCGGGTTCATCAGAAAAACGCCGAGAGCGGCGTTGAGGGTGCTGTAGAGGATGATGGTCAGCGGGCTGAGCTGGACGAAGAGGAGCAGCGCGCAGCCCAATAGGAGGGTGCAGGAGACCCCCATCGAGAGGATGCGGTTTTTGCTGCTGACGATCTTGCCGTAAACAAACGCGCCGAGGATCGAGACGACGCCGCTCAGCAGCGTATTCACGCCGACAATAGCCTCGTTGGTAACGGCTTCAAAGAGCAGGATGTTGAACAGGAAGGCGCAAACGCCCTCCCGGACGCACTTGAAAAATTCCCCGGTGAAGCTCAGCGCATACAGCCGGTTCCCCCGGATGACCTGGAGCAGCTCGCGCAGGTGGGAATGCCGGTCGGCCGGGGCGACCGGAGAGAGCTTGGCGGAAATCAGAATGGTGACGACCGCCATGCACAGCGAGAAGCCGAACATCACCGCATAGCCGGCGATCCCCTCAAACTGTGCAATGACCAAGCCGGAGAGTGCGGGCACCGTCAGCGAAACGGCGCCCGCCAGCACGCCGATAAGCGAGATAGCCAGATCCCGGCTTTCGTCGGTCGAATAGACATTGATGATGTAGGAATAGGAAAACCAGTAGCAGCCGTTCCCCAAGCCCGCCAGCGCAGCGATCAGCGGCATGGCGGTCCCTAAGTGGTTTAAGCTCGCAAAAAAGGTTATGTACATGCAGATATGGAACAAAATGCCGAGCCGGAGGGAATGGGTAGGGGAGGTGCGCCGCGCCAAAAAGGAGGAGAGCAGCATGGTAGGTCCGGAAAAGCAGTTGGTGATGATGTTGTAATACATCACCAAGTTGGAGTCCCCGGTCAGACGGATAAAGAGCGTGTTGATAAACACGCCCTGCAAGCTCGTGAAGATGAGAAAGGCCACATGCACCACCGCGAAGGTGGAAAAGCCTTCGGCCAGCCGGTAAAGACCGGCCGAAGTATAGATATGGTCGCGCATACGCCGCAAATAACGTCTCATATCCTATCCCCGTCCACACATATTGAATTTTGTCCGGCGCTTACCCGATGATCCCGTTGATTTTTGCAACCAGCGCGTCGCAGTCCTCGCCATGCACCATGCAGGCCTGCTCGATCGATTCGCCGCGCGCCGAGGGGCAGCCCAGGCAGTGCATGCCGATAGCTAAAAAGCATTCCGCCGTCTGCGGGTAGCGGTCGAGCACATCGCCGATGATATCGTTTTTGGTAACAGCCATTCTTCAACATCCTCCTGATTTTAGATTGGAATCCTTACACAATATAGCAGGAAGCGCAGCGCTTTGCAAGAGGGGTTTTCCCCATCAGGAAAAAAGATTTTTTCAGCTTGGGCAGGCTCAACGCTCCGCCTCCATGGCTATAGAGTCCCCCGAACCGGCGAGGATATCCTCCGACGCCGATCCAGTACCTCCCAGAACCGGGAGAAGCTGGAGGAGGAAAGACCGCCGGGCTCCGGACTGGGCGCGGTCCGCCTCCTCTTCCACCAGATAGGCTGTGTAAGTATCGGCGCGTTCTCCCAAAAGCGAGTCCTCGGCTGCGGTGACAACGGTAAGGGATTCATAGACCGGTGAATAGCTGGAGGAGGCTGCGCCGCCGTCCGTCCAATCGGAGGAGCGGAAGGAGACGCTGACAACCGCGGGGGTGGGAAGCGCTGCCAGCGTTCCAAACATCAGAAGCGCCAAGCCGCCGGAAAGCCAGGCCGTGCGGCGGCGGGCCGGGCGGTAGAGCAGGATACGCCGGATCCGTTCCTCCGCCGCTCCGCCGCCGAAGCTGCTGCCGAAGGCGGGACGGACGCCGCGGCCATAGAAATAGAGCAGCGCTTGGGCATAAGCCCCGCGGGCCTTCTCTCCCAGGCGGGTCAGGGCGCGGCGATCGCAGGCGAGCTCCAGCTCCTCGCTCAACAGCGTTTTCAGCCGCCAGCAGAGAGGGTTGAACCAGTGCAGGCAGCAGGCCAGCAGCATCAGCAGCTTGATGAGCCCGTGCCAGGCGCGGATATGCTCTATCTCGTGCGCAAGAGCGAGCTGGAGCGCCTTCTCATCCCCGGCTGCGCAGGGGATCACAATGCGCGGGCGGAGGATGCCGTCCGTCACCGGGGCCAGGACCGTTTCGCAGCGGTAGACCCGAATGTTCCGGCGCATCCCGGCGGCTGCATCCCGGACGGTCCGCGCAGCCGGGGAACCTTCCTCCAGCGGGATGCACACCCGCAACATGCGGCGCTGCCGGAACAGCAGCCGCGCCAAGGCCAGCGCTGCCGCCAGCGCCCCCGCCGCCCAGAGGAGAAACAGCGCCGGCCAGAGAGGAACCGGAAGATGGGGGGAGACGGTGACGGAAACGACCGGATCACCGGAAAACGGACGGGTGATCCGGGTGGTGACACTAGCGCTGGCGGAGAGGGCCAGCCACAGCCTGTGCAGGCTTAGCGGACTCCAGATAGGCAGCGGAAGAAGGAAGCGCACCCATGCCGCGAGGGCGCAGCCTGCCGCTATGCCGGATCCCCAACGGGTACGGCGCAGCGTCAGAAGGGCCAGCACTAATAGCCCGCCGAAAAAGCTGGCTTGTAATAAAAACGTCATCCAGTTAGCCACCGGTGCTTTCCCCCTTTTCGTCCTTACCCAGCTCATCCACCAGCGCGCGCAGCCGCTGAAGCTCTCCGGCGCTCAGGGCTTTCCCTCCTAAGAAGGAGGATAGGAACAGCTCGGCCGAACCGTCAAACATCCGGTCGATCAGCTCGTCCGTCTGTTGGCGCTGCACCTCGGAGCGGGTGATGAGCGGCGTACACACAAAGCCCGGCTCGCTGCGCCGGACCGCTCCTTTCTCGATACACTTTTTTACCACCGTATAGGTCGTGTTGCGGTTCCAGCCGGTTTCCTCGTGCAGCCGCTTGGCCAGCTGCCCGGCGGAAAGCTCCCCCTCGTGCCAGAGCGCCTCCATGACCTTGAGCTCGGAATCAAAGAGCTTGACTGCCACCGTCCACCCCTCCCTTCGCGCCTGTCCAGGTCTGCCGGCCTCCAAGGCCGTTGACAAATCTATACATTTAACAACTCTCCCAATCGTCCTCCCAGCGGCTATTTTTCCTTGTATAGAGGATGAACGGCCGCTTTCTGTCGCTCCAGCAACAACAATGAGGTTGTTCATAAAAGTATACTACTCCGATCGTCAGTTCTTGTCAAGACGATCGGAGTAGTCTTTTAGAGCGGTATGGGGGATAATTAGTCGATCACAGCGTCCAGCTCGATGAGGGCGCGCACATAGATTTTAGCCGCCTCCAGGAGGCCGCGGATGGATTGGCATTCATCCGGCTCATGGGCGCTTCCGTGTCCGGGCGGGCAGGGAACCGCCTCCTCCGGATCATCCGGCCCGAAGGCGACGGCGTTGGGCAGGTGGCGCGCATAGGTGCCGCCGCCCATGACATAGGGCGGGAGGCTTCTGCCGGTGGCCTCGTTGTAAATGCGGGTCAGCCGCTGGACGGCGGGCAGATCGCCCGGCAGGAAGTTCGGATGGTCGTCGTGGATGTTGGCGAGCTCCATGCCGTTTTCCTGCGCGGTGCGGCGCAGCCCCTCGGTGATCTTCTCGCCGCTGTAGGTGACGGGATAGCGGATGTTCAGGTTCATGCGGACGGCGCCCTCCTCCAGCCGGACGAGGCCGCAAATGCAGGTCAGCTTTCCGCTCGGCTCGTCACTGGCGGCAATGCCCAGGCGCTCGCCGTAGCAGTCGGAGAGCATGTCGCGCAAAAAGGTCATGGATTTCAGCGTTTTTTCGCTGCAAAGCTCCGGCGCGCGGCAGAGGGCGGAAGCTAGCTCATAGATGGCGCTGATCGAATGTTGAGGTTGGGAGGCGTGCGCCGTAATGCCGTTTGCCAGAAGGCGCAAAGTACCGTCACCGGCTTCCAGGCGGACATGCTCGCCCGCGGCGGGGGAACCGGCGGCCGGGGCGGATGTGCGCAGGCATATCTCCGCTTTATCCGGAACGACGTTGGAGGCGATGCCGCCCTCAAAGCCTAATACCTCCGGGCCAATGGGGAGCAGCAGGTCGGCGGTGTAGATCCCCTTTTCGCCATGGCAGACGGGGAAGGAGGTGTCCGGTACGATGGAAAAGGAGGGGGCGGCGTGCTTTTCCAGGTAGTGGGGCAGGTCGTCCATCCCGGTTTCCTCGGCGCAGCCGAAGATCAGCCGCAGTGCATGGCGCATGGGAATCCCCAGCTCCTTGATGCAGCGAATGGCGAAGAGGCCGCAGACCGCCCCGTTTTTGTTGTCGCGCACGCCGCGGCCAATGGCATAGCCGTCGCGCAGGAACGGCTCGAACGGCTTGCCGCTCCAACCGTCTCCGGCGGGGACTACATCCAGGTGGGCGATAAAGCCGAGCTCCTTTTCGGCGCTGCCATAGCGGGCGCTCCCGCAGTAATAGCCGATGTTTTCGGTCTCAAGCCCCTGCTCCTCGCAGAGCGCGAGCGCCTTATCCAAAACGTCGGCGACGGCTTGGCCATAGGGCTTGCCCTCGACCGGCGCTCCCTGCACGCTGGGGATGCGCGCAAGGGCGAAGAGGGTGTCGATGATTTCCTGCCGGTGGTCGCTGAAATACTGTTCGATCCGATCGTTCCATTCTTTTTCCATGGGTAATCCCTCCCGAAATGATAGGGCCTGCGCCCTTTTTCTGTTTTGTGGGGTAGGGCGCGCGGCATATGCGCGCCTTCCAGATACCGTTCACAGTATAATGGAAAATTTCCCCGGCTGCAACCGGAGAGTAGGGTTTTACACTAAAAAATTGAGGTTTCCTGCAAAAAGCCGCGGCTTTTGCAGGAAACCCTCTGGAAAAGGCGGGCCGTCCAGGGCCGCCGCCGATCTTAGTAGAAGGGGAAGAAGGGATAATTCGGGTAGGAGCCGTAACCGCCGTTATAGTCGTCCCCGCCGTAGGAATCGCCGTATCCGTTCCCGCCCTGTTCTTCTTCGGTCTGGGGGAAGTTGGTCGTGCCGCTGTCCTCGTCGAGCGTCACGCTGACGGTGAAGAGCTTGCCCTTCTGACCGCGCTGGCTGGCCATCCGGTAGACCTCGAAGGTCACGGTATCGCCCGGCTTGTACTCGATAAGATCGTTCTTCAGCGTGTTGAAGGATTCGATCGGTTCGCCGTTCATCGAGGTCAGCACGTCGCCGGGAACCACCCCCTGCCGGGCAATGTTGCAGTCCGGGTCCACCGCTGTCACCATGATTCCGGAGATGTTGGAGGGCAGGCCCATGAACTGCGCGATAACGTTGGTGACGTCATAGCCCTGGATTCCAAGGCGCGGCCGGCCGGTGACGCGGCCGTTTTGGAGCAGATCGTCGATAATGGGCTTGGCGTTGTTGATGGGAATGGCGAAGCCTAAGCCCTCATAGCCCTCCTTAACGAACTTGGCCGAGTTGATGCCGACAACCTGCCCATAGCGGTTGACCAGCGCGCCGCCGGAGTTGCCGGGGTTAATAGCCGCATCGGTCTGGATGACGCGCAGCCGCGCCGACTCGGTGTTGATCTGCCGGTCGAGCGCCGAAATGATGCCGCTTGTCACCGAGCCGGAAAATTCCGAACCGCCCGCGTTGCCGATGGCGATAACCCGCTCGCCGACGCGCAGCATGCTGCTGTCGCCAAATTCGGCGACCGGCAGGTCGGGCATCGGCTCGGACTGGAGCTTAATGACCGCCAGATCGGTCTGCACGTCGATCCCCACCTGGGTGGCGTTATAGCTCTCATCATTGGGCAGCGTGACCTGCAAGCCGGTGTGGCCCTCGATCACATGCGCGTTGGTGACGATGTAGCCGTCCTTTGACATAATAATGCCCGATCCCTCGCCGACGATGCCATAGGCGCTTTCAGCGCTGAAATTGGTGATGCGCACCACCGAGGGGGAGACCTTTTCAGCGATATCCTCGTTGGAGAGCCCGTCGTCCAATTGGCTGGCAACCCCCTGCGGGGTGGAGGCGATGTTGAGCTGCGGCGCATCCGGCAGCGGCGTTTCCGGCTGGTTGGCCGCTTCGCCTCCCTGTACGCCGACAAACTGGTCCCCGCCCATCAGAACATAAGCGCCGTAACCGGCGAAGGTCACGAGCGAAAGGGTCAGCACCACGGCGACGATCGAGAAGAAAACCACCAGCCCCTTTTTCCCTTTCCGGGAGGGCTTGGCGCCGCCCGTCTGATACTCGGAAAAATCATAGCGGTAAGGCTCTTCAGGGGCCCTGGAACGAGCGCCCGGATTGGAGCGGTAGTCCTCCCCGCCGCCATAAGGATTTTGAGCGGGCCGGTAGCCTCCGCCCGGCGCGTAACTGTCCGGCCGCCGGTTCTCGCTGTTTCCTTCCCGGTTTTCGTGATAGGGCTGGTAAGATCCGCCTGGGTTGTCCTGGTAATCGTTCATGGATAAACCATTCCTTTCTGGGGCTTTATGGATACCTGAATCAAAACAGAGGGGATGGGGCGGGGAGCCCGCGCCGCTTAATCCTTCAGCGGCGGCTTCAGCTTTTCGGTTTTGCGGAAAAGGCTCTGCGCGCTTTTGGGGACGGAGGGCAGCGAGAAGCGGAACTCGCAATATTCGCCTTCCGCGCTCTTCACTATTATCTCACCGCCGTGCAGATTTATAATCGAACGCACGATGTGCAGGCCCAAACCGACGCCGGTCTTATCCCGGCTGCGGGAACGGTCGGTCTTATAAAAGCGCTCGAAAATCTTCGGGATCTCTTCCTTGGTGAGCCCTTCGCCGGAATTGCGGATCCCCACATAGGTCATGCCGCCCTCCTGCTGGTAGCTCACCTGGATAAATCCGCCTTCATTGGCAAATTTAACGGCGTTTTCAATCAGGTTATAAACAACCTGGTGGATGAGATCCGCGTCGGCGTTCACTAGGATCTTCCCGGCATCCAGCCCCAAGATATCCAGATGCTTTTCCTCGATAGCCCGTTCAAAGGTAAAGACGGTGCGGCAGACGATGTCGTTGATATCAAACGCCGAGGGGGCGAGCTTCATCTCCCCGGCTTCAATGCGGGCGATGCCCAGCATCGAACGCACCAGCCGCGAAAGGCGCTTGACCTCCTCGGAAACGATCCCCAGATATTGATCCCGCTTCTCTTCGGGGATGGTGCCGTCCAAAATCCCGTCGATAAACCCGGCGATGGTGGTCATCGGGGTTTTAAGCTCATGCGAAACGTTGGCGATAAAGGACCGGCGCAGCGATTCCTGCGAGGAAAGGGAGGTGGCCATTGCGTTAAAGGCCATGGCCAGCTTGCCGATCTCGTCGTACCGCTCTACCGGGACGCGCACCGAGAAATCCCCCTTGGCGAAGGACTGGGTAGCGGCGAGCATCTCGCGCAGCGGACGCACCAGGCGGCGGGTGACAAAATAGACGATAACGCAGGTGACGGCCATGACCACCAGCGCGCTGAGCATGAACATCTTCAGCGTGGCTTCAATCAGGTGGGTGAGCGATTGCGCGCTGGAGGAGGCGAACACCACCCCGACCACCTGGCCGCCTACCTTCATCGGCACGCCGACGGTATAATACTGCTCGGTGTAAATGCCTCCCAGCTTGCCCAGCTCCTGGTAGCGTCCATCATCCCCCGCCTTGCGGATAATCGATTTTGGGACAAGATAGGCGGTGTGGTTGCAGGGGGAACGGTGGGTGCAGACGTGGGTTTTCCCCTCGACGTCCACCAAAAACAGGTCGGCGTTGATCGATTTGGAGAGCAGAGTGAACCCGTCGATCACATTCTCCTTGTTGATAAGGCCGGTGTAGCCGTTGTTTACATAGTCCTGAACCGCAATTGCGGCGGCATGGCCGGCGTTGGTCTCCAGAAGGGAGAGCTTGTCGGTTTTAAAATAGTTGGCCGTTAGCGCCAGCAGCACGACGCCCAGCACCGTAGTACTCAACAGAATGATCGATGCGCAGATGGAGAAATATTTGGTGAACAGGCTCTTTTGCATCGCCCTATTCTTTCACCTCAAATTTATAGCCCACGCCCCAGACGGTTTTCAGGCTCCACTGGTCGCTGACCCCTTCGAGCTTTTCGCGCAGGCGCTTTACATGAACGTCCACCGTCCGGCTGTCCCCATAGTATTCGAAGCCCCAAACCTCGTCGAGCAGTTGGTCGCGGGTATAGACCCGGTTGGGGTTGGAGGCGAGGTGGTAAAGCAGTTCCAGCTCCTTGGGCGGCGTGTCCACTACCCGTCCATCTACCTTGAGCTCATATTTGGTCATGTTCACAACCAGCTTATCATAGGAAACCTCTTTAATATCCGGCGCATCGCCGGCCTTGCCGGTCCGGCGCATGACCGCCTTGATGCGGGCGACGATCTCCTTGGCGTCGAAGGGCTTCACCACATAATCATCCGCGCCCAGCTCCAGGCCGAGCACCTTGTCAAAGGTTTCCCCCTTGGCGGTAATCATGATGATGGGGCAGTTGGATTTCTTGCGGATCTCGCGGCAGACCTGCCAGCCGTCGAGCTTCGGCATCATGATATCTAACAGCACGATATCAGGCGGTTCCTCCGCAAACTTTTCGAGCGCGCGTTCGCCGTCCGCCGCGATTGCGACGGCATAGCCCTCTTTTTCTAAATAAAGCCGCAGCAGCTCCGCAATATTTTGATCGTCGTCCGCCACCAATATTTTACCGATCGGCATATGCTCACACTCCTCTTGCTCAGAGCGGCCTCCTGTCCGGAGAGGGGGCTGCGCGCCCCGGAGGGTGAAATCACCCGGCCGCCTCCAAAGTCTCATATTTATTATACCTTGATTTTAGCGGGATTGGTGAAGATTTTTTGAACGCTTACCCTTTTTTCCATGAAAATGGAAGGAGGGGGCAAGGAGGGGAAAGACGGCGGGGCATGCTGCAAAGCGTCCCGCGTCTTGCAGCATGCCCCGCCTTGCGCATCAGGGGATTAAACGTTAAAGCGGAACAGGACGATATCCCCATCCTGCATGACATATTCCTTGCCCTCTACGCGCACAAGCCCCTTCTCCTTGGCGGCCGTCATCGATCCGCAGGCCATTAGCTCGTCGAACCCGATGACCTCGGCGCGAATGAAGCCGCGCTCGAAATCGGAATGGATCTTTCCTGCCGCCTGCGGGGCTTTGGTTCCTTTGCGGATGGTCCAGGCCCGGACCTCCGGCTTTCCGGCGGTGAGATAGGAGATGAGCCCCAGAAGGGAATAGCTGGCGGTGATCAGCCGGTCCAGGCCGGATTCCTCCAGGCCCAGCTCCTCCAAGAACATCAGCCGGTCGCCGGCGGACATATCCGCCAGCTCCTCTTCGAGCTTGGCGCAGATGGGAAGGACCTGCGCTCCTTCTGCGGCGGCTATTTCCTCCACCTCCCGGTAGAAGGGATTTTCTGCGAGACCGGCGAAATCCCCTTCGCTGAGGTTGGCCGCATAGATCACCGGTTTTGCGCTCAAGAGCGGGAGGGAGGCGAACAGGGCTTCCTCCTCCTCGGTTTCGCAGAGGAAGCCGCGCGCGCTGCGGCCGCCCTCCAGGTGCTCCTTGATCCGCAGCAGCAGGTCATGTTCGGCCTTAAACTTCTTGTCGCCCTTCGCAGCCTTTGCCGCGCGATCGATCCGGCGCTCCAGCAGATCGATATCCGAGAAAATCAGCTCCAGATTGATCGTTTCAATGTCCCGGCGCGGGCCGATGGATCCGTCCACATGGATAATCTCCCCATCCTCAAAGCAGCGCACCACGTGGATGACGGCGTCCACCTCCCGGATATGGGAGAGGAACTTGTTCCCCAGCCCCTCCCCCTTGGAAGCGCCGCGCACCAGCCCGGCAATGTCGCACAGCTCGATGGTGGCAGGGGTGAATTTCTCCGGCTCATACATCTCGGCCAGCTTATCCAACCGCCGGTCGGGTACGCTGACCATGCCGACGTTGGGTTCAATGGTGCAAAAGGGGTAGTTGGCGCTTCCCGCGCCCGCGTTGGTGATGGCGTTGAACAGGGTGGACTTGCCGACGTTCGGCAGCCCGACGACACCGAGCTTCATATATTCCACAACTCCTCTATTTTGTAAGGGGCTTACTGCCCATATACCGTCCTTTTAGGCCGCGGGGGTATCGGATCCGGCTGCAAAACAGCGTTCCGCCGCGTGCCGGGCGCAGGTGCGCCGGAAAACGCCGTTCTTTTGGTTTTCACCTCATTATAGCAAGCGGCGTTGAAAAAGTCCACCTTTTCCCGGCCGTCCGCCGGAAATAGGAATTTACAGCCGTTTGATATAATAATACCTTGCGCCTGTATAGGGATAATCAAACAGCTTGAACACCTGCTCATATCCATGCTTGGTATAGAACCCTGGCGCCTGAAAATCAAAGGTGTCCACAAAGGCATATTTTGCGCCGTACGACGCCGCTTCTTTTTCTGCCGCTTCCAGCAGTTTGCCGCCCAGCCCTTGCCCTCTCAGCTCTTCGCTGACCCACAGATAGTGAATACACAGCCAGTTCCCAAAGAGCTCTCCCGTCAGGCCGGCTTTCTTTCGTCCGTCCGCCTCTTCATAAAACGCCCCGATCGGGAGGGCTTCGGAGGTTTCCCGTTTTGAGCGGTTGTATTTCCTTAATTCGCTGTGGATTTCTTCGATATCCTGTTCGCTGGCGTTCCTTGTGATTCTGAATTGCACTGGTGCTTTCCCTCCGTCCAGTTCGATGTATGGCCGGTTCGATACAGGCTTTGATTTCATTCCCTCTGCTTTTATGAATGTGCCGGAGCTTTAAATCTGCCGCTCCGTTTTTAAAAGGGGTTGGAGAAACTCCTTTTTCAGATGGATGCTGCTCAATGCCGTTTGATCGAACGATTCATAACCAATATCGAAAGCGAGCAGTTACCCTATACAGGTAACTGCCCGGTAAATCGGATTCTGGTTAGCTCTCATAAGCAGCTATAATGCTTCCTTCAACATAAAATACACTTCATTTACGCTGTCAAACGCCGAGAAAATACCATCTAAGATTTCTCTTTTATAAAAAGCGGCGCTAAGACTCTCTTCATGTGTGAAAGAAATCCTTTTGCGCTCTAACCAGTCTTGTAAAACAATATCTTCGTTCGGATAATATGCCCTTTTATATTTTTCTCCCTGAATTTCTAATAAACCTGACTGGTTAAAGGTTTCAATGGCTCTCTTCGCAAAACGCTTATTATCCAATAGATAATCCCGGATTTTATTCATTCCATTCGCATCGGGATGATAGATATTCAATCCATATTTATATCCGTCTAAAGACGCGTCAAAAAAGAAACCCAACGCGTTTTTCTTATTCGTTTTGTTCAGCTTAAAGCGTATGTAAAAATATTCCTTTATAGGTGATCCGCAACAGAAGCGCGCGTCATTATAGACGGAAGAAATACCCCTCCTTTTATTGCTTAACAGCTCCCTATCAACGGCATTAAAATAGTTATACCATTCAAAATATAGTTCATCTAAAGGAATTTTCACGCCTTCAAGATATAGCTGTTCATTATCTTGATATGCTTTTTTACTGTTTTCCCTACGAATTGCTTCATAATACTTTATGGTAGACTCATTAAATCCCTGAAACATGCCGTCCTCTTTCTATTCCCCAATGATTTCCATACCGTCCGGAAAATCCTGTATAACAAGCGCGCAGGTATTTGTAAGTTTTACATTGTTTTTGAGCGGATAGGCCAATTTTCCCCTTCTTTCTCCCGTTACACAATGAACGTCTAACTTCGTATCTATCAAGCCCAGATTATTCTCTAAATTGTTGGAAAAAATGATGCTTCCGGCGCTTACCCCGATTACCAAGCCATTGTTGTTGATATACGCCGTCAAAGACTTATTAAACCCTGTGTCATTGATTCTTTCAAGCAAATACTGTGTGTCTCCGCCGCACAGATATACCGCGTCATATTGTTGTAGCTTCTCAAGCTCCATTCCGGCGTGTAAATCATATACGTCAATATTTTTATCTGAGATACCGCATTTTAGCAGATCATTCATACATTTTGGCAAAACCTCTATGGCGTCTGCATCTATTGCCGCTGTAGGGATGAATAAGGCTTTGACTACAGACATATCTTTACCTACCATAGCCATAAAGCGCTCTTTAATTTCTTCCGTTTCTAAACCGGCCGATGTTAATAATACCCGCATGCTTCCTCCTATTCTGACCCGTTGATCGGATCGTTAGAAATATCTAATTTTCTGCGTGCATTGCCTGCATATTTGTTAAACTGATTATAGAACACGGTGATCGCCCTATCAACCTGATTTTTTAGAAACAGCCGGGGTTATATCTCAACACCGCTTTTCTCAAAAGGGGCTAGAGGAAGCCCGGCTTGACAAATTAAAAATAGACGGTTATACTGAAAACAGAAGGGCGCTGCCGGTAGACGGTCAGCCTTAAAGTGTTACAAGAAGTAACCGCACTCTGTGGCTGGAGGGGCGGTTACTTCTTTTTGTATGCCTGCAAATGCCGATGATGACCAAACAAAGCTCAAAGACTTCGGATGTACTCATGGAGCAGCCCCCTTTCTGTCGATAGGGGGCAAGAAGCTGCCCCCTATAAAGAGGGCCAACCGCCTACCGTTACAGGCAGCGCTACCGACAGGATAGCACATTTTTCTGCCAGTTGCAACAAAAAACCTCCCTGCGCGCGGCGGATGCGCAGGGAGGGGACAGGCGGACAAAACCGGGCCGAGGGCACGGGCCGGTCCCGGTTATAGGTAGATTTTCCCGTCCGGGATGACCTCCCGGCGCTTGGGCGGCGTGCGCATTGCCATTGAGAGCACAAAGGCAACCGGGCCGACGCGGCCGATGAACATGGTGAGAATCAAAATCACCTTGGAGGGCAGGTTGGCAACGGCCGTCACCCCTGAACTTAACCCCGCGGTGGAAAAGGCGGAAACCGTTTCAAAAATAACGTCGATGCCGGTCAATCCCCGGTCGTCGATGCGGGCGGCGCCATGGATGACCAGCGAGGTGAGCGCCACAATGAAAAAGCCCATCGTTGTCACCGCCATGGCCTTATAAACCACGCTTTTGGGGACGCGCCGGCCATAGATAACGGTGTCCTCCCGGCCCCGCGCTACGCAGAAAACGGTGCACAGCAGCACCGCCACCGCCGTTACCTTGATGCCGCCGCCGGTCGATCCGGGAGCGGCGCCGATGAACATGAGCAGAATCCCCAGCACCTTGGTGATCTCGCGCATGCCGCCGGTGTCCACCGAGTTGAAGCCCGCCGTTCGGAAGGAGACGGACTGGAACAGCGAGGCGTTCAGGCGTTCAAAAAAGGGCAGGGAACCCAAGGTGCGCGGGTTCCCCCATTCGAGGAACAGGAACGTCACCGCGCCGAAGACGATGAGAAAGGCGGTTATCTTCAGAACAATCCGGGTGTGGAGCTGTAGGCGGCGGGTCCGGGGCCATTCCAACAGGTCCTGCCAGACGGCAAACCCCAGCCCGCCGACGACGATCAGAAGCATGAGGGTGAAAAGCACGACCGGCGAACCATTGTAGCCGCTTAACGAGGAAAAAGGCCCTTCCCGGCCTAAAATATCGAACCCGGCGTTGCAGAAGGCGGAAACCGCCAGGAACAGCGAGATGGCCAGCCCCGATTTTCCATATTTCGGAATAAAAACGGTACAGAGCAGCGCGGCCCCTGCCGTTTCTACCAACAGGGAAGCCAAAACGGCCAGCCGGATCCGGCGCGGCATTTCGGCCATTGTGTCGGCGCTGATCGACTCGGAGGCGAGCTGCATATCCCGCAGGCCGAGCTTCCGGCCGACAATAAGGTTGAAAAAGGCGGTGAAGGTGACGAGCCCCAGCCCGCCCAGTTGGATAAGGCAGAGGATAACCGCCTGACCGAAGGGGGAAAAATAGGTATAGGTATCATAGACCACCAGGCCGGTCACACAGGTGGCGCTCGTCGCGGTGAACAGCGCGTTCCAAAGCGGCGTTACCGAGCCGGACCGGCTGGAAAACGGAAGCATCAGCAGAAACGTGCCTGCCAGAATGATCGCTGCAAAGCTGACGACAATCATCCGCGTTGGGGTGGAGGCAGGCCGCGGACGGACGGTTTCTTTTTTCACGGCTGAACGGAACCTCTTTTCGGAGCGTGCCGCGCTGCGCCCGCCCTTTTTCCTTCGCTCAGGTGGCGGCTCACCTTGCGAATGAGCATTTTATCGTTGTTGAAGGTAACCTCCCGCTGCGCGCGGCCGATTTCCAGCCAGCGGATATCGCTTACCTCCGAGTCCTGCTTGCAGAGCGCCCCGCCGCTGGGGACGCCCAAAAAATAGACGACCTGCTTCTTGACGTCGGGCGACGGACAATATTCTACGCTTTCGCGGAAGCCTTTTTGCAAGAGGATATCCAATCCGGTCTCCTCTTTGACCTCCCGCAAAGCGGTTTCGTTTTCATGCTCGCCCTCCTCCACGTGCCCTTTGGGGAAGGACCAGTGACCGGAAAAGCGGTGCTTAATCAAAAGTAGCTGCGTCTTTTCGCTCACATGGCGGTAGACGATGGCGCCGCATGATTTTTCCTGTTTCATTTCCTGGATACGCTCCTTAAAAGCTGTTGATAGATGGCAGCGTGGCTCAGTATTCTTTATCATAACATGTTTTCCTGCCTATGAAAAGAGCTTGCCCATTTTTTCTGTTCTTCCTAATTTCGAAACTTGACACTTGCCTTAAAATGGGCTATGCTATCGCCATCAAAACTGCATCCAAGGAGGCGCGTCCGATGCTTCGCATTACCGATGCCAGCCCGCCCGCCGGCAGCATCTTCCAAAACGGCCGGTTCCGGCCGGACCGCTGGGAAACTTACATGGAGTCCGTCTGTCCCGGCGCGGCGCGGCTCTGCCGGGAGGACATGGCGGAGGCTACCGCATCCGGAAAATTCACCTGGGAGAAGGACTATCTCCCCGTCATCGAAGCCGTTCCGGGGGATGGGCGGCTGGAAGAGCTTCGGGCTTCCTTTGCCGCCGTCACAAAGGGGCTGGGCCGTCGGGTTCGGGAACGCTTCGGGCGGGAGCTGGAAGCGGACGTCATCCTCTACCTGGGCCTTTGCAGCGGGGCGGGGTGGGTCGTAGAGCTGAACGGCAGAACCATTGTCCTGCTGGGAATTGAAAAGATTCTGGAGCTGGGCTGGCACACCAGGGACGCCCTGTGCGGGCTTCTTTACCATGAGCTTGGGCACATCTATCACGGGCAATACGGCGCTTTGAACCAGGAATCCAGGAAGGATGGGCATCGCTTTGTCTGGCAGCTCTTTGCCGAAGGCGTCGCCATGTATTTTGAGCAGGAGCTGGCGGGGGAGCCCGGACGGTTCCACCAATATGACAAGGATTGGGCCGGCTGGTGCGGGGAGCACTTCGTCCAGCTGCTGCGGGATTTTGATCGCGATCTGCCCTCCATGCGCCGGGATACCCAGCGGTATTTCGGCGACTGGTGCGATTACCATGGGCGGGGGGATACGGGCTACTATCTGGGGGCCCGGTTTGTCCGGGAGCTGGCGGAGAACATCCCCTTCGATACGCTCGTCGGCCTGGATACCGGCCGCGTCTGGGAGCTGTATCGGGATTTCGTCAGGCGGCACGCCAGAGGGCGGTTCCGCGCCCTGTTCAGTAAAGCGGGAACCCGACGGGCTGCGGAAGCGGTGAGGATGGATTTCCGTGCGTTTTCCCTGCGGTCTATTCCGAAAATGTTTACAAGTTATCCAATTGTTTTTTGCATAAGTTTGTATTATAATAAATACAATTGGTTATGCTAAAGACGTTGCATGCGCGGTTGTAGCCGGGCAGGCTCAGCCGGAAAGTGGAGGAGTGAAAAAACCGATGAAAAAGGGTACGTTTATTTCCATACTTGCGCTTCTGGTGGCCGCGGCTGGCGCTGTGGTTGCGTTCCTTGCCTATTTTTCCAAGAAGAAATGCGTCCTGTGCGATGATTTCGACGATTTTGAGGACGATATGATGGCCGAGGATCCGGACGACGTGGAGTATTATGCCGCTGAGATGGAGGCGGTAGGCGCTGGGGAAGAGGATTCCGAGGACCTGGACACCGCAGAGAAGCCGGAAACGGCTCAGGATACCCCCGAAGCCGGTGGAAACGAATAAGCAGAGTTCCGGATAGAACAAAACTCCCGGTAAAATCCGTCCAGGATTTTACCGGGAGTTTCTTTATTGCCTCTGGAATTTTTTTGCGGGAGCGGATCGCCGCGCCTCCGGCCGCGGAGAGAGGGGCTTTTTTTGCAGGCTGGCCGGGCGTGTGGAGGGCGAGGCTGCGCCGCGCAGCATTCCCACCTCGGCCGGTTCGAGCAGCCGCCAATGGCCGGGTTCGAGCATCCCTAGGGAGAGCGGGCCGATGTGGGTGCGCTTCAGGCGCAGAACAGTGAGGCCCACCGCTTCGCACATCCGGCGGACCTGGCGGTTGCGCCCCTCCTGGAGAACGATGCGCAGCACCATCCGTTCCGGCTCTTTTACTTCCACCTGCACCTGTGCGGGCAGCGTTTTCCCATCCTCCAGCTCCACCCCGGTGCATAGGAGCGCCAGCTTTTCCTCGCTGGCGTGTTCCCGCACCGTGACGCGGTAGGTTTTCGGAATGTGGTGGCTGGGGTGCATGAGCAGGTTGGCAAAGTCCCCGTCGTTGGTAAAGAGGAGCAGCCCTTCGCTGCCCCGGTCCAGCCGGCCGACGGGGTAGACCTTGGCCGGGGCGTCCGCCACCAGGTCCGCCACGCAGCGGCGGCCCATCTCGTCCGAGAGGGTGGTCACAAAGCCGCGCGGCTTGTTGAGCATGAGATAAACCTTTTTCGGCCGGGCGCGCAGCTCGATGGTCTTTCCGTCCAGCGCGATGTTCGCCCGCTGCGGGTCGGCCTTTTGGCCGAGCGTGCAGGGGCGTCCGTCTACCGTTACCCGTCCGGCGGCGATCGCTTCCTCGGCCTTTCTCCGGGAAAGGACGCCGTTTTCGGACAGGATTTTCTGAATGCGTATCTTCTCCAATTTTTTCCTCCGTGCGGCCCTGCCGCCTCTTTGCGCGTGATGTTCGCCCCTTAGGGGGCGTCTGTTTTTTAGCCGGTAAAGAAACCGGCTATCCCTTGTCCCATCGCCCGGATCCGTTCCCAAAGGCTTTGTTCTTCCCGGTAGGGGGTAACCGGATCGCTGCCGCGCGTATAGCCGAGCGGCAGGCTGTAGAGGAGCTCCCCGTCCAAGCGGATATCCGCCCGCCCGGCATAGCCGCCCTCTTCCACCGGGGCATATTCAAAGGCGGGGACGGCATAGCGGCAGCGAAGCCGCTCATATTCCCCGGCGCGCAGGGGGAGGATGGGGGCCTCTGCCGGCCCGGCCGCCGCTTCCCGTGCGCCGCCTGCCACCGGCATGGCGATTTCCCCAACGAGCTCCGAGAGATCCACCGGCTCCAGCTCGGCGAAATACTGCTCATAGAGCCGTTCGTGATCGGCCCAGTCGTCCGGATCGTTCATCGTTACGCAGATGAGCTCCACCCCGTCCTTGGCTGCGGCCGAAACCAGCACCCGTCCGGCGTCGCCGGTGAAGCCGGTTTTAATGCCGATGCAGGGCTCATAGAAATCCAGCAGCTTGTTGTAGTTGGTCAAATACCGATCATAGGGCGGGTTCCCAAAGTGCGTTTTTGCCCGGTATTGGCTGCAAATTTCCCGGAAATTTGCATCTCCCATGGCATAGCGCGCCAGCTGCGCCAGCTCCAGCGCCGTCGTGTAATGCCCTGGGGCGTCCAGGCCGGAGGGGGTGACAAAGGCGGTGTTTTGCAGCCCTAGCTGATAGGCGCGTTCATTCATCAGGGCGGCAAAGGCGGGCAGGCTGCCCGCTAGGCGCACCGCCGTCGCATTGGCGGCGTCGTTGCCGGAGGGGAGCAGCATGCCGTAGCAAAGCTGGCGCAGCGAGACCTGATCCCCCTCCTGCAAGCCCATGGAGGATCCCTCCACGTGGATAGCGTCCCGGTCGACGGTGAAATAGCTGTCCAGATCGGTTTCTTCCAGCGCTAAAAGCGCAGTCATAATTTTGGTGGTGCTCGCCTGCGGGAGCTTCTCCGACCCGTTGTAGTCAAAGAGCACCCGCCCGGTTTTCATTTCGATGACGGCCGCCGCGCGCGCCGAGGTGCCGCTTTCGTTCGGCGCGGCCCGTGCAGTCAGGCAAAGCAGCGGCAGGCAGAGAAGCGCCGCTGCAATTTTCCTTTTCATATCCGGAACCCCCATCCGTTTTACAGCTTGTTTAAAGAGTATGCGGGAAAGGAGGATTCCAGAACGCCGCTCTCCGGCGGCGCGAAGCGTCGGGGGGAGGGAACGGCTTTTACTGTGCGCCGGCGTCTCCGGCAGCTGGGACGGCGGCCGTCTCTTCGGCCTTTTTAGCGGCCTTCTTCGCCTTGGCGTCGTCCACTAAGGCCGTCACCTTGTCAAAGACCTGCGGCACGAGGTTTACAAGCCGGTCCGCCGTGGAATCTGCGGTGGTGAGCTGCATGAGCTTCACCTCGCCCTGATAGATCGAGATGAAGGCGATGGGCTCGATGGTTCCGCCGCCGCCTCCGCCGCCGCCAAAGTGCTCCCCGGTGTTTTTGCTGGGAATGTCCGAGCCGCCGGTGCCATAGCCGAAGGATATCTTCGAAACGGGGATGATGGTGGTCCCATCCGGCAGCGAGATGGCTTCGCCGATGATGGCGTTTGCATTCACGAGGTTGCGCAGGCTGTCCAACGTGGAGTCCACCAGTTGGGAGATGGGATGCGCTTTCGAGTTTTCCATGGATGAACCTACTTCCTTTCTAGGTATCAGAGTGGGCGGCTTCCGCCTCTTCAGGCGCGGCCGCATGGGACAACTCCCCTTTATTTTGGGAGGATTGGATAAAGGTAAACAAGGGCTTCAGGCTACCGGCCAAAAGGAGAAGGAGCGCGCCTAAAAGCCGGGCGATGGTGAAGGAGAGGATCGCCTCGGCCGCTACCGTCTCCTGCGCCGCCCAGAAGCCGGGATAGACGCGCAGATAGAGATCCCTTGGCTGCACATAGTTTTGCAGGAAGGAGAGCGCGCCATAGAACCAGGCGTTCAGCTTTCCGCTTTCCACTGCCGTCTGGTGGGCGTCCGGCCGGACCACCATGATTTCCAGCCAGAGCTTTTTCAGGCGGAGACCCTTGAGAAAGAATCCCCCCGCCCGGCCGCAGGCCGCCAGCAGATCTTTCAACACCAGCAGGGTTGATCGGATGCGTTCGCCGTCCCACGGGCCGGAAAGGAGACCGGACGCTTTTTTCTTTTTTACCCGGCCGTCCGCTTTTTTTGCGGCGTTCGTTTTCGTTTTTTTCTTTTTTTGAGCCTTTTTCTTTCCTTTGGCGGGAAGGCGCAGGCGGAAAAAAAGCAGGCGGATTTCCAAAACCGGCTCCCCGTAGAAGAGGGTGAAGCGCATGCGCACCGGGGAAACGAGCAAGAGGCCGAGCAGTATCAAAACGGCGGCCAGCACCCACATGTTGAATCCCCTCCCCCTTCCTTTAGATCTCCGCTTTCTCCCTCTCCGCCTCTGAAACGGCCGGTTCTTCTTCCGTCTCCTCCAACTGCGGGAGTTCTTCGAGCGAGGAGAGCGAGAAGCAGCGCAGGAAATTCTCCGTCGTCCGGTAGGAAATGGGCCGTCCGGGCAGATCCATCCGCCCCGCCTCTTCAATCAGCCCTTTTTCCACCAGCGCGTTTACAATCCCGGAGGAATCGACCCCCCGCACCTGTTCGACAAACGCCCGCGTTACCGGCTGGTTATAGGCGACGACGGCCAGCACCTCGAAGGCGGCTTGGGAGAGCGGGGTATTGCGCTTCAGCGCCAGCGCCTGGCGAATGAGGGGCGCATATTCCGGCCCGGTGCACATCTGTATGCTCTCCCCCAGCCGCACTAAGCAGAAGGGCAGTCCGGCGGCCCGGTATTCTTCATTGATGCGGTCGATGAGCCCGGACGCCTCTTTTGCCTCCAGCTCCACCGCTTCGGCCAGCCGGGACAGCTCCAACGGCTCCCCGGCGGCAAAGAGGATGGCCTGCATCTCATTCTGCTTTTGTCGGCGCTGCATCCTGTTCCTCCCACCTGAAAACTTCGGTTTCTTCCCGCAGCCCGGCGGCGCTGCGGCGCATGGTCAGCGTCTGCCCGTCCTCGCCGAGCAGGATGCGCTTGTCCTTCATCAGCTCCAGCACGGCCAGAAAGGTGGCCACCATTTCCGGACGGTCGGCACTCTGCCGGAAAATCACGTCCAGCCTCACGCGGGCCGTGCGGTAAAGGCGGTTCAGTACAAACGCAATGCGCGAGGAAACCGAAACCACCCGGCGCTGCACGATCCCGGAAAAGGCGGCGCGCGGCGGCGGCAGACGGCGTTTGCCGCGTCCGAGCGCGCTGAAATAGGCTTGCAGCAGCCGCCGCGGCTCATGCCGCAGGGTATAGGAGGGATCTGCTTCGAGCTTTGCCGGCGCGCGCACAAACCGTTCCGCGCCCCCGCCGCGCGCGCGCAGCAACGCGGCGGCCTGCTTGCAGTCGCGGTATTCCAGCAGCGCGCCGGTCAGCTCGCTGCGGGGGTCCTCCTCTTCCTCATGGCGCGGGAGGAGCATGGCCGTTTTGATATAGACCAGCTGGGAGGCCATTTCCAAAAACTCGCTGGCGACCTCCAGCCGGTTCTCCCGCATGCGCTCAATGGCCAGCAGATATTGCTCCAAAAGCGCGGAAATCTCGATGTCATAGATATCCAGCTTGTGCCGGGATATCAGCTGAAGGATGAGATCGAGCGGCCCCTCATATTCCTGCACCTTGAATTGCAGCTTATCCATCTTTCCCGTCGCCCCCGTTCTAAAGGAACAGCCGGGCGGCGGTATCGATGAAGGAGGTGCAGAGATCCAACAGGCGGAACGCCTGATAGGAGACAAACTGAATGGGGCGGCTAAGGATTCCGGAGGCCAGCGCAAACAGCAGAAGGAAATAGATGTAGCGCTCGGCGCGCAAAAGGGCATAATAAAGCCGGTCCGGCAGCAGAAGGCCCAATATCCGGCTCCCATCCAGCGGATTGATGGGGATGAGGTTGAAAACCGCCAACGAGATGTTGGTCGTCACCATCACCATCAGCACCTGTAAAAGAAGATAGGCGGCGTTTTGCAGACCGAACCCGACGCCCAGGATATAAAACACCAGCTTATAGAGCGCCATCAGCATCACCGCCAGCAGCAGGTTGGCGGCCGGTCCGGCCAGGGCGACGAGCGCCATCCCCTTTTTACGGTCGCCCCGAAAGTTGCGCGGATCCACCGGCACAGGCTTCGCCCAGCCGAACCCCAACAGGATCAGCGAGAGCGTCCCCAGCATATCGAAATGACGCAGCGGGTTGAGGGTCAGCCGTCCCCCGGCGCGCGCGGTCGGATCCCCCAACCGGTCGGCTACCCAGCCGTGCGCGCATTCGTGGGCGGGAATGCAGGTGCACAGCACCAACAGGCGCGCGAGTATGTCAAAGATATCGAAATTCAATGGCCGCTCCTTCCGTACCGGACTCTCCGTTCTTGCCTTTGCCCTATTATACCGCCGCAGCCGCTAAAAAACAAGCAAAGGGAAAGGGGGAGGATGTGAATTTTCTTTTACGGCCGGATCCCCTTCCAGTCCATGCGCGCCTGCCGGTCGGCGGCAATCTGCGCGCGCAGCTCGTCCACACCGGAGAACCGGCGTTCCGGCCGCAGGAAATCGAGCAGCCGTACCCGGACCGTCTCCCCATACAGGTCGCCGGAATAGCCCTCCAGATAGGTTTCGGCGCGCGGGGCGAGGCCGGAGCCGACGGTGGGCCGCACGCCGATGTTGGTAAGCGCCGGGACCCAGCTCTCACCGGCCAGCGCTTCGGCGATGTAAACGCCGTACCGGGGCAGCGCCGCATCCGGCGGCAGCGCTTGGTTGATGGTGGGGAAGCCGAGCGTGCGTCCCAACCGGCGGCCATGCTCGACCGGCGCTTCCAGCCGGTAGGGAGCGCCGAGCAGGCGGCCCGCTTCGGCCATGCGCCCCTCCCGCAGCAGCGCGCGGATGCGGGTCGAGGAGACCCGCTCGCCCTCGACTAAAACCGGGGGAAGGATTTCCGCCTGGCAGCCCCGCGCGGCGCACAGCCTCTTCAGATCCTGCGCATTTGCAGAGGCCCCGGCGGCAAACCGGTAGTCCTCGCCGCAGAGTACCCAGCGCGCGCGCAGAGGGCCGCACAGGAAATCTGCGAACGTCTCCGGCCCCATACCTGCAATGGCGGAGAAATCCGGCATTACCACGAGCTGCGCGCCGTTTTCCCCCAGCATGCGCACCCGCAGCGTATCCGGATAGATGCGCCCGCCGGTTTTTCCACCGGGCATGCGGCCGGCGGTGGAAAAGGTGAAGGCGGTGGGCAGCAGCCCCTTCCCTTTGGCCGCGCCGAGCACAGCGCGGTGGCCCAGGTGCATCCCATCGAAAAAGCCGAGCGCAACGGCCGTTTCTTCCGGCAGACTTTCCGGAAGCGAGGTAATCTGTTCCAACGCAGCGTCCCCCTTCTCCTTCTTAGCTTCTTGAGGTTGATGAGCGAAGGCCAAACGGCCTTCCTTTCAGCGGGCGCAGAAGAGCTTGACCCCTTCCAGCAGCCCGCTGGAGGGATTGAGCTCGGCCACGGCAAGAAACCCCTCCTGCCAGCCGTAGACAGCGACCTTCCCGGCGTCCGTCTGGCATTTGAGCTTTTCTGCCGAGAGCTTCACACCGTTGCGGAGCATGACCGCCTGCTTGGGGCTGAGGTAGACCCGCGGCAGCCCGCCGAAGGCGCGCCCGGTGGGGAGCAGCTTGTCCTCTATCTTTCCGGCGGCGGCCCGTTCGGTCAGCTCTTCCAGCGTTAGGCAGTCCGCCAGGGTAAAACCGGCGGACATGGTGCGCCGCAGCGCGGTCAGATAGGCGGCGCTCCCCGCCCGGCGGGCAATGTCGTCGCAGAGGGTGCGCACATAGGTGCCCTTCCCGCACTCCACCTCCAGTGTGAAGGTCTGCTTTTCTTCATCGAACGCCCGCAGCTCCAGCCGGTGGAGGAGGACGGCGCGTTTTTCCCGCTTGACCTCCACCCCCTGGCGCGCCAGGTCGTAAAGCCGCTGGCCGCCGACCTGAATGGCCGAATACATCGGCGGCTGCTGCCGGTAGCCGCCTTCAAAGGCGCCGAGAGCCTCGCGCAGCGCCTTTTCGGTCAGCCGCGTTTCCAGGCGTTCGGTTATCGTTCCGGTACAGTCCTGCGTATCGGTGGCCGCGCCGAGCTGCGCCTCGGCTAAGTAACACTTGCGATCGTTGGGGAGGATGTCGCAGCACTTGGTGGCCGTCCCTAAAAAAATGGGCAGCACGCCGGTCGCCATCGGATCGAGCGTGCCCCCATGTCCCGCTTTGCGCTGTTTTAAAATACCGCGCACCCTGGCGACCACGTCAAAGGAGGTGTGGTCGCCGGGCTTGTCGATACAGAGTATTCCGTCCATCGTTCTGGTCAAACCTCTCTTCATAAGTCCTGCCGGTGAAGGCGCAGGGCTTGCCCGTTCCGTTTCTAGGAGGGCTCTTGCGCCGCCTCGATGAAGGGGGCGGCCGCCGCCAGCAACTGCGCGCGGACCGCGGCGAAACCGCCCTCCACCATGCAGCCGGCAGCGCGTTTGTGGCCGCCGCCGCCAAACTGCGCGCAGATCTCGCTGGCGTTAATGAGCGCGCCGCTGCGCATCGAAATTTTGTAGCCGTCCGGGCGCTCGTTCAGCGTGATACCTAGCCAGACGCCTTCAATCTGCCGCGGCAGCCCGGCTACCCCTTCGAGATCCTCCTCGGCCGCGCCGGAGCGCGCGCGGATTTCCTGGGAAATATGGATCAGGGCGCAGCGTCCGTCAAAGTGGTATTCCAGCGTTTCCATCACCAGGCGTTCCGCCTCCAGGCGGCTGCGGCTCTTGGTTTCAAACATCCGTGTGTTGATCCCCGCCGCATCCGCGCCCAGCGAGATGAGCTCGGCCGCGGTGCGGTGGGTCTGCGCCGTCACGTTGGAAAAGCGGAAACCGCCGGTGTCAGTGGTGATGCCGGTAAACAGGCAGTCGGCGATCCGCGGGGTGATGGGGAGCTGCATCTCGCGCAAGAGCGAAAAACAGAGCTGCGCCGTCGCCGCCTGGGTGGGATCCAACAGACGCGCCGCGGCATAGCCGGTGTTGGTGGGGTGGTGATCGATGCACAGATTGATGACGGGATAGCAGGCGTCCTTTTCGCCCAGCAGCTTCCGATCCGCCACGTCAACGGCGGCAATGAAGCGCGGTTCGAAGGCGGGGAAGGAGGCGTCCTGCAAAAAATAATCGTATTTTTTCGGGAAGCGGTCGGCGCACTCCACGCGCACCCGCTTGCCCAAGCCCTGCAACGCATAATAGAGCGCGAAGCAGCTGCCGAGGGTGTCCCCGTCAGGGGAGCGGTGGGCTAAGAGGAGGATATCCTGCGCATCCAGAAGAAGCCGGGCGGCCTGTACCATATTGAGATCCATCCGGCTAGTCCTCCTTGTCCGGGCTGCCGGACGCCTTACCGGCATCGGGAAGCAGCTCATGGAGCTTCTGGGAGATTCCGGCGCTGTATTCGATTGAATCGTCCGCCAGGAAGCGGAATTCCGGCGTGCGGCGCATCTCCACCCGGCGGCCCATCTCGCGGCGGATATAACCGGCGGCGTTGTTTAGCCCCTGCGCCGCGCGTTTGCCGGCCTCGGCCCCGTCGAGCGAGGAGACATAGACCTTGCAGCAGCCCTGGTCGCCGGAGAGCTCCACCCGGACGATGCTGACCATCCCCTGCACACGCGGATCCTTGAGCGTGTGCATGAGATCGGTCAATTCGCGCCGGATATCCTCCGCCAGCCGGTTGATTTTAAAGGAAGGCATGGACCTACCCCTTTCTTTTCGCTGTTGGAAGCCTCTTTAATCTTCCCGGTATTCCTCCAGAACATACGCCTCGAAGATATCCTTCTCGCGGATATCGTTGAATTTCTGGAGGGTAACGCCGCATTCGTAGGACTGGAGAACCTCCTTGGCGTCGTCCTTAAAGCGCTTGAGCGAGGCGATTTCATCGTCGGCGATGATGATCCCGTCGCGCACGACGCGGATTTTAGCGGTGCGGGTGATCTTCCCTTCGAGCACATAGCAGCCCGAAACGGTGCCGACCGAGGAGATCTTGTAAACCTGGCGCACCTCGGCCCGGCCCAGCTCCACCTCGCGGATCTTCGGGGCGAGCATGCCCTTCATGGCGCTCTTGATCTCTTCAATCGCGTCGTAAATAATCCGGTAGAGGCGGATATCCACCCCTTCGCGCTCGGCGTCGTCGCGCGCAACCGCGTCCGGCCGGACGTTGAAGCCGACGATAATCGCCCCGGAAGCCTGCGCCAGCATGACGTCCGAACGGGAGACGCCGCCGACCGCGCCATGGATGACCTTGACGCGCACCTCTTCGTTCGAGAGCTTCTCCAGCGACTGGCGCACCGCCTCAACCGAGCCCTGCACATCCGCCTTTACGATGATGGGCAGCTCCTTCATTTCGCCCTCGGCTATCTGGGAGAAGAGGTTATCCAGCGTGACCTTGTGGTAGCTCTTGAAGAGCTCCTCCTTGGCGTCGAACTTGCGCTGCTCGGCCAGCTCGTGGGCGAGGCGTTCGTCTGCAACGGCGTTGAAATCGTCACCCGCGCTGGGCACCTCGGCCAGGCCGGTGATCTCGACCGGCATGCTCGGCCCGGCCTCGTCCACCCGCTCGCCGTGGTCGTTGGTCATGACCCGCACACGGCCGACCGCCGTGCCGGCAATAACGCTGTCGCCGGTGTGCAGCGTTCCGGTCTGAACGAGCAGCGTGGCAATCGGGCCGCGCCCGGTATCCAGCCGCGCCTCGATAACGGTCCCCTTCGCCTGGCGGACGGGGTTGGCCTTGAGCTCCTTCATATCCGCGACCAGCAGCACCATCTCCAACAGGGTGTCCAGCCCTTCCCCCGTGACGGCCGAGACGGGGACGCAGATGATGTCGCCGCCCCACTCCTCCGGAACCAGCTCATACTGCGTGAGCTCCTCCTTGACCTTCTCCACATTGGCCGCAGGCTTGTCGATCTTGTTGATAGCGACGATGATCGAAACGCCCGCCGCCTTGGCGTGGTTAATGGCCTCGACGGTCTGGGGCATGATGCCGTCGTCCGCCGCGACGACGAGGATAGCAATGTCCGTCACCTGTGCGCCGCGCGCGCGCATCGAGGTGAACGCCTCGTGGCCGGGGGTATCTAAGAAGGTGATCGGCTTCCCGTCCACCTCCACCTGATAAGCGCCGATGTGCTGGGTGATGCCGCCCGCCTCGGTCGAAGTTACCTGGGAGTGGCGGATAGCGTCGAGAATCGAGGTCTTGCCGTGGTCCACGTGGCCCATGACGACCACGATGGGCGGCCGGGACTCCAGGTTTTCATTTTCAACGCTCTCATCGGTGAAGAGGCGGTCCTCAATGGTGACGACGACCTCCTTTTCCACCTTCGCGCCCAGATCCATCGCCACCAGCGCGGCGGTGTCATAATCGATGATCTGACCGGCCGAAGCCATTACGCCGTTCTGCATGAGCTTCTTGATGATCTCGGTCACCTGGATCTTCATGCGCAGCGCGAGCTCGCCCACCGAGATCTCCTCAGGAATGGTGATCTCCAGCTTCTGGCGGCGCTGGCGCTCGACTTCGAGCTTGCGCAGCTTCTCGGCCTCGATCTCCTTGCGCGACATCTGCTGGCGGCGGCGCTGGACGCTTTTTTGGGTGATCTTCTGCTTTTTCACCCCGTTATCCTTGCGGGCAATGTTGACCGGCGCAATCGTCTCATAGCGCTCGTTGTATTTGTCCAGGTTGACCTGCGCCGAGCGCATATCCACCGTTTTGGTATCCTTTTTGACCTCCACCTTACGCTGCCCGTCGGCGGGCGCCGTCCCCTGTGCGGGGCGGGGGGCGAAGGGCATTTGGGAGCGGTCGGCCCGCCGCGGGTTCTGTCCGTTCTGCGGGCGGGCGTTCGGCTGCGGGCGCGGGGCGTTCTGCGTCTGTCCAGCGTTCCGGCTGTCGCCGCGCGCCGCCGTCTTTCCATTCTGTCCGTTCTGCGGACGGGCGTTCGGCTGCGGGCGCGGGGCGTTCTGCGTCTGTCCGGCGTTCCGGCTGTCGCCGCGCGCCGCCGTCTTTGCGCTCTGCCCGTTCTGCGGGCGGGCGTTCGGCTGCGCAGGCTCCGGAGCTTTCGCGGCCGGGGCCGCTGGCGCGGAGGGCTGGGCCTCCGGCTGCGGGTCGCCGGCCATTGCGAAATAGGCGTCGAAGTTGTCGGCCGCGTTTTTCTGGGTATAGTGCTCGAAGATAAGATCAAGCTGCTTTTCGGTCAGCGCCGTCATGTGCTTGAGCGTTTCGTCGGGGAAGTGGTCGCTCAAGAGGCCCAGCACGTCCTTGCTGGGCACGCCTAAATCCTTGGCAACCTCATGTACACGGTATTTATCCATCATAATCCTGATCAATCCTTTCGTGGGAACTGCGCTTTTCCGCAGCCGTCCGGCCTTCCGCCGGCAAAAACGGGAGAAGCGCGAGGCCCCTCCTATCCTCCATGCCGCCGCGGGCGGCGGTGTCATTGATGAAAAACGGCGGGACGGGGGATGGGTCCGGTTTTCATCCGTGCGAAAGCGGTCTGCCGCGTTACGGCTCTCCCAGCGCTTTTTGAAGGGAGCCCGCAAAACCGGGGTCGGTAACGGCGGCAACGCCGATGCGCTTCCGGAGAAGCTGCTCCATCTCGTCCATCGAGAAGGGAAGCGTCCGGGCGGGCGGTCCTTCCGGGGGGACAAGATGCCGGATTCGTTCGGCAGTTTTGGGTGAGACATCCTGCGCGAGCAGGATAAGGCAAGCGTTTCCTTTTTGCACCGACTCCTTTACCTGGTCATATCCGACGGCGAGCCTGCCAGCCCTTCTGCACATGGTCAGCGTACCGGTCAGCCTAGTTTGTTCCATTGGCCAGCTCCGTTTCCAGCTTTTCATATACCTCGTCGGGTATTTGGCAGCTCAGTGCGCGCTCAAAGCGCTTGGCCTTGCGCGCCAGGCGCAGGCATTCCGGATGGGGGCAGATATAAACGCCTCTTCCGGAGCACTTGGAGGTGAAGTCCACCTTGATCTCTCCTTCGGGCGTCCGAACGACACGGATCAACTCTTTTTTCGGTTTGTGCTCCATGCAGCCGGAGCACATCCGCAGCGGGATTTTCCTCTGCTGCGCCACGCTTGGGGCCCTCCTTTCACCGGGCGGCTGCGGGGAAAGGTCCTCCCGGCGCAGCCCTATCGAAATTTCTATATCCACAGCCGGCGGGCTGTTAAACCGTTTCGGCCTCCGCCTCCTTGGCGGGCGCGGGTTCTTCGCCATAGAAGCCGCTCTCCGGCCGGATATCGATCTTCCAGCCGGTCAGCCGGGCGGCCAGCCGGGCGTTCTGCCCCTTGTTTCCAATGGCCAGCGAAAGCTGATGATCCGGCACGGTCACGCGGCAGCTCTTCGCCCCGTCGGGATCGACCTCCACCCCGACCACCTCCGCAGGGGAGAGGGCGGCGGTGATGAACTGGGCGGGATCGTCGGAATATTTCACAACGTCGATCTTCTCCCCGCCGAGCTCCTCCACAATCGTTCCCACGCGGCTCCCCTTCGGCCCGATGCAGGCGCCGACGGCGTCGACGTTTTCCTCGTGGCTGAGAACGGCCATTTTGGTGCGGCTGCCCGCCTCGCGGGCAATGGCCTTGATTTCAACGGTCCCGTCCTTGATCTCGGGGGTTTCCATTTCAAACAGGCGCTTGACCAGTCCGGGATGGGTGCGGCTGATCATCATGCGCGGCCCCTTTTCCCCGGCGGCGACGTCCACCACATAGACCATCACCCGGTCGCCCTCGCGCAGCGTTTCGGTGGCGATCTGCTCGCTGCGGGGGAGAATCGTCTCGCCCTTTTCGATCTCCAGCGTGACGTTCCCCTTCACGGGATCGACCTTGAGCACCGGCGCGGAGATGATCTCAAATTTCTTATCCTCATATTTAGCGAGCAGCTGCCCGCGCTCCGCCTCGCGGATCCCCTGGCGGATGACATGCTTGGCCGCCTGCGCCGCGATGCGGCCGAACTGCTTGGTTTCCAGCGGGATCTCAATCTGTCCGCCCTCGGTAACGGAGCTGTCATATTTATAAGCCTCTTGCAGGAGGATTTCGCTCGAAGGATTCTGCACCTCGGAAACGGCTATCTTGCGCACCGCCACATAAAAGCGTCCCGTTGCCGGATCGATCTCCACCACGTTTTCATCCGTGCCGCCCACGTCGCGCTTGATAGCGATAGCGATAGCGTTTTTAATCTTATCCACCAGTTGATCTTCCGCGATCCCCTTTTCGCGGGCAAGGTCCAACAGAGCGTCAAAAAATTCGTTGTTCATTTTTTATGACCATTCCTTTCCTCATGGGATCCGGCGGGCAGGTTCAGCTTCTCCCTCCCGCTTCAAAGTCCGCATAAACCCGGACGCGGGAAGCCTGCTTGCGATCAAAGGTGAGCTCGCTGCCATCCTCCAGGATGAGGGTAGCCGCCCCGTCTTGGAAGCGCCCCAGCGTCCCGATATAGTCGCGCCTGCCCTCCACCGGGCGGATGAAGCGCACCGACACCTTCTGGCCGGTATAGCGCAAAAAATGCTCCGGGCGCACGAGCTCGCGCTCGATCCCCGGTGAGGACACCTCGAAATAATAGCTTCCGTCAATCGGGTCGGCCTCGTCGATCAGAGGATCGACCGTACGCGAGAACTGCTCGCAGTCATCGATATTCACGCCGCCGGGCTTATCGATGAAGATGCGCAGATACCAGGAGCTGCCCTCCTTTTCATAGCGTACATCCCAAATCTCCAGGCCCAACGAGGCCGCCACCGGCCCGGCAATTTCAAGCACGGCCGCCGCGGCGCCCTTCCTTTCTCCTGCCATCTGCTGATTCCTCCGGTTCATTCTGCTTATACATAAACGAAAGAGTGGGATTTCCCACTCTTTCATCCTACTGACTATTCCTTTGTCATCATACCACATTTATACAGCCAATGCAAGGGGGGAGGCGGCAAAAATCGCATCCCGGCCGCTTTTGAGACGGAGGAGGGTCATTCCTCCATCTGTTTCCCTAAAAACTGGGCGGCGGTGGAAATCAACTTGGTTTCGCAGTCCCCGGCGGTCGCTCCCGCATCGGAGCAAAGGAGCATGATGCAGCCGCACACATCTCCCGCCGCAATAATCGGGCTGCAAACGAGCGCGAAGCGGTCGATGCCCTCCACCGGCTGGAGCCGCTGCATCCCTGCGCCGGTAAAGGCGTAGCTTTTGCGGTGCTCCATCAGCTCCTCAAGCGCTGCGGTCGCGCGGCGTTCGAGCAATTCCTTTTTCGGCAGGCCCGCCACCGCTATCACATGGTCGCGGTCGCAGACCACCACCGGCATTCCGGCCGTTTTGCCGAGTACCTCGGCATATTGCGCGGCGAAGCCGGACAGCTCGCCGATGGGGGAATATTTTTTGAAGATGACCTCCCCGTCGTTATCGGTATATATTTCGAGGGGATCGCCCTCGCGGATGCGCATGGTGCGCCGGATCTCTTTGGGAATAACCACCCTGCCCAGATCATCGATTCTTCTTACGATTCCTGTTGCTTTCATAACGGACGCATTTCCTCCTATATTGGTAATGAGCAAGCTGAGAATTCTGTTCAGAAGCAGGCTGTCATGAAAAGCTAAAATATGCCCATCCATAGCTTGTGCCGGCGGCTTACGCCGCCTTCCTTCGCGCGGACTGGCACAGACGAAGGTTCGCCTCATCGGGTTCTCTTTTGTCTTAATTCTATTATTTGCTTCACAGGAAATTTTATGCTGGAATTTTTACCCGTATAAAATTTTACCGAGGGCGGCGCAGGCTTTTTCCCGCAGGGGAAAAGGATACCTTATACTATAGCGCATTTCCAGAAAATCTCAAGAAGTTTTGCCGATAATCGTCGAAAAAAGGAGGATAAAGTCGTTTTTTAGGTAAATTATGACTGGATAAATCATGGGAAATAGATAAAAATTCTTTACAAACCTTCAAAAGGCTGCGCTTATTTCCCGAAAACACACCGCTGCTTTTATACAAAAGGCTGGAATTTTGAAGGAAGCAAAAAACCCCCCGTTATTTCCCGTAAAAAAACACGGCGGGCGCGCGAAAAAGGAGCCGCCCGCCAAGAGGCTCCGGTTCCTTTGGAAGCCTCTTTTTTACCCGGCCGGCGCAGCGAAAAAAAGAACGCCCCCATCCGCGGAGATTTGCGGATGGGGGCGGGAACAACGGGCTGTTTTTAAACGGTTATTTCTTTGGCGCCCGGCAGAAGGCCTCAAACGCCTTGTAGGTGCTGTAGACATCCAGCTTGGATACCACCTCGAAGGGGGCGTGCATCGAAAGGACGGGAACGCCGATATCCACCGTGTCTACATCGAGCGCCGAGACATACATGGCAACGGTCCCGCCGCCGCCCGCATCGACCTTGCCGAGCTCGCCCACCTGCCAGGCGACGCCGGCCTCGTCAAAGATGCTGCGCACCTTGCCCATAAATTCGGCCGAGGCGTCGTTGGTCGAGGATTTGCCGCGCGCACCGGTATATTTGGTCACGACCACGCCATAGTTGACGAAGCAGGAGTTGCGCTTCTCATAAACATCGGCAAAGGTGGGATCGAAGGCGGCGTTGACGTCGGCGGACAGACACTGGGAACGGGAGAGGACGATTCTGGGCGCTACGCCCGATTCCCTGGCCAGATCGGCAATGAAATATTTTAAGAAGGAGGAGTGCAGGCCGGTATTCCCTTCGCTGCCTACCTCTTCCTTGTCGGCAAAGACGACGACCCAGGTCGTTTCCGGATTTTCCACCTGCAAAGCGCCCATCAGCGAGGTGTAGGCGCAAACGCGGTCGTCGTGCCCATAGGCGCCGATGAGGCTGCGGTCAAAGCCGACGTCCCGCGCCGGGAAGGCCGGAAGGCCGCACAGCTCCGCCGAGAGGAAGTCCGCCTCGGTGACGCCGTATTTATCAAACAGCAGCTTGGCAATGGCGAGCTTGACCTTCTCGCTGGCCTTGTCGTCCTTAAAGGGGCGGCTGCCGATGAGGATGTTGAGCTCCTCGCCCCGCAGCCCCTGGGCCAGCGGCCGCTTCGACTGCTCGGCCGCCAGGTGGGGAAGCAGGTCGGTGATGCAGAAAACCGGCTCGTCCGGCTGGTCGCCGAGGGTGACGTCTACCCGTGTTCCGTCGCGCAGCACAATCACGCCATGCAGCGAGAGGGGGAGGGCCGCCCACTGGTATTTTTTGATTCCGCCATAGTAATGGGTTTTGAAATACCCCAGCTCCGCCTCCTCATAAAGCGGGCGGGGCTTGAGATCCACGCGGGGGGAATCGATGTGGGAGGCCAGGATCCGCACCCCCTCCGCCAGCGGGCGGGTACCAATGACAGCCGCGCACAGCGCTTTGCCGCGGTTGTTGTAGTAAACCCGGTCGCCGGGCTGGTAATGCTTGCCCGCCTCATGGGGCCGGAACCCCTTTTCTTCTAGGATCCGGACGGCGAAACGGACCGCCTCGCGCTCCATTTTCGCTTCATCCAGAAACGCCTTGTAGCCTTCGCAGAAGGCTTCCGCCGCCTGAATTTCCTCCTCGCTCAACGTTTCATAAGCGTTTTTCGGCTCATAAAACAGCTTTTCCTTGAGCAGCTCCGCTTGCGTTTTCTCTGCCATGGGAATGACCTCCGTTCTTTTTTTGTGGGACCTTCATTTCTATGGTTTGCCGGGGATCGTTCCTTCTGGGGACGGTCCCCGGCGGTTTGAAGAAATAATGTTAATTCGGATGAATTTATTCCAAATCGTATAATTCTTGATAGGTTTTCTGGGTTTCCATCACCCGGTTTACATACCAGCGCGTGTCGCTGAAGGGGATATGGTCGAGCGTTTCCCCATCGGAGGAGCATTCGGGGTCGCGCAGCCACTTTAAAAGGTTCCCCCGGCCGGCGTGGTAGGCGCAGAGGGCCAGCTCATAGGAACCGAACTCGTCGTAGAGCAGGCGCAGCAGATAAGCGCCATACTTGGCGCTGACGGCGGGATCGGTGGCATAGCGGTCATAGTCCAGCGGCTTTTCCAGCCGCATTTTGTGCTGAATCCAGTCGAAGGTATCGCGGGTGATCTGCATTAAGCCGCGGGCGTCGACGGAGGAAACCGCCTCCGGATCAAACCCGCTTTCGGTGTGCGCAACGGCGAAGAGGAAGGAGGGCGGCAGCCCGTTCTCTCCGGCGCAGTCCTCCAAAAGCTCCTGGTATTTGAGCGGGTAGCGCGCGTTATAATATTTTTCCAGCGCAAAGTGGAGAAGGAAGGCGGCCAGAGCTAGAGCCAGGGCCCCTAGCGTCCCCCAGAGAAGGAGGTTAAACATTCGCCGCTTCATGCTGCTGTTCCCTATTCGCAAGCGCCAGATTCATTGCCGCCGCGACCTTTTCAATGAGTTCCTCCGAAGAGCCGGTGTTCTCCACCAGAAAATTGGCCCGCGCGCGGAAAAAGGCGTCGTCATGCTGGCTGCGGATGCGGGCCGACGCCTCCTCCTCGCTCAGCCCGTCGCGCGCGATAATGCGGCGCAGCCGGTCCTCCTCCGGCGCGGTGACGGCCACGACGGCATAACACAATTTATCCGCGCCTGCTTCGTAGAGGGTGGGCGCATCCAGCACCAGCGCGGCCGCGCCCCGCCGGCGGTAGCGCTCGATTTCCTCCTCGATCCGCCGGAGAATGTGGGGGAAGGTAATGGCGTTCAGCCGCCGCAGCTTTGCCCGGTCGTTAAAAACGATGCCGCTGAGGCGCCGGCGGTTCAGCTCGCCGTTGTGATCGATGATTTCGCAGCCGAAGGCGAGCACCAGATCCCCTAGGCAGCTTTTGGAGTGGTTGACCACCTCCCGCGCGAGCAGATCGCAATCGATAACCGGCAGCCCGCCCGCCCGCAGCGCTTCGCTGGCCGTTGTTTTTCCGGCTCCGGTTTGACCGGTCAGGCCGATGACTTTCATAGCTTCACGATATCAAACGCTGCCGCCCGGATCAGCCGGTTGTAGAGGGCCAACCCCAGCCCTTCGGGGGAGGGGCAGTGGGCATATACCGTTTGAACTCCTTTCTCATCAAAATCGCGCAGCGCGCAGAAAAGGCCCTGCGCCATCTCCTGCGGACGTTCCGGCGTCCCCAGCGCGGCGGCGGGGACGGGGAGCCCTATCTCCTCGCCATGGAAGCAGAGCGCCGCGGCGCCCGGCGCGGCATGGGCCTCCAGATAGGCCCGGTATTGCTGGGAGGAGCCCAACAGCAGCCGCACCTGCGCCTTGGGCGCATAGTGGCGGTATTTCATTCCCGGCGCGCTTGCCCGGCTCTGCGGATCCGCCCGGCCCAAAACGGCCGCGTCCAGCTCGACCGGGCCCAACACCTCTTCCAGCTCCTCTAAAGTAACGCCGCCTGGGCGCAGCAGCCGCGGCCGCCCGCCTGCCAGCGAGACGATGGTCGATTCGAGGCCCACCGTGCAATCCGAGCTTATAACGATAGCGTCCACCCGGCCGGAGAGATCGTCGATGCAGTGCTGCGCCGTCGTCGTGCTTGGGCTGCCCGACCGGTTGGCCGAGGGGGCGGCCAGCGGAAGCCCGCTGCGCTCGATAACGGCGCGGATCACCGGGTGCGACGGCATACGGATGCCCACGGTGGGGAGCCCGGCGCTGGTCGCGTCCGGAATGCGGGCGCTTTTGGGGAGCACCATGGTCAATGGGCCGGGCCAAAAGCGCTCCGCCAGCGCATAGGCGTCCGGCGGGACCTCCGCCGCCAGCTCTTTCAGCATCGAGAGGGCGGCGATGTGTACAATCAGCGGGTTATCCTGCGGGCGGCCCTTCGCCTCAAAAATTTTGGCGACCGCCTGCGGATTGAGCGCGTCGGCGGCCAGGCCATAGACCGTTTCGGTCGGAAGGGCGGCGATGCCGCCGCCTTTTAAGATGTCGCAAACCTCTTCAATGGCGTCCGCCTCTAGTGTGCGCTCGCCGATGGGGATCATACGGGTTTCCAATAAAAAGAACCTTCCCTTTCTAAAACTGCCGAAGCTGTCAAAGGAGCGGCCGCCCCTTTGACAGCTTATCCCGCCTGTTCCTTGAGCTTTTCCGCCTGATCGAAGGTGATGAGCGCGTCCAGCAGCTCGTCCAGCTCCCCGTTCATAATCTGCTCGATTTTGTAGAGCGTGAGCCCGATGCGGTGGTCGGTCACGCGGCCCTGCGGGAAATTGTAGGTCCGGATACGCTCGCTGCGGTCGCCGGTGCCCACCTGGAGCCGGCGCTGGGAGGCAATGGCGTCGTTCTGCTCCTGCTGCTTCTGCTCATAGAGGCGGGAGCGCAGGATCTTCATCGCCTTATCCTTATTTTTATATTGGCTGCGCTCATCCTGGCACTCGACGACCAGGCCGGTGGGCAGATAGGTGATGCGGATCGCCGATTCGGTCTTGTTGACATGCTGGCCGCCCGCCCCGGAGGCGCGGTAGGTATCGATCTGTAGGTCGCCGGGATCGATCTCAATTTCCACATCCTCTACCTCCGGCAGCACGGCCACCGTTGAGGTCGAGGTATGGATGCGGCCCTGGCTCTCGGTTTCGGGTACCCGCTGCACCCGGTGGACGCCGCTCTCATATTTGAGCCGGGAATAGGCGCCTTCCCCCTCGATGGAGAAGCTGACCTCCTTGAAGCCGCCGAGCTCGGTCTCGTTCGCGTTGAGGATTTCGGTTTTCCAGCCCCTGGCTTCAGCGTACATGGTGTACATGCGCATGAGCGAGCCGGCGAAGAGGGCCGACTCCTCGCCGCCCGCGCCGCCGCGGATTTCAACGATGACGTTCTTTTCATCGTTCGGATCGCTGGGCAGCAGCAGGATTTTCAGCTCTTCGCCAAAGCGCTCCATCTTTTCCCGGTTTTCCTCCAGTTCGCCCTGCGCCATCTCGCGGAAATCCTTTTCGAGCCCGCTTTCTTCCAGCAAGGCGCGCGCCTCCTCTGCATCGGCGCGGGCCTTTTCATATTCCTTATACTTTTCCACAATCGGGGTCAGGCGCTTATATTCCTTCATCAGTTCCCGGTAGCGCGCCTGGTCGCCGACCACGCCCGGATCCATCAGCGCCGTGCCGACCTCTTCATAGCGCGCGGCTACGCCGTCCAATTTATCAAACAACAAGGGATAAACCTCCTGCCTTCTGGTATTTTTTCACCGAACCGTTTCTCTGCATTTTTTCAAGCCGGAGAAGGGGCTACCCTTCCTCGTCGGGATGGATGATTTTTTTAATGTTTTTTTCGCACTTGCTGCGCGCCACCATGACCTCCCGCCCGCAGCCCAGGCAGCGGATTTTGAAGTCCATGCCGCTGCGCAGCACCAGGAAGCGGTTCTCCCCGCATGGATGGTTCTTTTTCATCACCAATATATCCGATACGCGCACATCCACCGGCGTTCCCTCCCTCTGCCCCCTCCGCCAGCCGGATAGGGACGCTGCAAATCTTTCTGCCCAATGTCTACCCATCATTATACCAGATGCTGGGCGGCAAACGCAATCGATAAATTATGAAATCTTCGGCCCCCAGGCACGGCTCTCTATTACAATTTGTAATATTCCAAGAAAATATAAAGTTATTAACCTTTTCCACTGAGTTTTCCACACCAGGGGGAAAATCCGGAGGAAAACTTCCGGTTCCCGGTGGAAAACATCGTGGAAAGGGTGAAAACATCCCATCCGGCTGGCGGTGGATAAGCTGGCTGTTTGGTGGGGAAGCTAGGATAGACTGGGGAAAAAGAAACGTTTGGATCGGGAGAAGCCCGGTTTTCTCCAATTTATAGAGGGGGCGTTCCCTTCCGGCTTCCGGAAGGGCCGGGCGAAGCTGCTCGCTGCGAGGAATTTCCACAGAGCCTTTCAAGGGAGCGGCAAGGTTATTCGAGAAAGGGCGGTTGGCTATTATGGCGGAAACGTTGATTTCGCTGCGCGGCGTCTGTAAAGCGTATCCGGGCGGGGAAACGGGCGTTAAGGCGCTGGAAAATGTGAATCTTGAGATAGAGAAGGGGGAATTTGTCTCGATCGTAGGCGCTTCAGGTTCGGGAAAGTCCACGCTGATGAATATCATCGGCTGCTTGGATACGGCGACGGACGGCGAATACCTCTTCGAATCCCAATCGGTAGGCGCTTTGGACGACGAGGCGCTCAGCCGCATCCGCAACCGGCAGATAGGTTTTATTTTTCAGGGCTTTAACCTGGTGGATTCGTTGAGCGCGCTGGAAAATGTGGAGCTGCCGCTCCTTTACCGTCGGGTTCCAAAGGCCCGGCGGCGCGCCCTCGCCCTCTCGGCCCTGGAACGGGTGGGGCTCAGCCACCGGCTGCACCACCGGCCCGGCCAGCTCTCCGGCGGCCAGCAGCAGCGGGTGGCCATTGCGCGGGCGGTGGCCGCGTCCCCGGCGGTGATGCTGGCCGACGAGCCGACCGGGAACCTGGACAGCCAGGCGGGCGCCGAGGTGATGCGCATCCTGCGCGGGCTGCATGAGGAAGGGCGCACCCTTCTGCTGATTACCCATGACCCGGAGCTGGCGAAACGATCCCCGCGCCGGGTGCAGGTGTGCGATGGGCGCATTGTGGCGGACAGCGGGCGGCCTGTCGGATGACCGCTTGCGGCGGGGCTGCGGGTTTGCTATAATATTCCTGTCAGGCGCGAAGGAATCGGGAACGTTCCGGCGGCCCGAAGCCTGGGGAATCGGAAAATTCCCTTTTTTCTGTTTTTGCGCTTTTTCTCCCGATTAGGACGGGAGGGAGTCCGGCCCTGCCGGACGGATAAATTCCGAGGTGAAGAAAGGAATGATCAGCAGCATGATAAAAGCAGCCATTGTCGGTTATGGGAACATCGGCCGCGCCGCGCTGGAGGCGTTGTGCAGCGCAGGAGATTTCAGCGTCTGCGGCGTCGTCCGCCGCAGCGGTTCGGGGGAGGGAGTCCCGGAGCTTCAGGGGATCCCCGTTGCCCGCCGGATCGAGGATCTTCCGCAGAAGCCGGAGGTCGCCCTGCTCTGCACGCCGACGCGTTCGGTGCGCGAAACGGCCGAAGCGGTTTTAAAGCTGGGCATCTCCACCGTGGACAGCTTTGACATTCATTCCCAGATCCCGCAGATGCACGCGGCGCTGGACGCTGCGGCCAAGGCGGGCGGCGCTGCCGCCATCCTCTCCGCGGGCTGGGATCCCGGTTCGGATTCGGTCGTGCGCACCCTGCTGGAAGCCTGCGCGCCCCGGGGGCTGACCTACACCAATTTCGGCCCCGGCATGAGCATGGGCCATTCGGTCGCTATCCGGGCTATCGAGGGGGTCGCCGATGCGATTTCCATCACCATCCCCGCCGGGGCGGGCCTGCACAAGAGGATGTGCTATGTCCAGCTCAAGGAGGGGTATGATCCGGCCGTCGTGAAGCGCAAAATCAAGGAGGACGATTATTTTGCCCACGACGAGACGCATGTCAAATTTGTGCCGGATGTGTCGCTCGTGCGCGATATGGGGCATGGCGTACACATCGAGCGCAAGGGCGTTTCCGGCCAGACCCACAGCCAGCGCTTTTCGTTCGATATGCAGATCAACAACCCGGCCCTGACCGCGCAGATCATGGTGTCCGCCGCGCGCGCCGCGCTGCGCCAGCAGCCGGGCTGCTACACGCTGATCGAGCTGCCGCCGGTCGATCTGCTGCCGGGCGATCGCGCGGGACACATTGCGCGGCTGGTCTAAAAGGAAGCGTTTTCCGGCCGCGGGAATGGGGGCGGAATAAATTTCCCGGAATGTTTCCGTCTCCTCCCTGCAAAAAGCCTTGACAAACCGCTTAACTATGCCTATAATAGATCCGTGACGTCTGAAATACCCCCTTTTTGAATCGAGGTGTGCGGATGGTTTTGGATTTAACGCGCCTCTTTGAAGAGGAAGGCGAGGAGATCCGTTTTCAACAGGAGGTGGATCTCTCCGGGGTGGAGCTGGCCGGTGTGTATCCGGTGAGCGGCCCTGTGCAGGTGGAGGGCATTGCCCGCAATGTAGCCGGCGTCGTGACGGTTTCCTATGCGGCGCGGTATTCGTTGGAAATCCCCTGCGACCGCTGCTTGACCCCTGTGCGCAGCGAAAAGGAGCTGCGCAGCGAACAGGTAGCCGTGCGCAAGGTCCATGGCGAGGAGAGCGACGAGCTTTTGCTGCTGCCGGACGGGCTGCTGGACTTGGACGAGGCCGTTTATGCCGATGTGGTGCTTGCGCTTCCGGCCAAGACGCTGTGCAGCGAGGACTGCCGGGGGCTCTGCCCGGTCTGCGGGGTCAACCGCAACCGGCAAAACTGCGGTTGCCGCATAGAGAACGGCAGGAACCGGCTGGACAGCCTGCGGGAGCTGCTGCAATAACCCTGTTGTGTACGTGCATCAACCACGATAACCGATATTGAGAGAGGGAGGTGCTGAAATGGCAGTACCAAAGAGAAAGACATCAAAAGCGCGCAGAGATAAAAGGCGTTCCAATGTTTGGAAGCTCTCGATGCCCGGCTTTTCCAAATGCACCCAGTGCGGCGAGCTCAAGGCTCCTCATAAGGTATGTTTGAATTGCGGTTACTACAAGGGCAGAGAGGTTATCTCGAAAGAGGCGTAAAAGGATGCCGGAGAGATAGAGGGGGAAGGGCGCTTCCGCCTCTATTTTTTTGTTTTCTTTCCCTCGCCTGTAGGGAACGGAAGGGAGGCGGATTTCGGTGAGCGTTGTAATAGCGGAGGTGGTTCCGGGCTCTCCGGCCTGCCGGGCGAACATCCGGCCGGGGGAAACGCTGCTTGCCATCAACGGCCACGTCATTCACGACGTGCTGGATTACCGGTTTTATATGACCGAACGGCGGCTGCTTTTGGAAATTGAGAGCGGCGCGAAGAGGCGGCGGGTGCGGCTGCAAAAAGAGGAATATGAGGAGCTGGGCCTGGAGTTCGCCACCTATCTGATGGATAAACAGCACAGCTGCCGCAACAAATGCGTTTTCTGCTTTGTCGATCAAACGCCGCCGGGCATGCGCGAGAGCCTCTATTTTAAGGATGACGACGAGCGCCTCTCCTTTCTGTTCGGCAGCTATATCACGCTGACCAACCTCTCGGAAGAGGAGGTCGGGCGGATTGAGCGCATGCACATCAGCCCGGTGAACGTTTCGGTCCACACCATGAACCCCGTGCTGCGGGTGGAGATGATGAAGAACCCTTCGGCCGGGCGGGTGCTCTCCTACCTGCGGCGGATGGCGGATGCGGGCATCGCTATCAACGCGCAGCTCGTCCTCTGTCCGGGGATCAACGACGGCGACGAGCTGCGCTATTCGCTGGAAAAGCTCTGGGAGCTGCGCCCGGCGCTGCGGTCGGTGGCGGCGGTGCCGGTGGGGCTGACGCGTTACCGGGAGGGGCTCTATCCGCTGCGCAGCTACACGCCGGAAGAGGCGCGGGAGGTCGTCGCCTGTATCCATGCCTATGCCGATCGTTGGGAGCAGGCGTGCGGCGATCGCATCGTCTACCCCTCGGATGAATTTTTCCTGTTGGCCGGCCTTCCGCTGCCCGGCCCGGACTATTACGGGGACTATCCCCAGCTGGAAAACGGCGTCGGGCTCTGCACGCTGCTGGAGGATGAATTTACCCGCGCGCGGGCCGGCGCGCCCGTCTCGGTGACGCCGCGATCCCTCTCAATGGCGACGGGGGCGGCGGCCTGGCCGCTGATTCGCCGGCTTGCACAGCGGGCGATGGAGCGGGTAAAGGGCCTGTCGGTGCAGGTCTACCGCATTGAAAATGATTTTTTCGGGCACTCTGTAACGGTGGCGGGTTTGATTACCGGACGGGATCTCGTGGGGCAGCTTCTGGGGAAGCCGCTTGGCGGGGAGCTCCTCATCCCGCAATGTATGCTGCGCCACGAGCGCGACCGGTTTTTGGATGATATGACGCTCGAACAGGCCGGGGAGGCGCTGGGCGTCCCGATTCGGACGACCGAAAACGACGGCTATGCGCTGCTGGAAAGCATGCTGGGGGAGGAGCTCCCGCCCCCGCTGTAAGCCGCCGCAGGACCGGTTCTGCGCCCGGCGGGCGCAAAGCCCTAGAAAGGAGTGGGTCTTAACCCATGGCAAAACCTCTTATAGCGATTGTCGGCCGGCCCAACGTCGGCAAATCCACCCTGTTTAACAAGCTCTGCGGCAAGCGGATAGCCATTGTGGACGACACGCCCGGCGTGACCCGCGACCGGATCTATGCCGAATGCGAATGGCTGGACCGGCAGGTCATGCTGGTGGATACTGGCGGCATCGAGCCGCGGACCGACGATGTGATCCTCTCGCAGATGCGCCGTCAGGCCCAATTGGCCATTGATTCGGCCGAGGTGATTATCCTTGTCTGCGACCAGCGCAGCGGCGTTACCGCAACGGACGCCGATGTGGCCGCCATGCTCCAGAAAAGCGGCAAGCCGGTGGTGCTCTGCGTGAATAAATGCGATTCGGTCGGCGACCCGCCCCCCGCCTTCTATGAGTTTTATAACCTGGGCCTGGGCGACCCGGTCGCCGTTTCGGCCAGCCATGGGCACGGCACCGGCGACCTGTTGGACCGCTGCTTTGAGCAGATCGACTTTGAAAACCGGGAGGACTACCCGGAGGAATACGTCAAGGTGGCCGTTATCGGCAAGCCGAACGTTGGAAAATCCTCGCTGGTCAACCGGGTGTCGGGCGCGGAGAGGGCTATTGTCTCCGATATTGCCGGGACGACCCGCGACGCGACCGACACCATCGTTGAAAACGAGTTCGGGAAGTTTGTCTTTATCGATACGGCGGGGATCCGCCGTCAGGCGAAGGTGGAGGAAAACATCGAGCGCTACAGCGTGCTGCGCGCCTATATGGCGGTGGACCGCTGCGATGTGGCAGTGATGCTTATCGACGCGCTGACCGGCTTCACCGAGCAGGATTCCAAAATCGCGGGCTATGCCCACGAGCAGGGCAAATCCACCGTCATAGCCGTGAACAAGTGGGACGCCTTGGAGAAGGACAACTCCACCATGGGCGCCTTCCGCCGCCAGCTGGAGGACGGCTTTTCCTTTATGCAGTATGCGCCCTTCTGCTTCATCTCGGCCAAAACCGGCCAGCGGGTGGATAAGCTGTTTCAGGAGATCGTGCGGGTGGCCGGGCAGAATGCTCGGCGCATCCCCACCGGCGCGCTCAACGATGTGCTCGCCGTCGCCACCGCCCGCGTGCAGCCGCCCAGCGACAAGGGGAAGCGGCTGAAGATCTATTATATGACCCAGGCTTCCACCAAGCCGCCGGCGTTCGTTTGCTTTGTCAACAAGAGCGAGCTGTTCCACTTTTCCTACCAGCGCTATCTGGAAAACCAGATCCGCGAGACCTTTGGGCTGACCGGCACCCCGGTGCGGATGCTCGTCCGGGAGCGCGGGGAGTAGCGGGGCGCGCACAGCACGACAGGAGGTTTGCAGTATGCGTATTGATTTTCACACCCACATGTTTCCCGATACGATCAGCGAAAGGGCGATCGGCCGGCTCGCCGCCGTCAGCGGGCTTGCGCCGCAGACCGACGGGACCTTGACGGGGAGCCTTGAAAAATTTGACGGATGGGGAGTGGATCGGGCGGTTACGCTGCACATTGCCACCGCGCCCGGACAGGAGCAAAATGTGAACCGGTTCGCCGCTTCGGTGACGGCCGAAGCGGGCGGGCGGCTGCTGGCCTTCGGCAGCGTCCATCCGGACAGTCCGGATGCGCTTGAACGGCTGGAGGGTTTTGCCGCCCTGGGGCTGCGTGGGGTGAAGCTGCACCCCGATTACCAGGGGTTCGACGCCGGTGAGAAGCGGCTCTATCCCCTCTATGAGCGGATGAGCGAGCTTGGCCTCCCCTGCTGCTTCCATGCGGGCTTTGATCCGTTCTCCCCGGACCATATCCATGCCACACCGGCGATGTTTGTCCAGATAAAGCGCGACTTCCCCCGGCTTCGCCTGATCTTAGCGCACATGGGCGGGATGAATTTGTGGGACGATGTGGAGGCGCTTCTGGCCGGGAAGGATCTCTATCTGGATACCGCCTTTGTGGCGGGGAGGATCGATCCCCGGCAGACGGCGCGCATCATTTCCAAGCACGGGGCCGAACGGATCCTCTTTGGGAGCGATTGCCCCTGGCAGGACAGCGAAACCGCCGCCCGCTTTATCGAGTCGCTCCCCTTGAGCGATGATGCCAAGGAGCGCATTCTGTTCCGGAACGCGGCGGAACTATTGAACCTGGAGGCACTTTAGATGGAGCTGGAGATTCTCCGGGCGATACAGTCCGCCGCCAACCCGGCGTTGGACGTCTTTTTTCAGGCGATAACCATGCTGGGCGAACCGGCTGCGCTGCTGCTCATCTTCACTATCCTCTACTGGACGGCGGATAGGGAGCGGGGGGAGCGCTTGGCCTATGCGCTGGCGGTTTCCCTGCCGGTCTGCAACATCCTCAAGGAGCTGGTAAAGGCGCCGCGCCCGATTGGGGAAATGGGGGTGCGTTCGCTGCGCATCCACACCGCCACCGGCCACTCCTTTCCGAGCGGGCACTCCCAGAATGCCGCCACTGCCTACGGCCTGTTTGCCCTGACGGCGCGCCGTCCTGCCTGGCGGTGGGCCTGCGGGGCTCTCATGGTGCTGGTGGGCTTTTCCCGGCTCTATCTGGGGGTGCATTATCCGAAGGACGTGCTGGCGGGCCTCGCGCTGGGGCTGCTCTGCGCCTGGGGGACCGAAGCGCTCTGGCGGCGGGTGAAAAGCCGGGAGACGCTCTGCCTTCTCAGCGCGGCGCTGCTGCTGCCCTTTTTGTTCTTTTTCGGAGGACATGATCTGTATGCCGCCGAGGGGTGCCTTGCGGGGTTTGCGCTGGCCGTCCCGTTTGAGAGGCGGTTTGTCCGGTTCACCACCGAAGTCTCCCTGCGGGTCAAGATAGGCCGCTGGCTGGGCGGGGCGCTGCTTTTGGGCGGGATGGCCTGGCTGCTCAAACGGCTGCTGCCGGGGGAGGGGCCCTTTATCCTGCTGCGCTATGCGCTGCTGGTTTTTGCGGGGATGGGCCTTTATCCCTGGCTTTTTACCGCCTGCGAAAAAAGGCGGGGCCGCGGGCAATAACGGGGTGCGGCCCCGTTTGCTGTTTAAGGACTGCCTGCACCGGTGCAAAAGGCTTTGACGCTTTGCATCGGTGCAGGCAGTCTCTTGTTTTAATCGGCTGGCGCGCGCAGGGCCGCCTCCAATTGCCGCCATTCCTCGCCGGTGTAGCTCTCTTCGGAATACCCGGCCGTGTACCGGCTAAGAGCGCAGGCAATCTCCGGAACGGCGCCCCGTTCGGCCAGTCCCCGGCGGACCAGCAGCTCCGCAAAGCCGCGCGCGAATCCAGCCATTTGCTCCAGATATTCCGCCCGGCGGGTTTTATCCTCTTCCTCTTGACGTTCGCGCGTGCGTCTGTCGAGGTAGCCGCCGGCATAGTAGGCCGCCGTCAGCGCCAGGGCGGTGACAAAGATGATCCACAGCAGTTCCATAGCAGTTGCCCCCTGATGTTTCAGATACCCCATCCTATTACGCCGCCGCATTTTTGGTGACAAAACCGCTCTTTCTTTCCAAAATGCCGCCACAGAATGGGGATAATTGCGTCCCCTGCGGGAAAACTTCATTCTGCAAACAGAAACTTTTGGGAGTGAACCGTTTTGGATATCAGCAGAAGGAAGATTCTTCGATTTGCGCTTTTGGTTTTGCTCAACCTGGCGATGGTGGGGCTGGTGCTGCAAGCCTCGCTGTTTCGGGGAGGGGAGGCGCTCGCCGTTTATTCGGAGCGCGGCTCCAGCGGCGCAGAGGTGCGCAAGATTCAGGAGCGGCTGAAGAGCTGGGGTTATTTCTCCGGGGAAACCGATGGGATCTACGGCCCGCAGACCGAAGAAGCAGTACGGTATTTTCAGAGCAAAAACGGCCTCGCGGTGGATGGTATCGCCGGTTCGGCGACGCTGGCCGCCCTGGGGCTTCCGGCCGGCGGCGGGGGCGGGGAGGTAGGCGACGCCGATTATCAGCTTTTGGCGCGGATCATTTCCGCTGAGGCGCGCGGCGAGCCCTATGAGGGACAGGTAGCGGTGGGGGCCGTAGTTCTGAACCGGGTGGAGCATCCCTCCTTTCCGGATACGGTAGCGGGCGTTGTCTACCAGTCCGGCGCGTTCACCGCCATTGTGGACGGGCAGATCAACGAGCCCATTGCCGATTCGGCCTACCGGGCGGCGAAGGACGCCCTGAACGGCTGGGACCCTTCCGGCGGCGCGCTCTATTACTTTAACCCGGACAAGACCTCCAATGCCTGGATGCACTCCCGCCCGGTCATTCTGCGCATAGGAGCGCATCTTTTCTGCAATTGAACCGATGCCTGGCCGGCGTCAGGGGCAAAAAACAGGCTGTCCGCAGATGCGGGCAGCCTGTTTTTATCTATCGGTTATGGGTTAGCCGACCATCGATTGAACAATCTCGTTCGACCACTTGGCGGCGGCGGCAAGATCCGCGTCGGTCACCTTTCCGGCTTTGAAGAGACCGCTCTTCACGGTGCACTGATGGGGCTTTCCGGCAATGCCCACCCCGTTTTTCTCTACGATGGCCTTCAGCTCGTCCAGCGCCTCGAACGAGGGACCGATGCCGAAAAACGCCACGTTCTTTGCACGGGCGGGGGTGAGGCCGTTGCAGAAATCGACCACCTCGCGCGGCGCGGTCTTTTTGGTGGTTTCAACGCCGATGAAGAGCAGCTTTTCGCTTTCGCAGGGGTAGGCGGGCGGGATCTTATCGCAGCCGGCTTTCTGCTCGCGGGAGATAGCCTGCGCCATCAGCTCGCTGTTGCCAGCTTTCGAAAAGAATAGGATACGCATTTTAAAAACCATTGGTAATTTCCTCCTTGCAATTGAGTGGACGCACTATCTCTATTATAGCATGCCTTTTTGAAGATTGTTGGACAGAAGATAAATTTTCTGTTTCTACTTGATGTAGGGGATAGTTTTTAGCAATTATTTATAATTTTCATTTTGGATATCCTTCTCTTCTACCTTTTGCCGGCCGTTTTTCCTTTTTTGAAGGATATATCGGCTTCGGAAAGCAAAACCGAGCCCATAATGACCAGTCCGCCTGCCGCCATGCTGGCAGTTAGCTGGTCATAACCCATTATCACCGAAAAAACCGATCCGAACAGCGATTCCATGCAAAGGATGAGCGCCGCCTTGGAAGCGGGGACATACTGCTGCCCGACCGTTTGCAGGAAATAGCACAGGCAGGTGCTGAACACGCCGAGATAGCCGACGGCGGCAAGCCCCTTCCCAGGCCGGAAGGCGGCGGGATCCCCATCCAGCAGGAAGAAAAAGAGGGCCGAAAGGACGGCGGCCGTTGCGAACTGGAGGAACACCAGCACCCGGGCATCCATCCGCGCCGCGAGGATGCCGGTCAGCACGATCTGACAGGCGAAAAAGAAGGCGCAGGCCAGGGCCAGCAGATCCCCGCCGAAAACGGCAAATCCATCCCCAGGACGGAACGAAAGGATGCCGATACCTATTAGGCAGGCTACGCAGGCGGCAACCATCCGCGCCGGAGGCCGGCGGTGGACAGCGGCCCACCAGAGAAACGGGACCATCACCACATTCGTCGCCGTTAAAAAGGCGGCGTTGGAAGGGGTGGTGCGTTCCATGGCCAGCGTTTGAACCATGAACCCCAGAAATAGGAAAACGCCCACCAGAACGCCGCCCTGCACCATCCGCAGGGTGATGGTGGAGCGGATATGCTTCCAGAAAGCAGCCCCAAAGACGGCGGCGGCAATCGTAAAGCGGCCCATCATGATAAACGAGGCGGAGAGGTTTTCGTCTACGGCTATCCGGGTGGCCATAAATCCCCAGCCCCAGATAATAGCAACCAGCAGCAGCCCCAACTGAGCGAGCAGCCGGTTCTTTTCATTTTTTTCCACAGTTTATCCCCCTATAAGTCGTTTCGGCCCGCATCCGGCGGGCCAACTTTTTCAGCATAAACAGATCCGGCCTTTTTGTCAAGCGGAGCCTTCCCCTTGTTAAAGATGGGCCGGCTGGCGCGGGTTATGTTTCTGTGGGGGATTCAGCAGGCTCCTGGAACAGAGAGACCCGTATACACTTTGCGTTAGGAAACGGCGGCTTATAGAGAAGGGCGGGTTACAGATTCTCGTTGTTCTGGCAATCGAGCAGAGGGTATGATATACTAAAAACCATAGCCATTGTGGAGGTGAAGGAAATGTATAGCGACATCGTGGCGCTCATCCAAGCGGTTGCGCATATGGATTTTGAAGAAGCTTCATCGGCATTAGAAGAATACATAAATACAGAACCCCAATTTTTGGAGACTTTGAAACAAATCGGAACCATACCGGAAAGCATTGCACACGATTCGACAGAGGAAAAACTGTTTTCAAAAGCGTCGGATGCGGTTTTATCTCGTGCTTTTAGAGAAATAGGGTTGAAATCAACCGTATTAAAAGAACGTGGGGACTCGGCGGATGTTTTAGCGGAATCTCCGATCCATGGCTATACGCTCGTTGCGGATGCGAAAGCGTTTCGAATGAGCAGAACAGCTAAAAATCAAAAGGACTTTAAAATCGCAGCGCTTTCTGGATGGAGAAAAGATTCAGAATATGCGGTGCTTTGCTCTCCTTACTTTCAGTATCCCTCTAAAAATAGCCAGATATATGTACAAGCTATTTCTCACAACGTATGTCTACTTAGTTGGGAACACTTGATTTTTTTGCTTGAGCACTGCATTAAGGAGACGCAGGCCCTGTCTTTCGCTAAGATCTAGGGCTTCTGCGGCACTTACGCGCATGAAGTATTATATACAGAGATAAAGCGGCGCTTTATTGAGAAATTTAATGATGAGCTGCTTGCTATGCTCGGAATGAGTGAGGGAGCATTTGCCGGACTGTTAAACGTTCAAATCGCGGCGATTGCCGAACGCGGAAATCAGGAGAAATCATTTTGGATCGAGGAAATGAAGAAGATAGAGCGGTATTCGCGGGAAGAGGCTATCTGCGAATTAATAAAAACTAAAAAGATTCATGAAAAGATTGCTCAAATTGACGCCTATATCAGAGGGTTACAGATATAATGGATGAGATTATTTTAGGAAATTCGATTGAAATAGTAAAAAACTTCCCAGAAGAGTCGGTTCATGCTATCGTGTCCGATATACCTTATGGGATTGGATATGACGAGTGGGATGTGTTGCATAACAACCAAAATCTAGCATATGGCGGGGCTTCCTCGGCACAGCTCGAAGCTGGAGAAATTTTCAAGCGAAGGGGAAAGCCCTTGAATGGTTGGAGCGAGGCGGATAAAAAGATTCCTCTGGAATATCAAAGCTGGTGCGCTTCATGGGCGGCTAGCTGGTTGAAGGTTTTGAAGCCGGGAGGTAGCTGCTTGATTTTGGCAGGAAGGCGATATGCACACCGGTGCATCATTGCCATGGAGGACGCTGGGTTCACCTTCAAAGATATGCTTTCCTGGGAAAAGGGAACAGCCCCACAACGGGCTCAGCGTTTATCGGCAATCTACGAGCGCCGGGGCGATAAAATAAATGAGCTGCGATGGGCTGGGTGGCGGGTGGCCAATTTGCGGCCGCTCTTTGAACCGGTTCTATGGTTTCAAAAGCCATACCGAACGGGAGGAACACTTGCGGATAATGTGTTGGAGAATGAGGTGGGAGCATGGAATGAAGCGGCATTACAAAAATATAACCGTCAAGCGGAGAAGAAAGCGGTCTTTTCTAATACTCTCAAAGTAGAGGCGACACCAGAGGATCACGGAAAACATGTCGCACAGAAACCGCTTAAATTAATGGAATTGTTGATTGGGCTAGTTACCATTGAAGGACAAATCGTGTTAGACCCATTTGTAGGCTCTGGAACCACCTGCGTAGCAGCAAGACAGTTAAACCGGCATTATATAGGAATCGATATAGATCCTCAAAGCGTTCGGACGGCGAATGAACGCTTAGAAGCTCCGGCTCAAACACAATTGGCGCTGTCCCATTGAAGGAATATTAAGCCTTTTTATTGAGCTTCCCGGAAATCTTTTAAAACCCAGGCCCCCTTTTTCCAACAATTTTCTAAGAAAATCGAAAAAAGCCGATAAATTTCAGAAGGGGTAAAACCCGCATAAACACTAGGTTTTAAAGGGTCCAGTGGGGTGTAAAAAAGAGAATAAGGAAAAAAACTTTCAAATATTTACGAAAGAGGGTATTGACAGAAGGGGGTGGGATATGGTAATATAACTAAGCTGTCCCGAACGGGGCATGCGCACCTTGAAAATTGAACAACATTGGAAGCTGAAAGAAAGCGAACCTTTAGGAAATGAG
>JAAWDS010000017.1 GCA_022793895.1 Provencibacterium sp. | reverse complement strand
TCGCGCGGCGCTGCCCAAGCCGCCACCCTCTCCGATGGAGCGGCTGCAAGCGGAGAACGCTCTGCTCAAAGCGCAGATATTGGCCGCTGTGGACCGGCAGGAGTTTTTGGAGGACTGCATGGCTGAGATGGCGTTGCAGGTATATGCGCAATGAGGGCCGCCGTCCGGCGGGCAGATGGATTTTGATGCCGTAAGGCAGAAAGGCGGATTCTGATGATGGCGATGTTTTTTGCTCAGCGGGTGATTCTTGGCAAGACGGACTTTTGCGAGGTGCCGCAGGCGTTACAATGCGCCTGCGCCAAGATCCTTATCGATTCCGGCCTCCCTGAGCTGGTTCCGGCAAAGCTCGGCGGGATGGCGCTAGACGCTGTATAGGCGACTTTTTTGGCATATCCATTTCTTCCTTTTCATATCAATGAGAAAAGAGGTGAACCGATACGGAAGTAACCATCAGCGCGAACACCGTTATTACGGCGGCCGCGCTCGTAACGGCGCTTGGCAGCCTCGGCAGCGTTGTGGTTTGGTGGATAAAATTTGTCGAAGGCGATAAGCGGCAGGACCGGGAGCTGAAGGCGATCCGTAAGGAGCAGACGCTCATCTGCTTCGGCGTGCTCGCCTGCCTCAAGGGGCTCAAGGAGCAGGGATGCAACGGGCCGGTGACAGCCGCGCTCGATAAGCTCGAAAAGCATCTCAACCAGGCGGCGCACGAAGACGAAGCGTGACAGGAGGTAGAAAGACGATGGAAAAGATTCTCGAATACGTGAAGCCGGAATTGTTGGTGCTCATCCCGGTGCTTTCCTTTACCGGTATTGGGCTAAAGCGGGCGGAGAGCGTCGCAGATAAATACATTCCGCTGCTTTTGGGCGGCGCCGGAATACTGCTGGCGCTCCTATGGGTATTATCCAGCTCGGAGCTTTCCGGCATGCGGGATGTCCTGCGCGCCGCCTTTGCGGCCATCACACAAGGCATTCTCTGCGCTGGATGCTCGGTCTATATCCACCAGGTTGGAAAACAGGTGAAAAAGGGGGAATAAGCAGATGCCAATCAAGGGGATTGACGTCTCACGTCACAACGGGGAGATCCACTGGCAGCAGGTGAAAGCTGCGGGCATCGAGTTTGCTATGCTGCGCGCCTGCTGGGGGTGGGACAACGATAAGCAGATTGACCGGCAGCTGCAAAACAACGCCCTCGGCTGTAAAGCGGCAGGGCTGCCCTACGGGCTTTACCACTATTCCTATTCGATGAATGCAGAAGATGCGCGGAAGGAAGCCGCCTTCTTCCTGCGGGTGACGCAGGACCTAAAACCGCTCTACCCCATCGCGTTCGACTTTGAAGAAAAAACGCAACTGTCGCTGCCGCTGGAAAATCAGATTTCCATCATCGAAGCGTTTTTGGAGGCGGTCGAGGCGGCGGGATACTATGGGGCGCTATACATGCCGGCCTCACCCCTAGAACGGCTTTATCAGCATGCGCCTGACCGGCTTGGGAAATATGACTGCTGGGTAGCGCACGTTGAGACCGAGAAGCCTGCCTTCTCCGGAAAATATGGCCTCTGGCAATATTCCTGGAAGGGGCGCGTCGATGGGATACAGGGAGACGTTGATCTCGACTACGCTTACAAGGACTACCCGTCGATCATCAAGAAAGCTGGGCTAAACGGACGGGAGCCAGCGGCGCCCCCTCCTCCCGAAACGGTGCCCAAAGCACAGTATGACGCGTTAGCGGCGCGCTATGACGGACTAGAAAAGGTTCTTCAGGCGTTGGCCGGAGATCTGGAAATATTGGCTAAAAGAACCCATCAAGCCATTGTATAGAGAAAAAGGCAGCTGCAAGGAACTGGGGATTCCTTGCAGCTGCCTTTGGTTTCAAACGTTTTTTAGATCCGGACAAGCTCATATTCCTGGCGGCCAAGGCCGAGCTTTTCCGCGTGGGCCGTACCGGCGCGCCAATCGGTGGTCGGATGGACCGCGCCGAAATGATCGCCGCCCGTTTCCCGGCCGCTTAAAATGCTTCCCGGAACCGGCGGAAGCGCGTTCACCGCATCGGCGCAGGCCACGTCGAGCGCGACCGGATCGAAAGAGGCGTACATGCCGATATCCTCGACGATCGGAACGTCGTTCTCCGCGTGGCAGTCGCAATAGGGAGAGATATCCATCACCAGGTTGATGTGGAACGACGGACGATCCTTCAGCACTGCCGCCGTATATTCTGAAATCTTCTTGCAGGCGATATCGTTGGCCTCATCCTGAGCGGCCTCTACCGCATCCTCCGGGCAGACGCCGATACACCGCCCGCAACCGACGCAGCGGTTATGATCGATCCGTGCCTTACGATCGGAAAACGAAATGGCGTCATGCGCGCAATTCTTGCGGCAGGCTCCGCAGCCTATGCAGCGCTCCGAAAGAACGACCGGCTTCCCGGCAGAGTGCATCTCCATCTTCCCCGCGCGGGAACCGCAGCCCATCCCGATGTTTTTCAGCGCGCCTCCAAAGCCGGTCAGCTCATGACACTTGAAGTGGTTGAGGCTGATGAGGATATCGGCGTCCATAATAGCGCGGCCGATCTTGGCCTCCCGAACATAGTCTCCGTTAACCGGGACATTCACCTCGTCGGTTCCCTTGATCCCATCGGCAATGATGATCTGGCAGCCTGTTGAAAAGGGGGTATAGCCGTTTTCATAGGCAGCATCCAGGTGATCCAGCGCGTTTTTCCGGCGGCCGACATAAAGCGTATTGCAATCGGTCAGGAAGGGACGGCCCCCAAGCGCTTTCACCCGATCGGCCACTACCTTCGCCCAGTTCGGCCGCAGAAAAGCCAGATTTCCCGGCTCCCCGAAATGGATCTTGACGGCAACAAATTTGTTGTTAAAGTCCAGGTTGGCGATCCCCGCCGTCTGCATCAGCCTATCCAGCTTCTGGAGCAGATTCTCGCGGTAGGTAACATGCAAATCGGTATAAAAAACCTTCGGTTTTTCCATATTGATAACCCTTCCTTTCTTCAGAGCCTGGTCAACTCTTCTCATTATAGCAGATTCCCATTTATTTGAAAACTGCCAAAGCTACCAAACTTTCTTGCCCATGAGCCCGAACCCATCCGGACATAATCGCCTACAGCCGGGGCATACTAGCATCGAATCCGTTCAAAGGAGGTGTTTTTATGAAACCGTGTTGCCACGCAAACAAGAGCATTCAGTGTACTGTCAGCCAGTGCAAGAACCACTGTGATAACGAGAACTACTGCTCTCTGGACTGCATCACCGTCGGTACCCACGAAATAAATCCGACCGTAGACCAGTGCACCGACTGCCAGTCGTTCGAGCGCAAGCTCTAACTTCCCTCATATTGCGGGCAGGCCGGACAACGGCGTTCCCAGAAAGGAATGGTGATTCCAATGAGGAAGGACGAGATTAAGGGCAAAATCCTAGGTGAGCTGGACAGCCGCATTGGGCGGCTTCGGCAGCACGCAAAGGACGAAAAGCCCGCCGACACACCCTACAGCGAACTCAACCATGCCCTCTCCCACGCAATTGGCGAACCGCTGCTTAAAGAGCTATGCGACGTGCGCCAATTCGTTGAAAGGCTTTAAACAACGCGCCCGCATCCCTTCCTTCGGGGATGCGGGCGTTTCCTATGGCTTTTCCTGCGCTTCCTTTAAAGCCCTTGGCCGGTTAAATCAGTCCACGTTTTTGAGCGGCGGACAGTAATCTTTCCAGCGAAGCGGACAGCACCCAGGAGGGGCAGGCGATGTTTATCCGTTCAAAGCCCTTGCCCTCCTCACCGAAGATATATCCCTCATCCAGATAAAGCCGGGCGTCCTTCTGCATAAAGCTCTCCAGCTCCTCGGCGCTGAGGCCCAGCCCGCGAAAATCGATCCACTCCAGATAGGTGCCCTCCAACGGATAGATCCGAACCATGGGGAAATGCTCGGCCAAAAAGCGGCAGACCATCCGATGGTTTTCCGCCAATACCCCGATGAGCGCATCCAGCCAGGCGGCGCAGCGGGTATAGGCGATTTCACAGGCCCGGTAGCCCAGAATGTTCAGCGCGTGCACGGCGTTTAAATCCATCTGCGCGGCAAATTTTTCGCGCATCTCCTCGTTGGGAATGAGGATGTTGGAGGTCTGCATCCCAGCCAGGTTGAAGGTTTTGCTGGGGGCAGTACAGACGATGCTATGTTCTGCAAACTCTTTCCCAAGGCTGGCGAAAACGGTATGGGTATAACCCGGCATAATGAGATCGGAGTGGATCTCATCCGCCACGACGGTCACGCCGTTTTGCAGGCAGATTTCCCCGATTTTACGCAGCTCCTCCTCCGTCCAAACCCGCCCGACAGGGTTATGCGGGCTGCAAAGCAGCATCACCGTACAATCCGGCTGCGCCGCCTTCCGGCTTAGATCCTCGAAATCGATGCGGTAATGCCCATCCCGGCAAACCAGCGGGCTGCGCACGACCTTACGTCCCGTTTGCTCCGCGGCGCTGTAAAACGGGGGATAGACCGGCGTGAGCAGCAAAACGCCGTCCCCCGGTTTGGAATAGGCGCGCACCGCCGCATACAGCGCCGAAACCACGCCGGGGGATCCGACGATCCATTCCTTCTCGATTTCCCATTGGTGGCGCTCCTTCATCCAGCCCTGAACGGCGCTTAGATACCCCTCTGTCGGGCAGGCATAGCCCAGGATATGGCTATCCAGATATTCTTTCAAGCCCTCCATTACCTCAGGCGGGTTTTTAAACTCCATGTCCGCAACCGAAAGAGGAACAATAGAATCGTCGGGAGACGGATCCAGCCGCTTCATTCCCTCCCATTTGACCGATCCGGCGTTCAGCCGGCTGACCAACGTTTCAAAATCATAAGGCATACTACCCCGTCCTTTTCTGTCGTTTTAAACAAATAATAAGCGCTATCTGCCGCTTTGTCAATATGAAAACCATAAATAGGCTCTCCGCACTGGCACGGATAGGAGAATCGTGGTAAAATGACAGAAGGCTGCGCGTTCGGGGATTGCCAATAGCCGCCGGAAGCCTTTCCGTTCCATAGGCGCTCCCGCTGCGAATGCCCGCCGGACCTCAAGGCCCGGCAAGAAACGGAGGTTGGAATTGGGAATGAAGAAAGCCAGATGGATCATGGGACTGACGACCGCCTTCTTTTGGGCTTCGGAATACTGCCACGTCCCCTTTTTTACCCCTTACCTGCGCACCCTGGGCCTGACGGCAACGGTGATCGGCTTCCTGGTCGGCTGCTATGGGTTCACCCAACTGTGCATCCGGGTGCCGTTGGGGATCTTTGCCGATTTGAGCAGCCGGTATAAATGGATCGTAATGGCAGGCTGTTTTTTCACCACCGTTTCCTCCATTGGCCTTTATCTGACGCAGAACGTCCCGCTCATGTTCTTCTTCCGCATTCTCGCAGGGGTAGCCGCCTCCACCTGGGTAGGCTTCACCATTCTCTATACCGGCTATTTCTCGCCGGACGAGGGGCAAACGGCCATTGCGCAGATCAACGCTTACAACAATGCCGGCAAGCTGCTCGCCTTCTTTCTCGGCAGCGCCGCGGCCATGCTGTGGGGCTACCGCGCGCCGCTGTTGATGAGCTGCCTGACCGGCCTCGTGGCCGTCGCCTGCTCCTTCTTCATCCAGGAGGTGCATGTCAAGCGTGAGCCGCAGAGCGTTCGTGCGCTGCTTCGGGTATTTGGGGAGATTTCGGTCTTGGTCCCGGCGCTGCTGGCCATCTTCCAGCAGATGATGATCCAGGCGACCGCCTTCTCCTTCACCTCCGAGGTGGCGCGGACGATGGGCGCCCGGCCGGTGGAAATCGGCGTTTCCTCCTGCCTGTTCACCGCCACCCAGATCCTGACGGCCGGTTTCGTCAGCAGCGGCCTTGCCCGCCGCCTGGGCAGCCGCCCCCTGCTCACCTGCGCCTTCACGCTCTTGGCGCTTTACTGCGCCATGGTAGGGTTCGCCCAAAACATGTGGATCCTCTACATTGCACAGATCGTGGCCGGTTTCTCGGCGGCAACTCTCTATTCGGTGTTAACGGCCGACTGCATCAAATACATCGATCCCGGCCGCCGCTCCACCGCCATGGGCTTCTACCAGGCGATTTATGGGGCGGGCATGACGGCGGGCCCCATTCTGATGGGACGCTTCATCGATCTGTCCGGCATGCGCCCGGCCTTCTATCTGTTCGGCGGGATCTCGCTGTTCGCCGCCGTCCTCGCTCTTGCGCTCGTTCCCATTGTCACCCGGAAATATCAAAAGGCTCCCGTAAAAAGCTAAGAAACAACTATCGAGAAGCGGCCGAACTTCCACCCTATAGAAATCAAACTTTTCTGAAAGAAGCTGTAAAAAAACGCATCGCGTTTTTTTACAGCTTCTCTTTTACCCATCCAATCTATTTTAATTAAAGCTACCGTCCCAGGTTGGCAAATCCGAGAGGTAAGCGCTTTCGACAGCAGGGACATAATAAGCGCCATAGGTTTTCAGCCCGTCCCTTTCCAGCTCCGGCAGCTCTACATAGAAGCGGTAATAGGGCATCACATAGGGATCGCGGCTTCCCGCTCTATAGATCAGCTCCACCTTGGCCGCATAGTCCATTCCCGGCAGCTCATAGGGAACGCTGGTAATATAGTTTCCATTCGCCAACCGCTCCCTGGCTTCCTCTGCCGCAACGATGGGATAGTCCCCCACCTTCCGGAGCAGATCCGGCCGGTAGAATCTCACCAGGAACAGTTCCCCCTCATCATCGCAATAAAACGCCGCCCGGTTCAAATTGTAATGGAGAATCCGTTCGGCCGCGCTGCCGCCCGCATCGAAAAATTCAATCTGGTAGCTCTGCTGAAGATAAATGTTATAATCTCCGCCCGCAATATTCACCTGCGGATACTTAAAGCCCAGCCAATCCGCATATTCCTCCTTCAGATATTCCGCCACCTGTTTGGCGTCTGCATAGGAGGCATGGTGGGTAAAACGGTATTCCTCCGGCAGCGGCAAGGCGGGCTCAAAGGACACGGTTACGGTCCCATCCGGCTCCGCTTCCAGTTTGATTCCATCCGCCTCCAGCCTCAGTTTCGTCGGATCAAAATAGCCTTCGGGAACATTGCCGTCCATTTTTTCAGTTATCTTCCGTCTGGTTTCTTCGTCAGGAGCGTTGTCGGTGATTCCGTAAAGCTCCGGATCCAGGCCGAACCGGCGGGCAGTCTCTTCTAAAATTTCCCGCATCCCTGCGAAGTCCGCCTCTGAATCGTAAGCCGGATTTTGATAGACGGGCAGCACAGTAGGCGCCGAGGCTTCGCTCCAGGGGTTCCCGTTGGTGAGCTCCGAAATGGCATAGGCCATATAGCCTTCAAACCCCATCCCGCCGCTGGTTTCTTCTGAAATGGTGAGCAGAGGAAGCTCCGGCCTGCCGCCAGGCAATCCTTGCTCAAGCATCTTCGCTCCCGCATAGACCGCAACGGCAAAACAAGCCGCGCCGGCCGCCCACCGCAGGCGGTTTTTTCGTACCCGCTTGGGAGAGCAGCGGACACGGTGGGTCTCTTCCAGAATCACATCCGGCAGCAGATCTAAAGCGTCGCTGAGCTGTTCCGGTTTCATAAAACAAAACCCTCCCGTTCTAAATAGGCTTTCAGCCCTTTTCGTGTGCGGTACAAGAGACTCTTCGTTTTGGATTCGCTCATCCCGTAATAGGCGGCCACCTCTTTTATCGAATCCATATAGTAATACCTGCCAACGAAGGTATTGCGCGCCTCTGCGGATAACGTATAAAGATAGTCGCAGACGGTTTGAGCTAAAAGGCGCTGTTCAGCCTCCTCTTCCGCCATACAGCCGCCCGGAACGCATTCCTCCAGCTCGGAAAGAGAAAGGGCATATTCGGACGCCCGCCGTTTTTCCCGGTTCCGTGTCCGGAAAATATCGACGGACAGCCGCCGTGTAATTTTCCCCAGATAGGTAGCTAAGACATGCGGCCGGTGGGGCGGCATGGAATCCCAGGCCTTCCAATAGGTATCGTTGACGCTTTCCTTGCTGTCCTCCCAATCGGCCAGGATCTGATAGGCAATCTTGGCAAGATACCTTCCATATTTTTCTTCGGTCTCCCGAATCGCCGTTTCATCTCTCTGCCAGTACAGGGCTACGATCTGTTCATCCTGCATTGCTGCTCCCCCTTTTCCTTTACCGTTTAGCGCCTTCTCTTTATATCTCGACAAAAATCCGGTTTGGTTGCAGAGAGCCCCATCCTTTTTCGCCGGTTTCTCAAAAAGCCCCATAGCCGTATCTTTCCCATTCAAAGGAACTGCGCATCAACAGGGAATCCAGAGCCTTTTTCTCCTGTTTCCAGAAGGCTTTAAGGGTTACGGCAGAGAAGGATGAGGAAAACAGCAAGCATAGGACTATCCAATGAGGACAGGTATAAAACGGATTGTCCTTGGATAACAGTTTTACACACAGGAAAAGCCCGTTGAGAAAACAGCAGTTTTCTCAACGGGCCGAAGCGCCTTCACTTTATCGATTTGTTCCCCCCAGAAGAAAACGAAGGAAAAAATTTTTTCTCCCAGATGCTCAAAATACGACAAAGGTATTAATAAACATCCCGCTACAGGCAGCCAGAACCTTATCCTGCGCATTGGCCGCGCATAACCGCACCCGTCCCCGCCTGTCTACATAACCAAACGGCAGGTTGGAGAGACGGCCGCCCTGCATCTGATAAGCCTGTACATACCAAGATGTTACTAAATCCTTCCCCACCTCCAAGGAGGAGACACGAAATACCGACCGGTTGGCAATGAGCATGCGCTCCTGATTCGGCAATTCCCCATATTCATCCAACACTACAAAACCGGTCGGCTCCACGCGCGCCACCCCGCTGGAAAGATTGTACTCCGCGATGCTGGATTTCAGCGCCGGCTCCTGATCGCGGTTGACCGAACCGGCCACAATGGAAACCGGCGAAAACGCCATCAGCCGTTCTTCCTGCACCGAGAGGACGGTATCCTCCCCCGTGCGCAGGCGGATGGTGGAGACGAGACCCCCGTCAATATCAAACAGACCAAAGGAAGACGCCTGCCCGTCCCGCGTCAGACGGCCCAACAAACGGCCGGTCCCCACATCGAAGGCTACCGGTTCCCACAGCGAGGTAGGGTTCCCTCCCTCAGCGCTGGGATCGGAGGGATGGTTGCGCATGAGATGAGCATTTTTAGATTGAACGTTGAAAAAATAGAGTCCATCCGCATTGGTGAACGCGATATAGTGGAAATCCGGAGAAAGATAAAGCTGGGCCGTATAGCTGTCGCAAAGCGAAATTAGCTCCGAGGAATAGGGGATCTCCTGCACACGCAGGAGATTTTCATCATAGACCGTCAGCCTGTCCAATCGATAGACAACAATATGGTCGCCCAATACCTGCACAGGGAAGGGGCCGGATTCCTTTCCGCTACCTTCCACCAAAATATATTGATCGCTTTTATAGGTAGTCATATCCAAAATTCCTAAGCGCATATCACGGCCGTTAAAATAATAGACCGCCAGTTGATCGCCAAAGGGAAGAAATTGGAAATTCCGAATGGTATCCGCATTCACCGGGATATCCAAAAGCTCATCAATCAACGCTGAAGCCTGGTTGACCGCATATAGCCCATATTCCACCGGGCGCTTGATCATCGAAACAAAATAGAGACTGCCATCCTCCCGCATGCGCAGGGTATAGGTCCACAGCTGATAATCCACCCCGCCGCTGGAATAGCTGACCGTTACATGAATACGGGAGCTGCGCGCCTCCACCTTCTGAATAGATAACTGATAAGCCGGTTCCTGCCGGTTCATTTCCGGGTTGGGAATGATAAAAAACTGTCCGTCAAAATACTGCTGGGAGTAGAAATCAACCTCTACCGTATCCATATCAAAGTAGAGCTTCGCATATTCCCAAACCCGCTCCTTGGGCACAAGGACCGATAGATTGTCTTCCCGGCGCTCAAAGCTGTCTGCGATTCCGTCCGCACGCATCCGCTCGTAAAGGAAGCGTGCCAGCGAGTAAGCAGGAATATCCTCTCCGCGCGCATAAGGATCGGAAATCACGTGAGCGTTTTGCAAAACCATCTCGGAGATCTGCTGGTTCTGTTCTGCGCTCAAAGCGAAAGCGTTCTGACCAGCCGAACTATTTTCAGCCGCCTGACTGGAGGGCGGCGTTCCTTCCGCAGTATCCCCCGGCAGCCCACAGGCGCAAAAGGTGAAAAGAAGAGAACACAGGAGCAGCCATCCCACGCTTCGTTTCATTGTTCCGACCACTCCCTTCCAGACCTTCTTGCTGAAACAACCGGTTCGACTCCCCTGCAAACGGCAGAGGATACAGCCGTTCTCCCCATTATTATACTATTTTTTTAATACCGTTACAATCATCCGTCAAAAAATATCGCCAAGCAAATTATAGGAGCAAATCCCGTTTAGATTTTCCCGTATAACGCTCAGAAGCGCATCAAAAAGCCGTCCAACGGACGGCAGGGGGACACGAGTCAGCCAACGTTATGATATTCTTTTTCATGCTTCCAGATCCGCTTCTCAACAATGCTAATATCCTGCCATGCGAATTTCAAACTTGTTGAAAGCTCCTCAAATTTCTCATTCATCTCTTCACGCATCTGCGCTTGTTCTTCACGCATCTGCGCTTGTTCTTCGCGTATCTGCGCTTGTTCTTCGCGTATCTGCACTTGTTCTTCGCGTATCTGCACTTGTTCTTCGCGTATCTGCGCTTGTTCTTTGCGCATCTGCGTTATCTCTTCGCGTATCTGCACTTGTTCTTCGCGCATTTTCGTCTGCTCTTGCTCCAGGTTTCCTAGACGGCCATCCATTGACTCTAAAAGAGATAAGATCTTCTCCTCATAATTCATGACGACAGCCCCTTTCCATTCGATACATTTACTATATCACGTCAGAGATATCCGGTCAACGTCCAATTGAATAAGAGGCTTTCTCCAAAGAGGGGTCTTCTTAAAAAACGGGACCAAAACTCCAACCGGAATTTTGATCCCGTTTTTTATGGATACAGGCGTTCCCTATAAAAACAAAAGATAGACAGATCCCTCTAGAGAATATTACCGGAAAGCGTCCGAATAGGGATAGCGCCGGTAACTCCACACCTGTTTGGGACGGATAGCGCAACTGAAAATTACGGCATAAAGAGCAAGAACCCCCATTGAGAAACGGCTTGGCCCCGGCATCAGCAGACTGTTCCGGCCGCCGGTCATCACCGTTAGCTGCTGCGCAGCGCACAACGGAAGCCCGATAAGGCCAAAGCAGAGCCCCCAGCCTCGCGCATAGGCAAGTGCAGAGGTTTCCCCCATACCGGACAAGGCCCGCGCATGATAGAGGAAAAAAAGGGCGCCCATGCTTAACGCGCAAACCTCCCACCGCTGATCCGAAATGCCGGCAATGGTGGGATAGGCAAGAAACCGCGCCACGGTGAGCAGTACCATATAAACCGCCGGGATCGCCGCCGTCAACAGGCCGCAGCCCCGCTCCCGGCCGCTGCGAAACCGGAAGGCGGCCACTGCCATCGCCAGACCGGAGACAAGCCCTACTGCCTGCGCCGTCAGGCTGATAAGACCGGAGCCCTCTTCCCCGCCGGTAAACCGGAGAAGCTCCTGCATCAGCATGACCCCCGAACAAACAGCCAGCACCGATCCCGCCGCCGCCAGCGGCAAGCCCTGCATCCAAGCGGCCGTGAGCGGCCGGCCGTTCTTTCCTGCCGCTTGGAGCGCATGAACGATAAAAACGGCCATGCCCAACGCCAGAAGTGCGTTTTGCAGGAACACCAACGGCATATATCCCTCATAAAACCCCGTTGCCGGGTCGATAGCCCAAAGGCCCAACAGCGCGCGCAATATGCACAGCGCTGCGCTAAAAAGGATGAAAAAGGCGGTTTCTATCAATCTCGTTCCTCCATCGGCAGATACGCCTGATCCTTTGCCAGCGATTTATAGGCCGGACGGATGAGACGGTCGCCATAAACCACTTCTTCCACCCGGTGGGCGCACCAGCCGGTGGTGCGCGCCGCGGCAAAGAGAGCGGTATACATATCGTAGGGGATTTTCAGCATCTTATATACCAAGCCGGAATACATATCCACATTCGCACAGATGTCCTTTTTCGATCCCTTTATGGAAGCGAACACCTCTGGAGTCAGGCGTTCCACCGCATCCAGCAGCTGAAACTCGCGCTCAATGGGCGTACCCGCCGCCATACGCAGCGCATATTTTTTAAGGATAACCGCGCGCGGATCGCTGCGGGTATAGACCGCATGCCCCATGCCGTAAACCAGACCGGAACGATCCCCGGTCTCGCCGCGGATCAACCGGGCAAGGAAGTCCTTCACCTGGGCATCGTCGTCCGGGTTTGCAACCTCTTCCTTTAAGAAATCCAACATCTCCATCACCTTGAAATTCGCGCCGCCATGCCGCGGGCCCTTCAGCGCGCCGATGGCCGCCGCAATGGCCGAATAGGTGTCCGAGCCCGTGGAGGAAACGCTGCGCGCGGTAAAGGCGGAGTTGTTGCCGCCGCCATGCTCCGCATGCAGGATAAGGCAGATATCCAACAGCTTCGCCTCTTCACGGGTGAACTGCATATCGCTGCGCAGCGAATGCAGGATATTCTCCGCGATCGAGAAATCAGGGCGCGGATCGTGCACATAAAGGCTTTCGCGTTCGAAGGCGCGGCGCTTCACCTGATAGGCGGCCACCATAATAACCGGCATGCGGGCAATCAACGAGATGGACTGACGGATGAGATTTTCAAACTCGTTGGAATCCGGGTTTGGGTCATAAGCATAAAGCGCGAGCACCGAACGCGCCAGCATATTCATCAGGTTGCGCGAAGGGTTTTTCAGGATAATATCTTCGAAGAAGGAGGTAGGCAGCTCGCACTGGCTGGCTAGGATTCCACGAAAGGTTTCCAGCTGCTCGCGGTTGGGCAGCCGGCCGAAAAGCAGCAGCCAAATGGCCTCCTCAAAGCCGAACCGATCGTCCTGAACACAGCCCTCTATCAGATCGTTCACCTTAATCCCACGGTAGGTCAGCACGCCGTCTACCGGGGCCTTCTCCCCCTCGTCCAGCACATAGCCATGCACGTTGCAGACCTGGGTAAGCCCGGCAAGCACACCGGTCCCATCGTTGTTGCGCAGGCCGCGCTTGACGTTATATACATCATAATACGCCGGATCGATGCGGTTATACTTCCGGTACTCCTCGCATAAAAATTGAATAGCGCGCTGGTTGGACGGGTTCTGGGGCAGTAGGACGCCAGCAGTTTCGTTCGGCATAAGTGCTTCCACTCCTTTTCCACCAGTGCGCGGGCCGTACTTTGCATTTTTTATCTCTTTTGCATGCAAAACCGGCGCGCTCATCTGGAAATGATTATCTTCTATTTTAGCGCAGCAGCCGCAAGAAGTCAAGGCCAATCATGTGGATTTCACCTTGATTCTGCTCTTTACCCGGCGCGACCGTACCGCGAACCCGGACGGGCATTGGAAAATCATCGCCTTTATAATGCAATTATCCCTATTTATTCCTGCATTTCATAAAAAGGAAGGATGAATTGAATGAACGCTTCTACTCTCCGCTGCCGGTATGCTCCTTCCGGCAGCCGCTCCCGATCTCCAGCCGGCTACCCGGAGGACTTCGCCTCAAATGGAAGGGAGCGTTTCAAAATATGAAGTACAAGCTCTTTCTCACCCTTCTGCTGCTCTGCCTTATGGCCGCCGTTCCCCTCTTACAATTGGGCAGCCTGGATTCCGCTTCCCCTTTACCCGCCCTCCCCTCCGGATCCTCTTCCACTCCCCGTCCGCATATCGCCGGAAGCGCTCCTTCCTCCTCCGGCGGCAGCTCCCGCGCGGAGTCCGGCGCTGGATCCGCTCCCCCGTCCCTTCCGGACGCTCCGGAGATCCGCACGGAAGAGACGGCGCTGCCGGTCAGCACGGCGGCCGCTATGTCCGAATGGGTACTGCTCTATGACCGCGCGGCCGGACAGGTCATCCGCCTCAGCCAAAGGGAATATGTTCTTGGCGCCGTCTGTAGCGAGATGCCCCCTTCCTTCCATCCCGAAGCGCTCAAAGCGCAGGCGGTTGCGGCGCACAGTTATCTGCTGCGCTGCCGGGAACAGGAAAAGGCGCATCCGAACCCGGCCCTAAACGGGGCCTACTTAGAGATCGATACCGCCGCGCGCAAGGGGTATGTCAGCGAGGCGGCCGTCCGGGAGATGTATGGAGAGAATTTTGGGATCTATTATCCTGAAATCCAGAAGGCAGTAGCCGAGGTGGAGGATCAAATCCTGGTTTACCAGGAGGAGCCGATTGTCGCTGCTTACCACGCTATCAGCGCTGGCAGGACCGAAGCGGCCGAAAAGGTTTGGACCGGGAGCGCTTCCTACCTCACGCCGGTGGAAAGCCCCGGAGACCGCCTGGCGCCGGACTATGAAACGGACGCGGTTTTTTCCAAAGAGGAGGTGGAAAAGCGGCTCCTTGCCGCTACCGGGGAAACGGCGCTCCCGGAGGATCCTGCCCGCTGGTTTCAAAATCTCACCCGATCGGAGTCGGGCTATATCACCGAGGCGCGTTTTGGAGAAACGGCTCTCTCCGGCCAGGAGCTGCGCACTCTCTTCCATCTGCGCAGCAGCAGCCTGCAAATTACCTATCGGGAGGGTTCTTTTACCTTCACTGCTACCGGCTATGGGCACGGCGTCGGTATGAGCCAATATGGAGCCGACTATATGGCGCGCCAGGGCGCCAGCTACCGCGAGATCCTTGCGCATTATTACACAGGGGCAACCCTCTGCCGTCTGGAAGGGTAAAGGAGCGGCCCAAAGGGCGGCTTGATTTTTCCTTTTCCTTGAGGTATCCTATTATCAGCACATGCGGACAGCAGGCTTGGGAAGGAAAATACCGGCGTTTTTTTTTGGCGCGCCCTCCTGCCGCAGTTTTCCTTACCCCACTGAAAGCAGGTCTAAACAAAGAGCTTTGCACAGGTAAAAAGGAGCGTTTATCATGAGAATTGCCGTAACTTATGAGAACGGACTGGTATTTCAGCATTTCGGACACACCAGCCAGTTCAAACTTTATGACGTCGAAAACGGACAGATCCTTACAGAGCAGATCGCCGGTACGGCCGGCAGCGGCCACGGCGCGTTAGCCGGCCTTCTATCCGGCCTGAAGGTGGATGCGCTGATCTGCGGCGGCATCGGCGGCGGCGCAAAGGACGCCTTGGCACAGGCCGGGATCCGGCTCTACGGCGGCGTGACCGGCAGGGCGGACGATGCGGTAAAAGCGCTGCTTGCGGGCACGCTGGAGTACAACCCTGACGTCCAGTGCAACCGCCATGAACACGAGCATCACGGTCCGCACGGACACTGCGGGGAGAACATGCACGGCTGCGCCGGAGGCAAATGCGGCGAATAAAGCGTTGTATCGGGATCCGAAACAAACAGGAAAAGGGGTTGTAAAAACGCGCTGCGTTTTTACAACCCCTTTTTATTTCTACCTGCTTCCCCTATTTCGCCGGGACAAAGCCCACCTTGCGGTAGACCTTATCGAGCGTGCGGCGGGCCAGGTGCGCGGCGTGCTCCGCGCCCTCCCTATAGACCTCCTTGAGATAGGCCTTGTCAGCATAAAGCCGCTGGAACTCCTCGCGCACCGGCTTCATGTGATCGGCAACCGCCTGGCCGACGGCGAGCTTGAAGTCTCCATAGCCCTTACCCGCAAACTCCCGTTCGATCTCTTCAAAGCCCTTGCCCGTCACCACCGAATAGATGGTCATCAGGTTGTTCACGCCGTCCTTGCCCTCCCGGTAGGCCACCTCCGCCTCCGAATCGGTGACGGCGCGCTTGAACTTGCGCAGGATGGTATCCTCATCGTCCAGAACGGTGATGAAGGCGTTCACATTCGCATCCGACTTGCTCATCTTTTTCTGCGGCTCTTGCAGCGACATAATCCGCGCCCCCACCTTGGGGATATAGGGTTCGGGGATGGCGAAGGTGTCGCCATGCAGATGGTTGAAGCGCTGCGCAATGTCGCGCGAAAGCTCCAGGTGCTGCTTTTGATCCTCCCCGACCGGGACCAGGTTGGTCTGATAGAGCAGGATGTCCGCCGCCATCAGCGCCGGATAGGTGAACAGGCCCGCGTTGATATTGTCGGCGTTCTTCTGCGACTTATCTTTAAACTGGGTCATCCGCCCCAGCTCGCCGAACTGGCAGTAGCAGCTGAGCACCCAGCTGAGCTGGGCGTGTGCGGGGACATGGCTTTGAATGAAAAGAATGCTCTTCTTCGGGTCAATCCCGCAGGCGATGAGAACCGCCAGCGCGCGCAGCGCGCTCTCGCGCAGCTTCGCCGGATCCTGCCGGACGGTGATCGCATGTTCATCCACAATGCTGTAGATGCAGTCGTTCTCCTCCTGGAGCGGAGCCCAGTTCTTGATAGCGCCTAAGTAATTCCCCAGTGTAAAAATGCCGGTAGGCTGTATGCCGGAAAAGATAACCGGCCGTTTCGGTGCTACGGATGCTTCCATTCCCGTTCCCTCCAAAAAATAGTCGAGCTTTGACTTTCAGCGGATAAATTCCTTGGTCAGCCGGCCAAGGATCTCAATGCCCTTCACAATGTTTGCATCGGTCGGGGTGGAGAAGTTCAGCCGGAAGGAGGTGGTCGGATCCTCCTCGTGCGCGGTGAAGGCGGTGCCCGGCACCACCGCTACCTTATAGTCATAGGTAGCCCGGCGGCAGAACTCAACCATATCGCTCCCCTCCGGCAGCGTACACCAGATGAAGAGGCCGCCCTGCGGACGGATGAAGCGCACCTTATCGGAAAAATGCTTCTCCATCTCGCCGAGCATGAGCGCGCTCTTCTGCCGGTAAAGTGCGCACAGCCGCCCGATATGCGCCTCCACATCGTATTCATTCATAAACCGCAGGCAGATGAGCTGGGAAAGGATGGCGGTGTGCACATCGGCGCACTGTTTGGCGACCACCAGCTTTTGCAGCACCGCCCGGTTGGCTATGGCAAAACCCACCCGCAGGCCGGGCGAGAGGATCTTCGAGAAGGTGCCGCAATAGATGACCCGCCCCTCTTCATCGAGCGTTTTAATCGCCGGGATGTCCTCTCCCTCAAAGCGCAGGTCGCCATAGGGGTTATCCTCCAGGATCATCACACCGTGCTTGCAGCACAGCTCATACACCCGTTTGCGCTTCTCCCAGCTCATCGTTACGCCCGACGGGTTCTGGAAGTTGGGGATGACATACAGCATCTTGACGTTCTTCTCCTCCCGGAGCGCCTTCTCCAAGGCTTCGATCGAGATGCCGTCCTCCTCGACCGGGATGCCCACGAGGTTGACGTTGTAGGACCGGAAGGCATTGAGCGACCCGACGAAGGAGGGATCCTCACAGAGCACGGTATCCCCTTCGTTGCACAGGCACTTGCAGCTCAGATCAATCCCCTGCTGCGCGCCCGAAACGACAATCAGATCGTCCTCCTCCCCCATGACGTTGTAGCGGTTGCGCGCAAAGGCGCGCAGCGTATCGCGCAGCGCCGGGTAGCCCTCGGTAACGGAATATTGCAGCGCAAGAATCGGCTCTTCCCGCAGGATACCGGCGGTGATTTCCTCCACCGCCTTCACCGGGAACGCATCGGGCGCAGGGTTGCCGGCCGCCAGCGAAATGACCGACGGGTCGGAGGACATCTTCAAAATCTCACGGATGGCCGACGGCTTCACGCCGTCTATCTTCGAAGAAAAGTTATAGTTCATAAACGCCTTTCCTTTCTTTCACTTGTTAAGAGCCGGAACCCCATGCGGGCTCCCGCCGCTTTCTTTAGCCCAACTGCTTGAGCAGAATTTCACGCAGCGCCGGCGGGTTCGCCTTGCCGCCCGATGCGCGCATGCACTGGCCGACTAAGAAGTCGAGCGCGTTCGCCTTACCGCCCCGGTAATCGGTGACTGCCTTCTCGTTTTTCTCCAACACCGCGCGCGCCGTTTCCTCCAGCGCGGCGGTATCGTTGATCTGCAAGAGCCCCTTCTCTTCGACCGCCTCCCCGGCGGTCTTTTGGGTGAACATGATTTCCTCGATCACCGTTTTCCCAGCCGTATTGGAAATCTTGCCCTCTTCGATCAGGCGAATCATCCCGACCAGCTTTTCCGGCGTCAGCTTGGTTGCGCCAAGCGTTGTCAGCCGTTCGCCCAAGAGGCGGGCAATGTCGCCGTTCAGCCAGTTGGCCGCCGCCTGGAGCGAGCAGCCCCCCAGCTCAATGACCTGCTCGAAGAACCGGTATTTTTCCGCGTTCTCACAAAGCAGATTGGCGTCCAAATAGGTGAGCCCGCACTTTTTCACATAGCGCAGCAGCTTCTCGCCCGGCAGTTCGGGGATGAGGGCGCGCAGCTCCTCCACATGCTCCGGCGGCGCCACAATCGTCCCCAGATCCGGTTCCGGGAAATAGCGGTAATCATCCGCATTCTCCTTCGAGCGCATGGGGAAGGTCCGGCCCTTCGCATCGTCCCAGCGGCGGGTCTCCTGGAGGATGAACCCGCCGTTCTCCAGAATTTCGGTCTGGCGCGCAATCTCATAGTCAATGGCGCGCTGCGCGCCTGAGAAGGAGTTGACGTTTTTCATCTCGCAGCGGTTCCCAAAGGTCTCGCTTCCCTTCGGGCGCAGCGAAACGTTTACGTCGCAGCGGATCGATCCCTCCTGCATCTTGCAGTCGGAAATGTCCAGGTAGCCCAAGATCCCCTTGATAGCCTCCAGATAGGCTTTCGCCTCGCTGGACGAGCGCATATCCGGCTCCGAAACGATCTCGATGAGCGGGACGCCGCAGCGGTTGAAATCTACCAGCGTGCCCTGAAAGCTGTCGTCGTGCAGCAGCTTTCCGGCATCCTCCTCAATGTGGATGCGGGTCACGCCGATCCGCTTGACGTTGCAGCTCTCGTCAAGCACGACGTCCAGATAGCCATGCGCGCACAGCGGGATATCCGCCTGAGAGATCTGATAGGCTTTGGGCAGGTCGGGGTAGAAGTAATTCTTGCGATCCTGTTTGCAGACGTTGTTAATGGTGCAGTGCAGCGCATGTCCCATCATAATCGCATAGTCCACCGCCTTCTGATTGAGGGTGGGCAGCGTGCCGGGCATGCCGGTGCAGATTTCACAGCAATGCGAATTAACCTCCCCGCCAAACTCGTTTTTACAGCCGCAGTAAAGTTTAGTTTCGGTGTTGAGCTGCGCATGAACCTCAAGACCGATGACAGGCTCAAATTCCATCTCTCTCAACCTTCCTTTCCAAAGACGGCGCTTCCCCGGCGGCCCGAAGCCGCAGGAGGACGGCATAACTGGCGGTCTGTCCGAAAAATGCGCCTCCTTTCAGGCAGGCAGCCGGAAAAGAATCCTTAGCTTTGGAAGAAGTCCGGTTTTGTCCGCAGAGCGCAAACCGCTTCTTTTCCGGTTTCTGTTCGGACAGAGGCTTATTCTCTACAGACGCTCCCCGCGAGCTCTGCCGCGGCGCGGGGCAAAGCCGGGCGCTATTCGATGTCAGGCAGCCGGTTAAAGCCGCCGGCCATCTCCTCGCAGGCTTTCGCCAGCGAAAGGATCTTCCCTTCCTGGAACTTATCGCCGATGATCTGCATTCCGATGGGCATCCCCTCTCCATCCTTCCCGCAGGGGATGCTGACCGCCGGCAGGCCCGCAATGTTGACTGTTACGGTGCAGATATCGCTGGCATACATCTTTAACGGATCGCTGCTGTGCGCGCCAAGGGGGAAGGCTGTGTCCGGCGCGGTGGGGGTGACAATGGCATCGCAGCGCTCGAAGGCCTCCGCAAACTCCGCGGCAATCCGCTGTTGCAGCAGCTTCGCCCGCGTATAATAGGCGTCGTAATGCCCCGAACTGAGCACAAAGGTCCCCAGCATAATCCGGCGCTTGCACTCGTCGCCGAAGCCCTCGGTACGGGTGTTGAGATAGACATCCTCCAAATTCCCCGCCTGCTCGGAGCGGAAGCCGTAGCGCACGCCGTCATAACGCGCCAGGTTGGAGGAAGCCTCGGCCGAGGAGATGATATAGTAGGCCGAAAGCGCATAGGGGGTGCTCGGCAGGCGGATGGGGAGGATCTCCGCTCCCGCCGCGGCCAGCTTATCCAGCTGCGAGCGGACCGCCGCTTTCACGGCCTCCTCCACACCCTCGCCATAATACTCTTCGGGAACGCCGATGCGCATGCCGCGCACTTCGGCTCTCAGCTCTAAGGGGGCGTTTTCCCGCTGGACGCTGGTGGCGTCCCGCCGGTCGGCGCCGCGGATAGCCTCAAAGAGCAGCGCCGCATCCTCCACGCTGCGCGCCATCGGGCCGATTTGATCGAGCGAGGAGGCGAACGCCACCAGCCCATAGCGCGAGACCGCGCCATAGGTGGGCTTCAATCCGACCACGCCGCAGTAGGCGGCGGGCTGGCGGATAGAGCCTCCCGTATCCGAGCCCAGCGTCAGCACCGCTTCTCCCGCGGCGAGCGCCGCCGCCGATCCTCCCGAACTGCCGCCCGGCGCCCTTCCCAGGTTGTGCGGGTTGGCCGTTTTCTGGAAATAGGAGTTTTCGCAGGAGGAGCCCATGGCGAACTCATCCATGTTCAGCTTGCCCGTCAGGACGGCGTTCTCCGCAAGCAGCCGCTCCACAACGGCGGCCTGATAGGGAGGCGCAAAATTATAGAGCATCTTCGAGGCGCAGGTGGTGCGCATCCCCTTGGTGCAGATGTTGTCCTTAATCCCGATGGGGATACCGGCCAGGGGAGAGAGCGTCTCGCCGGCGGCGCGCTTCTCATCCACCCTTGCGGCGGCGGCAAGCATCCCCTCGTCGTTCCGCGTCAAATAAGCGCGCACCTTATCCTCCACTCGATCGATCCGCCCCAGTACCGAGCGGGCCAGCTCCACCGCGCTGCACTCCTTTTCGCGCAGCATGCGGGAGAGCTCGGTTGCGCTCAAGGCATACAGTTCCATTGTTTTTCCCGTTCCTTTCTATCGCCTGCCTCGTTTTTTCCAAGCCGGCCGTTTCCCGCCCGTTTTTTGAAACCGCCGGGAAAGGGCGCAAGGGGAAAGACATTTTCCCTGTTTCCGGGCTATTCCACCGTTTTAGGCACGACCACGCAGCCGGCCTGCGTCTGCGGCGCATTCGCAAGCACCGCTTCCCGGCGCAGCGAGGGGCGCGCCGTATCCTCGCGCAGCAGCATCGGATGCGCGGGATCCGCGCCGGTGTAGGCCCCGTCCAGCTGCGGGAGGTTTTCCACCATCGAGACGATGGCCTGCATCTGCGAAGCAAACATCTCCCGCTTTTCCGGTTCGATTCTCAGACGGGCGAGCCGCGCCAGCTTCTCGATATCTATCTTCATCTCGTTGCCTTTTGCTTTTTGGATATTGTTACCGGCCGGTTCTGCCGGCCCTTCCTTTAAGCCCTCCCTCGCATGCTCCCCTTCCAGCAGGGCGACGAGGCCCGCCTCATCCAGAATGGGGATGCTCAGCGTATTCGCCTTTTGCAGCTTGCTTCCGGCCTCCTCGCCCGCCACCACATACCGGGTCTTTTTGGAGACGCTCTCCGAGACCTTGCCGCCCAGCGCTTCAATCCGCCGCTTCGCTTCTTTGCGCGTCAGGTTGGGAAGCGTTCCGGTTAAAACGAAGGTCAAGCCCTTCAGTTGCTCGGAGGGCGGTTCCAGCACCGAGCTCATGTTCAGCCCCAGCGCGCGCAGCCGCCCGACCTCGCTGCGGTTTTCCTCGCTGGCGAAGAAATCCACAACGCTCTGCGCCATAACGCCTCCCACCGTATCAATAGCCGCCAGCGCCTCCACGTCCGCCTCTATCACCGCCTGCATATCGCCGAACCGGGCCGCAATGAGCTGCGCCGCCCGCGCGCCGATTCCCCGGATGCCCAAAGCGAACAGCAGCCGGGAAAGATCCTGCCGCTTGCTGCGCTCCAGCGCCTGGAGGATATTCTGCGCGCTCTTCTCGCCCATCCGGTCGATGCCGCTGAGCTGTTCCCCCGTGAGCACATAAAGATCAGAAGGCGATCGGACGAGGCCCTTTCCCAGCAGCGCTTCGATCAGCGCGGGCCCCATTCCGTCGATATCCATCGCGTCGCGCGAGGCAAAATGCAGCAGGCTTCGGAAGCGCTGCGCCGGGCAATGCAGGTTCGGGCAGCGAATGGCCGCGCCGTCGGTATCGGCCACTGTTTCCTCCCCGCAGGAGGGGCAGCGGCCGGGGATTTGATAGACCGGCTGCTCCGGATCATGCTTTGCGACGCGCACCACTTCGGGAATGATCTCTCCCGCCTTGCGGACGACAATCCGATCGCCGAGAGCGATCTGCTTCTCGTTGATAAAATCCTGGTTGTGCAGCACCGCCCTGGAAACGGTGGTCCCCGCCAACAGCACCGGCGAAAAAACCGCCGTCGGGGTCAGCACCCCTGTGCGTCCAACGTTGATTTCCACCCGCTCCAGCGTGGTTTCCTTCTCCTCCGGCGGGTATTTAAAGGCGACGGCCCAGCGCGGGCATTTGGCCGTGGCCCCCAGCCGATCGCGCTGGCGCAGATCGTCCACCTTCACAACCGCGCCGTCAATCTCAAACGGGAAGCTCTCCCGCTCGGCGCCGATCCGCTCGATCTCGGCGAGGATGGCGTCCGCCTCGGAAAAGCGGTTGTAACGCAGGTTGACCTGCAAGCCTAACGCCTTCATATAGTCCAGCGATTGGGAATGAGAATCGATCTGCGCGCCCTCGATCCGTTGCAGGTTGAAAACCAGCAGATCCAGCCCGCGTCCTGCCGTAATGCGCGGATCCTTCTGGCGCAGCGAACCGGCCGCCGCATTGCGCGGGTTTTTAAAGAAAGGGATCCCCGCCTCCTCCCGCTCCTTCTGGAGCCGCAGAAAGCTCTCCCGCGGCATATATACCTCGCCGCGCGCTTCCAGATAGGCGGGCGCGCCCTCTAGCGTCCGCGGCACGGTGCGGATGGTCAGGATATTGCCGGTGACATCCTCGCCCTCCAGGCCGTCGCCGCGCGTAGAGGCGCGCGCCAGCTGCCCGCTGCGGTACTCCAGAGAAACCGAGAGGCCGTCGATCTTCGGCTCCACCACAAAGAGCGCATCCGGGAGCTCCTTGCGCACCCGTTCTACAAAGGCGCGCACATCATCGGTATCAAAAACATCCTGGAGCGAGAGCATCGGCGTTTCGTGTATGACCTTTTCGAAGGTATTCAGCGCCCAGCCGCCCACCCGGTGGGTGGGCGAAGCCGGATCGTCCAGCTCCGGGTACTGTTCTTCCAGCGCGCGCAGCTCGCGGGACAAAAGGTCATATTCATAATCGGAAATTTCGGGAGCGTCCTCCACATAATAAAGCCGGTTATGGTATTCCATTTGATCGCGCAGCCCGGCCACCCGGCTGCGCGCCTGTTCTAAATCCATTCTAGCCTCCGTTCCTGCCGGGCTGAGAAAGCCGGCGGGTAAAAATACAGAAAAAGACCGCCCCCTTTATCGGGCGGCCTGGGGAAACGAATCCCCAACCGCATAACCAATAGGGTTCTCACGCCATAACGGCTTCACAGCTACGGCGCGGACGGGCCATGCCCACCGGGCGGCCAAATAAATAAGATACAATAGGGTTATTATAGCATATTCCGGGCCGGATGAATACCATTCCGCCATAATTTCTAAGGGGGATGGCCAACCGCGCCGGCGACAGGAGACATCCGCACAGCCCGCAGGAGCGGGCTGCACTCGCCCCCCTGCCGCTAAACGCCACACCGATAGCGAACGAATGGCGGCGCAGCCTGGGGGCGGCTCTACAGCCGCAAAAATGTGCCGGAGAAAACCGGAGGATCCTTATTTTATGTAAAATATCCTTGCGTTTTTCCCTTTGTCCGCCTATAATGACATCAAGTCAAAAAATGGATGGGACAAACAATTTTTCTGGCTTTGGGAGGAACCGATGAGAAAATACTGGATTGTATGGAAAAAATCCCTGAAATCCGAAACCATCTACCGGGCGGCGGCCCTGTCGGGAATCCTCAGCGCGGCGCTTAGCTTCCTGATCCAGGTCTTCCTGTGGAAGTCCCTACTCGGCACAGGCATACGGCAGGACGCCAGCTTTTCCGATATGCTGCTCTATGTGCTCATCAACTCCTTCATGCTGGAGCTGACCCGCACCAATGTGGCGTCCATCATTGAAAACGCCATGATCGACGGCACGATATCGATGGAGCTGCTGCGGCCCATCTCCTATAAGGGATATATGCTGGCGCAAACCCTGGGGAAGAACAGCTATGGCGCCCTGACCGCTACCCTGCCGGTTCTGCTTTTGAGCTTATTCTTCCTGTCCGGCGCGTCGCCGCCCGATCTTCCACATGCGCTGCTGTTTATCCTGTCGGCCCTATTGGGCGTGCTCTTGATGTTTGAAGTGACCTACCTGGCCGGCCTGCTGGCCTTTTGGCTCCAGCGCTGCTGGTTCATCTCCTTTTATCTGAGAGGCTTCCGCACGATTTTTGGCGGCACTACCGTCCCCATCTGGTTTTATCCCAGTCTGCTGAAGGCCCTCAGCTACTGCCTGCCCTTCCGGTACATGACCTTCGAGCCCATCAATCTGTTTCTCATGAAAACCCCGCTGACAGAGGCATGGGTCCCGCTGTTGGCGGCGTCCCTGTGGCTCGCCGGCCTGTGCTTTCTGGATCGGATCGTCTGGAGGGCCGCCACCAGACGGCTGACCGTCAACGGCGGCTGAAAGGAGAAGGAAGATGAAAGATTTTTGGAAGCTGTTCATCCGCTTTTTCCAGGTGGCCCTCCGCCGGAACATGGCCTACCGGGGCTCCTTTCTAGCGGGCATTGTCGGACAGTGGATCGGTTATGGGGCCACCTTCCTCTCCCTCTATATCCTAGCCGCCAGCTTTGATCGGCTGGGCGGCTGGAACGGCGCGGAGGTGATGGTGCTCTATGGGCTCTCGCTGATGTCCTACGCCATAGGCGCTTCTTTCTTTTTCAACTTTTCCACCGGCTTGACCCGCCGCATCCGTTCCGGGGAGTTTGACGCTTCGTTGACCAAGCCCATCCCCCCGTTCCTGCACGAAGTCTTTTCCGCCGGATACAACGTGGGGTATATCAGTCACTTTTCGGTGTCGCTGGTTATCATTGTTCTCTCGCTGCGCAGCCTCGCCTATACGGTCACGGTGCAGAGCGTCCTTCTCCTGCTTTTAATGGTGCTTGGGGCGTCGCTGATTCAGGCGGCGGCGTTGATTGCCTCCTCGACCATGGGCTTTTTCACCGTGGGAAACAACCCCATTGCGGATGTGCTGCTATGGGATGTGAAGGAATTTACCAACTTCCCGATTACCATCTTCCCCAAAGGAATCCAGTTTGTACTTACCTTTATCCTTCCGTTCGCTTTTTTGAATTTCTATCCCGCCGCCGCGCTGCTGGGAAAGGCCATTCCGGAGGGGTATCCGGCGCCGCTGCCCTACTTCAGCCCGCTGGCGGGGGCGCTGGCGTTCGTTCTCAGCCTCCTTTTATGGAACTGGGGACTCAAGCATTATAAGAGCACCGGGTCCTAAAAAGGAGGGGCAAAATGAGCTTTATTGAAGTGAACCAGCTGTGTAAGGAATACCGCATCGCCCAGTCGGGAAAGGGGATTTCCGGCGCTGTCCGGTCGCTTTTTCACCGGGAATATACGGTGAAGCAGGCGGTGAAGAATGTGTCGTTCTCGCTGGAAAAGGGCGAGGTCGTGGGCTATATCGGTCCCAACGGAGCGGGGAAATCCACCACCATTAAAATGCTCTCCGGCGTGCTCATCCCCACCAGCGGGACGGCGAGGATTGGGGATATCATCCCTTATGAAAACCGAAAGGAAAATGCAAAGCATATCGGGGTTGTGTTTGGCCAGCGCTCCCAGCTCTATTGGGATCTGCCCATTTCCGACACCCTGGAGCTCTATGAAAGCCTGTACTCCATTCCGAAGGAGCGGTTTCGCCGAAACTGTGATTTCTTCACCGAGCTGCTGGACATGAAGGACTTTTTAAGCCAGCCGGTACGCCAGCTTAGCCTGGGCCAGAAGATGAAGGCCAACATCGCCATTGCTCTGCTCCACGACCCAGATGTAGTCTATCTCGACGAGCCCACTATTGGACTCGACGTCACCAGCAAAAAGGTGCTGCGGGACGCGCTGAAAAAGATCAACGCCGAGCGGAAAACGACCATCATCCTTACTACCCACGATATGGATGACATCGAGGCCGTTTGCCGGAGGCTGATTATGATTGACCAAGGTAAGAAGCTGTTTGATGGGACCCTGGCGGACTTCCGCTCCAAATACAACGACGGTTTTACTCTGAAGCTGGAGTTTGAAGGGGCGATCCCGGCCTGGCAGGAAAGCGCAGGCTACGAGCTTTTGGAACAGACGGATCACCACTGGATCATCAAGGCCCGGACAGAGATCACCTCCAAGGCCGCGATGATCGAGCTGATTGAAAAGTATGACCCGACAAACCTCTATGTACAGGAGGAACGCATTGAGGACATCGTGCGCCGGGCCTATGCTTTGGATGCGGCGGTATGAGAGGGACGGCCGGTATACAGGGCGGCCGCCGCAAAGCCGTGCGGCGGCCGCTTGCAGCTCGCCGGTGCGGGGATATCCGCGCAGCCCGTCATCAAAGCGTCTAAAAGCGGACAATCCGGATCTGCAAGAGAGAAAATAAACACCGGTTCCTATAAAGAAACCGGTGTTTATCAATGGCAGGGGCAGAAGGACTTGAACCCTCGGCACGCGGTTTTGGAGACCGCTGCTCTACCAACTGAGCTATGCCCCTATCTTATATAAAGTGAACCTGACAGTGATTTATTATACAAGGAACGGAATGATTTGTCAATGGGTTTTTGCGCGCCGCTTCCGGAAAAATTGAACGAAGAACCAACGCCTCTCAAAATTAGAGCGCTGCAAGGGAGACGCCGGACCGATTGATTTTACAGAGGAAACGGTATATAATTTTACTACACGATTTAGATAAGGGGATGAATGGAATGGAGTTACCGGGAGAAGATTGGGATCTGAACGAGCCGGAAACCATCCGCTCGGTGCTTCGGATTTACCGCAGCCGCCTTGAAAATCTGGAAAAGGACGACCGCACCCGGTATGTCAGCCGCGAAGAATATATGCAGGTGACTAAAGCCCTGATTCAGTTCCTAGACGCCTCCATAGGCCAGACGGAACGGCTGATGGACTGTGTTGAACGAACGGTGGTAGCTATCGAAAAATTGACGGACGAGGTGCTTACTCTGCGGGGCAGAATCGATGAAAAGGAGTAGCGCCGTCCGCCGGAAAGGAAGGCCGGGAAGATGGATGGACGCCAGCGCAGCCGTATCCGCCCAGGCATATTCGTGGATATCGTATTAAAAAAGGATCAGCCCACCGGCAAGCTGACGCGCGGGCATGTCAAACGTATCCTGACCCGCAGCGCCAGCCATCCGCACGGCATTAAGGTCATGCTGGAGGAAGGCGAACAGGTGGGCCGGGTACAGCGCATTTTAGACGAGGACGGGAATGGAAAGGAGCCGGATGCTTAATGGTCCTATTTGTACACTATCCGGGGTGTTCCACCTGCAAGAAGGCGGAAAAATGGTTGATCGAAAACGGCGTTGAATATACCAGCCGGCACATTCGGGACGAGAATCCGACAGCGGAGGAGCTGCGCCGTTGGTGGGAAAAGAGCGGCCTGCCGCTGCGGCGTCTGTTTAACACCAGCGGCCTGCAATACCGGGCGCTCGGCTTGAAGGACCGGCTGGGAGAGATGAGCGAAGAGGAGCAGCTTGCCCTGCTGGCAACGGACGGCATGCTCGTCAAGCGGCCGATCGCCGTGGGAGAATCGCGGACGCTCTTCGGCTTCTCCCCCGCCGCCTGGGAATGCTTGAAAAGTCAACAAGGGGGACAAGCAGCGGATGGAAAATAATCTGCGAAGCAAGTATGACGATCCGGTCTTTTTTGAGAAATACAGCCAGATGAGCCGCTCCCAACAAGGACTGGAAGGGGCGGGCGAATGGGAAACGCTTCAAAAGCTGCTTCCCGATTTTCAGGGGAAGCGGGTGCTCGACCTAGGCTGCGGCTATGGGTGGCACTGTATTTATGCGATGGAGCACGGCGCGGCCGCCGTTACGGGCGTGGATCTTTCCGAACGGATGCTGGCGGTCGCCCAGGAAAAAACCCGCTTCAGTGAAGTGCGCTACCTGCGCATGCCCATCGAAGAAACCGACTTTCCGCCGGACAGCTTCGACATCGTTTTCAGCTCGTTGGCGTTTCATTATGTGCGCTCCTTTGAAGAGATTGTCCGCAGGGTGTCCGCCTGCCTGACGGAAGGCGGGCATTTCATCTTTTCCGTAGAGCATCCGGTTTTTACCGCCTATGGAACCCAGGACTGGATCTATGACGAGGAGGGAGAGATTCTCCACTTCCCGGTAGACCGCTATTTCCTGGAAGGAAAACGGGAAGCCCGCTTTTTGGGCGAAGAGGTGGTTAAATACCATAAAACGTTGACCACCTATTTAAGCGGCCTGCTCCATGGAGGCTTCGAGCTGCTCGATGTGGTAGAGCCGCAGCCCCCGGAGCCGATGCTCTCTCTGCCCGGCATGCAGGATGAGATGCGCCGTCCTCTTTTCCTGATCGTTTCCGCACGGAAAAAACCCGTTCTCAAAAAATAGAGGGAATTGCTCCAGCTTCCCCCGAACGCAGGGGAAGCAATAGTAAAGAGCCGCAGGAAAATGAAGGACGCAGGAAGGGCGAATAAAAAAAGCGGGCTGGAAGGATTGAACCGCCAGCCTGATTTTTATTTTTATAGAGAGCGCTGGGGCGTCGGTCGGGCAGGAGACCCATTTTCAGCCGCTCTCCGAAGAACATTCCTGTCTATGACAGCGCTTTAGAGGTTGCGCTTTGCGAAAGCATGGATTAAAATAAAGCATAAGAAAGATTTTCCTGGGAAGAGGAGCCTGCAAATTTTGGAGGGCAAAACTGCCGTTCTCATCCAGCTCACCCTATTCCAAAGCAACCGGGCTGTCCCTGAAGCGGACGGTAAGCATCGTTCATCAAATCAGACACACGGAGAAAGGAGCCGCGCCATGCCCATTCGTTTGGAGGTCTGGGGGGACTATGCCTGCTTCACCCGGCCGGAGATGAAAACCGAACGGGTCAGCTATGACGTCATGACCCCTTCGGCTGCCCGCGGCCTGCTGGAAAGCATCTATTGGCATCCGGGAATGCGCTGGGTCATCGACCGCATCCATGTCTGCGCCCCCATCCGGTTCATGAACCTGCGCCGGAACGAGGTGAAGGCCACCCTCAGCGCCAAAACCGCACGCACGGTGATGGAGCGGGGCGCCGGGGAGCTTTTCCTGGCTGCTTCCGATAGCATCCAGCAGCGGGCGTCGCTCCTGCTGCGGAACGTGCGTTATGTCATTGACGCCCACTTTGACCTGACGGAAGAGGCCGCCGGCGGGGACAGCCCCGGCAAATTTCTGGATATCGTCCGGCGCCGCATCTGCCGCGGTCAGTTTTACCACCAACCCTATTTCGGCTGCCGGGAGTTTCCCGCCTGCTTCAAGCCGTGCGAGGTCCTTCCCCCCTGTCCAGCAGAGCTGAACGGCCGGCAGGATCTGGGCTATATACTCTGGGATCTGGATTATTCCGACCCGGAGGACATTCAGCCGCTGTTCTTCCGGGCCGTCCTGCGGGACGGCGTCCTAACCGTCCCCGCACGGGACAGCGGGGAGGTTGTCGGATGATCCTGCAAGCCCTGGCCGCTCAAGGAGAGATGGAGCCTCTGGCCGGACAGGCTTGCAGATCGGCGGACTGTCCAGCGTTATGGGGAAAGCCTTCCCCACCCGGTCGAACCTTCCCCAGCAGGGAGCGTTTCGATCGGGCTGCTTCCAGCAAAACCGAGCCCGCTATCAGAAAAGGAGGAGAGCGAAATTGGCTGAGCCGATCAAAAACCGCTATGAATTTGTCATCCTGTTCGATGTGGAAAACGGCAACCCCAACGGCGACCCGGATGCGGGCAACATGCCCAGGGTGGACCCGGAGACCGGCTTCGGACTCGTTACCGACGTGTGCATCAAGCGCAAAATCCGCAATTATGTGGAGACTGTAAAGGACGGAGCCGCCGGCTACCGCATCTATATCAAAGATAGAATCCCCCTCAACCGCAGCGATAGCGAGGCATACGCCGCATTTGAGGTAACGGAAAAGAACGTCAAGGAAAAGAAGAAAGCCGATCCCTCCTTGGATTTGAAGATCCGGGACTGGATGTGCGCCAATTTTTACGATATCCGCACCTTTGGCGCGGTCATGACTACCTTTCGAAAAAACGCTCTCAACTGCGGCCAGGTCCGGGGACCGGTGCAGCTAGGCTTTGCCCGCAGCGTGGAACCGGTCGTCCCCCAGGAGGTGACGATCACCCGCATGGCTATCACCAAGGAATCCGACGCAGAAAGAAAAGAGACGGAAATGGGCCGCAAGTACATCATCCCCTATGGCCTCTACCGCTGCGAGGGCTATGTTTCCGCCAACCTGGCCCGCAAGGCCACCGGCTTTTCAGAGGAGGATCTGGATCTCTTATGGGAGGCTATCCTCAACATGTTTGAACACGATCGTTCCGCCGCCCGCGGAAAGATGGCGGTGCGGGAGCTGATTGTATTCCAGCACGCCAGCGAGCTGGGCTGCGCCCCGGCCTGGAAGCTGTTTGAAACGGTCAAGGCCGTCCGGATAGAGGACGGCGATCCATCCCCGGCGCGGTCCTATCAGGATTACCGCGTCACGGTGGACGAGGCTGCCCTGCCCGCCGGCGTCGCCTGCCGGCGCATGGGATGAGCGCGAAGGGCGCGCCTGCAAAACTTTCGTTTTGCAGGCGCGCCCTTCTGAAAAAGCGGCTTTTGGGGCAAAGACGACGCCCCAAATTTCGCGCCAGCGGCGCGAAACCGCAGCTTTTTCCGGTTTCTGCAAGCCGGAGGATCGCCCGGCTGGAGGTTTCTTCTATTTGCGGGCACGCCCTTGTTTTCAAAAAAACAGACGCCGGTTCACAGCTCCTGCCCTTCCAGGCTGGCCTGTATAAACGGCATGGGATAGGAGGTGCGCCGGCAGATCTCCTCTGCGCTCATGCCCTGCTGTCCCATGCGGCGCACGGCGGCGGACATGCTCTCCCCGACCTCGATCAAATGACCGTCCGGATCATAGAACCGGACCGCCCTCTGGCCCCACGGCTGCTCATAGGGCGGATGGGCATAGCGGACGGAGAACCCCTCCAGCCGCCGGATAAACGCATCAAATTCCGGTTCCTCAAAGTAGAGCTCGCAATCATCCCGCCCGGTTTGGATATCCGACTCCGCTTTCCCTATCAACTGCGCCCAGAGCGTGCAGGCCTGCAAAGCGAAACCGCTCTTGAAGGAGAGATTTTCCCCCAAATCCATCGCTATCTCCTGGTCCAATAGCTCTTCATAAAACCTTCTGGCCGCGGCCATATCGCGCGTCACCAGCACCGTACTGGAAAACTTCATGAAATAGACCCCTCTCTTGTAGTTCTGCCCATCCAAGGGCTTGATCTATCCGAGCCTGCGCCTGTTTACCGGTCAGCATTTCGCCTTTTCCGAATGAGAAGCCCCTTTTTCTTTCTCCAGCCACTGTGCGCATTGCCGGATCCGTTTTCCATCATCCCCCTGTTCCGGATCATAGGCAAACCCGTTGAGCAAGGGGCAGGGAAATTTTTCGCACTGCCCGCAATGGGAAAGCCCCGCCTGCTCGGCGCAGGACTTTACCGGACAGCTCTCCCCCCAAAACGGCTTTTCTATCTGCGTGCAGCCCGGACAATCAAATTCACAGTCCGAGCAAAGTATTCCGCAGCGCGATTCTATCTGCATGTTGCCATCCTCCTTTTTTACAGGCTATATAGCCTCTCGAAACGCTGCCGCCCGCCGTCGTTTTCAAGCCCGGATTTTCTTTCCTCCGCCATGAAAACCGATGAGCTGTCTCTAAGGATAGCAGGAAATTTCAGCTCTTCATTGTAAAAACCGGACAGGTTTTGCAGGTATTCCCTGGGGGTTTTCCCGGTCAGGCGCTTGAAGTCGTGGATAAAATGCGGCTGATCGTAATACCCCGCCTCCTGGGAGAGATGGGCAAAGGTTTTATCCAGCGTTTTGAGCTGGGAAACCGCCAGATTCAGGCGCAGCAGGCGCTCATAAGTTTTTAACCCCATCCCCAGCACCGGGAGGGCAATGCGCCCGGCATGCCGGAGGCTATAGCCCAGCTCCCCCGCCAGCTCTCCGGCCGAACGCGGCCCCGCCTGCGCGCCCAGCAGCCTGCACAGCTGCTCCTGGGCCCCCGAAAGGCGGCCTTTCTCCAACCGCTTCAGGAAGAAACGATCTACCGCTTCCGTGCATGCCCTCAACTCCCCGCATCCGGCTAGAATGCCGGCAAGCTGCCTCTCCGCCTGGCTGTCCACCGCATCCAGCGCATAGCGGCAATCGGCCAGATCCGCCTGTGAAAGACCGGTAAGAGCAAAAGCCCCGCACGGCCGGAACTCTACAAAAAAGCGGAAAACCTCTTCCAAATCGTTTTGAACGGCCGCCGTCCGAGTGGTCGGGCCCCAATAATAGGCTTGCGTCTCCCATTCCCCCAGCCGGAACACCAGGCAGCCGCTCGCATCCGGAAACAGGGTCAGCTCCGGCCCCATTCCCGACCGGCCGGGGACGGTGAGCGTATAATGAGCGATGAACGGCCGCAGCAGCGGATGGGGGAGGATATACCGGTAAACGCCCCGCCGCCCTATAAGCCGCCCCTCCAGCCCTTGCAAGGAAAAGCGCATGGCTTCTCTCCTTCCCTTCGTTACTCCGCCGGAACGGGGGAACGCAAAACCTCTTTGCACCAAACCCCTCCGCCGGACATAGACTAATTCTGAGAGCGATCTCAAGACGAACAAATGAGGGAGATGTTGAAATTATGTGCTGCAATAACGTATATAGCGCGGTCAATCCGATGGCAGCCGATTACTCCGGCTATGCGGTCAATAACATGGCCGCTCCGGTCGTCCTCGCGGCTGCCCCCATGGCCGCCGCATCTACCGATTGCTCCTGGTGCTGCGGATGCGGAAACAACTGGGGCTGCGGAAACTGGGACTGCGGATGCGGGAACAACGGCGGCTGCGGGAACTGGGATTGCAGCTGCGGGAACAACGGCGGCTGTAGCTGCGGATGCTGTTCCTGATCCCTCTTCAAAGCGGCTGCGCAAACAACGTCATTGGCTTCCTCCATCTTTCTTTTCTTTAAAGGCGATTTGATTTCCGGCCTGTAGAAACCGGAAAAAAGCTGCGGTTTCGCGCGGTCAGCGCGAAATTGGGGGCATAATCTTTGCCCCAAAAGCTGCTTTTTCAAAAGGGCGCGTTGCAAAATGAAATTTTGCAACGCGCCCTTTTCATGCCTTGGCTTCGGCCGCTTTTTCCTGGTTCTCACGCACAAACCGATCGTACTTCTGGATTTTGCGCTCAATTTTCGCCAAATTTTTTTGCAGCTGGTCGATTTCCTCCAGGATATGATCCCGGTGGAGGGTGAAAATCTCCCGGCGCTGCTCCAGCGTCCCATCCCCCAGGGCGCACAAATCAAAATATTTCTTGATCTCTTTGACCGGCATACCAGTGCTTTTCAAGCAGCAGACCATCTCCAGCTGCTCCATATCGCTCTCGGTAAAATAGCGCGCGCCCTTTTCGGTGCGGTGCAGCAGCAGGATGCCCTCCTTATCATAATAGCGAATGGTAAACGGCGTCAGGTGCATCTTTTTGGCCGCCTGTGAAATCGTATAGCGCATGTCGCTGTCCCTCCGGTCTTTGAAAAGCGTCCGGCCGTTCTCTATGGCCGGCTTTCTCGATAAAGCGTTCCCTACAAACTCCTTAATAAGAGAAAAAACTCAAGTTCAGATCCACATCGCCTTTGATGCCGTTGACCCTTCCCTTCCCCGTATACTGCCAGATATCAAATTCATACGGGAAAAACGGGACCTTATAGTACTGCGCGAGCCACTTGTCATATTTTTGAAGTTTGCTCAGGTCGAGCTTTTGGGTAAACCACTTGGAATTTGTGTAAACCATCGGACGGTAGCCGCCTTGCTGAATGGCGTCGCAAAAGGCGATGACGTTTTTGGTAGCCTGCGTGCCGCTGAGGTTGCGGGTGCGCGCGCTGGCAGAGGGGGCGTCCTCAATGTCATAGACGACGGGATAATCGATGTCATAGTCCTCCAGATAGCGCAGCACCATCTCCGCCTCTTCCACCGCCTCGCGCGTGGAAATGGCCTGGGAATAGAAGTAGACCCCGACCTTCACGCCCGCGCGGGTAGCGCCGCGCATATTCTGATGGAATTTTTCATCCAGCTTCAGCTTTCCGGTTCCATAGCCCCGGTAGCCCAACCGGATAAAAGCGAAGCGCACCCCGTCCTCCTTCACGGCCTCCCAATCGATATCCCCCTGGTAGACCGAAACATCGATCCCCTTGTAGGCGCGGGAGGTATCCCCCTCGATATAGCGGATCTCCCCGGAGGAGCGATGGACGAGGTTATCCCAATCGAAATCGTTTTGCGGCAGCGATTCATCAATATATACATAATCCAGGCGATCGCCCGCCTTAAAGACAAAGCGATCGGTAAAACAGCGCTGGATATATTCCAGCGGCGCCTTGTGCTCAAGCACATACTCCTCCAGCCGGTTCAGCGAAAGGGTTTCATAGCGGGAGATGGCTTTTAAGAAGCCGTCCGGAATATTGTCATAGTCCTCTGCCAGACGTTTGAGCGTTTTCACCGAAAACGAATCCCCCTGGCCGGAGGCTTCGGAACCGTCCTCCTCCCACCAAGGGTCGTCCGGAACGGCTTCCCCGTCGTCCCAGCTCTCGTCCGGCTCGGCTTCCTCCCACCATTCTGCCGCCGTGGCTGTCGCCGCTGTCCCCTGAACCAAAAATGCCGCCGCAAGCAATAATGCCAGCAACGAACGCCGCGCCTTTCTCAAGATCACTGCAACCCCTTTCCGCATCCAACCGGCTCATCCCGTTTTTTTCTAAAAGAATAGATTTATTTTAACATATCCCGACCTATTCCGGCAAGATTTGCTTGTGTATTATTTGCAGGAAAAATGCGGTATTCGTCTCCTTCTCCCTCGCCTCCTGCCGGGTAAGCCGCTATTCAGCGCCCCCTCTCCCGGTAAATTCCGCTTTCATGTTATCCTATCGGGATGAGGACCTCACGAAGAGAAGCGCTGCCGGTAGCCGGAGGCATCTATAGAAGCCGCTCTTTCCTCCCTCTAACGGGAGCTAAACGGCCCCGTCCTGCCAAAAAAGAGGCTGTCCGCAAAATACAGAGTATTTTGCGGACAGCCTCTTTCTTTTTTGATTAGATAGATGAAAAACACTTTATATCTTCATTTTATGGTTGGTAAGAGCGGCTGGATCTGCTGCTTCTCATTGCACGATGCGCTCATAATCTCCATTTATGGCCTTCGGGATACAGGACGGTTAAAGCGTCGTCAAGCCAGCGTTTTTGCCGTTGGGTCATGTGAGCCATGGCATGGTCATAATCACTTTGATAGCCTTCTCGTTGCGTATCTGTGGACTTATAAAGCAAGCACATTTCCGGCGATAGATACGGCAAACCGCCGTTATACAAAATAGCGTCGGATAATACCAGTTTAACAGCATGATTGCGCGCATACAACAAATCGGCATCCTCTTTGTCATTGAATAAAAATTCAATAAAATTCAATTCCGTCTGTCCTATGTGTTTGAAATTGATGAAATATATACCTGCTTCATCGGTCGCTGACAGGCCCACCAACTCACAATCTTGTGTACAGCAAAAAATATTTCTTTTGCTTTTTATTTGATTATGAATATCGGTAATATGGTGGGCTTTTCCACATCCCAGCATTTCATAAACCTGATACCCAAGCGATTGCATATACTGAATAATCGTGTCGCGATCCGGCCAATATGCAAGAATGTCAATATCACCATGTTTTCGCGTTTCGGCGCCGATAAACAAATCGATTGCCCATCCGCCGCAGAAAGCATACTCAAAACCGCGGTTTTTTAATAGTTCATTCGCTTGTCTGATAAGATTGTTCAAAGAATCACCCTACTCTCTTGTAAAGTTCATGTCGCCAATAGGCAGCATTATTTTGAGATACATGATTCCGCTCATTTTTATAGCTGCTTTATAGCTACGCTATAAAAAACATTTATTGACCCTGCCTCTCGCCGCTTACGCGGCAACCGGCCGGAAAACAGCCGCTTTCAGCCTCTGTTTTTTTTATAACACGCAGCCACGGCTTCAGCTTATCGTTTTCACCTGCTTGAGCTGGCTGAGGCAGCTCTCCCCCGGCTGGGTGCAAAGGCTGAGATCGGTGAGAACGGCCGCGTTGATGAGCTGCTCCTTTCCGCTCCCATCATAAGCGACAAACAGGGAGTGCAGCGCATAGGGCTCGCCCCCCTCCTCGCCGACATAGATCCCTACATAGCCGTCCATCGTCAGCAGGCTTCCCACCGGCGCGGAGAGGATAGCCTCCCGCTTTCCGGCTTCATCCATCCCGGCAAGCTCCACCGTATCCCCCGGAATCTGCGCCTGTTGGGCGGAATTGCGCGGCAGGCGCAGGCCGAAGGTCTGGTAAACATCCATCACCAAGGCGGTAGCGTCGCGCGAGGAGAGCGTCCCGCTCCAGCCGTGCCGGTCGCCCAGGAGCTTGAAGGCCTGCGCCAACAGGTTTTCCTGCGTATAGGGCAGATAGCCCTCCGAAACGTCCGCGTTCCAGGGGATGAGCGTTGGGCGCAGCTGTAACCCGCCGTCCCCGGTGCGGACGGGCAGCAGCGCCACATAACCGCTGCCGGCCGTCACCCGATCGATCTGTGCGGGCTTGTCCGCCTCGGAAACGAGGGGCAGCACCGTCCCCATCGTCAGCTCCAGCTCGGAAACCCGCTCGTCATAGGGGTTCACATTCAGGCGGAAACGGTTGCCGGTGACCACCAGCTTATCCGCCGGGTCCAGGTAGCCCGACCACTCGGAACGCCCGGCCGCCAGCGCCACATCCTGCGCCCGGACCCAGCCGCGGTAGTTGTAGCATTGAACGAAATACCAGCCGCCGTCCGCCGAGGTGTGCAGCACCACGACCGGCTCGAATACCCGCAGGCTGGTCTCGGCAAACAGATCGAACTCTACATCCTCCGCAAATTCATAGGAGGGATCGTCCGTCGGGAAGGCGCGCAGAATGGCCCCCGTCACTACAAAGCCATAGCGGACCGGGTTGCTGTCCTTTATCGCTGAAAGGGCCCGGTTGTTTTCCAACGCCGTATAATAGGCATCCGTCGCCTTCTCCCGGCCTATGTAGCGGTCTTCCTCCGGCCTTTGTATCTCCTCGATCAGCGCTTTCAGCTCCTCCCGGCCCAGGCTCTCCGGGTAGGACGCCAGATCGACGCAGCGGGTGGAGGCATCCGAAGTCAGCGCAGCGTTATACTCCTCGATAGCGGCCGCATCCATCTGCACCTGCCGGGGAGAAGAAAGTTTCGCAATCCAATACCCGGCCGTATGCGGGCCGCCATCCGGCACGGCGGAGGCCGAAGGGCCGTCCGTCACCTCAGTGCGGGAGGGCGAAGAGCCGCTCGAATCCGGCTGCTGCTCCTCTTCCCGGCGGCAGCCGCCCAACGAGGCGAGCAGGGAAAGCGCCAGCAGCAAGGCCAGCCCGTTCCGCAGCGTTTTTTTCATCATAGCAAGCATTCCTTTCTGAGAGAAGATTTGTCAAGAGTATTTTCATCCAAAAGAATTATGAAGGAAACAATGTCTCAGGAGATACATTGAAACAGAGGCTTTTCTGGTTTGCTGTTATTGAATTGTAAGGACACGCATTTCCAGGCACTATAATGATTCATAATGTTTCCTAATTTTTTTAGCCATAAGTTCCCGCCGCTTTTCCAAAAACTCACCATAACGGCTCTCATCCATATCAAAGACCTCCAGAGGAATGCAATTCATTTGTAGATTTTTCATCAATACATCCCGATCCGTAATGGAACCACAAGTTATAATCCCAGTATCGCACTGTGCCAGCGCTTCCTGAAAATATACCGTCGGCGCCTTTTTCCCAATGGATTTATTAACTTGTGCGTCCAAAAAAGCATAATTTGCGACTTGATTATACTTTCCCCTCTCATACCCCAGAGATTTAAGATAATCTTTTGGGAATACATGGTGGATGTCTGTGACAGTTAAGAGGAGATCCCGAACTTGGAGATTATTGGACAAAAGAGAAATATCATTCATCGCAACCTGCGTCGCCAAATAAATCAGATAGGAGGGGTTGTTGGCCGACGTATTACAGAGATTCTGTGGAACAGCTACTTTCCAAAATGTATCGGATAATGTTGCCGCTTCAATGTCTTTTAAGGTTGAAAGGACTCCATTTTCATTGATAAGACGAATATCCCGCGCAAAAGCTGACTCAGGAGAGGTACTATATCGTCCCGTTAGCACAGATAATACATACCATTTTTGTACTAACCTTTTCACCTCGCCAGGAGACACTTCGCCCGTTCTGGTAAGTATGAGATATAGCGTATACGCAAAGTCTAAAGCCATTTGTGAACTGACCACTTTGCTGGAGACAAATCCCGCACCTCGGAGAGCAGCCATAAACTGCTTGAAGTTATACTCACTGAATACGTTCAGAACACCCGCTTTCAGCTTTGCATAGGTGTCAGCAGTAATCTCTTCTCGATACTCTTTTGTATCGAAATCCCGGCCTGACAATAGACTCACAAGATCAGACAATTTAGCGCGAGGAAACTTATGCATAAACGCCACTCGAAGAACATCATCATAGTCCGGATCATAAACATCGTCCCGTTCATCTTTTAACCATGAAATCTTCTGCCAATATTCGGTATTAGCGAATGCAGTGTCCTCCCAAGCAATGACGCTGGCAAAAGAGGGTTCTACTGCCAAGTGTGCAAAGTAATCGATTGCCTTACGTAAAGTGTTGCCACCGTATGTCTCATCTGAGGCGATTTTGGACATAACAAAATCACCTTGGCTTAATGCAGTACCTTTGGAATTGATACGAATAAATATGTCTGTGACCACATCCATTTCCAAATGCTCTGAAAGCTCAATCACGCCAATAGACCGGTTCCCAATAGCGCGAAGTTTTGTTATGATTCCGTCCAGTTTCTCAGGCTTCATTTCCGGATTATCAGTGCAATATTGGGTGATAAAAGAAAATACCGAAAAGTCGTTTTTGAATACATCCGCAATGTCCGGTATCCATCGCTTGCTCTTGATATGGCTGGAGTCCTGTACTGCAAAAATATCCGCTTCAGGGTCATCAGAAAATGCTTGAAAGGGATCAAATGCTATTTTGACGCGCTCCTCTTTATAGCTACTATTGATAACTGGTATTCCGGCAATAGCAGTCATTAAAGCGGTTACACGCTGTTGCCCGTCAATTAGAATTTTTTTCCCAGCTGAAACGCTTCCATCCTTCAGCCGAACATTGGGGTTTTTCCAGATAATCAAATAGCCTGTGGGATAGCCTTTGTACAGAGAATCTAGCAGGTCCCGTACCTGTGTGCGCTTCCATACAAAGGGCCGCTGAATTTCAGGAACAGCAATGTCTCCCGATGCAATCAAACCTAAAATCGCACTGACACTCAACGAATTAGGAGTGTACTTCTCTATTTCCATAATGTTTGATCTCCTCTTTCAACATTCAGCTTAGTTTGAAAGCAAAGCGACTTCAGCATACTTACATGAGCTATAATTCTCTCATAATTTCTATAAACGGTTTAATCGTATAATCCCCTTCCATAAACGCGAAGCGGTTATGGTATAATTGGCCGCCAATAAATGAACGTATAATAGCCGCCTGCGGCTATTATACCATGATTTACCCCATTTTTCCAATAAGATTTCCGCGTCGCTAAAAGCGGCTGGCGGCACAAAATTAACGGATGAAAGCCTCCCTCGATAAACGGGAAGCTACCGCATCCTTTTACAAAAAGGGAACCAGCCTTTGCTCATTAAATAGAAATCCACCAGCATATGCCATACCGATCGATAACGGTAGCGCAGCATTTGCTCCAGGGCAGCGCATGAATGTCCTCAAGCACAACGCCGCCATCGCGCAGAACGTCAAACGCGCGGCGAACATTCTCTTCGGTCCCCATCTCAAAAACATTAAAGGTCATCGTTTCCCATTTCATTTTGTGGACAACCTCGACGTCGCAAGGATTTTTTGCTTCCCCTATTGCTAAAAAGCCTTCGCCGTGAACGGATAATTCACAATGTTCATAGGCAGTTCCACCGGCATTGGGGATCGCGAAGGTTATTTCTGCGCCAAATGCTTTACAATAGGCGCCGGCTGCCTCCACACTGTCTTTCACATAAACCTGCGTATAATTTTTCATACCGGTTTCTTTCCTTATTGTTTTTTATATTTCGATGGGCCGAATGGGTATGAGCAAAGTATACCACCATCCCAAGCGGCTTACAACCTTCATTAACAGATGCCGGTAGCGGCAGACAGCGCATCGATCCCTCCAATCAGCCTGAAAAGCGTCCGGCCTTTCACACAAAATGCAATGCAAATAGAAACTTTTTATCAGGATATCTTGACAGGCTGTCTGTGATTCCCTATGATTAAATGGAGGATTCCTGCGCTGTCGCCAACAACTTTCATGTGGGAGGGGTTTTGTTTGCAGTCGAACCGCGGGCCGCTGCTGCTCGTTTTCACCGCCGTTCTTTGGAGCTTTGCCGGCATCGCCGTTAAATTCATCAGCTGGTCCCCCCTCACCATCGCCTGCCTGCGGGGCCTGCTGGCGGCCGCCGTGATTGGGATGCTCAACTGGCGGCAGTTTACCCGCCCGACCCCCACCGTTTGGCTGGGCGCGCTGGCCCTTTTTGCCACCTCCACCGTCTTTATCCTCTGCAACCGGCTCACCACGGCGGCCAACGCCATTGTTTTGCAATATACCGCGCCGGTCTTTGTGATTCTTCTCTCCGCTCTCTTTTTAAAAATGCGGCCCACCCGGCTGGATATCTTTACCGTCGTGCTGACCTTTTTCGGGATTGTGCTCTTTTTCATCGATCACCTGGGCCATGGCGCGCTCTTGGGCGACTGCCTCGCCCTCGGCACCGGCCTGAGCTTCGGGCTGGTGTTTATCGCTAACTCCATGCGGGGGGCCAACCCCATCCTCTCCTCCTTTCTGGGAAACCTCCTGAGCGGCCTGCTGCTCCCTTTTATCTTTCAGGATACTGCCTTCCGGTCGGCCGAGCCGGTGGAATGGCTGGTCATCCTCCTGATGGGCGTGTTCCAGATGGGCCTCTCCTATGTGCTCTTCTCGAAGGGGATGGAGCTGACCCCGCCAGTTAAAGCCTCGGTGATCTGCGCTATTGAGCCGGTGCTGAACCCTGTCTGGGTCTTTCTGCTGATGGGCGAGCGCCCCGGCGTCGTGGCTATCTTAGGGATCGTGGTGGTCATCTCCACCATTCTGTTTTACAATATCGCTTCCCTTCGCCGGACGCAAGCGCCGCTGAAAGAGCCCGAATAACTGTATATTCATCTTATTTATCTACAAAAAGTATATACAAAAACGAAAGCGAGGGATTTTATTGGATCTGTTTGATCTCAAGGGACAGCGCGCGATTGTGACAGGCGCTTCGCGGGGACTGGGAAAGGGGATGGCCGAAGGGCTGCTGCGGGCAGGCTGCCGGGTCGTCCTGGTTGGATCCTCCGAAAAAACCGAAGAGGCGGCCGCCGCCTTCCGCGCCGAAGGGCTGGATGCCTATGCCGTTCAGGGAAACCTGGGGGATCGCGGCGATTTGCAGGATATTTTTGAGAAGGCAATGGCATGGCTGGGCGGCATTGATATCCTGGTCAATTCCGCAGGGGTCCAACGCCGCCACCCGCCTGAGGAGTTCCCGGCGGAGGATTGGGATTGGGTCATAGCCGTGAATCTGGATGCGGTTTTCTTCCTCTCGCAGCTCTGCGTGCGCCCCATGCTCGCGCAGGGGCACGGGAAGATCATCAATATCGCCTCGATGTGCTCCTGGTTCGGCGGTCTCACCATTCCGGCTTACACCGCCAGCAAGGGCGCTATCGCCCAGCTGACCAAATCAATGGCCAGCGACCTGGGGGGACGGGGGATCCAGGTAAACGCCATAGCCCCCGGCTATATGGCCACCGACATGAACGAACGGCTGCTTGAAAACCCGGAACGGCTGCGCCAGATTTCCGAGCGCATCCCCGCCGGGCGGTGGGGGACGCCGGAGGATATGATAGGGCCGGTCCTCTTCTTAGCCTCCCATGCAAGCGATTACCTCAACGGCGCTGTGATCCCGGTAGACGGCGGCTATCTCACCCGCTGAACCCGCTTTTCTCTGTCCATCCGGCGGCCGGACTCCGGACAGGCCGCCGTGCCATAAGTACCATAAACACTAGGAGGAATCGAAATGAAGTTGACACAAAAGGACCTCTGCGAAAAGAGCGTTTGGGAGCAAAAGGGTTATCAGCTCCCCCAATATGACCGCGAAGCGATGGTGAAAAAGACGGTGGACAGTCCCGTCTGGGTACACTTTGGCGCAGGCAACATCTTCCGCGGCTTCCCGGCGGCGCTGCAACAGAAGCTGTTGGATGAGGGTAAAGCCGACAGCGGCATCACCGTCTGCGAAGGCTTCGATACCGAAATCATTGAAAAAGCCTACCATCCGTTCGACAACCTGAGCCTGCTCGTCGTACTCAAGGCGGACGGCACCATCCGCAAAGAGGTCATCGGCAGCGTGGCCGAGTCGATCGCCCTGACTGCCGAAGAAACGGCGGAGTGGGAGCGCATCAAGGAGATTTTCCGCAGCGACAGCCTCCAGATGATCAGCTTCACCATCACCGAAAAGGGCTATTCCCTCACCGATGCCGCCGGCAACTGGACGGCGCTGGCCCAGAAGGACTTTGAGGGGAAGGATCCCGTCCCCACCGGGCTGATGGGCAAGATCACCGCCCTGTGCCTGGAGCGTTACCGGGCGGGCGAAAAGCCGCTCTCGCTGGTCAGCATGGACAACTGCTCGCAGAACGGACAGAAGCTGATGAACGCCGTGCTTCAGACGGCGGAAGCCTGGGTGAAGAACGGAAAAGCCCCGGCCGCCTTCTTAGATTACCTGAAGGATCCCTCCAAGATCGCTTTCCCCTGGACGATCATCGACAAGATCACCCCGCGGCCCGATCCGGTGGTGCAAAAGCTGCTCGCAGAGGATGGGTTTGAGGACACCGGCCTCATCGTGACCTCGAAGAACACCTATACCGCCGCCTTTGTCAATGCGGAGGAGCCGCAATATCTGGTGATTGAGGATCTCTTCCCGAACGGCCGCCCGGCCCTGGAGCATGCGGGCGTTATCTTCTCCGACCGCGAAACGGTCAACCGCACCGAAAAAATGAAGGTCTGCACCTGCCTGAACCCGCTGCACACCGCGCTGGCTATCTATGGCTGCCTCTTGGGATTCGAACGGATCTATGAGGAGATGCGCGATCCGACGCTGCGCCGCATGGTGGAGCGCCTGGGGCACGAGGAGGGCTTCCCGGTGGTGGTTAACCCCGGCATCCTCGACCCGGAGAAATTCTTGAACGAGGTCATCACCGAACGCCTGCCCAACCCCTTCATGCCCGATACCCCGCAGCGCATCGCCTGCGACACCTCCCAAAAGCTGGCCATCCGCTTTGGCGAAACGGTGAAGAGCTACGCCGCCCGCGACGGCCTGGATGTGAAGAGCCTGCGGATCATCCCGCTCGTTTTCGCCGGCTGGTGCCGTTACCTGATGGGGGTGGACGACAAGGGCGATGCCTTCACCATCAGCCCCGATCCGTTCCTCGCCGAAATCCCCGCGTCGGTCAAGTCCTTTAAGCTGGGAGACGGGAACGCCGAGGAGGCTATCCGTCCGCTCTTGGAGAACCAGAATATCTGGGGCGTGGATCTCTATGCGCTGGGCCTTGCCGGCGAGGTCGTGCGCGATTTCGAGCGGCTCTCCGCCGCTCCGGGCGCTATCCGCAAAACGCTGGATGAGCTGGTGCTCGGCAAATAAATAAACGTCGTTTCTCCGGCCGTCTGTCCCGGCTGCCGGATGAGCGGCAAAGGGCGCGTTGCAGAACTCCGTTCTGCAACGCGCCTTTTTTCCGTTTAAAACGGTTATCTGCGCCTTTTTTAACACACAATAAAAAGGCGTTCGCTAAAAGAAAAACGGCTGCGCGTTCGGGAAGGGGGAAAAGAAGCATGAAGAAGCGAGTTCTGCTGGTTTCGTCCGCCTTCCAGGGCGGCGGGGTGGAGCATGTCGCGCGCGGGAACCTGTCCGAATTGCTCCGGCGTCCCGACCGCTATGAAACCGCCGTTCTGACCTGCCGGCCGGATACCCTTCCCACCTGCCCCGGCCTTCGCGTCTACCCGGCGGAGGATTTCCGGCAGAACGCCTCCTTCCTTTCCAAAGCGAAAAATGCCATGGGGCTGGAGCACAACGGCTGGCTGCTGCGCCGGTGCTTTCAGGAATTTCGTCCCGATATTGTCCACCTGCATGACTACATCCCGTTCACCCCCTCCCTTTTGCATGCGCTGGCGGAGTGCCGGCGGCGCTACCGCTGCCGGGTCGTCCTCACCCACCATACCTATAGCTATCTGTGTACCAACGATATGCTCTACACCCTCCCGCACGGCGAGCCCTGCGAACGCTGCCTCGGCAGCTATGACAGCCACATCCTGCGCCTGAACTGTGCGGACAACATGACCGTTTCCGCCGCAAAATACCTACAGAAGAACCTGATGAAGGATTCGCTGCGCGCGGCGGTCGATCTGCACATCGCCCCCAGCCAATTTCTGCGGGACCGGCTGCTATCCGCCTTCCCCTCCCTGGATGTCCGGCTGGTTTACAATCCCTGCTTGCAGCAGGTGGACCGGGAGGCCGCGCCGGACAAAACGGAGGACGTGATCTATTTCGGACGGGTAAGCCGGGAGAAAAACCTTCTCTGGGCGGCCCGGCATTTTCTTACGGAGGAGCCGGAAAGGCGGCTGCTGGCGGTGGGCGACGGGCCGCAGGCCGGGCAGCTCGCCTCGCTGCTGCCGCCGGGAGAGACGCGGGTCCGCTTCCTGCGCCGGTTCCTGCCCACCGGGGAGCTGCTGCCCTTGGTGCGAAGCGCGCGCTTCTTCCTGCTCCCCTCGCTCTGGTATGAAAACAGCCCGGTTTCCATCGTCGAGGCGGCGAACGCCTACACCGTCCCGGTGGTTTCCGATAGAGGCGGGATGCGCGAGCTTGTCGATCTGCTCGGAGCGGGCCGTCTCTTCACACCGGGAAACGCCGAAAGCCTGCACCGCGCCTTAGAGGAGGCGCGGCTCGCCTGGGAGGAGGATCGGGAAACGCTCCGCCAAAACCGGGGCCGGTTGGAGCGCTTCACCCTGGCCGCCTACGGGCGGGTGATGGATGAAATTTACCGTTCGCTTTAACGGGAACTTCGCAGAAAGAAGGGAAAGGGACCGCCATGATCACCATTCTTCTGGCCTGCTATAACGGGGAGCGTTACCTGCGCGAGCAGTTGGATTCGCTGTTGGGCCAAACGGTCCGGGATTTCACCATCGCCGCGCGGGACGACGGCTCCGCCGACCGAACGCTGGAGATCCTGTTGGAATATCAGCGGGCCTATCCGGCCATAATAACGGTGGAAAGCGCAAAAGAAAACGGCGGCGGCGCAAAATACAACTTTTGGCAGCTCATGTCCTCCCAGCGCGACGACTATCTCATGCTCTGCGATCAGGACGATGTTTGGTTGCCAGATAAAATCGAACGGACGCTGCAAAAGATGAAGGAGCTGGAACGGCGGTTCGGCGTAGGGACGCCGCTGGCTATCCACACCGATCTGCGGGTGGTGGATGAAGATCTGCGCCTGCTCGCCCCCTCCTACCGGGAGCGGGCCGGTATCGACTTCTCCCGCCTGGCCTTCCGTTTTCAGTTGGTACAGGCGACGATGACCGGCTGCACCGTCATGTATAACCGGGCGCTGGCCGCTTTTTTTGATAAGGCTCCGCGTTTCTTCGTGATGCACGATTGGTGGGTGATGCTTACCGCCTCGGCCTTCGGCCAGGTCGGCCAGGTGCTGGAGCCCACCCTCCTTTACCGGCAGCACCGGGATAACGCCGTGGGCGCGGAGGACGTCCGCTCGCTCGGCTTCCGGTTAAAGCAGCTTGTCCATTTCCGAGAGGCGCGCCGCCGGATGCTGGAGACCTACTTGCAGGCGGAGAGCTTTTTGCTCCTTTACCGCGGCCGGCTGTCGCCGGAGCAGCTAGAGCTTTTGGAAACCTTCTGCTCCATCCCAAAGCGGCGCAAGCTCGGCCGCTGGAAAACGGCGCGCCGCTTGGGCGTCTATCGGGGCGGCCTTCTGCGCTCGGCCGCCCGGTTCCTGCTGATCTGAAGCCCAAAGCAGAGAGCGGATCCGGATCTGCAAAGGGCGAAAGCCTATCGAAAGCACAACCTGTAAAGGAGGAACGGCCGGTGAAAGGGATCGTTCTCGCCGGGGGGAGCGGCACGCGGCTCTACCCGCTGACCTTAGTCACATCCAAACAACTGCTGCCGGTTTATGATAAGCCGATGGTCTATTATCCCCTCTCGGCGCTCATGCTGGCGGGGATACAGGATATCCTGCTGATCTCCACGCCGCAGGATCTTCCGCGCTTCCAGGCGCTTTTGGGGGATGGGGAGAGCTTTGGCATCCGCCTCGCCTACCGCGCGCAGCCCTCGCCGGATGGACTGGCCCAGGCGTTTCTCATCGGCGAAGAGTTTATCGGGGGCGATAGCTGCGCCATGGTGCTCGGCGACAACATCTTCTATGGAAACGGCTTCGGCCGCCAGCTGCGCGCGGCGGCCGCCGCGCCGCAGGGCGCAACGGTGTTCGGCTACTATGTGGAGGATCCCGAACGCTTCGGCGTTGTGGAGTTCGATAAGGAGGGCCGCGCCGTTTCGCTGGAGGAGAAGCCGGAGCACCCAAAATCCAACTATGCCGTCACCGGCCTCTATTTCTATGACCGGAAGGTCTGCGCCTATGCCCGGCAGCTCCGGCCGTCGGCGCGCGGCGAGCTGGAGATCACCGACCTGAACCGGATCTATCTCGAACGCGGAGAGCTGCGGGTGGTAACGCTCGGCCGCGGCTTCGCCTGGCTCGACACCGGAACGGTCGATGCGCTGAACGGCGCTTCGGAATTTATCAAGGCGGTGGAAACGCGGCAGGGAATCCAGATCTCCGCCCTGGAGGAAATCGCCTACCGGAACGGCTGGATCAGCCGCAGCCGTCTGCTGCGAGCGGCCGAAGCCTATGGAAAATCCGCCTATGGCGCGCACCTGCGCGCCGTGGCGGAGGATAAAATCCTTTATTGAGAGGGAGGGACAGGGTGTGCGGGTGATTCCCACCGATATTCAAGATCTCTACATCCTAGAGCCGGAGATATTCGGCGACCGGCGCGGCTGGTTCTTTGAAAGCTGGTCGCAGCGCAAAATGGAGGAGGCCGGAATAACGGTCCGCTTCGTTCAGGACAACCACTCCTATTCCGCGCGCAAGGGCACGCTGCGCGGGCTCCACCTGCAAAAAGGGGAGGCGGCGCAGGCCAAGCTGGTGCGCTGCGTGCGCGGCGCGGTGTATGATGTAGCCGTGGATCTGCGGGAGGGCTCCCCCACCTACCGCAAGTGGGCCGGCGTTGAGCTCTCGGCGGAAAACTACCGGCAGCTTTTCATTCCGCGCGGCTTTGCCCACGGCTTTTTAACGCTGCGCAACGATACCGAATTTCTCTATAAGGCGGATAATTTCTATACCCCCGAAGCGGAGGCAGGCATCCGCTGGGACGATCCGGAGCTCGCCGTCGATTGGGGGGAGGCCCGCCCCATCCTCAACGCCAAGGATAGCGCGGCGCCGTTCTTGCGCGACTGCGATTTCCACTTTCCTTATCCTTCCGGGGCTTGCATGCCGGACGATCCTCCGGTACAATGAAGGGGCTTACCGGATTCCGCTGTTTTGGATGGGAATCATCCGTCCGCAATATAAAAAGGAGGCTGCTATGAAAATCCTTGTCACCGGGGGCGCCGGTTTTATCGGCGGGAATTTTATTCACTATCTTCTGCGTACCCACCGGGAAGATTCCATCATCTGCCTGGACAAGCTGACCTATGCCGGGCGGATGGAAACGCTCGGCGAAGCGCTCGACGACCCGCGCCTCGCCTTTGTGCAGGGGGACATTGCCGACCGGGAGATGGTTTTCCAGCTGTTTCAGACCGAGCAGCCGGAGGCGGTGGTCAACTTCGCGGCCGAGAGCCATGTGGATCGCTCGATCGCCGACCCGGCCCTCTTTTTGACCACCAACATCCTGGGGACGGGGGTGCTGCTCGACGCCTGCCGGGAATACGGCGCCCGGCGCTTCCATCAGGTTTCCACCGACGAGGTCTATGGCGACCTGCCGCTGGACAGGCCCGACCTCTTCTTCACCGAGGAAACGCCGCTGCACACCTCCAGCCCCTACTCCGCCTCCAAGGCGGCCGCGGATCTATTGGTCTTATCCTATTTCCGCACCTATGGGCTGCCCGTCACCATCTCGCGCTGCTCGAACAACTACGGGCCCTATCAATTCCCTGAGAAGCTCATTCCGCTGATGATTCTGAACGCCCTAGCGGACAAGCCCCTCCCCGTCTACGGCACGGGAGAGAACGTGCGCGACTGGCTGCATGTGGAGGATCACTGCGTCGCCATCGACCGGATTCTCCAGGATGGGAAGGCCGGAGAGATTTACAACATCGGCGGGCACAACGAGCGCGCCAACCTTGAGGTGGTAAAGACCATCCTGCATGCGCTCGGCAAGCCGGAGAGCCTCATCCAGTTCGTGGCCGACCGCCCCGGCCATGACCGGCGCTACGCCATCGATCCGGCCAAGGCCGGGCGGGAGCTGCATTGGCGGCCCCAAATCCGCTTTGAAGAGGGGATTGAAGAAACCATCCGCTGGTATCTGGAGCACCCAAATTGGTAAAATGGGCGCGCTGCAAAATTTCATTTTGCAGCGCGCCCGTTGGAAAAGCGGTTTTCAGGGCGAAGATTACGCCCTGAATTTCGCGCCGCAAGGCGCGAAACCACCGTTTTTCTGGTTTCTGCAAGCCGGAGGATCGGCCTGCACGATTTCTTTTACAGACCAGAGATATGTTTTTATAGCCTGTTCTATTTTACAGCAGCCCCTTTAGGAAAAGAAACTTTTGATTCCGAAGGAGTCAAATTCCTGCGGCGCTTAGCACCGCCGGAGCCGTAGCTTTTCCGGTTTCTACCGGGCGGAAGCTGGAAGGGTTCCATTTGGGGCAGAGCGCTTAAATGACCGCTGAGCAGCCCCCTCTTCATTTTCTGCCGGACGGCAGATATCCAATCCCATTCCAAGGAGGGAAAAACGCTTGATCGTTGTCACCGGATCGCACGGACAGTTGGGACACGATGTGCTGCGCTGCTTAATGCAGCGCGGCCAGGACTGCATTGGGGTGGACAGAGACGAGCTGGACATCACCGATGGGAAGGCGGTGGCGGCCTATCTGGACGCCCTGCGCCCGCAGGCCGTTATCCACTGCGCAGCCTATACCGCTGTGGATAAGGCGGAGGAGGAACCGGAGGTCTGCCGGGCGGTCAACGCGCAGGGGACGCGCGCGATTGCCGCCGCCTGCCGCCGGATAGGAGCCAAGCTCCTCTACCTCAGCACCGACTATGTGTTCTCCGGCGAGGGAGAAACGCCCTATGAAACCGGCAGCCCCACCGGCCCGCTGGATGTCTACGGCCAAACCAAGCTTGAAGGGGAACAGGCCGTTTTAGAGTGCCTGGAAAGGTATTTCATCGTCCGCATCTCCTGGGTGTTCGGGCTTTCCGGCCAAAATTTTGTCAAAACCATGCTGCGCTTAGGAAGGGAACGGGAAGAGCTGCGGGTCGTGGCGGATCAGGTGGGCTCCCCCACCTATACCGCCGATCTCGCCCCGCTGCTGTGCGAAATGGTGGAAACCAACCGCTACGGCGTTTACCACGCGACCAACGAGGGATTCTGCTCCTGGGCGCAGTTTGCGGAGGAGATCTTCCGGCAGGCCGGACTTCCCACGAAAGTACAGCCCATCCCGACGGCGGAATACCCGGCGAAGGCGGCCCGGCCGCTCAATTCCCGGCTCTCGAGAAAAAGCCTGGATGCAGCCGGCTTCTCCCGCCTGCCCCACTGGAAGGATGCGCTGCGGCGCTACCTGGACGAGCTGGAAGGCGCGGGACAGCGATGAAGAAGGGGCGTTCCTCCTGGGGCTTTAAGCTCCCGGTTCTTCTGCTGTCCGCCGCACTGGGCGGGCGGCTGGGAAACCGCGTCGCGGCGGGAAGCGGCGCGCTGTGGGCGCTGCTCTTCGCCCTCCTCGCCCTGCCGCTGTGCGAAATGGGGCAGATGCGCGCCGTCTATTGGGCGGCCTTCCGGAAATACCGCCATCTGCTGGAGGAGCTGGTGGCGCGGGACATCAAGCTCAAGTTCCGCCGCTCGGTGCTGGGCATGCTCTGGAGCGTGCTGAACCCGCTGCTGATGATGCTGGTCATCACCGCCGTTTTTCAAAACCTCTTCCGGTTTGACATTGAAAATTTCCCCGTCTATTACCTGACCGGGTCGCTTCTGTTCAACTTTGTCACCGAGGCCACCTCCGGCGCGATGCACGCCGTCGTTTCCTCCGGCCCGCTCATCCGCAAGGTCTATATCCCCAAATACATCTTCCCGCTGGAAAAGTGCCTATTCGCCTTTGTCAACATGCTGTTTTCCGCCGCCGCCACCGCGGTGATGATTGCGGTGCTGCGCGTCCCGCTGGGTCCGCAGGCGCTGCTCTTCTGGCTGCCGTTTGTCTATGCGCTGCTGTTCAGCATCGGGCTGGGGATGATTCTCGCCACCCTTCAGGTTTTCTTCCGCGATACCGCCCATCTCTATGGGGTGTTCGTCACCGCCTGGCTCTATCTGACGCCGGTGATCTATCCGGTAGAAATTTTGCCCGGCTGGATGCTGCCGGTAGTGCGCTGCAACCCGCTCTATTATTTCGTCGATTTCTTCCGGCAGGTGGTGCTCTACCGCAGCCTGCCGGGCTTGGAAACCAGCCTAATTTGTCCGCTGTTCGCCCTGGCGGCGCTCGCCCTCGGCGTTTTGGTGTTTAAGAAAAAGCAGGACCGTTTCATTCTCTTTATCTGAACCGGATGGGAAAGGAGGCGCGGCCGTGTCCGCAGCCGTGGAGCTTACCGGAGTCGGCATGCACTTCAACATGAGCCGGGAACGGGTGGAGCATCTCAAGGAATATGTGATAAAGCTCCTGCGGCGCGAGCTGCTCTATGAGGACTTCGCCGCGCTACAGGATATCACGCTGCAAATCGAAAAGGGGGATGTGTTCGGCATCGTCGGGCTCAACGGTTCGGGCAAGAGCACGCTGCTCAAGGTCATCTCCGGGATTCTGCGCCCCACCAGCGGGCAGGTGCGCGTGGAGGGGACGATCGCCCCGCTCATCGAGCTGGGGGCAGGCTTCGATATGGATCTCACCGCGCGGGAAAACATCTTTCTCAACGGGGCGGTGCTCGGCTTCTCCCGTGCGGCCATGCGGGAGCGGCTGGAGGAGATCGTCGCCTTCTCCGAGATGCAGGAGTTTCTGGATGTGCCGATGAAAAACTTCTCCTCCGGCATGGTGGCGCGGGTGGGGTTCTCCATTGCCACCCTGACCCAGCCGGATATCCTCATCGTGGATGAAATCCTCTCGGTAGGCGACTTCCGTTTTCAGGAGAAGTGCGAGCAGCGCATCCGCCGGATGATGGACGGCGGCACGACCGTCCTTCTGGTCTCCCACGCCCTCGATCAGATCGAACGGCTTTGCCGCCATGTCCTCTGGCTGGAGAAGGGGCGCATGCGCATGCTGGGCGAGGTCAAAGAGGTGTGCCGGGCCTATCAGGGCGGCTAAAGGGCGGCCGCAGCACACGCAAAAAGGAGGGCTTTTCCGGTGAAATATGACACGCCGCTTGACCTTGGGGAGAACAACTCGGTTTCCAAAATCATCCGCATGGTGCAGCCTGGGAGCAGCGTGCTCGAATTTGGGCCCGCCTGCGGCAAGATGACCCGCTACCTCAGCGAACAGCTGGGCTGCCGGGTCAGCATCGTAGAGCGCGATCCGGCCGCCTTTCAGTTCGCTTCCGCCTATGCCTGCGACGGAGTTTGCGGCGATATCATGGACTTTGAATGGGCCGAAAAATGGGCCGGACAGTCTTTCCAGCAGATCATTCTGGCGGATGTGCTGGAACACCTGCCCGACCCGCTCGCGGTTTTAAAGCGCTGCCGGGAGCTGATCGCTGAGGATGGCAAGCTCCTGCTCTCCACCCCCAACCTCGCGCACAGCGACGTGCTGCTCAGTCTGTTTCAAAACAATTTCCGCTATCAAAAGCTCGGCCTGCTGGATGAGACCCACATCCACTTTTTCAGCTACCATTCGCTGTGTGACTGCTGCCGCCAGGCCGGTTTCCAGGTAGCGGCGGCGGACGGCACCACCGTCCCGCTCTTCGGATCCGAGCTGGGGCTGCAAAGGGAGGATTTCGAGAGCGGGCTCATCCGTTCGTTGGAGCTTCGGCCGCTGGCGGAGGTCTATCAATTTGTCCTTGCGCTGCAAACCGAGGAATATTGCCTGGGCCACGGGATAAAACCGCAGAATCTCCTCGATCCCCAGGTTTTAAGCATCCGCGCAGGCGTCTACCCCGACACCGGCGAGGGCTACCGGGAAGAGGCGCGGATAGAAGTCCCCCTGCGCCTGCTCTCCCCTGGACGGCTTTCGGCACGGCTGCCGCTGCCTGAAGGGGCGAAGCGCGTCCGCTTCGATCCCGCCGAGGGGGGCGGCTGCATCCTCTGCGGCTTACAGGCGCTTTCGGATGGCGGCGCTCTGGATCCGCGGCCGCTCAACGGCTTTGCGGCGGCGGGCTGCCTCGTTTTCTTAAACGGCGATCCGCAGTTGGAATTGGATCTCTCCGCCTCTCCCGCAAGCTGGCTGGAGCTGGAGTGGAGCTTTCTTCCGGCGGAGGGCTATGCCCTCTGCCGCCTGCTGGCGGCGCTCCAGGATGCAGGACGGCAGCAGAACGCGCTCCAGGGGGAGATAGAGCGCCTTTCGGGGGAAAACGGGCGTCTCCAGCGAAGCCTTGACAAAGAGCGGACGGAGCTTGAAGGCTATCAAAAGCGCTGCCGGACGGCCGCCGGGGAGCTTGAAGAGCTGACCCGGCAAAACCAGCAATTTCAGCGGGCCTACCAGGCCGTCCTCCAATCCGCCAGTTGGCGGCTGACCGGCCCCCTGCGCAAGTTCCTGGATTGGGGCAAGCGGGTTCTAAAGGCCAACCGCTGCACCGCCCCCCTCTACCGGGGACTTCAGGTTCTGCGGTATGAGGGCGCCGGGGCGGCCGTCCGAAAGGCCGCCGCCCATTTCCGCCGGGGACGGCGCGCCAAAAATTTCATCCGCAAAAGCCTGCTGTCCGCCGGGGAACGGAAACGGCAGCGGAACTACCCGTTTCCCAACCGCATCCGGTTCAGCATTCTGGCCCCGCTGTACAACACCCCGCTGCTGTTCCTGCGGGAGATGATCGAATCGGTACAGAACCAGACCTATACCGAGTGGGAGCTCTGCCTGGCGGATGGGAGCGACGCGCAGCATGGGGAGGTAGAGCGCATTTGCCGGCAATATGCCAAACGGGACCCGCGCATCCGCTACCGGAGGCTGGAGAAAAACCGCGGGATCGCCGGCAACACCAACGCCTGCATTGAAATGGCCTCCGGCAGCTATATCTCGCTTTTCGACCACGACGACCTTTTGCACCCCGCCGCCCTGTTTGAGAACATGCTGGCCATTACCGGGAAGGGGGCGGATTTCATCTATACCGATGAAATGACCTTCACCGGCGACATCGGCCATCCGCTGACGATGCACTTCAAACCGGACTTTGCCATCGACAACCTGCGCGCCAACAACTATATCTGCCACTTTTCCACCTTCAGCCGCGCGCTGCTCGATGAAGCGGGCTGGTTCAACAGCGAGATGGACGGAAGCCAGGATTATGATATCATCCTGCGGCTGACCGAAAAGGCGCAGACCATTGTGCACATCCCGAAAATCCTCTATTTCTGGCGCAGCCATCCCGGTTCGGTGGCCAGCTCCATAGCGGCCAAGCCCTACTGCATCGCCGCGGCAAAAAAGGCTATCAACGCCCATCTCGAACGCTGCGGCCTTCAGGGCGAGGCGGTGGACGCTCCCCGGCTGACCTCCATCTATAAAATCCGCTATGCCATCCTGGGAGAACCGCTCATCTCGATTCTCATCCCCAACAAGGATCACCGCGCGGATCTCGAACGCTGCGTTCGATCGATTCGGAGCCTTTCCACCTACCGCCGCTTTGAAATCCTCATCGCCGAGAACAACAGCACCGAACCCGAAACCTTCGAAGCCTACCGGCGGCTGGAGGCGGAAGAGGAAAACCTCCGGGTGGTCTATTGGAAAGGAGAGGGCTTCAACTTCTCCGCCGTCAACAACTTCGCCGCCCGTGAGGCCAAGGGGGAATACCTCCTTTTTCTCAACAACGATACCGAGGCCGTCTCCCCCGAATGGCTGGAAGAAATGCTGATGTATGCCCAGCGCCCGGACGTCGGCGCGGTGGGGGCGAAGCTCTATTACCCCGACGGCTCCGTTCAGCATGCGGGGGTGGTGATCGGCATCCGCGGGACGGCGGGACACATCCACTACCGGGCCGGGCCGGATAACCTCGGCTATATGGGAAGGCTCTACTATGCGCAGAATTTTTCCGCCGTAACGGCCGCCTGCCTGATGATGCGGCGCGCGCTCTTCGAAGAGATCGGCGGCTTCGACGAGGAATTTGCCGTCGCCTACAACGATGTGGATCTCTGCCTGCGCCTGCGCGAACGGGGAAAGCTCATCGTTTTCACCCCGTTCGCCGAGCTCCTCCACCATGAATCGCTCACCCGCGGGGACGACCAGGCCCCGGAGAATCAGCCCCGCTTCCGCAAAGAAGAAGCCCTCTTCAAGCAGCGGTGGCAGGAGGCGATTGCAGAAGGCGATCCCTATTTCAACCCCAACTTCCGGTTGGATCGATCGGATTTCTCCCTGCGGGACGCGGAATAAAGGGCGCGCCCGCAAAACAGAGCAGGCGGTAAAAAACGCTTCTCCGGCTTGCAGAAAGAGGACGCATTGCAGAATTTCATTCTGCAATGCGTCCTCTTGACAGAGGGAGAAAAAAGGAATAGAATATGAAACCGGGAATCAGTTTTATATTTTACAATGGGGGGCGGCCGGTTTGCATACGCCAGGCGTCTATAAAACCAAACAGCGGGAACGGATCTGGGAATATCTGTGCGCGCACCGTGATACGCATGTGGACGCAGAAGCGATTGTGGAGCATCTGCGCCGTCAGGGGACGGCCGTTGGGAAATCCACCGTTTACCGCACGCTGGATCGGCTGGTGGCGGAGGGCGTTCTGCGCCGGTTCTACCTGGAGGAAGGGATGAGCGCCTGTTACCAGCTCATCCCGGAGGATGGCCGGTGCCGGGAGCACTTCCATTTAAAGTGTCTTTGCTGCGGCCGCCTCCTTCACATGGAATGCGGGCTGTGGGAGGAAGTGCAGGCGCACATCTATAAGGAGCACCGCTTTTTGATTGACCACACCAAAACGGTGTTTTACGGCCTCTGCGAAGGCTGTTCCCAAAAACAGGAGGAGGCCGAACGTTGAAAAGATGGTTTGCGGTACTGAGCGCCGCCCTGCTTTTGCAGCCGGTGTTTTCCGGCTGCGGCGCGGAGATACCGGAGGAAACGGGAAAGCTGCTGGTGGCGGCTACCCTGTTCCCCCAATATGACTTTGCCTGTCAGATAGCCGGAGAGGAAGCCGAGATTATCCTGCTGCTGCCGCCAGGGGTGGAAAGCCACTCCTACGAGCCAACCCCCGCCGATATTCTCCGGCTGGAAAAGGCAGATGTATTCCTCTATACCGGCGCGGAAATGGAGCCTTGGGCGGAGCGGCTCCTGGAAGGCTTGCAGAACGACCGCCTGTTGGTCTGCAACGTCACCGCCGGAATCGCGCTCGACCCCTCCGGCGGCGGGCATGAGGAGGCGGGACACAGCCACCAGGCGGATCCGCACGTCTGGACAAGCCCTGTCCATGCCCAGACGATGACAGCCAACGTCGCCGGGGCCCTCTCCGCCGCCGACCCGGAGCATGCGCCGCTCTACGCGGAAAACGCCGAAGCCTATCTCCAGGAGCTGAAAGGGCTGGACAGCCGGTTTCGGGAGATGGTAAAGAACGCGAAAAGGGATGAGATCGTGTTTGCCGGGCGGTTCGCCTTCCACTATCTGTTCCAGGAATACGGCCTGCACGCAGCGGCGGCCTACGACTCCTGTTCCACCGAAACCGAGCCGAACGCCCGCGCCGTGGCGGATATCATCGACAAAATCCGGCAGGACGCGCTGCCCGCCGTTTACTATGAGGAGCTGGTGGATCCCCAGGCCGCCCGGTCCATCAGTGAGGAGACGGGGGCCGAAATGCTCCTTCTGCACTCCTGCCACAACCGGACGCGCGAGGAACAGGAGGCCGGCTGGGACTACCTCTCGCTGATGGAGCAGAACCTGGAAAATCTTCGGAAGGGGTTATCTTAACGATGGCACTGTTGACCTGCCGGGATCTCTCGGTTTATTATGGCGGCCACGCGGCGGTAGAAGGGATCAGCTTCTCGGTCGAACCGGGGGACTACCTCTTTATCGCCGGGGAGAACGGAACGGGGAAAAGCAGCCTCTTGAAGGGGCTGTTGGGGCTCGCGCCGCTGCGCCGGGGGGAGATCCTCTTTGGCGCTGGGCTGCATTCCAATGAAATCGGTTATCTCCCGCAGCAGACCCCTGCCCAGCGGGACTTTCCGGCTTCGGTTTACGAAATCGTCCTTTCCGGCTGCTTAAACCGGCGCGGACTGCACCCCTTTTATTCGGCTGCGGAGAAACGCCGGGCCCGGCAGCAGCTGGATCGGCTGGGGATCCTGCCGCTGCAAAACCGTCCCTACCGCGCCCTCTCCGGCGGGCAGCGGCAGCGGGTGCTGCTGGCGCGGGCGCTGTGCGCCGCCGGAAAGCTGCTGCTGCTGGATGAGCCCGTTACCGGCCTGGACCCGCTGGCCGCCGCTCAGATGTATGAGCAGATCGCAGAGCTTAACCGGGAGGGGCTTGCCGTCGTCATGGTCAGCCATGACCTGGAGGCCGCGCTCCGGTATGCAAACCGGGTGTTGCAGATAGACACCCGCCTGCAATTCTGGGGGACGGCAGAGGAGTACCGCCAAAGCGGCGCAGGCCGCCGGATGCTGGGAGGAAGAGCCGATGCTTGAGCTGCTGCGAGACCTGTTTTCTTACCATTTTATCGTCCGCGCCCTGCTGGTAGGTACGCTGGTGGCGCTGTGCGCCGCACTGCTGGGGGTGAGCTTAGTCCTCAAGCGGTATTCGATGATCGGCGACGGGCTCTCCCATGTGGGCTTTGGCGCGCTTTCCATCGCCATGGCCCTCCACCTGGCTCCGCTCCAGGTGTCCATTCCGGTGGTGGTGCTGGCGGCCTTCCTGCTGCTGCGGCTGAACGAGCGCAGCCAGCTAAAGGCGGACGCCGCTATCGCCTTAGTTTCAAGCAGCTCGCTGGCGGCGGGCGTCATCGTCACCTCGCTGACGGCGGGGATGAATACCGACGTCAACAGCTATATGTTTGGAAGCATCCTGGCGATGAGCGATGGGGACGTTCTGTTGAGCGTCGCGCTCTCGCTGGCCGTCCTTTCGCTGTTCATCTTATTCTATCACAAGATCTTCGCCGTTACCTTCGATGAGGAATTTGCCGCGGCCACCGGCATCCGCGTCCGGCTTTACAACCTGCTGCTCGCCCTGCTGACGGCTGTCACCATCGTAGTCGGCATGCGGCTGATGGGAGCGATGCTCATTTCCAGCCTGGTTATCTTCCCAGCGCTCTCCTCCATGCGGGTTTTCCGCAGCTTCCGCAGCGTCATCCTCTCCTCCGCCCTGCTCGCGGCCGCCGCCTTTTTCATCGGGATTGCCCTCTCCTTCGCCTTTTCCATTCCGGCCGGGGCCAGCGTGGTCGCGGTGCATGCGCTGCTTTTCGCCTGCTTCTTTGCCGCCGGATGGCTGCGCGCCCGGTTGGATTAGGCCGCCCCCTTCTCCCCTACCTCTCCAGGAAATCGCAGGCGGCGTCCCGGAAATGGACCGGTGAAACGCCGTAGGTGCGCAGCAGCTTTAAAAAGGCTTCGGCAACGGTGCGGTAGGTACTGATGTCGCGAACGGTGTCCAACACCTCAATGGTTCCGTCCTTCTCCTGGTAAGCAGTGATGCTGTAGCTCTGGTAATCGCCTAATTCCGGGCTGTTTAGGCGATCCTTGCGCAGAAACCAGATCACATTCCGGCTCGCTGTCTCCTCCGAAGCGCAGAGAGGCAGCAGCGTATCCAGCATACGGAACGCCCGTTGCCTTCCGGCGGCGGGGAGTTGGTTAAAAAGAGCGCCGTATCTCTCCCATAGCCGGCTGTCCGAAGGGAGCGGCCCTTTGAAGCTGTCCGCCGGGAGGGAACGCGTCCCTTTCACAGCTAACGCTCGGGACTTTGCCTTCTCCGGCAGCCGGATGGTCCTTGCCTGCCTCCGGTTGAGATTTTGATATTCCCGATGATCCCCCTGTGTTTTTCGCCAGGACTTGAACCGCCTAAACGAATGTACGATCGGCCCCAACCACTCCATGCTGTTACCTCCTAGATGATCATTTCAGAACCCACTCCAGCCCTGTGTCTCTGGAGCTAAAATAACATCTTTCCCCTATTTTCTCAATCATTTATGCAAAAGTGTCCGGTATTTCTTCCGAACCGTCGAATAAATCTGGCGGATAATCAAATTTATTACAGGGAATGCCGCAGCAAGTATTGATGATATTGCTTCAAAACGCTTTTCTTTTTCCGCACGCTGATATCAATGGCCGTTCCATTCATCAGTTCCAGACTCCGATCGCAGATAGACCGGATATACTGCATGTTTACCAAGAAGCCCTGATGTATCCGCAGGAATCCATAGTCCCGCAATCTTTCCTCCTCCTGATTCAGCTTGCCAACCGAACGGTACACCTGTCCGCCCCGTGTATAAACGATGACATGGCGGCGGTAGCCTTCGATATAGACAATCTCCCCGACCTCCAAAACGGTGACATCGCCGTTCCATTTGACCACATACCGGCAGTGCTGCCGCCGGTAGACAGCAGCCGCCCTCTCGAAAACCTCAAAGAACGGAAGCCGCTGAACCGGCTTGAGGATAAAGTGGAACGCACTCAGCGGGAAGGTCTGGAATACATATTCCGGATAGCTGGAGATAAAAACCAGGATACAATCCGGATCCCTATCCCGCAGAAGGCGGGCTGTTTCCAGACCGTCCATGTCTTTCAGCCGGATATCCATATAGACCATATCGAAGTCCCGCGGGGAACGGTAAGCCCCAAGCAGCTCCTCACCGGACGGAAATATCTTGACAACGATGCCCGCATACTGCGCTTTCAGCTCCTGTAGATACCCGTCAATGATCCGGGCCTGTTCCCATTCATCCTCACAGATTGCAATTTTCATCTGCCCACCCCTTTCTTAAAAACGCATGCTTTCTTTCACTATAGCATGAAAAATACCCCGCCTGACTTATGTCCGGCAGGGTATCAAAAAATCTGGGGGAATTTTTGCTTTTTTATCAAAGAACCTAAACAAACGGCTTATGCGTGAGAAAGAATGGGGAACATCAGCGGATAACGCTCAAAAAGGTTTTCCTTCCCTGCAAGCAGGAAAAGGGCGTCGTCATCGTCCTCCCGCTTCGAAACGGCGGCGTTTCCCGGCTCTTTGGGGGTAAACCCCAGGCAAGCCTGCCGGACCGGGCCGGAGGCCGCCGCAGAGAGCGCCTCCTGTAAGGGAACGTCCCCGCCGCCATAGATATCAAAAACGTGCAGGACGGGACCCTCCCGCTGCATGAGAATAACGGCATCCAGCTCTTCCATGAGATAAACGCAGTCCTGGAAGGGACCGGTGCAGTAAAACATCAAAAGCCCCCGTTCCCGACCATGGGGAAGGCGGAATAGGGGTTGGAGCGCCGGTAATGGGCAAGCAGAGCGGCGCGATCCTCCTCCCTCTTCATATCGAGCCGCCGGCAGCCACGCGCACAGGGCCGCAGGGGTAGGGTATACTGGCGCTCCGCGGCCCGGACAAACTGGAACTTCGGGTAGAAATCCAGAACCGTCCGGTTTGCAAAGAGATAGAGAGCGTCGCAGCGGCCGCGCCACTCCTCCAACACCGTCTCCATCAGCCGGCGCGCATGGCCGCGGCCCCGGTATTGCGGATCGGCCATCACCGTCCCCAATTGGATATACCGCCGGGGTTCGCCCTGCCAGGTGAGATCGATGCGGTTCACCGAAACATTGGCAACCACCCGGCCCTCCTCCACCCAGGCGTAAGGCTGGTAGCTCTCCGACCAATACCCCGCTTCATACCACCCTTCAAAGGAGAGGCCGAACACCTTTTGCGCCAGATGGAAAAAGCTGCTTCGAATTTCCGGCCGGGCGGCCACCTGTTTACAGATTCCGTTCTCCATTCCTACCGACTCCATTCTATTTCCCTGCTGCCAGGCCGTTTAACAGCCCGCAGGCCAGAACAGGCTCCAGGCTGGCGGCATCGAAAAAGTCCGCCTGCCCGCCCCAGCTTTCCAGCAGCGCCTGCGTTTCGGCATCCCGCTTCGGCGGCGGAATGCTTTTCGCCTGGCGGTATAAGAGTCCCATCATCGTCCGGTGTGTAAAGCTCAGCTTGGCGTAGTTGACGCCGCCCCGCAGGTGGAAAAATTCAGCGCGCTCATAGAGCGCCGCCGGAAGCTGCCTGCGGATAGAGCTTCGGATGTTTTGGACGTTTTCCGCATTCTTCGGGTCCGCCAGGCCGACGGTGATCACGGCCAGCCCCTTGAGCTGTCCTTCCCGCAGGCGTCCGGCGGTTTTCGACAGGCCCAGGACCCCTCCGGCATACAGTCCGCCCAGATAGAGAAGCGCGTCATAGCCCTCCAGGCTTCTCGCCTCTTTATAGGGAAAGGCCGCAAGCCCCGTCCTCTGGGCCAGCAGCCGGGCATAGCGTTCCGTCGTCCCATAGCGGCTCCCAAACAGAATGATCGGGTTCATCTGCTTTTCTCCTCCCACCGTTTTCCTCTCCTCTGTCTATCCTGTAAGAATGATTATAACCGATTTGCTCTGCGATTTTCAAGCTCCTCTGATAATCCTCGTGGAACAGGGGCCTTAGAGAAAAGAAGGGACGGCCGTATGAGGCCGTTTTTCAGAGAAGCGACTGTCTGAAAATACTTACCCTACTCAGTTTGAGGAAAAGGGGAAACCAGAAAACACTATCTGGTTTGCAGGAATTAAAAAACGGTTTTTGACTCCGGCGGAGTCGAAAACCGTTTTTTAGGGGGGTGTAAAACCTCTACCCCTGGTTTGCAGAAACTGGAAAAGCTGCGGTTTCGCGCCTTCCGGCGCAAGATTCAGGGCGTAATCTCCGCCCTGAAAGCGCTTTCCCAAGGATCTGTTAAAAATGCAAAGCGTTTCTTACCGATCCTTGAGCCGTACCTCCACGACAGTATCAATCGGGTCGGGGAGCAGGGGGCTTTCCCCAAAGGAAATAAAGGTGACGTCCGGATAGTTGTCGGTGATCCAGTTGTTCACAATTTTCAGCTCGCTGCCGTCGCGCAGCAGCCGGATCTGTGCAACCTCGTCTGCGCGCACGCCCATCAGCGGGACATAGCCCACCAGCGGCTCCATGACATGGAAGTAGAGCTTGCCCGGCGCGGCAGTGATCCGTCCATAGTCCGGCTTACCGAGCGTGCTGCCGCCGCAGCCATAGATCGAGGCGCTGTTGCGCTTCATCCATTCGCCGATGCGGCTGAGGATGGCGAGCGATTCCTCCGGAATGTTCCCCTTGGCATCCGGCCCGACGTTGAGCAGCAGGTTGCCGTTTTTGCTGACGCACTCCACCAGCTTCTTAATGAGCATATCCGCAGGCTTAAAGTGTTTATCGGCCGCGCAGTAGCCCCAATGGTTATTCATCGTGATGCAGGACTCCCAGGCAACCGGCTTCCCGTTCACATCCCGGATCCCTTCCGGCGGGATGATCTGCTCCGGGCTGACAAAATCGCCGGAATATTCCTCCGGGTTGCCGCTGAGCATCGAGCCAAAGCCCTCGCCGCTGGCCTCTAACCGGTTGTCAATCAATACGTCCGGCTGGTACCGGCGGATCATACGCACCAGCTCGGTCGCCCGCCATTTTTCCCCGCGCATGCCGTCATAGGAGAAATCGAACCAGAAGAGATCGATCTTTCCATAGTCCCGGCAGAGCTCCTCTACCTGCCCGTGCATGTAATCGAGGTAGCGGTCAAACTGATAGGAATAGTCCTTAAACGCCTCGTTGAAGCGCATGGGATGCTGCCGGTCGCCATAGTGCGGGTAATCGGGGTGATGCCAATCCAGCAGGGAATAATAGAGGCCGACCTTGATTCCTTCGGCGCGGAACGCTTCCAGATATTCGCGGACCAGGTCGCGGCCGCAGGGGGTATTGGTGGACTTGTAATCGGTGAGCCGGCTGTCGAACAGGCAGAAGCCGTCGTGGTGCTTGGCGGTCAGCACGGCATATTTCATACCCGCCTCCTTCGCCGCCCGCGCCCACTTTTTCGGATCAAAGTCAACCGGGTTAAACTCATCGAAGTAAGGCTGGTAATCCTCTACCGAGATCTGCTCGGTGCTGCGCACCCATTCCCCGCGTGCGGGGATCGCATACAATCCCCAATGAATAAACATGCCGAAACGATCATGCAGGTACCACTGCATACGCCGGTGATAAGCCTCCCAATCAAACATCGCTTTTTCCTCCTTTTTATTGCGCTGCCGTTCATTTTCTGCTCCTCATTATACCTTTTTTGCAGTATAATAAAATGGATAAAATTAAGGTCTTGCTTATCCGATATTAAGGGGTGTCCGGATTGGACTATATCAACCATTTTCTTTCCGAGTGCGCGCCCATCCTGGAGAGCGCCAGCCTGACCCGCTGCTGGCCGGATTGGGGAGCCGACGAGCACCGCCCGGCCTATAACCGGCTCTATTATATCCTGGAGGGGGAGGGGGAGGTGCTGCTGGACGGCGCCGCTTATCATCCGCGCCCCGGCCAGCTCTGCCTGCTTCCGGCCGGACGGCGCACCGAGCTGCGGACGACCGGGGAAAACCGCTACTATAAATACTGGTGCCATTTCCGGGCGGAAGCCTATGGAACGCGGCTCTTCGATCTTCTGGAGGTCCCGGTTCTTCTGGATGTCCCCGACGGCAGGCGGCCGATCGCCTGCTTTGACCAGATGGTACAGGCGTTTAACCAGGCCGGGCCGGAGGGGATTCTCCGGGCGCGCGGAGCGCTCTTAGAGCTGCTCTCGCTCTACCTCTCTCTGGCGGAAGAGGGAGGGACGCTGCGCGCGGCGGGAAAGGCAGCGCCGGTTGAAAAGCTGGAGCTGCTCTCCTCCTACATTGAAGAGCACCTTTCCGAAGAGCTGACGCTGGAAGGGCTGGCCGGTCTCCTGCACTTCCACCCCAATTACTTTATTTCCTTTTTTAAAAAGCATTTCGGCGTTTCGCCGCTCAAATATGTGTCCAACCTGCGGCTTCAGAGGGCAAAAGAGCTGCTGCGCGGCACCGCTCTGCCGGTCGCAGAGGTGGCCGCCCGAACCGGATTCCACGATCTGTTCCATTTCTCCCGGCGCTTTAAAGAGCAGACCGGCTATTCGCCAAGCGATTTCCGCCGTCTATAAAGGGCGCGCCTGCAAAACTGTCGTTTTGCAGGCGCGCCCTTTTT
>JAAWDS010000016.1 GCA_022793895.1 Provencibacterium sp. | reverse complement strand
CGCAGGCGACGACGCTTCCGGCCTCGCTATCAGCGAGAAGATGAAGGCGCAGATCAAGGCGCTGGACACGGCGTCTGCGAACTGCCAGGACGGCATCTCGCTGGTACAGACGGCGGAAGGCGCACTGACCGAGGTTCACGACATGCTCAACCGCATGGTCGAGCTGGCTGGCAAGTCTGCCAACGGCACCATGGAGACCCCGAAGACCGGTACGCCGGGGTTGGGCAACGGCGGCACCGACCGTGATGCTCTGCAAGAAGAGATGGACGCGCTGTGCAAGGAAATCGACCGCATTGCGGACTCTACCAACTTCAACGGCATTAAGCTGCTGGACGGCTCCCTTGGCGGCGGTACGGGCGGCAACAACCTAACCAACAATACGGTGGCTCCGACCGGCGCATGGGATGCTACGAATGCGGCGAAGCTCGGTGATCCGACCTTTGCGTTTGACGCGAATGCGGAAGATGTTGCGAAAGCGGCCTTCAACACCGCGCTTGGCGAAGGCAAGGAAATTACCTTTACCGTTGCAGAGGGCGGCGGTACCGCAGGTACTTTTGAAGCTGGCGACACGCTGACCATCACCGGCCTGCCGGACGGTTATACCTATGAGATTACCGATCTCTCCGGCGCCGCTCATGATGCGACCACAGCGATCACCCATGCGACAACGGGCACTACTGCCGGTACGGTTGATCTCACGCAGGAGCTTGCGATTACCGTTAAGGATGCGGACGGCAACGCAGTTGGCACGCTGACTCTGGCGGCCAGCGCGAATATTGCAGAAGGCGCCTCCAAGCTCACTTTGACGGCTGGCGATCCTGCCCAAGCGCCGGCTACCGCTGCTGCGGGCGATGCGGGCGATGTGGAAGCGGCTGCTCCCACCTTTACCGGGAACCCCACCGCCCTCGCTAAATTTGGCCTCCAGGACGGCATGGATTTGACCAACTTCAAGGGTACCATTGACGCAGATACCGACGTTAAGTTGGCCTATGATGGAACGGGCGGCGCAGAAAAGCTGACCCTTACCGTTGGGACTACGACCTATGAGTTTGACGCTTCTGCCTTTACAGCGGCTGGCGACGATGAGATCGAGTTCATCAATACGGCGGATCCGACCGATAAGATCAAGATGACGACCGATTCTACTGCGGCTAATGTAAAGTTTGGTACGGGCGTGACTGCGAATATCGCAGAAGAGAGTATTGGCGGGCTGAAACCTGCGGACAACAACGGCGGCAACAACGGCGCTGGCAACGCTGGTTCGCTGACCCTGCAAATCGGCGAGGACGGCCAGCAGTGGAACCAGATGGACGTTGCGATCAACGATATGCACGTTAAGCAGCTCTTTGCCGGCAGCGGCGTTACCATTCAAGCGAATAAGACCGATGGGGAGGACACCATCAGCATCAGCACCCAGGGGGATGCACAGATTGCTCTGGACGCTATCCGCACGGCGGTGAACACCGTTTCTACGCAGCGCGCGAAGCTGGGCGCAATCCAGAACCGTCTGGAGCACACCATCAACAACCTGGACGTCGCTTCGGAGAACATGAACTCTGCGAACAGCCGTGTGCGGGACACCGACATGGCCAAGCAGATGATGAGCTACACGCAGATGAACGTGCTGACCCAGGCCGCGCAGGCGATGCTTGCCCAGGCCAACCAGCAGCCCCAGTCTGTCCTCCAGCTCCTCCAGTAAGCCGTTATCCGGTAACGGTTTTATTTGCCCCGAACTTGCAAAGGCCCTGCCGCAGTTTTGCGGCAGGGCCTTTGCGCTTTATACCGGAGGAAGAAGAAACCGTAAGAAACGCAAACCCAGTTTGCAGAAATGGGCGCGCTGCAAAATGGGAAAAACCTCCAGCCGAGCGTTCCTCCGGCTTGCAGAAACCAGAAAAAGCAACGGTTTCGCGCCTTATGGCGCGAAATTTGGGGCGCCGTCTTCGCCCCAAAAGCTGCTTTTTCCAACGGAAGAGGATCTATAAAAACGCAGCGCGTTTTTATAGATCCTCTTCCATTTGTACCTGCCGGAGCGTGAACCAGAAGCGCGCGCCTCCCGGACGGTTTTCACAGCCGCAGCGCTCGCCATGCAGATCCACAATCGCTTTCACAATCGCCAGGCCCAGGCCGTAGCTCTGCCCGTCGCGGCGCGACCGGTCAGCGCGGTAGAAACTTTCAAACAGATGCGGCAAATCCTCTTCGGCAAGGCTCTCCCCATCGTTTTCAATGACAATTTTGCAGCTCTCCCCCTCAGGCTGGGCGCTGACGAGGATCCGGCCGCCTTCGGAGGCATATTTCACCGCATTCTCATAGAGATTGCCGGCGGCCTGCTCGATTTTCTGATAGTCCGCTTCCACCACCAGGCTACTCTCCAGCCGGGTCTCTACCCGCAGCCCCTTTTTCCCGGCCAGGATCCGGTGCGCGCTTACCACCCCTTCCAGCAGCTCGCTAATGCAGAAGAGCGACGCCTCCAGCTTCTGCATGCCGCATTCCAACTGGGAAAGGCGCAGCAGCGATCCAACCATCCGGCTGAGCTTGTTCCCTTCCTCAATGATAATCCCGGCAAATTCCTCCCGCTGCCGGGCGTCCGGCTCCTCCCCCAGCGCCTCGGCATAGCTGACGATCAGCGTCAGCGGGGTTTTGAAATCATGGGAAACATCCGCAATGAATTTCCGCCGCATCCGATCGGTCTGCTGCTGGCGCTCCAGATCGCTTTGCAGCACCGCGTTGGCAGCGACCAGCTGTTCAATATTCGCCTGCAACTGGCTGGCCATGTGGTTAATGCTCTCGCCCAGCGCGCCCAGCTCGCCGCGCGGCCGGGTATCGCAGCGCTCGGAAAAATCCAGGCGCGCGATCTTGCCCGCAACGCTCTGCATGCGCCGGATCGGCCGGGTAATGCGCCCGGAGAGAAGATAGATGCCCAACGCGCCCGCCAACAGAACGGCGGCGGACAGGTAGGAGGTATAGCGGACCGCTTGATCGGCGATGGAGCGGATGTAATCTAACGGCGTATCTACCTGGAGATAGCGCCCCTCCTCCAAGGCGCCCAGAATCCGGAGCCGTCCGCCAAAGGCATCCTCATCCTGGAGGATCAACAGCTCCCCCCTCTCCCCGGAGAGCCGGCCGATCTCCCGGTGAAGCTCCTGTTCGTCCAGATAGGGAAACGGCCGCCCCTCCAGCTCCCGGAAGAACTGGACAAAGGGAGGCATCTCCCGTTTGCCTGCCCCGCTTTCAGAGGCATCCTCCCTGTGCCGGGATCCGGGATCGTGAAAACGGGTATAATAATCGGCCGTCAGCGAGCCATCCTCCTCCAAGGAAAAGAGGGTGACAATGGTGTTGCGGTCCTCCACCCGGTCAACCACCTCAAAAAGCTCCTCCGGCTTGTCCCGGTAGGCCCTTTGAATCATTTTGGCGGCGCTTTTCAGCTCGGAAACCTTGCCGTTTACATAGAAGCGGTGAAACAGCCGCGAGCCCACGGCAAGCAGCACCAGGCTGTGCAGCGCCAGCACCGCCAGAAACAGCCCGAACAGCTCGCGGTGAATGCTCCCCTTAAACCGGCCACTCAAATTTGTAGCCAACCTTTCGCAGCGTAACAATGCAATGCGCATATTCCCCCAATTTCGCCCGCAGGCATTTGATGTGGGTGTCTACCGTGCGGTCGTCCCCCATATAATCCATATCCCAAACCGTGCTGATCATCTGGCTGCGGGTGAGCGCCACATTGCGGTTGCAGGCGAGGTAATAGAGGAGATCGAACTCCCGCGGCGTCATAAAAACGCGCCTGCCGTTCACCTGAACGGTGCGCTCCCGGCAACGGATCTCTAAGCTCCCCAGCGTGATATCATTCAGGCCGCCCACGCTTGTCCGGCGCAGCAGGTTCTTCACCCGCGCCACCAAAATCGCCGGGCTGAAGGGCTTGGCAATGTATTCATCCGCACCGGCGTCAAAGCCATCGATCTCGTCGTTTTCCGCATCCCGCGCGGTCAGCATGAGGATGGGGACGGGAGAGAGCGCCCGGATGCGCCTGCACGCCTCATAGCCGTCCATCCGCGGCATCATCACATCCAAAATCACCAGCGCAACGTTTTCCGCCTCTTCAAAGCGCTCCAGAGCTTCCGCTCCATCCGCCGCCTCGATGACCCGGAACCCTTCCTTGGTCAAGTACCCCGCTACCAGCCGCCGGATTTTGCTTTCATCCTCGGCAATGAGAATCCGGTTATCCATCCTAAAACGACCACCTTTTCTACCGGTCTGCCCCCGCAGCTCCCGGCGTTTTCTTATCCAGCCGCTATTTTATCATCTTCTTGTGTGGCTCCGGTGTGCAGGCGCCTGGGTTTGACGCTTAAATTTCGAGGGCGCCCATCAGGCTGCGCATAGCAAGGATGGTCCGTTCGATGAGCTCGTCGAGCGTCCAGCCGAGCATCTCCGCCCCCTGGGCGATGACCTCGCGCGAGCAGCCGGCGGCAAAGGCCGGGGTTTTGAACTTCTTCTTGACCGATTTCAGCTCCAGATCGCCCACGCTTTTGGAGGGCCGCATAATCGCCACCGCGCCGATGAGCCCGGTCAGCTCGTCCACAGCGTAGAGCACCTTCTCCATAAAGAGCTCCGGCTTCTCCGGCGCATGCGGCCAGCCGTGGCTGGCCACCGCATGGATGAGCGTTTCATCGACTCCGGCCTCCTCCAAAATCTTCCTTTCCCGGATACAGTGCTCCTCTGGGAACTGCTCAAAATCCAGGTCGTGCAATAGGCCGACCGCCTTCCAGAACTCGATACGCTCCGGATCGTATTCCTCCGCAAAATAGCCCATCACACCGGATACGACGGCGGCATGCCGCAGGTGAAACGCCTCTTGGTTATAGGTTTCCAGCAGGGACTGCGCTTCGGCGAGCGAGGGGATCTTTCCCATTTTTAAGACCATTCCTTTCTTTTCCTTGAACCGCGCTTTTCCATCCGCCCGGAAAAGACGCAAACGAGAGGTTGAAAAAATTTAGCCTCCTTAGCCTCTCCGCCCGGTTTGGGGGCGGAACCTTCCTCCTCATCATACCACCGTCCGGCCGGGATTTCATGAACAGCCGGTGAATCCGGGGAAGGGCGCGCCCGCCGCATGCAGATTTTCGGCCCGGCGGCGCTTCCATAACCGGTTCAGCGGCGGAGCCCGGTTCCAGACCGGGAAGCGGAATCCCTCCCCCGCCCCAGGCTCTAGATAACGGTTGCGAAAAGATGGACGATTGTTGCATTCCTTCCCCAAACGATTGACGCGGGAGCAGCTATCGCCTATACTGAAAGCAGGAAACAAAACGCACGATTAAGGAGGAAAGACAGATGACGATTTTGGTAACGGGCGGCGCCGGTTTCATTGGCAGCCATACGGTAGTCGAGCTGCAAAAGGCCGGATATGAGGTCGTGATCATCGATAATTTCAGCAATTCCAAGCCGGAAGCACTGAAGCGCATCCGGGAAATCACCGGCAAGGATTTCCGGTTCTATGAGGCGGATCTCTGCGACCGGGAGGCGGTCAAGACGATCTTCGAAGAAAACGCCGTCGATGCGGTCATCCACTTCGCGGGACTCAAGGCGGTAGGCGAATCGGTGCAAAAGCCGCTGGAATATTACCACAACAACCTGCTCTCCACCCTGGTTCTCTGTGAAGAGATGCGCGCGCACGGCTGCAAAAAAATCGTTTTCTCCTCTTCCGCCACCGTTTACGGCATGCACAACCAAGCGCCCTTCACCGAGGATATGCCCCTCTCCACCACCAACCCCTATGGAAGCACCAAGCTCTTCATCGAGGGCATCCTCTCCGACCTGGTAACGGCGGATAAAGAGTGGAGCGTCTGCCTGCTGCGCTATTTCAACCCCATCGGCGCACACGAAAGCGGCCTCATCGGCGAAAGCCCCAACGGTATCCCGAACAACCTGCTGCCCTATGTGGCGCAGGTCGCCGCCGGAAAGCTCCCCTGCCTGGGCGTTTATGGCAACGATTACGAAACGCCGGACGGGACCGGCGTCCGGGATTACATCCATGTGGTGGATCTGGCGCTCGGCCACCTGGGCGCGGTGGAATATGTGGCGAAGCACACCGGCGTTGAAGCGGTCAACCTGGGGACCGGGAAGGGCAGCAGCGTTCTGGAGGTCGTGCATGCCTTCGAGAAGGCCAGCGGCCGCGAAGTCCCCTATGAAATCAAACCGCGCCGGGCGGGCGACATCGCCTCCTGCTACGCCGACAGCTCCAAGGCCAGGCGGCTCTTCGGCTGGGAAGCCAAACGGAATTTGGACGACATGTGCCGCGACGGCTGGAACTTTATCAAAAACAACCCCAACGGACTTTAATGGATCCGGAAGGAGGAGAGGCCGGTATGAGCCGTTTCGGATTCCAAGAGATGCAGGCCATCCAGAAGGAGCTCCGGGAGAAATATAAGGAGCGTTGGGGCGATCTTTCGCCCAAAATGGGCAGGGACACTCTGCTCTGGATGCTGTGCGAGGCCGGAGAGGTAGCGGACATCCTCAAAAAGCAGGGGGATACCGCTATCCTGGAGGATGCGGAAACCCGCGCCCATTTCATCGAAGAGCTCTGCGACGTAATGATGTATTTTAACGATCTCATGCTCTGCTATTCAATTTCTCCCGAAGAGCTTGAAGAGGTCTACCGCAAAAAGCATGAACGGAACATGCACCGGTGGTAACCGATATGAAAGGAGGTGAGAAGGATGAATAGGAAAAAAGCCCTCCGGCTTGGCCTCGCCTGTGTCCTGGCCGCCACCCTACTGGTCCTCCCCGTTTCCGCGCATGGCGGACACGGCCGGCACGGCGGCTGCCATCGCAGCGGGACCGCGCAAAGCGCTCCGGCCGGAATCTCGGTTTGTCCCTTTGAGGACTGCCACCAGGGAGGACGCCACGCACACGATGCCGGCCTTTACTGCGGTTATCCGCACGAGGGCGGGGTCTGCGCAGGCGCCTGCTGCGCCCTATGCCCGCTGGAAGATTGCTCGCTGACCGGCCGCCACACCCACGAGAACACGCTCTATTGCGGGAACAACCATGCGGCAGGCTTCTGCGACGCCTCCTGTATCGCCGCTGCCCTTGAAAACGGCGCTCAGAACTAAGTTTTCCCGTTAAGCGCTAAAACGCAAAGGAACCCTGCCGCCGCCTGTTTCCAGGCGGCGGCAGGGTTTTTTCTGTCTGCCGAAGCGCCGGTCTTGAAGGGGAGGCCGCAGAGCCGTCCCTATCCGGACCCAAAGCCGGTATTAAAGGGAGCGAAGGGTAGAAAGGGCGAGTGGCGCGTCGTGTTCAAAATGCTTGGTTCCTGCTTCAATGGTGATCCGCCCATCGTAACCGATCTCGTGCAGCTCGTTCATAAACAGGCGCAGCTGCCCATCCGCATAGGTGGGGTAGCAGCGCCCATCCCGCAGCGCCGTATGCACATGGTTCAGACGGCCGACGATGCGGATATCCTCCAGCGGCTCGGCATCCATGAACATATGGTAGCTGTCCGCCAGCGTCCAGACATTGGGGAGGTTGACGGCGGAAGCAAGGGAAGCGCCCTCGATCACCGTATTAATCATATTGGTCTCCGCGCGGCGCAGCGGTTCGACCGCAACTGACATGCCGTATTCCCCCGCCACCGATCCGATCACGCGCGTTACCTCGCACAGCCGCCGCCAGCCCTCGGCAAACGGAAGCTCCTTCGGCCGGTTGCGCGCTCCGCCGCTGCCGAAAACCGCCAGCTGAACGCCCACGCGCTTGAGGCGCTGGAAGATATCGTGCAGGTAGCTCTCCAGGCGGCCTCTCCCCTCGTCGGAAAGCAGCTGGATATCATGGAACAGGACATTGCAGGTTTCAGCGGGAAGCCCGGATTCCTGAATGCAGATAAGGGTTTTCTCAAACTCCTCCTCCGAGAGCTTGGACAGGTTGGAGGCGTTGACCTCCAGATAGTCAAACCCCATTTTTGCGGCCGCCGCCGCATGTTCAATGCTCGTTACACCGATTCTCATCATCCATTTCCTCCTTGCATATCCATCCTAAAAACTTCTTCTGCACAGATTAATATAAAAAACCGAAGCAGCGCGGGGGCCAAAGGACAAACCAGGCTTTTCCGGAAACCTGACTGCTGGGGATATAGGGTTCCTCCCAATAGCGGGCGTCGTTCGATCCGCTGCGGTTATCGCCCATAAAGAGGAACGTTCCCTCCGGCACCTGCCATTCTCCGCTGCGATCGGAGGGAAACTCTACATAATCCTCCCGGACATATTCGCCGTTAACGTACATCTGCCCCTCTTCATCGATCACAACCTTATCCCCTGGCAGGCCGACGGCGCGCTTGATGAGCTTTTCCCCCAGCTCGTCGCTCCAAAAGACCAGGATATCCCCCCGCTTCACCGTTTTCTCCGGGGCATAAAGGTGGGTCACAAACAGACAGCTTTGCTCGTCAATAGCCGGTTTCATCGAACCGGTGGGGACGATAACCAAAAAAAACACGAATTTAATCAGAATAAGAACGGCAATGATTTCTAGCCCAAAGGGAAGGATCCATTCTTTAAACATCCTTTTCAGCAACTGCATGTGCGGCGCCTCTCTTTACCAATACAAAACCAAATTCATTCCTATTTTATCATATCACAATTCTCGGCGGAGTCAAGGCGGCCGGTCAAACAACCTGCAATCTCAAGGATAAAACGGCCCTCCTTTCCGGCGGCGCTTGAACGCTTATGCCGCCGGAAATATAGCGTCCGGCCAAGAGAGCCCTTGCAAAAGGGCGCTATTCCTGTTAAGATGTTCACAAGAAGCCGCGCGGGCCGTCTCCGCATCGGCGGAGAAGAGGAGTGCGTAGCGTGACATCCAGAGACTTTGCAAAGCTGATCGGCGTTTCCCAATCTACCGTATCCAGAGCGATGAACAACAGCGATTTGGTGCCGGAGGAAAAACGCCGGTATATCCACCAGAAGGCCAGGGAGTTCGGCTTCGTGCTCAACAGCCACGCCAAAAGCCTGCGCACCCAGCGCACCGGAACCATCGGCATCCTCTTTCCCGCGCACTTTGTCGGCATGAGCGCCAACATGATGCTGGCCTATCTGTACGACTGCATCCAGAAAGAGATGCACGGCTATGATTATGATATCATGGTCGTCTATTATCAGGCGGAATCAGAAAATTTCTCCAGCTTTGAGCGGATCCTGCGCACCCGGAAGGTGGACGGCTTTTTGGTCATGCGCATGGAACTCTCCGACGCGGAGATGCGCTTGATCGAGGAATACCGGGTCCCCTGCGTATTTTTAATGAGCGCCGGCGCAAAGATCTGGCCCAATTCCAACTATCTGTTTTCCAACAATGAAGCCGGAGGACGCAGCGCCGGACGGTATTTAGGACAGTTTTCCGACTATCAAAAGCTGTTCGTTACGGTGCGCGGCGATCGCGAGGACGCCGAAAACCGGCTGCGCGGCTACCGGGCCGGGCTCAGGGAACAGGGCAGCACGCTGCGCGAGGAGGACGTCCTATACTGCGACCTGAGCATCGACGCCGCTTACGACTGCGTGATGAACCATCGCGATCGCTTCGATGGAAAAAAAACGGCGGTATGCGCCTACGGCGACGTATTGGGAATTGGCATCGTACAGGCTTGCCGCAACCTTGGCTATGACATTCCCGGACAGGTCCAGATCATCGGGATGGACGATATCCCTCTGGCCCGGCAGATACATCCCACCCTCAGCACGATGCACGTTGCCGTTGAGGAGATGGTGCCCCGAAGCTGCAAGCTGCTGATTGACCGGATCAACGGAGAAGAAAAACAGGTGCAGGAGTGGATCGAGCCGCGCCTCATGCTGCGGGAGACCACCCTATAACCCATAACCCCAAAAGGGATGCTGCAATGTGAAGCGTTTTGCAGCATCCCTTTTTAAAATACTTGCAGTCCCAAAGGTTTTCCGGCATTATTGGGCATATACGAGACATGTTTAGAAATAATATACTAAATATTTAGATTAACATTGGAAGAAAAAGAAAAATCGTGCAGAATCTCTTGACAGAAAGCCGGGAAGGGATTATGATGAATGTAATGAATACGTATTCAAAACGGTAAAGAGAGGCTTAACCATGAGAACGATCCTGTTTTTATCAGACTCGGTAAACCGGCGGATGCTACAGATATATGCAGAATCGGGTCTGTACCTGCCCAATTTGGAGCGGCTGCGCCAGCACAGTGTGGTATTTGAAAACCACTGGACCGCCTCCGCCCCCTGCATGCCGGCAAGAAGGGACATCATGACCGGCCGTTTAAACTTTTTGGAGCGTGGCTGGGGCCCGATTGAGCCTTTTGACGATACCCTACCGCAGCTGCTGCGGGATCAGGGCGTCAGCAGCCACATGATCACCGATCACTACCACTACCTGGAAATCGGCGGGGAGAACTACTGCCAGATGTTTGACCAGTGGGAGCTTGTGCGCGGGCAGGAATGGGATCCCTGTCTCTTCCCCTCAGGGAATTATGAGCCGGAGCACGTTGGAAAATGGCATCCGCAATATGCTAGGAACCGGGAGCTGTTCTACCGCAATGAAGAAAATTATCCCAGCGCTATTACCATTGATAAGGCGGCGCGCTGGCTGCGGGAGAACCGCGACCGCGATAATTTCCTGCTTTGGGTGGAGCCGTTCGATCCTCATGAGCCCTTCGAGGTCCCGCAAAAATATCTGGACCGGGTGGGAGACGACTACACCGGCACGCTTTATCTCTGGCCGAATTATGCCCAGACAGACGGAGACGAGGAACGCCTGCGCCACATCCGCAAGCGGTATCTGGCCTTGCTGCTGATGACCGACGAGCATTTAGGCGGGGTGCTGGATGTGATGGACGCCTATCACATGTGGGACGACACCGCTTTCCTCTACACCACCGATCACGGGTATATGCTGGGCGAGCACAATTTCATGGCCAAAAATTACATGCCCGCTTACAACGAAGTATTCCACATTCCTCTGCTTGTCCACCTTCCGGGCGACGCGCACGCGGGCGAACGCGTTTCGGCGCTGACGCAGAACATCGATCTGCTGCCTACCATTATGGAGCTGCACGGGCTGGAGCGCCCCAAAGAAGCTCATCCGATCCATGGCGAATCGCTGATCCCGCTGATCGAGAAAACCGGCAAGGGGCGGGAATGCGCGCTTTATGGGTATTTCGGCAAAGCAATCAACATCACCGACGGGCGCTATACCTATCTGCGCGCGGCGCGCGGCGACAACACGCCGCTGTATATGTATACCGCCGTCCCCATCGACAATAAGATCTATTTCAACCGCGCCCATGTCAAGGATATCGGCAGCATCGAAACGGGACGTTTCCTGCCGTGGACGGACTATCCCATCTACCGCATCCCTGCCCAGATGATCCAGAACCGGCCGGGCTACGAGCTGGACTATAACCGTTTCCTCCCTTGGGACAAAGAGGACTATCTCTTCGATTTGCAGGAAGACTATACACAGGCGCGCAACCTCGTAGAAGAACGCCCCGAAGTGGTGGAAAGACTAAAGAAGGCCATGGCCGGGGAGATCCGCCGCCAGCAGGCGCCGCTGGATCATCTGGAACGCCTGGATTTGAAGGATCTGTAAAAACGGCTGCATTCCGGTTCAGCGTTTTTCAGTTGCCTGCGTCATTCGATAAAGAAAGAAGTGAACGGCTATGGCGGCAGTTAAGACGGCGGTCCCCCCCATCATTGCCCTGGATATGGACGGCACCGTTTTCACCTCGGATCACAAGACGGTGACGCCGCGCACCTACAGCGCACTGGCTGCCTGCGCGGCGCGCGGCGCGCAGATTGTTCCCGTTACCGGCCGGTGCGAAGGTATCGTCACGCTGGACGCGCTCCCGCCCGTGCGTTATCTCATCACCTGCAACGGCGGCATCGTCAAGGACCGGCAGACAGGCGCAATCCTTTGGGCGGATACCATACCCTGGCAGCATCTGGAGAAGGCTTGGGAGATCCTGCGGGAATATGACGTGGTCCCTCAGCTCTTTGTCGGCGGGGATATTGTTCTGGAGCGGCGCGTCTATGAGGATTTGGAGCGGTACCGCCGCCAGATCCCGGTTCATCACCTGCCCTATCTGCGGGCGGGACGGGGGATTGTCGTGGATTCGCTGGAGCAATATATCCGCACCGAGCGGCCGCAGGCGGCCAAAATCAACCTGCCGGGAAAAAATCTGGAATCCTGCCCGCAGGTAGTGGAAAGGCTGCGCGCGCTGGATCTGTTCGAGATTTCCTCCGACGGGATGAATCTGGAGGCTACCAACCGGGGCTGCAACAAAGGGAAGGCCCTGCAAGGGCTCTGCGCGCATTTGAACGTCTCTCCCTCGCAGGTGGCGGCGTTTGGGGATGGGCACAACGATATCCCCATGCTGAGCGCAGTCGGCTGGGGCGTTGCAATGGGCAACGCAAAGCCCGCGGTTCGCGAAGCGGCGGCCTATCAAACCGGCCCTAACACCGAGGACGGCATTGCAGACTTCCTGCACCAATACTGGGAAGAAGCGCTGTAAACCAGCGCTGAGAAACCGCATGAGGAGGTGAGCGCGTTCAAAAGACAGTTATGCCTGTCCCGTTTGCAGGCTTTTAGCGCCGCCTATTGACCGTAATGCAAGCAAGGGGTTCGAAATCCATCGCCGGATCCGTCGGACGGGGGACGTCCCGATCGGCCGGCTGACGGAAAGGGCCCATAGAAAGGATGGAATTCCATGACAAAGAAACTTCTGGCGTTGTTACTCGCCGCCGCTATCCCCTTCTCGTTGGCAGCGTGCTCCGGCTCATCCTCCAGCACGTCCTCCTCCAGCCAGGCCGCGCCGGCCAGCTCCGCTCCGGCTTCCTCTGCCGCCCCGGCGGACAGCGCTTCCGAGGCGGCAGACGCCTCCGCCTATGAAGTGACGGAGCCTATCACTATTCAGTTCTGGCACAGCCTCGCCAATGAGACGAAAGCGGCCGCCATGGCCAAAATCGCGGAGGACTTCAACGCTTCACAGGATATGGTTACGGTCGAAGCCAGCTACATGGGCAGCTATGCAGCGATTGAAGAGCAGTTCATGGCCGCGCAGATGGCAAAGACCGGCCTGCCTGGGCTGTGCGTCATCAACTACCCGCAAATTCCTGTTTATGCGATAAACGGCGTGGCCGAATCGCTGGATCCCTATATCCAAGCCTCCGGGTTCGACGTAGAGGACATCGTGGACGGCTTCATTTCCCCGCTCTACGTTGAGGGCGAGCTGTATGCCCTGCCGATCGCGCCGACCTTTTCCGCTATGTATTTCAACCAGGATATGGCGGACGAGCTGGGCCTTACGATTCCGGAGACCTGGGAGGACATGAAAACCTGGTCAAAGACCGTTTATGAGGCCACCGGCAAGCCGGGCTACGCGCTGCAAATCGACGTTGCGAACCAGCTAAACTTTGTGCTGATGAACACGGGCGCAGATCCCTTGGGCAGCGACGGCGTCTCCGGCCTGGACGACGATCGTTTGAAAAATTGGGTGAAGGAATTTAAAGAGATGTGCGACGCCGGCTATATGCAGGCCCTGTCCGGTAAGGAAACCGGCTCGACGATGAACAACGCGTTTATGAACGGCGAGCTCGGTTCCTTCCAGGGCACGAGCACCATCATTCCCGAACTGCTGGAAGGCGCTAAGATCAAGATGACCGCAACCATGCCCTATAAGATCGAAACCGGCTACTGCACAACCGCCGGCGCAACAATGTTCATTCCCGCCGTCAACGACCAGAATATGAAAAACGCCGCCTGGCAGTTCATGTCCTATCTGCTCAGCCAGGAGAAGGCGAAGGAATGGATCATCGCCAGCGGCAACTATCCGCTGCGCAAATCGCTGGCGGAAGATGAGGAAGTCATCGGCGCTATCTTTGACAAATGGCCTCCCTACCGCGATCTGCTGCCGCAGATGGATCGGGTGGTTCCCAAAAACAGCACCCCCTATTTTGACTCTGCAATGAAGGTTATCTGCAACTATATGGTAGAGATCATCACCAACAACGCGGACTTTGATTCTACCTGGGATAAGATGAAAGCGGAGACGGACGACATTCTAGCCGGAAACTGACAGCCGGTTCTCTCGCCCCGGATAAGACGGCCGCCGGCCCCGGCGGCCGCCTTTTATCCATCAACCCTGAAAGAAAACCATGGAGGTGAGCTCGTTGCCGCAAGAGCTTAAAAACCGCTCGGCCGTGAAGCCGCTCAAAAGAAGGAACGGTAAAAACGACAGGGAAAAACGGTATGAATTTCTCTGCATCCTGCCGGCGATTACCCTGCTAATCATCACGAACTATTATCCGCTGGCCGATCTGTTCCGAATCAGCTTTACCAACTGGAACTTGCTGAATGCGGATTACAAATATGTCGGGCTGAAAAACTGGGCGTGGCTGTGGAAGGATCTTCTGGGCGGTGGGCGCGTGCTGAACGCGTTTGGCGTCACCTTTGTCTATACCATCGGCCATATGCTGCTGCTCATTGCAGGCGGTCTCCTGCTGGCCCTGCTCTTCAACCGCATGACGCGGACCTTTTCCATTTTGCGCGCGCTGGTGTTTATGCCGAAATACATTGCCGCATCCTCCGCCGCAATCGTTTTCCTTTGGCTCTTTAACACCGAATACGGCTATGTCAACTTCATTGTCCGGCAATTGGGCGGTGAAAACATCGGGTGGCTCTCGAATAAAACGCTGGCCATGGTAACGCTGATTCTGGTGACCTCCTGGCACGGCGTCGGCTATGACATGATGATCTACCTCTCCGCCATGCGGGGCATCTCGAAGGAATATTATGAAGCCGCCATGATCGACGGCGCGGGAAGGACGGCCTGCTTCTTCCGCATCACGCTGCCGCTGCTGGCGCCGACGACCGTGTTTCTGATGGTGACGCAGTTCATCGGCTCCATGAAGGTGTTCCAGTCGGTCGACGTGCTGACAGGCGGCGGGCCGTCCGGCGCAACCGACGTCATTGTCAACAACATTTATCAGTTAGCGTTCAAGGACTACCGGATCGACCGCGCCGCAGTGGTTTCCATTTTGTTTTTCATCGTTCTGCTGGTCTTTACGCGGCTGACGGTAAAATGGACCGATCGCTCGGTAAACTATGACGCATAACAAAGAATCGCGAATGGAGGCGAAGCGAATGAACAGCGCCACTCTGCAAATCAAAAAGCGCCTGAAGCCGGCCGCGGTCATTCAGACGATTGCGGCGGTTGCCATTACGGTTATCATTGCCTTTCCGGTCTATTGGATCTTTGTAACGGCGCTTAAAGGCAATGAGGAGATGCTGGTCCTTTATCCCACGCTGTGGCCGGCGAACTTCCACTGGGAAAACTTCCCGCAGGTGTTTGAGCGCATCCCCTTGCTGCGCTACTTTTGGAATACCATCTTTGTAACGGCTTGTCACGTCGTGATTCAGGTAGCGGTGGGCCTGCCGGCGGCCTATGCGTTTGCACGCGGGCAATTCAAGGGCCGGGACATCTGGTTCCTCGTGGTGCTCGGCGCGATGATGATCCCGCACCAGGTCACCTTCCTGCCGCTCTATTGCATCATTGCGGATCTGGGCTGGGTGGATACCTATGCCGGGCTCATCCTGCCGGGCACCGTGTCGGCCTACTTCATCTTTATGATGCGGCAGAATTTCCGTTCGGTCGATCAGAGCTATCTGGATGCAGGCCGCGTGGACGGGCTGGGCATTCTGGGGACGCTGTGGCATATCCTCCTGCCCATGTGCCGTTCCTCGGTGGTGACGGTGACGCTGGTCTCGTTTATCAACGGCTGGAACAGCTATTTCTGGCCCAAGATCCTCTGCCAGAGCGATCGCTCGCGCCTGCTGACGGTGGGCCTGGTGCGGCTGAAGGAATCCTGGAGCGATACCTCGATGTATATGCACTACAACGTGATCTTTGCCGGCCTGCTGCTCTCGATTCTCCCGGTCATCATTCTCTTCTTCGCCAATCAAAAGCACATGATGACCGGATATTCCAAGGCGGCTATGAAATAGGGCGGCGCACCGGCCTTATAGGAAAAATTCAAGTTGACAGGAGAGGGGTTTCTCAGATGGACATTTCAACCGTAACCGGGATCTATGTAGAAGGAAAGAGCGCGCCGGAAAGCATGGATGAAAACGCCGCGCTTCAAAAGTTATACGACATCGGCTTCCGCGCGGCGGATGTCGGGCTGGCCTCGCTGGAGCACGAGAGCTATATCCTGCGCGGGGACGACTGGCAGCAGAAGGTGGATAAGCTGGGAGAAACGGCCGCGAAGCTGGGAATGAATCTGTTCCAATGCCATCTGCCGTTTTATCCCACCCATCTGCCGCGTTTCCGCCGGGAGGGTTTCCCGGAATACTTCGACGAGTGCATGCGGCGCGCCTACATCGCCGCGGGGATGCTGGGGATCCGCTGGGGCGTCGTGCATCCGCGCACCTACCCCGAATATAACCACGAATCCAAGGCGTGCCTCGAAGCGAACCACGCCTACTACGACAAATTCGTAGAGCTGGGGATAAAGCAGGGCGTAGGGACCGCGATGGAAAACCTCAATCCCCCGATGGACCGCACCATGTCCACCCGCTACTGCCAGCACTACGATCAGCTGATCGAGCTGGTGGACAGCTACCGCGACCCGATGGTCGGCATCTGTTGGGACACCGGCCACGCCAACCAGAACCACTTTGATCAGGCCCGCGCGCTCCGGGCGGTCGGCAGCCGCCTGCGCGTGCTGCACCTCAACGACAACCACCGCGGCATCCGCGACGAACACTTAGCCCCCTTCATGGGCGAAATCGATTGGCAGGCGACGATGGAGGCACTCGCCGAAATCGGATACAGCGGCGCCCTGAACCTCGAAACCGGCAAGGTGGCCAAGTTCCTGCCCAAAGGGCCGTTCCGGGATGCCGGCGTGCGCCTGGTCTTTGAGGCCGGCAAGACGCTGCGCGCCATCTTCGAGCAGGCGCAGGCGCGCGGCCGGGAGAACTGACATGGAGCAGAAAAACCTGGGCAAGCCGTTAAACATCGTTTGGTTCTGCACCGATCAGCAGCGCTGGGATACCATCCATAGCCTGGGAAATCCCTATCTGCGCACGCCCAACATCGACCGGCTGGTAGCCGAGGGCGTCGCTTTCACGCGCGCCTATACCCAAGCGCCCATCTGCACGCCCAGCCGTTCCTGCTTTCTGACAGGGCGCTATCCCCGCACGACCAAGGCGTTTTTCAACGGCAACGACAACTATTCCAAGGATGAAACGCTCGTGACCAAGCTGTTGGCGGAAGCCGGCTACACCTGCGGGCTGTCGGGGAAGCTGCACCTCACCTCAGCGCAGGGCCGCATGGAAAAACGCACCGACGACGGCTACACCTACATGCAGTGGAGCGAGCACCCCAACGACGATTGGCCCGGCGGTGAAAACGACTATCAGAACTGGCTGAAGGAAAAAGGGCTGAAATGGTCGGACATCTATGGCGGCAAGTATACCAGCATGGCCACCTGGCCGCCCACGCCCAATCCCAATTTCACCGGCAAGACGGTGGGGGTGCCCGCGCCCTATCACCAAACCGCCTGGTGTGTGGAAAAGGCCATTGAGTTCATCGAACAAAACCGCGGGAACGGACGCCCCTGGCTCATCAGCCTGAACCCTTATGACCCGCATCCGCCGTTGGACCCCCCGCAGGCATACAAGGACCGGCTGCGCATTGAGGATATGCCGCTGCCGCTGTGGCGGGAGGGCGAGCTGGACAACAAGCCGCCCCACCAGCAGAAGGATTTCTATCAGGGCGGCCAGGACGGACAGGCCGAGCCCTTCCCCACCCTGAGCGACGAGGACAAGCGCGAGCGCTTCCGGGATTACTATGCGGAAATCGAGCTGATAGACGATCAGTTCGGCCGCCTGATGCAGTATCTGGAGGACACAGGAGAGCGGGAGAACACCTTGGTTATCTTCATGAGCGACCACGGCGAGCTGAACGGCGATCACGGCCTATACTGGAAGGGCGCTTATTTTTATGAGGCGCTGGTGCATGTGCCGCTGATCCTCTCCTGCCCCTCGCGTATCCTACAGGGCCTGCGCAGCAACGCCCTGGTAGAGCTGGCAGACATCGCCCCCACCCTGCTGGAGCTGGCAGGGCTGGAGGTTCCCCCGTTTATGCAGGGGAAAAGTTTCGCGCCCATCCTGACCGGCCAGGCCGATCCCCATTTTCATAAGGACGCCGTATATTCGGAGTTCTACCACTGTCTCAAGGGCTCGCATGAGGATATCTATGCCACGATGTACTACGACGGACGGTATAAGATTGTCAACTATCATGGGAAAGATTTCGGCGAGCTGTATGATCACCAGACCGATCCGGAAGAATTTTGCAACCTGTGGGACGACCCTGCTTACGCCGCCCTCCGGGCACAGCTCATACAGAAGAATTTTGACAGCGCCATTCTGAAAAATATGGATCTGTCTATGAACCGCATCAACGAATATTGACCGCTTCTCTCCATAAAAATCCCCCGTCCGGCTGTTTGGAGTGCCCCAACTTGTGCGGACAGCACAAGTTGGGGCACTCCAGTTTTGCCGGGCGGGGGATTTTATCCTTTCTTGCCGGATGCTTCCGGACAGAAGCGCCGGTTTTTACAGCAAGCAGGCGTCGATCTGCTCGTGCGTGGGCATCGCGGGAATCGCGCCCTTCGCCGCCGTTGTCAGGCTGCCCGCCGCATTGGCGAAGGCAACGATGCGCTGCCAATCCGCCTGGGAAACCGCTTCGATTTCCGCCCGCGTTTTGCCGGAAAGGCAGAAGAGCAGCGCCCCCAAAAAAGCGTCGCCCGCGCCGGTGGTGTCAACGGTGTCCACGTCAAAGGCAGGCAAAAGCCCGCTGCCGGTTTGGGCGCGGTAATAGGCCCCCTTCGGCCCCAGCGTCACCAAAACCAGCGCCGCGCCGTGCGCCGACAGCGCCGCCGCGCCCGCCTCCAGCTGCGTTTCGCCCGTCAGCAGGACCATCTCTTCCTCCGATACCTTGATGAGATCCGCCAGCGGCAGCGCCGCCGACAGCTCCTCCTTCGCGTGGGCAGGGCTGTCCCACAAAAGCGGACGGTAGTTGGGATCGTAGCTAATCAGCGCGCCCGCCCTTTTGGCGGCGCGCGCCGCCTCCAGCGTGGCCGTGCGGGAGGGCTCATCCGTCAGAGACACCGAGCCGAAATGGAAAACCCGGCAGTTTTGCAGCAGCGCCGGATCCACCTCCGCCGCCGTGAGCATTACGTCCGCACCCGGCTTGCGGTAAAAGCTGAAGCTCCTGTCCCCCTCAGGCGTTAGCTGCACGAAGGCCAGCGTTGTGGGGTAATCCCGCGTCTTACGCAGCCCCTGCACATCGATGCCCGCCTCTTCCATCGTCTTTTGTAAAAAAGCGCCGAAGGCGTCGTCGCCCACCATGCCGATGAACGCCGTCCTTCCTCCCAATTTTGCGTTCATCGCCAAAACGTTCGCGGGCGCTCCGCCGGGATTGCAGGCGAAAAGCTGCATTCCCTGCTCGTTCGTTCCGTTTGGGGTAAAATCAATCAGGCTTTCGCCCAAAGCTACAACGTCAAACATATCGGTTCCTCCTATGGCGTCGGGCTGTATTCCACTTTTTCTCTCTTGGGGCCGAACGGGCGCTTATGCCTCGCTCCCATCCACATCGATGAGGACCTTCATCGTCGTCTCGCGGTTGGCGTCGATGTACGCATAGGCCGCGAGATAATCCCGGAAGGCGAAATGGCGGCTCATCAGCGGGCGCAGCCGGATCTTCCCCTCCTCCACCAGACGGATGGCCTCCAGATAGTCCTCATGGCGGTACATCATGCTGGTGTTCAAATCCAGCTCATGATCGTTCAGCACCGCCAGATCCACCGTTGCCATACCCGCATAGACCGCGACCAGAATGATCGTGCTGCCCTTGCGCGCATGCTTTATGGCCTGCCCCATCGTGATATCGTTGCCCGCGCAGTCATAGATCACATCGGCCTTATCCGGCCCGAAGCAGGCGGTCAAAGCCTCTCCAAAATCCCGCTCCTTGGTGTTGACGGCAAAATCTGCGCCGCAGAGCTTGGCGAGCTCCAGGCGCGGTGTGCTGATGTCGGTAACGAGCACCTGCGCAGCCCCCAGCGCCTTTGCGCTCTGCGCCAGCAGAATGCCGATGGGCCCCGCGCCCAGCACCGCGATTTTCTGCCCGCGCACATCGCCTGCGCGCTTCACCGCGTGTACCGTCACCGCCAGCGGTTCGATCATCGCGCCCTCGTCAAAGCTCATCGTTTCCGGCAGCGCTGTCACCTTCGAAGCGTCCACCGCAACGTATTCGCTGGCCGTCCCCACCGTCTGAAAGCCCATCACCTTCAGCTCCTCGCACAAATTGTATTTGCCGTGCGTGCAGGGGTAGCACCGGCCGCAATATACCTGCGGTTCAATGGTCACCTTCTGCCCTACGCTAAAGCCGGTCACGCCTTCGCCCAGCGCCGCAACCTTGCCGGACACCTCATGCCCCTGCGTTACCGGATACTGGGTAAACGGGTGCTTACCGTGGTAGACGTGGATATCCGATCCGCACACGCCAATTTTCATCACCTTCACCAACACCTCGCCCACCTGCGGCGCAGGGACCGCAATCTCCCGAAATTCAATCTTCCCCGGCTCGGTCATCACCTGCTGCAACATGGTATCCATCTCGTTCATCCTTTCCAATTCCCTCAATCGCGCCCCGCGCATTTGCCGGTATTCCTTCCGGCGGAGCACTTTTTAAATTCAGTTTAAAAAGTATCTGTTATAAGAATGCGGCTTTTTGGGGGCGTTGTCAAGCCATTGGAGAGAAGTTTGGAGAAGTGAACAACAATTGGCTCTGTTTTTTGGCGGTCTGCCCGGCGGCCGCTTGAACGGCAGGAGCCGCAGAAGTTTATAAAATCATTTTACAAACCCCGTGGTTTATGATACAGTGAAAGCAGAACAAGCGGGAACCCGAAGCGCAGAGGCGGAAGGAGGAGAGCCGGTTGGAAGCGGTAAATCTTTTTGGCGTTCAGCGCAGCCGGAGCGTGCAGGCTGCGGCCTGGATCTTGGAGAAGGGCTGTTTTTCCACCCAGGAGCTGGCGAATGCGCTCCAGGTAAGCACGCCCACGGCCGCCGGCTGGCTGCGCCGGCTGGAGGAGGAGGGCCTGGTGCGCGCGTCGGGCGAATTTCATTCCACCGGCGGGCGCAAGCCCCGCGCATGGAAAGCCTGTCCGGAGGCGCGCTATTCCGTCGGCGCGGACATCACCCCGCGCCGCGTTACCCTTGTGGCGGCGGATCTTACCGGACAGGCGGTGCGCACCGCGGTCCACGCCCTCCCCTTCTCCCGCACGCCCGCCTACTTTCAGGCGCTGGCTGGCCATATCGCTGCGCTCTGTGCAGATCTCCCGGCCGCCGCGCTCTTGGGCGTCGGGGTGTCCATCCCCGGTATTGTCAGCGCGGAAGGGGATATGGTGTTGTATTCGCATGCGCTGTCCGTTCAGGACATGTGCGCACAGGAAATCGAGGAAGCGGCCGGCGCGCCCTGCCGCATGCTGAACGACGCCAACGCAGGCTGTATCGCCGAGGTGCGGGCGGATGCGTCGCTGCGGGATGTCGTCTATCTCTCGCTGAGCGACAGCGTGGGCAGCGCGATTCTCATCGACCGGCGGCTGCGGCCCGGTCGCAACCTGCGCATGGGGGAGGTGGGACACACCACCCTGTTTCCCGGCGGACGGCCCTGCTACTGCGGCAAAACGGGCTGCATGGACGCCTATTGCCGCGCAGGGCTGCTCCATGCGCACACCGGCGGCAGCCTGCCGGAGTTTTTCCGGCGGCTGCATGCAGGGGACGCCGCGCTCGGCGCGGTGTGGGAGCTCTATTTGGATCATCTGGCCGTAGCGCTCAACAACCTGCGGATGCTGTTGGACTGCGACGTTATCCTCGGCGGTTACGTCGGCCGCTTTATCGGGGACGCACTGCCCGCGCTGCGCCGGCGCGCCGCCCTGCGCAACACCTTTGAGCCGGAAGCGGATTATATCCGGGCCTGCGTATACAAACGGGAGGCCGCCGCGCTCGGCGCCGCCACCCTGTGGCTGGAGGAATTTCTGCTGACGCTGTGAAGGGCCGGAACGCGCAATCATGGGAGGTTTTTTGCGTTTTTGTAACGGACGGGACAAGTCCTGCTTTCCGCCGCTGTTTTACCAATTCTCTTCCAATTGCGCATTACAAATTAGGAATTGCGCATTTAAAGAATCCCCTTGCATTTTTTTCCGGTTTATGGTATCATAAATGCCCTTTTCCGCATTTTTGAACAAAGATAAACCATGAAAAACAGGTTTTTCAGAACAAGGGAGGGTTCTAAACGATGAGCATTTTGGAAGAAGAGCGGCGGCAGCTTGCCGCCACCATCGCCACCTACCGCCGGTTGGCCGAAGCCGCCGAAGAGCTTTTTTCAGCTCTTCCCCGGATGCACGCGCAGAATCCCGACCTTCTTGGGGAGCTCATGCTGCAAACGCACAACCGCATTGCGCGCCTGAACCGCGGGCAGGACCGCCCCTATTTTGCCCGGATTGACTTTACCGCCAGGGGCAGCCGGCAGGAGGAACGCTGCTACATCGGCAAGGTCGGCATTTCGGACGACGAGAATAACATTGTCACCGTGGACTGGCGCGCGCCCATCTCCACCCTTTACTATGACAGCTCGGTCGGCGAAGTTTCCTATGAGGCCCCCGGCGGCATCGAACAGGGGCGGCTCAGCCTCAAGCGCCAGTTTGAGATCGCCGGCGGACAGCTCCTCTCCTACACCGATGTGGACACCGTATCCAACGACGAGCTTCTACAGCCTTACCTGAGCGCGGGAGCGGATACGCGGCTGAAAAACATCGTCGCCTCCATCCAATCCGAGCAGAACCGCATCATCCGTGAAAAGCTCAGCCGGACGCTGGTGGTCCAGGGAGTCGCCGGAAGCGGGAAAACAACGGTGGCGCTGCACCGCATCGCCTTTTTGGTTTATAACCACCGCGACACCGTTTCCGCCAAGCAATTCCTCGTGCTGGGGCCGAACCCCTTCTTTATCCGCTACATCTCGGCGGTGCTGCCGGATCTGGATGTGGACAGCGTGCCGCAGACGACCTTTGAAGGGCTGGCGCAGCAGTTCCTCTCCGAGCCCTTTACCCTCCTAGATACTGCCGGGGAGGATGCGCGCTTCTTTGAAGGAACGGAGGACGGCGCTCTCAACGCTTATAAGACCTCGCTGGCCTACCGCGACGCGCTGGATCGTTTCCTGGAGCGCTACGAGCAAACGGTGTGTCCGAAGGAAGGCTTTTCCCTGCGGGGCTGCGAGCTGTTGAGCGCCGGAACGGTCCGGCAGGCGTGGGAGGACGCCGCCTCCGCCGGAGCCTCGGTCGCCGCCCGTGTAGAGAAGTGCGTCCTGCTGCTCGCCTCCCGGCTGCACCAAAGCCGCAACCGGCTGGAAGGCGTCGTTTCAGAGCACTTTCAAGCGCTCTATGCCGGGGCGAAGGGCGATGCGCTCATGAAGCTGCACCGCGATCGCGCCTATATTGAAGGGGAGTTGGAGAAGGACTGCCGGTCCTCGCTCAAAAACTTCTTCCAACGGGTGCGCGTGAAGATTCTCACCCTCTACCGCCAGTTTCTTCAAGGATGTGAGGCCGATTGCATGGACTGCGGCTGCACCGCCCGGCTGAAGAAGGAAACGCTGGCGCGCCTGCGCAAAAAGGAGGTCTCCCCGGCGGATCTGCCCGCGCTGGTCTACCTCCGGCTGCGCCTCAGCGGCCCGGGCGGCTATCAAGCCTGTAAACACTGCATCGTAGACGAGGCGCAGGACCTGGGCGCTTTTCACTACCTCGTGCTGCGCGGGCTGCTGTGTACAAGCACCTTCACCATCGTCGGGGATCTGATGCAGTCGATCTACCAATACCGCGCCGTCGCCGGCTGGGAGGAGGTGCTGGCGCTCTTCCCCGGATCGCTGCTGTGCGAAATGCGCAAAAGCTACCGGACGACCATTGAAATCATGGAGGCCGCCAACCGGGTAAGCCGCTTCCTCGCGCTTTCCGCCGCCGCGCCCGTTATCCGCCATGGGAAGCCCGTCCGGCTGCAAAAGGCCGGGGAGGGGCGGCTCCCTTCCTTATTGAAACAGACGGTGGAGGAATACCGGCGGGAGGGGCTCGTCTCGATTGCCATTCTGGGAAAGACCGTTTCCGAATGCGAACAGATTTTTGCCGGCGTGCAGAAATGGGAAAGTCAGGCGGAGCTCATTACCGGCGAGCTGGACAATTACTCCGGCGGGCTCTGCGTTCTGCCCGCCTATCTCGCGAAAGGGCTGGAGTTTGACGGCGTTTTGCTGCCGGAGGTTTCCGGCAGCCTTTACTGCCCGCAGCGGCGGATGGATATGCATCTGCTCTATGTCGCAATGACCCGCCCGCTCCACCGGCTCAACCTTTTTTACAGCGAAGAGCCCAGCGAACCGCTGAGGGGCTTGCTGGAAGAGGAGGAAGCGGCCGGCTGAACCTTCCCCATTGGGTAAAAAGGGGCTGTAAAAAACGCAATGCGTTTTTTACAGCCCCGAATCTTTTGCTTTACAAGCCCCATACGGGGTGCTATGATGAAGTGGAAACATCATCTTTGACAAAATGAGGTGGAAATATGTCCATTGATAACCTCGCGCTGCTCAAAAGGCTGGAAAAACCGTCCGGGCCGGTCGATGTCGTCATCGATACCGACACTTACAACGAAATCGACGATCAATATGCGCTGGCATACCTCATCAAATCCGACCACAAATTAAAGCTCAAGGGAATCTATGCCGCGCCTTTTTTGAACGTAAGAGCGGAAAATGTCCGGCAAGGGATGGAAAAAAGCTATCAGGAAATTTTAAACATTCTCTCGCTGATGGGGCGCAGGGATTTAGAGCCCCTCGTCTATAAGGGTTCGGACCGCTACCTCCCCTCGGAGACCGAACCGGTGCGTTCCCCGGCTGCGGAGCACCTGGCCAAGCTGGCGATGGGTTACAGCGCGGACAGGCCTCTGTATGTGGTGGCGATCGGCGCGATTACCAACGTAGCCTCCGCCCTGCTGATCGAGCCCGCCATCCGGGAAAGGATCGTTCTGGTCTGGCTGGGAGGCAACGCCTACCATTGGCCGGATAATAAGGAGTTTAATCTGCTTCAGGATGTAGCCGCCGCCCGCATCGTTTTCGGCTGCGGCGTCGCTCTGGTGCAGCTCCCCTGCGCAGGGGTGGTTTCCGCCTTCACCACCAGCGGCCCAGAGCTGGAGCACTGGCTGCGCGGCAAAAATGCGCTGTGCGATTATCTGGTGGATTATACCACCTCCCAGGCGCTGGAGGATGGCGGCGGCCCCTGCTGGACAAGGACTATCTGGGACGTTACGGCAGTCGCCTGGCTGTTGGACGGGGAGTTTATGCTGGACAGGCTGGAGCACAGCCCCATCCCGGAATACGACGACCGCTATGCGTTTGACAATACCCGGCACTTTATCCGCTATGTCTATCACATCCGCCGCGACCGGCTCTTTGAGGATCTCTTCCGGACGTTGGCGAAATAGCCCGCCCTGGTTAACGGACCATCGGAAAAGCCTGCAAAATGCCCGGCCAATCCGTAAAAAAAATCATGGGAACCGCCCTTCCGCTTTGCAGAAACCGGAAATAGCGCTGTTTCTAAGGAGTTGTAAAAAACGCAGCGCGTTTTTTACAACTCCTCTTTCCGTTCAAAGAACCTTTCGCGGCGCGGCAGCTCCGGCTTCCCTTCTTTTTTTTACCGTCACATTTTTCCTGCATACTTTCCCGCCGCATGAGCAGCATAAACTCTTGCAGGAACGCCTTCACTCCCGGCCAAAACGCCCATTGACAAAAAGAGGAAAATTAGGTTTAATAAAAGGTAGCGTCCTTGGCCCGGCTTTCAGAGAGGCCGCTGGATATAAAAACATCCGGTCAAGCCTGGAATGGATGGATAACCATAAAAAGGAAAGGTCATATACATGGCAAAGAACACCGCATACGACAATCAAAGCATTTCCGCGCTGAAGGGGGCCGACCGGGTACGCAAACGCCCGGCGGTCATCTTCGGTTCGGATGGGATCGAAGGCTGCGAGCACTCGATGTTCGAAATCCTCTCCAACGCCATTGACGAGGCGCGCGAAGGGTACGGAGACCGCATTCTCATCACCCGCTATGCCGACTACTCGATCGAGGTGGAGGATTTTGGGCGCGGCTGCCCGGTGGATTACAACGAAAAGGAAGGCCGCTACAACTGGGAGCTGGTTTTCTGCGAGCTCTATGCCGGCGGAAAATACGACAACCAGAGCGCCGGGAGCTATGAGTTCTCGCTGGGTCTCAACGGCCTGGGCGCCTGCGCTACCCAATATGCTTCGGAATACATGGAGGTGGAAATCCATACCGGCGGCTTCCGCTATACCCTGCGCTTTGAAAAGGGGGAAAATGTCGGCGGGCTGCACAAGGAGCCCTCTACCCGCAAAAAGACCGGATCCCGCATCCGTTGGAAGCCGGACCTCGAAGTTTTCACCGACATCGCTATCCCCGCCGAATATTATGCCAGCATCATCAAGCGGCAAGCGGTGGTCAACCCCGGCGTTACCTTCGTGTTTAAAAACCAGTCGGAAAAGGGCTTTGAAACCACTGAATTTTACTATCAAAACGGGATTCGAGACTATGTGGCCGAGCTGGTCGGCGAGGAGCGGCTGACGCCGGCGCAGTATTTCGAAGCGCAGCGGCAGGGCCGCGACCGGGAGGATAAGGCCCCCTATAAAGTGAAGCTGTCGGTCGCCTTCTGCTTCTCCAACCAGCATCCGCAAATCGAATATTACCACAACTCCAGCTTCCTTGAGCATGGCGGTTCCCCGGAAAAGGCGGTGCGCCTGGCCTTCGTCAGCGCGGTGGACGGCTACCTCAAGCAAAACGGGAAATATCTAAAAGGGGAGAGCAAGGTATCCTTCACCGATGTGGAGGACTGCTTAACGCTCGTTTCCTCCTCCTTCTCCACCCAAACCTCCTATGAGAACCAGACCAAAAAGGCGATTACCAACCGCTTCATCGCCGAATCGATGACCGAGTTCCTCAAGCAGAACCTACAGATCTATTTCATCGAAAACCCGGACGACGCGCAGAAGATAGCCGAGCAGGTGCTCGTTAACAAGCGCTCGCGGGAGAACGCCGAAAAGACCCGCCTCAACCTGAAAAAGAAGCTGGCGGGTTCCATCGATCTTTCCAACCGGGTACAGAAGTTTGTGGACTGCCGTTCGCGCGATGTGGGCGAGCGGGAGATCTATATCGTGGAGGGCGATTCGGCGCTCGGCTCCTGTAAGCTGGGGCGGGATGCGCAGTTCCAGGCAATCATCCCGGTGAGGGGCAAGATCCTAAACTGCCTGAAGGCCAATGTGGATAAAATCTTCAAGAACGAGATCATCACCGACATTTTTAAGGTGCTGGGCTGCGGGGTGGAGCTGACCGGCAAGGCCAACCGCGAGCTGTCGAGCTTCGATCTCTCCGGGCTGCGGTGGAACAAGGTCATCATCTGCACCGATGCCGACGAGGACGGCTTCCAGATCCGCACCCTCATTTTAACCATGCTCTATACCCTGGCCCCCACCCTCATCGAAAAGGGCTTTGTCTATATCGCCGAATCCCCGCTCTATGAAATCAACACCAAGGACAAGGTGTATTTTGCCTATAACGAAGCGGAGAAGGCGCAGGCGCTGGCCGAAATCGGCAAAGCGAAATACACCATTCAGCGCTCCAAGGGGCTTGGCGAAAACGAACCGGATATGATGTGGCTGACCACGATGAACCCCGCCACCCGGCGGCTCATCAAGGTCACGCCCGCCGAAGCGGCGGCGACCGCCGCCATGTTTGAATTGCTTTTAGGGGATAACCTGGATGGGCGCAAGGAGTTTATCGCCCAAAACGGGGCGCTTTACCTCGACGCCGCCGATATCAGCTAAATCCGCCGGCCCCCCGGCAGGCCGGGCGTATTGTTTTTACCGTTCCGAGCGGAAACCCCACAGGAGAAAGGACTGCCATGGCAAGAGCAAAGAAAGAGAAACAAACCAAAAGGCCCGAAAACGGCAACGCAGTGATTGAAAATGCGGGCGTTATGATCGATCAGCCGATCACCGAAACGCTCGAAAAAAATTATATGCCCTATGCAATGAGCGTCATTGTCTCGCGCGCCATCCCGGAGATCGACGGCTTCAAGCCCTCCCACCGCAAGCTGCTTTACACGATGTATGGAATGAACCTTTTAAAGGGCGCGCGCACCAAGTCGGCCAACGTCGTCGGGGCGACGATGAAGCTGAACCCCCATGGCGACCGGCCAATCTATGATACCATGGTGCGCATGTCGCGCGGCTATGAGGCGCTCTTACACCCCTATGTAGACTCCAAGGGCAATTTCGGGAAAGCCTATTCCCGCGATATGGTCTGCGCCGCCCCCCGCTATACCGAGGTCAAGCTCGCCCCCATTGCCGGCGATCTCTTCGAGGAGATCGACCGCGACACGGTGGATATGGTGGATAACTACGACGGCACGCTCAAGGAGCCGGTCCTCCTGCCGGTGCGCTTCCCCACCATCCTCGTCAACTCCAACGTGGGCATCGCCGTCGGAATGGCCTCCTCCATCTGTCCGTTTAATCTACAGGAGGTCTGCGAAACCACCGTCGCGCTCTTACGCAACCCGGAGCACGACATTGCGTTGACGCTCGGCGGACCGGACTTTCCCGGCGGCGGCTTTATCCTCTATGACGAGGCCGCCATGGAAAAGCTCTACCGCACCGGCCGCGGGAGCATCCGGGTGCGCGCGCGCTGGCGGTTCGATAAGGAGAACAACTGCATTGAAGTGACCGAGATCCCGCCCTCGACCGCCGTCGAGACGATTATGGATAAAATCGTTGAGCTCATCAAGCAGGGGAAGATCCGGGAAATATCCTACCTGCGCGATGAAACCGACCTGAACGGCCTGAAGCTGACCATCGATCTCAAGCGCGGCGCCGACCCGGATAAGCTCATGCAGCGGCTGTTCCGGCTCTCCCCGCTGGAGGATTCCTTCTCCTGCAACTTCAACGTCCTGATCGCAGGCAGCCCCCGCGTGATGGGGGTGCGCGAGCTGCTGGAGGAATGGATAGCCTTCCGGACCGAATGCGTTAAAAGGCGGATCTACTTTGATCTGAACAAGTGCAAGGAAAAGCTCCATCTGCTGGAGGGCTTAAGCAAAATCCTGCTGGATATCGACAAGGCGGTACGCATCGTCCGCGAGACCGAGCAGGAAAAAGAGGTGGTCCCCAACCTGATGATCGGCTTCGGGATCGATGAAACCCAGGCCGAATATGTCGCCGAGATCCGGCTGCGCCACCTCAACCGGGAATACATCCTCAAGCGCACCGAGGAGATCGGCGCTCTGCGCGACGAAATTGCCAAAATGGAGGAGATCGTTTCCTCCGCCCAGAAGATCAAGGCGCTCATCATCGCCGAGCTCAAGGAGGTAGCCAAAAAATTTGGCCAGCCCCGCAAGAGCATGATCATTCATCCCGATCCGGACGAGGGCGCGCCGGAAGCGGAGGCAGCTCCCGATTATCCGGTCAGCCTGTTCTTCACCGAAAACGGGTACTTCAAAAAAATCACCCCGCAATCCCTGCGCATGTCCGGCGAGCAGATGCTCAAGGAGGGGGACCGCATCACCCAGACCGGCGAGGCGGGCAACGCCTGGGATCTGCTCTTCTTCACCAACAAGCAGCAGGTGTATAAGAGCTTTTGCTATGAGTTTGACGATACCAAGGCCAGCGTGCTCGGAGATTACATCCCCGCTAAACTCGGCATGGAGGAGGGGGAATCCGCCCGCTACATGGCCGCGACCAACGACTATCAGGGCTACATGCTCTTCTTCTTCGAGAACGGCAAGGTAGCCAAGGTGGACCTAGCCGCCTATCAGACCAAGCAGCGGCGCAAAAAGCTGCTCACCGCCTTCAGCGATAAGAGTCCGGTCGCCGCCTTCTTCCAGATCCGGGAGGACGGCGAGTTCCTGCTGCGCTCCTCCGGCGGGCGGCTGCTCCTCGTGGATTCAGGGGCCGTCTCTCCCAAAACCACCAAAAACACCCAGGGCGTCGCCGTCATGACGCTGAAGAAAAACGCAGTCGTGGAGAGCGTCGTTCCCTTCACGCCGGAGCTCATCGCTTCCCCGCACCGCTTCCGTCCCAAGAACCTTCCCGCCGCCGGCGCGCTGCCCAGGCCGGAGGATATCGGGGAACAGATGACCCTATAACGTTCTTCGAAATCTATCAAAAGGGCGCGTTGCAGAACCGGGTTCTGCAACGCGCCCTTTTAAAAAAGCTGCTTTTGGGGTGAAGTTACGCCCCAAAAGCAGCTTTTTCGTTTCTTTCGGCCGGTCAGCAAAGCCCGGTTTTTTTGAGCAAGGGAACCAACCGGTTGCAGCAAAGCGCCGTTACGATGCACAGAGCCAGATCCTTCGGCGCAAAAACGACCGCCCCCGTAAAGATGACGCTGAGGATGGGCGTCGCCTTTCCCAGATAAAAATTGAGGATGAGATACATATAAAGAACCCCGCAGGCATAGTCCAGCAGCATTCCGAGCACGCTGGCTATCAGACAGTTGCGGATGGTATAGGACCCTAAGCGCTCCATACATTTGCCGATGAACCAGGCGGCGAGTACGAAACCGATGATATAGCCAAAGCTCGGCTCAAAGATATACCACAGGCCGCCGCCCTTGGTAAACACTGGGAGACCGGCCAGCCCGGCGACGGCAAAGATCAGCTGGGACGCCGCACCGCGCCGCGCGCCCAGCAGGAAGCCGGAAAAGGCCACAAAAAAATACTGCAAGGTAAAGGGGATCACCGGGAGCGGGATGCGCAGATAGCTCCCCACGACGGTCAGAGCGGCAAACAGGCCGCAGAGGATGATCGATCGGATTTTTGTCGCGGATGGCGCCGCCGTCTTTTCCATTTCCATGTTCATACCCATTCCTTTCTGTAAAAAAACAATCGCTGTATCCTACCCAAACGGTACCGTTTTCCGCCGTCCGGGGCGAATCCGGGAGGAACCGGGGAACCGGAATTTTTACCCTTGCCGCAAAAGCGCCTGGTAACGCTCCCGCAGCGCCTGTCCCCCTTCGCGCCGCAGCCTGCCGGAATGGCGGTACAGCGCGCTGACAAGGGCTCCGATAAGCTCGCTGCGGTTGCAGTATCTTCCGGTGCAGCCGAACAGGGAGGTTTCAAACCGCTCGTCGCACTCCGGGCTTCCGGGCGGTGTGTAAACGTTCACCCCGAACCCCAGGGCCGCGAAGGACACTGCGCCGCTTTCACACTCCAGAAGGGCTTCACAGAGGATCCCGCAGAGCTTCTTTCCGCCGCAGACGATATCATCCTCCCCGCGCACACCGGCCCGAATCCCCGCATACCGGCCAAGCGCATCGCAGGCGGACACCGCCGCCAGCATGACCAGCTCTTGAACGCCTATCCCTTGCCCCGGCCGCAGCAGCACGCTGCAATAGGCGCCCTTCCCGTGGGGGGATCGGAACGCCCGCGCGGCGTGCCCGCGTCCCGCCGTCTGTTCCTCGGCAGCATAGACCGTCCAGGCAGGCGCTCCCTCCAGCGCCAGGGCTAAGATGCGCTGGTTGGTGGAATCGGTCTGCTTGCACACATGCAGCTGCGCCTCTTCCCCATCCCATTCAAGAGCGCTCAGAATCTTAAAGGCGGACAGGATGTCCGAGTTTTCCTCCAGCCGGTAGCCGGTTTTTTTGACCGCGCGGATGTCATATCCCTCCGCGCGCAGGGCGTTAATCTCTTTCCAAATGGCGCTGCGCGTGACGCCCAGCTTTTCCGCTAGTTCCAGCCCGGAGACAATCTCCCCTTTGCGCGACTCCAAGACCTCTAAAACCTGTTCCTTTGCCAAAACTTTCCCCCCCTGCCCTGGTTATTATAACTTCTTGTCCCTATTAAGTCAACCTGTTTTTAAAAATAAGTTGACTTAAATGAAAGCTCTTCCCTTTTTCTTCTATAAAAAATGGTTTTCGACCGCGCCGGATCCGAATTTTATCCGCGAACAGCCGGTAAAACCGGTCCTTTTTCACTTTCTACAGGGCGGAGGTTTATTTTTCGGGCAGCCCCGCCTAAAAAGTCTTTTTACCGCATATACATGGGATAGACTACGACACAGGGAGGGTTTTCATCTTGAAGGGACTACCCGAAGAAAGGGCCGTTCGGCTCGCCGAATATATCGTTAAAAACAACGCCACGGTACGCGATGCCGCCAGCATCTTCCACATTTCTAAAAGTACCGTACATAAAGACGTTACCGATCGCCTGGCCGGCATCAACGGCCATCTCTATGAGGAGGTCAAACAGGTCCTCGAACAGAACAAATCCGAACGGCACATCCGCGGCGGGTTGGCGACTAAAAATAAATATGCAGCGTTGAAAGGTTAATCAAAGCGGCGGCCTGTATCATCACCTTCCTGTGATACAGGCCGCCGCTTTTTACCCTTGTAGAAGGCGGAGGTTTATGTTACACTAAAAAGTAATTTACTAAACCGATTTTTAAAATCTGGAAATGAAGGAACCGGTATAGAACACACTTTGGATAAATTATAGCCTATTATACTTTTTTGATTAAGGAAGGGATGGGTCGTTTAAAGATGCAGATTTCTAAAAATGCGCTGACCATCTTGGAAAAGCGCTACTTCAAGAAGGATGAGAAGGGTCGGCCTGTGGAGGATCTTGAAGGGATGTTTCACCGCGTGGCCGGCGCCGTCGCCGGGGCGGACAAGACCTTTGACCCGGATGCAGACTGCGAGGAAACGGCCCGGAAGTTTTATGACTGCATGACGCAGCTCGACTTTCTTCCCAACTCTCCCACGCTCATGAACGCGGGCCGGCCGTTGGGCCAGCTCTCCGCCTGCTTTGTGCTGCCGGTCGGCGACAGCATGGAGGAAATTTTTGAGGCCGTCAAGCAGGCCGCGCTTATCCACAAATCCGGCGGGGGAACCGGCTTCTCCTTCTCCCGGCTGCGCTCGCAGGGGAGCGTGGTACGCACCACCGGCGGCGTTGCGAGCGGGCCGGTCAACTTCATGCGGGTCTTTAACATGGCGACCGAGGCGGTCAAGCAGGGCGGCACCCGCCGCGGGGCGAACATGGGCATTCTGCGCATCGATCATCCCGATATCCTCCAGTTTATCGACTGCAAGCAGAACAACGAGGATATCACCAATTTCAACATCAGCGTCGGCATTACCGAAGAATTTATGCAGGCGGTGGAGGAGGGCCGGGAGTTCGAGCTGGTCGATCCCCATACCCGCCAGATCACCGGACGGTTAAACGCCAAGGAGGTCTTTGATAAGATTGTCGACGCTGCATGGCGCAACGGCGAACCGGGGATTATCTTCCTGGACCGGCTCAACCGGGACAACGTGGTTCCCGGACAGGGGGAGATCGAAAGCACCAACCCCTGCGGAGAGCAGCCGCTGCTGCCCTATGAGAGCTGCAACCTGGGTTCTATCAATCTATGCAACATGCTGCGGGAAACGGCGGAGGGCTATGAGCCCGACTTTGAAAAGCTCGCCTCTACCGTCCGTTTAGCCGTCCGCTTTTTGGACAACGTGATCGCCGTCAACCAATACCCGCTCCCAATGATAGAGGAAACCACCCTGGCCACCCGCAAAATTGGGTTGGGAGTAATGGGCTTTGCAGATATGCTCCTGCGCCTCTCGCTGCCCTATGACAGCGAGGAGGCGGTCGCTTTGGCGGGCAAGGTGATGGGCTTTATCACCGAAACCGCGCGGCAGGAGAGCATCGAGCTGGGCCGGCGGCGCGGCAGCTTCCCTCTGTTCTCGGAAAGCGTCTACAGCGGGCTGCCCGCGCTGCGCAACGGAACCGTCACCACCATCGCCCCGACCGGGACCCTTTCGATCATCGCCGGCTGTTCCTCCGGCGTCGAGCCCGTGTTTGCTTACGCCTTCATCCGCAACGTGATGGACAGGACCGAGATGGCCGAGGTGAACCCCATCCTGCAAGAGACGCTTCAAAAACGCGGCCTCTATTCGGAAGAGCTGATGAAACAGATTGCAAAGGAGGGCTCCCTCGCCCATATCCCCGCCATCCCGGAGGATATCCGCCGGGTATTCGTCTGCGCGCACGATATCTCTCCGCTCTGGCACATCCGCATGCAGGCCGCTTTCCAGCAGCACACCGACAACGCCGTTTCCAAAACGGTGAATTTTCCCCAGGAAGCTACCCGCGAAGAGGTGGCCGAGGTCTACCGGCTCGCTTACCAGCTCGGCTGTAAGGGCGTTACCATCTACCGCGACGGAAGCCGTGAAAACCAAGTGCTCAACATCGGCGCGGTCCAGACAGGGAAAGAGCCCGCCGCTCCCAATTCGATCGTCCCCCGCCCGCGTCCGCAGGCCGTTCAAGGCATTACCGAAAAGATGCAGATCGGCTGCGGCAGCCTCTATGTCACGGTGAACTATGATGAGAACGGCATCTGCGAAGTTTTCACCTCCACCGGCAAAGCGGGCGGCTGCCCCTCTCAGAGCGAAGCGGCGGCGCGGTTAACCTCCATCGCGCTGCGCTCCGGCGTCTCCATCGAGAAAATCTTAGAGCAACTGCGCGGGATACGCTGCCCTTCCACCGTCCACCGCGAGGGAATGTCCTGCACCTCCTGTCCGGACGCCATCGCCCGCGTGATGAAGCGGGTCAACGATATGCTCCAGGATCAAACGGGGCTGCTTTCCTCCTCTCCTCTTCCGAAAGCCCCTTCCACCCCGGCAGCGGCAAAAAACGCAAAATACTGCCCCGAATGCGGGCAGCCGCTCGAACACGAGGGCGGCTGCGCTTCCTGCCGGTCCTGCGGCTATTCCAAGTGCAGCGCCTCTTGACAAAGGCCCTCCGATCGCTTAAAGTGAGAGAGAAACCTAATGGCACGGACTTTTTAAGGAGGAAAAAATGATGAGCATTCCTGTTGGACTTCAGGTCTATTCCATCCGCGACGACGCCCAGAAGGACTTTGCGGCCGCCATGCGCGCCGTTAAAGAAATGGGTTATGATTTTGTCGAGCTTGCCGGGCTCTACGGCATGCGGCCGGAGGAGATCCGCCGTATCCTGGACGGCTGCGGGCTCTATGCGCTCTCCGCCCATGTCCCCTTCGTCGAGCTCGCCGGGGATATCGCCCGTGCGGCTGAAGACTATGCCGCTATCGGCTGCCGCTATGTGGCCATTCCCTACCTGACCGAAGATCTGCGCCCCCGCGAGCCTGGCTTTGAGCAGGTACTGAACGCCATCCCCACCTTCGCCCAGGAGCTCGGCAAAAAGGGGATCACCTTGCTCTACCACAACCATGATTTTGAATTTGTCCGCATGGACGATGGGAGCTATGCGCTCGATTATCTCTATGCGCGCTTTACGCCCGCCCAGCTGCAAACCGAGCTGGACACCTGCTGGGTCAAGGTAGCCGGCGAGGATCCGGCCGCCTATATCCGCAAATATGCCGGGCGCTGCCCGGTCGTCCACCTCAAGGACTTCTTCAAGGAGGGCAAACCGGCGGATATGTACGAGCTCATCGGCATAGATGCTGAAAAGAAGAAGGAGGCCGCCGGTATCTTCGAGTTCCGGCCGGTGGGACACGGCATGCAGGATGTTCCCGCCATCCTCTCCGCAGCCGCCGAGTCGGGCGCAGAATACTTCATCGTCGAACAGGATAGCTCGGCAGTCCGTCCGCCCATGGAGGCTGTTCGTATGAGCCGGGAATATTTGAAGACGTTGGGTGTGTAAAAACCGGCATACCGCGCTGGGAACATAAAAGAAGGCTGGGCCGCCGTTTGGCGGCCCAGCCTTCTTTTACAGGAAATCCCCGGCCTTCTGCGGAGAGGATTCCTCCGCGAAGGCCGGGGATCTTTTCATTGATGAATCCGAGTTATTCCTCGCTGTCCGCAGCGGCTTCCTCGGTTCCCTCTTCTTCGAGCAGCGCGCGGATCGAAAGGCTGACGCGCTTGTTCTCAAAGTCGATCTCGGTGATCTTCACCCGGACCTCTTCGCCGACCGACAGCACGTCGGAAGGCTTGCCGATACGCTCGTTGGCAATCTGGGAAACGTGAATCAGACCGTCCACGCCGGGGATAAGCTGCGCAAAGGCACCGAAGGTGGTCATTGAAACGACCTTAACCGAGGCGACGTCGCCCACCTGATAGGTGTTCTGAAGAATGACCCAGGGGTTATCCTCAGTTTTCTTGTAGCCCAGGGAGATCTTCTTTTTCTCCGGGTCGATATCTTTGACGTAAACCTCTACTACGTCGCCCTCCTTGACCACCTGGGAGGGATGCTTGATGCGCTGCCAGGAGAGCTCGGAGATGTGGATCATCCCATCCACCCCGCCAAGATCGACGAACGCGCCATAAGAGGTCAGCGATTTCACCGTTCCGGTATAGCGCTTGCCCACCTCGACCTCGGACCAGAACTGCTCTTCGAGCACCTTGCGCTGCTCGCTGATAACGGCGCGAATGGAGCCGACGGCGCGGCGGCGCTGGCGGTTCACCTCCAGGATCTTAAACTGCGCCTTCTGCTTGAGCAGGGTGTTCAAATCCTGCCCGCGGGACATGGTCGCCTGCGAGGCGGGAATAAATACCTTCACGCCGTTCGTCAGCGCGAGCACGCCGCCCTTGACGACATCGACCACCGTGCCCTCCAGGATTTCGCCGGTATCGACGGCGTTCATTACTTTTTCAAAGCCGGCAATCGCATCCAGCCGCTTTTTCGAGAGCATAACGGTGCCTTCCACATCGTTCACCCGAACGACCATGAGCTCCAGCTCATCGCCCTTTTTCACCATCTCGGCAATGTTGGCGGAAGGGTCGTCCGTGAACTCGGAGACCGGCAGATAGCCCGCGTGCTTCGTCCCGATATCTACGCTGATTTCATTCGGCGCAATACCGGTAACAATTCCCTTTACCTTCTCCCCCGTGTATGTACTTTTGAAGGATTGATCCAACAATTCTTCAAAGCTGAGTTCCTCCTGATTCTGATTGTTCAAAATCTCACTCATTGTTTTTTGTACCTCCTTAATAATGCAAGCCGGTGTGGATGCTCCGGCTGTGATTCCAACCTTGTCAACACCGGCCATATCAACACCGCGAAGCTCCCCCGCTTCCTCGACGAGCACCGCGCGCGTATGCGCGCTACAGATCTCCAGGAGCTTCTGCGTGTTGGAGCTATGCCGTCCGCCGGCAACCACCATGAGGCTGCAACGGCGGGAAAGCGTTTCCGCCTCCTCCTGACGCATAGTTGTAGCACTACATATTGTATCAAAAATCGGCAAGCCTGTACATACCTTTTTTATAATTTCTTCGCATTTTTGCCATTCTTTACGGTTAAATGTTGTCTGCGCTGCTAAAATTACGGGGAATTTGTCTGAAAATTTACAATTTGTACATATTTGCTCCAGCTCATCCGCCCTTTGAAAAACCAAAACGGGAGCGCTGGCGTGCCCTACAATCCCCTGTACCTCCGGGTGGTTCGGATCGCCCGCCAGCAGGATTTTTCCCTCCGGCGGCTGGCTGGCTACCAGGCGGTGGATCTTGGCGACAAAGGGACAGGTCGCATCCACCGTCTCCAATCCGCGGGCGCGCAGCTCCTGATAGACGGCAGGGGCCACGCCATGGGAACGGATAACGACCGTACCCTCCTCCGGCAGCTCCTCCGCCGTTTCCACCGCCCGCACCCCCTGAGCCGCAAAACGGTCCACTACCTGACGGTTGTTGATGAGCTCCCCAAACGTTACCACCTTTTTCCCCAGCGCCAACTGCTCCTCTACCATTTTCACGGCCCGGTCTACCCCAAAGCAGAACCCGGCGGTCTTGGCTGTTTCGATTCTCACTGAGCCGCCCATCCTCTCTTTTCAGTCCTTTGCAGCGCGGAAGCCGGTTTTCCCAAGAAACCGGCTCACTGGGAAGCCGGAGCCTCCAATAGCGCGGCTATGCGCCCGCCGATGAGCCGGTTGCCCCCTTTAATGGTGGAGGGAGCCGCCGGATCCACCCCCAGCTCCTCCGGCGAAATGGGTTTGCCGAAGCACACCTCTACGCGCGAACGAAACCGCAGCTTTTCCCCAAAGCGGATGGCTACCGGCACCACCTGCGCGTTGGTGGCCGACGCAATCACCGTGCAGCCGGATTTCAGCCGTTGCAGCTTGCCGTCTTTAGAGCGGGTCCCCTCCGGGAACATTGCCAGCACCTTGCCAGAGCGCACCGTTTGCTTGGCAAAGTCCACCGCCCCGGTATCCCCCTTGCCGCGTTCGACCGGGAAGGCCCCCAGCCAGCGGATGATCCAGCCGACAAACGGGATCCGAAACAACTCGATCTTCGCCATAAAGGTCAAGGTAGGCCGGATGCAGATGCCGATAAACACCGGGTCGCACTGGGTGCGGTGATTGCTGGCTACAATATATCCGCCCCCCGCAGGCAGATTTTCCTTTCCGGTAGATCGCACATGGAACAGCAGATGGAACAACAGCCACAGGACACTGCGTGCAAAACGATAGAACATCCCGATCCTCCTTTACAATATGGGGGACTATTAAAAAATAGACTTCCGGCCGGCAGAAACCAGAAAAAACGTAATTTTGTCCGCGCAAAGCGGGCACCCCCTGACTCCGGCGGGGTCAAAAGCACTTTGAGAGCTATAAAAAAACACAGACCCGGTTTGCGGAAGCAACCATGAGAGCGGCCCCTCCGGCTTACAGAAACCATTTTTCCAACGGGCGTGCTGCAAATTGAAGAGACTGTCCAAAAACGCATCCCCGGCCTGTGAAGGGTATCGTGCAAGCCGATCCTCCGGTTTGCAGAAACCAGAAAAACGGTGGTTTCGCGCCTTACGGCGTGAAATTCAGGGCGGTTTCTTCGCCCTGAAAACCGTTTTTCCAATGGGCGTGCTGCAAAATATTATTTTGCAGCACGCCCATTCAGTCGAGCTTCAATCAAGGCGCACAGCGCCTGGAACGACTCCTCAAAGCTCAAACCGGTGGTATCCAGCAAAACGGCGTCCGCGGCGGGCGCGAGCGGCGCCAGCTCGCGGGTGGAATCCTCGCGATCGCGCCGGATAACATCGGCAAGCACCTCTTCATAGGGCGCCGGCGTCCCGCGCTGGCATAGCTCCTCATAGCGGCGGCGGGCGCGTTCCTCGCTCGAAGCGGTCAGGAAAATCTTGACCTGCGCATCGGGAAGGATCACCGTTCCAATATCGCGCCCGTCCATCACGACATTCTGCCGCCGCGCAATCTCCCTTTGCAGCTCCAGAAGATAGCTGCGCACCGGCCCCTGCGCCGAAACGCCGCTGGCCGCCAGCGACACCTCCGGCGTGCGGATTGCCGCGGAAACATCCTCCCCGCAGAGAAAGACATGCTGCCCATCCGCCTCGTGCGTCAGGCGCAGCTCCAGCTTCGGCAGAAGGGCGGGCACCCCTTCCCTATCCTCCGGGCGGATGCCGCTGCGCAGCGCAAACAGCCCGATCGAACGGTAAAGAGCCCCCGTGTCGAGGTAGGTGTAGCCATAGCGGCCGGCCGCAGCGCGCGCCAGCGTGCTTTTCCCCGCACCGGAGGGACCATCGATAGCGATAGCAATCATAAGCCGGTTTTTCCCCTTTCTAACTCTTCTGTCTGTTTGGCGCTCAGAGCCGTGCTAAGCGCCTTTGCCGCCAGAAAGGCGGTAGAGAAGGCAATTTGAAGATTAAAGCCGCCGGTCAGCCCATCCACATCCAGCACCTCCCCGATAAAATAGAGATCCTCCGTTTTCTTGGAACGCAGGGTGCGCGGATCCACCTCCGCCGTGCAAACGCCGCCGCGGGTGACGATCGCTTCCTCCAGCGGCCCGGCGGCGCGGATATGCAGCCGGAAATCCTTGAGCAGCCGGCAGAGCGCCGCGCGCTCCTCCTTGGCGACGGCGTTGACCTTTTTATGGGGCGCAATCCCCGACAGGCGGATCACGATCGGAATGAGCGTCCGCGGCAGCAGGCCGTCCAGCGCGTTTGCAAAATCCCGGTTCAGCCGCTCGGAAAAGTCGCGCAGCACCCGGCGCTCCAAGGCGGACGGATCCAGCGCCGGCTTGAGATCGATCGAGAGAAAATAATCCCCCGCCCGCCCGGCGTCCAGCAAGCTGGAAGCGGTCAGAACGAGCGGTCCGGAGACGCCGCGATGGGTAAAGAGCAGCTCCCCCAGTTCCCGGTATACCGGTTTTTTCGGCTTTTTCCGATCGAAGAGCGAGAGGGTAACGTTGCGCAGCGGCAATCCCGCCAGCTCCGAGACAAACCCTTCCTCGGTGAGAAGGTCAATGAGCGCCGGCTGCGGCGCAGCCACCCTGTGGCCCGCTTCAGCGGCAAAACGGTAGCCGTCGCCGGCAGAACCGGTCGCCGGATAGCTCGCCCCTCCCGTGGCCACCACCACCGAACGCGCGCGCAGCTCCCCGCCGCCCTCCAGCCGCACGCCGCAGGCGCGCCCTTCCTCGATCAAAAGCCCGGAGGCCGTGGCATGCGCCACCCGAACGCCCGCCTGACGGACGGCGTTCATCAGCGCGTCCACGATGTCGCGCGCCTTGTCGGAAACCGGGAAAACCCGGTTCCCCCGCTCCACCTTGAGCGGCACGCCGCAGCCCTCAAAGAAGCGCATCGTATCCTTGGCGGTGAACGCGTTGGCGGCGCTGAACAGGAACCGCGCGCCATGGGGGACGTTGTGCAGCAGGACGGCCGGTTCGCAGTCGTTGCAGAGATTGCAGCGTCCCTTTCCGGTGATCAGCAGCTTGCGCGCAGGACGCTCCCGCCGCTCGACAACCACCGTTTGAAGCTCCGGCGCCATGCGGCCCAGTTGGGCGGCGCAAAACAGGCCGGCCGCACCGCCGCCTAGGATCAACACATCGATCAAGGAAACGCCTCCCCCTCGGAGGCGGACTCATAAACATGGTATTCGGTCCAGATGTCCTCCAGCTCGCGGTAAGCGCCGACCGTTTCGGCCTTTTTGCGCATGCCCACGGCGACAATCAGCGCGTTGATGAGACTGAGCGGCGCAACCAGCGAATCGACAAACGAAACCATGTCGCTGCGCGCGCAGAGCAGGTGATCGCAATAGGGAGCGATGGGGGAATGCTCGGTATCGGTAATCCCCAGCACCGCCGCCCCGGCGGATTTGGCGTACTGCGCGGCCCGGATTGAACGCTGGGAATAGCGCGGGAAGGTGATGGGGATCAGCAGATCCCGCGGGCCGATATGGTAGATCTGTTCAAAGACCTCGCTGGAGCTGGAAGAGCTGACCAGGCGCAAATCCTTGAAGATATGGTTAAAATAGAAATAGAGGAAGTTGGCCAGCGCGCTCGCGCTGCGAATGCCGAGGATATAGATATTCTGGGCGCTGGTAATCGCATCCACCGCGCGGTTAAACGCTTCAGGGGAGACCTGCTGGACGGTGGAGCGGATCCGCTCGATATCCAGCGAAAGGATCTTCTGCAAAACATCCTCCTCGCCAATCTGCTCGCCCGTTACCTCCATGCGCTGGGCGGAGGTCAGCCGGTTGCGGATGAGCTCTTGCAGCGCGCGTTGCAGGCGGGGATAGCCATCGTAACCAATTTCATAGGCAAAACGGACGACGGTGGATTCGCTTACTCCAACCGCCGTTCCCAGCTTTTGCGCCGTCATAAAAGCGGCGCGTTCATAGTGATGGACGATGTAATTCGCTATCAGCCGCTGGCCCTTAGAAAGTTTGCCGTTCATCGAGGCAATCTTTGCCAGAAGGTCCTGTGACAAGGGGGAAGCCTCCTTTATACCTCTCTGGGAACGGACGATCCCTAGCAAAATGGGCGCGCTCCCGGCCGGGTATGCGTTATTCCCTCCCATTATAGCTAAGAGAAGGGGAAAATGCAAGAGAAACGCCCGCATCTTTCATTTTCCAGGCCGGTAGGCCGTCCCGTTTTATGGAGAATACGGCCAGAGTTTGAACGAACTGTGAAATAGCGGACGATTTTGAAAAGATCGATTGATTATTTGATTTTTTTGAGGTATGATAGAAAACAGTTATAGGATTTTTTAGCGAATGGAAGAAGAAATTTCTTTCTCCAACGCCAATTGCAAGGAGGGACAGCCGGTCATGGATAAGCAGCGCGATGAGTTCCAGGAGCTTATCCGCAATTTCAGCCTGAACGATGCGCAGCAGCCCCGGCGTACCCCGCAGCCGTCTGCCCAGACGCCGCAGCAGCCGGCGCGGCAGCCGTCCGCTTCCGCGGGCCGTCCGCAGCCGCAGGCTGGGCAGGAATTTTTGCGCGGCTACCCCGGCGCCCGGCAGGGCGCGCAGCAAAGGGCGTATCCGCCGAGCGGGCAGCCGGCGCGGCGTCCGGATTCCCCGCCCGCCGCGGCAGGGCGTCCGCAACGCTCCGTGCAGAGCGTGCGGGAAAGGCTTTCCCAGACGCCCTCCTCTCGTTTCGATCCAGCCGGCTTCCAGCCCGGCGGGCAGCCGCCTTCCCCCCCTCCGGCGCCGCCTCCCATGCAGCCGCAGTTCCGCGCGTCTGCCGGAGACCGGCCGCGGCCGGATCCGCAGCCGCAGCAACCCCCGCAGCAGGCCGCACGCCCGCAGCCGCCGGAGGAACCGCAGGCCGCGCCTGCCGCGCGCTTCAATCCCGCCGGTTTTGAAGCGCCCTCCGCCGCGCCTATGGCGCGGGAGGTGCAGCCGCCCGTTTCCCGCAAGAATTTCACGCTGAATATCGCCAATCCGGAGTACCAGGGCATTCCGGACGCATCCGCGGCCGCCGGCAGCAGAAGAACGCCGCCTCCGCCCAGTAAGCCCGCCCGTTCCGCCGGGCCTGCAAAGCCCCCCGAACCGCCCAAGCCGGTCAGGAAACGCAAACGCCGGCGCAGCGGCAGGGTTTCCCGGTTTTTTGAGGCGCTGGTGCTGGTCATGGGCGCGGTCGCCTGCGCGGTGTTCCTAGCCATCTTCGCGCTCCAGAGCGCAGGGGATATGCTGGGAATGAACAAGCCGGATATTGAGGCGGAGATCACCCTCTCTGAGAACGAGACGGTAACAGGGGTAGCTGAACGGCTCAAGGAAATAGGCATTATCGAACAGCCCTTGACCTTCGAGCTCTATGCCAAGCTGCTCAAAAAGGACATATGGGAGCCCGGCACCTATGAGCTGAACACCAAAATGGCCTATAGCCAGATCCTGCGGAAATTTGAACGCGGGAATGTGGAGCAGGAAACCGTCCGCATCATGTTCCCTGAGGGACAGACGATTATCCAAATCGCAGAGAAGCTCGAAGAGAACCATGTGTGCTCGGCCAGCGACTTCCTTTCGGCTGCTGACAACGGATCGTTTGATTTCCAATTTGAGGATCAGATCCCGGATTCCCCGCTGCGGTTCCACCGGCTGGAAGGCTATATCTTCCCGGACACCTATGATTTCTATGTCGGCCAGAACCCGGAATCGGTGGTGCGGCGTTTTCTCGAAATCTTTAACACCCGCGTCACCCAAGATCTCTATGATCTGATGGCGAAACGGGGGCTGACGCTGGATGAAACCATCACGCTGGCCTCGATCATCCAAAAGGAAACCGGCAACGTGGAAAACATGTACCGGGTATCCTCGGTTTTTCACAACCGCCTCGGCAATCCCGGCGCCTATCCGCGCCTACAGTCGGACGCAACGACCGACTATGTAAAAAACATGATTACCCCGAACCTCAGTTCCCCCAACCAGGAAATGTTTGACGCCTATGACACCTATGTTTGCGAGGGGCTGCCCGCCGGTCCTATCAACAATCCTGGACTGGAAGCGATTAAAGCGGCGCTCGACCCTTTGGAAACGAATTATTACTTTTTCTTGAGCGATCAGAAGGGCGAATATCATTTTTCCGAAACGATCGATCAGCACAACAAATTCCTTGCCAGCGCTGGCGAAGCGCATGGCACCGCCATCGATCACAGCAACGATTAAATAAAAGCCGGGCGGCTGCCGCTGTGAAAGGGGCAGCCGCTTTTTTCTGGAATATCTGATGAAATCGGGAGGGTTCCTTTTTGCAAGACGGATGGATCAAAGCGGCCTGCGCCGCTCCCAAGCTACGCGTAGCCGACTGCGCCTATAACGCCGTTCAATCGGCCGCCGCCTTCCGGCAGGCGGTGGAGACAGGGGCAAGGCTCGTCGTTTTCCCTGAGCTCTCGCTGACGGGCTACACCTGCGGCGATCTCTTTCCCCAACCGGCGCTGCTGGAGGGCGCGCTGGCTGCACTTGCCGCGCTCTGCCGGGCGATGGAGGGGACCGACGCCCTCGCCGTCGCCGGACTGCCCTTTGAAAACGGCGGGAAGCTCTATAACTGCGCCGCCGTTTTACAGAGCGGGCGGGTGCTCGGCCTCGTTCCCAAGCGCTTTCTTCCCGGCTATGGGGAGTTCTATGAGCCCCGCAGCTTCTCTCCCGCTCCGGCGGAAAACCGGACGGTCTCTCTTTTCGGCCGGGAGATCCCCTTCGGACCCCACCTGCTCTTCTGCTGCCAAACGATGCCCGCCTTCCGCTTTGCCGCCGAAATCTGCGAGGATCTTTGGACGCCCGCGCCGCCCTCGGTGGATCATGCGCTGGCCGGGGCCACTGTCATTGTCAATCTGTCGGCCAGCGATGAAACGGTTGGCAAACCGGCCCGCCGCCGCTCGCTCGTCGCCGGGCAGTCGGCCCGCCTCCTGTGCGGCTATCTCTATGCCGATGCCGGCGAAGGGGAGTCCACCACCGATCTGGTCTTTTCCGGTCATTGCATGCTGGCCGAAAACGGAACGGTGATCGCCGAGTCTCTCCCCTTTTCAGGCGGGATGCCGGTAGCCGAGCTGGACTTGGAGCAACTCCTGTTTGAGCGCCGGAGAATGACCAGCTTCCTCTGCGGGGAGGATGCGCGCTACCTCGAAGTCCCCTTTTCCCTGCGCCTGGAGGAAACCCGTCTCACCCGCCCGGCCGCCCGGCTTCCTTTTGTGCCTCCGGAGGGGCCGCAGCGGGAGGAGCACTGTGAGGAAATTCTCTCCATCCAAGCGCATGGCTTGGCGCACCGCCTGCGGCACAGCGGGGCTCAAACGGCGGTGCTGGGCCTCTCCGGCGGCCTGGATTCCACCCTGGCGCTGCTGGCGGCTGCGCGCGCCCTCCGGCTGATCGGCCGTCCAGCCTCCGACATCCTGGCCGTTACCATGCCCTGCTTTGGCACCACCTCCCGCACCCGGAATAACGCCGTGCTGCTGGCGGAGAAGATGGGCGCTTCTTTAAAGGAAGTGGATATTACCCGCTCGGTCCTCGCCCATTTCGAGGATCTCGGCCACGATCCCGCCTGTTATGACGCGACCTTTGAAAACGCTCAGGCGCGCGAACGCACCCAGCTCTTAATGGATCTTGCCAACCAGTGCGGCGGCATCGTCATCGGGACGGGCGATCTTTCAGAGCTCGCGTTGGGCTGGGCCACCTATAACGGGGATCATATGTCGATGTACGGCGTGAACGCTAGCGTTCCTAAAACGCTGGTGCGCTGCCTCGTTCGCCATGAGGCGCGCCGGCTGGCGGCGCTTGCGCCCGTTTTAGAGGATATTCTGGATACGCCGGTCTCCCCCGAACTGCTGCCGCCGGATAAAGGGGAAATCGCCCAAAAAACCGAAGGGACCGTCGGCCCCTATGAGCTGCACGATTTCTTCCTTTATCATGCCATCCGCCAGGGCTGCCGGCCGCGTAAGCTGCTGCGGCTGGCCGAACATGCCTTCGGCGGCGGTTACCGCCGCAAGGAGCTCCTCCATTGGATGCGCGTTTTCTTCCGCCGGTTTTTCTCGCAGCAGTTCAAGCGTTCCTGCCTGCCGGACGGGCCCAAGGTCGGTTCGCTCTCCCTCTCTCCCCGCGGCGATTGGCGGATGCCCTCCGACGCCTCAGCCGCCCTGTGGCTGGCGGAGCTTGATCGGTTGGAGGAGGAAACGGCGGACGGGAGATAAAACCAACCCCTGCTTGTGCCTCTCAAAAGAAGATGCTATAATAAGGAACACCTTACAAGGGCAGGCCGATAACAACGGTTTTTCATCATCGAAACGGAGGGAAATCCATGCCGAACGCTTCTGCGCCGGAGCTGCTCTCCCCGGCGGGCAGCTGGGAAAAGATGGAGTATGCCGTGCGCTACGGCGCGGACGCCGTATATCTGGGAACCAGCGAACTGACCATGCGCGGCGCAACCGAAAATTTCACCGCAGAAACGCTCCCGGAAGCCGTGCGCTACTGCCACGAACGCGGGGTCAAGGTTTATCTGACTACCAACACCCTGCCCCGCAACGAGGAGGCCGCCCGGCTGGAGGAGCTCTTGGAGAGCGCGGCCCATGCCGGAGTGGACGCTCTGATTGCGGCGGATCTCTGCGTATTGATGCAGGCGCGGCGGCAGATCCCGCAGGTGGACGTGCACATCTCCACCCAGGCGGGCGTTGTCAATTACCGGACAGCGGAGGAGCTGCACCGTCTGGGCGCTAAACGGGTCATCCTCGCGCGGGAGCTTACGCTGGAGGAAATCCGGGAGCTGCGCAGGAGAACCTCCCCGGAGCTGGAGATCGAGGCCTTTGTGCATGGGGCGATGTGCATCTCCTTTTCCGGCCGGTGTGTGCTCTCCAACTATCTCGCAGGGCGCGACTCCAACCGCGGCGAATGCGCCCAGCCTTGCCGCTGGAACTGGCGGCTGGTGGAGGAAAAACGGCCGGATGAGTTCTACCCGGTTTTCGAAAACGACCGGGGCAGCTACATCCTCAACGCCAAGGATCTTTGCATGATTGAACACCTGGCCGAGCTGCAAGCTGCGGGCGTTACCTCGCTGAAAATTGAGGGGCGTTCTAAAAGCGCTTACTATGCCGGTGTGATTACCAACGCCTACCGCGCCGCGCTGGATGCGCTCTGCGCGGAAGGGGGGCCGCGCCCCCTCCCGGATTGGGCGCTGGAGGAAACGCGGCGGGTCAGCCACCGCCAATATGGAACCGGCTTCTACTACGGCCGTCCGGAAAACGGACAGAACTATGAGCGCGGCGGCTATGTCCGGGAATGGGAGGTTTCCGCCGTCGTCTGCGGCTATCAAGAGGGCTGGCTGCGCTGCGAGGAGCGCAACCGCTTCCGGCTGGGCGATCGGCTGGAAATCCTGGAACCGGGCCGTCCCCCCGAACCCCTGCCGGTTGCCGGGCTGCGCGACGGCGAGGGCCAGCCCATCGAGCAGGCCAATCACCCGATGATGACGGTGCTCATCCCCTCCAGCCGTCCCTATGCGTCCGGAAGCATTCTGCGCCGGGCACGGGAGAACGCTTAAGATGGGACATTACGCCTACCGCATCGAAGCCGCCTACGACGGGGCGACGGTGGCGGGCTACCTCAAAAGCCGCTACGGCTATTCCACCCGCACCCTCGTCAAGCTCAAGCAGCAGCCGGATGGGTTGCTGCAAAACGGCGCGCACACGCGGACGGTCGATATCCTGCGCGCCGGGGATCTGCTGGAGGTGCTGCGGCTGGAGGAAACCGACCGGCCCATCCTCCCCAGCCGCCGCAAGGTAGAAATTCTTTATGAGGACGGCGACCTTCTGGTTTACAACAAGCCGCCGGATATGCCCGTCCACACGAGCTGCGGGCATGCGCAGGACACCTTAGAGAACGTGCATGCCGCGCATTGCCTGCAAAACGGCCAGGCCGCCGGAAGGCTCCGGGCGCTCAACCGCCTGGATCGGGACACCAGCGGCTGCGTGCTGGCGGCGAAAAACCAATGGGTGGCCTCCCGGCTGGCGGGACAGTTTGAAAAAGCCTACCGCGCGCTCGTCGTGGGCGAGGTGCGGTATGACGGAAGGATAGAAGGGCGGATCTGGCGGCCCGATCCCATCGACCTGCGCCGGACGGTGGACGAACGCGGCCAGGCCGCCTATACGGAATACGGCGTGCTGCGGCACGGGAACGGGCACGCCTATCTGCAATTCCGGCTTTTGACCGGCCGTACCCATCAAATCCGGGTACATATGGCCCATATCGGCTACCCCGTCCTGGGCGATCCGCTCTATGGCGAGCCAAGCCCGCTCATCGGCCGCCAGGCGCTGCACTGCTGGAGCCTGGACTTTTTGCACCCCGCGAGCGGGGAAAGGCTGCGCGTCACCGCCCCGCTGCCCGAAGATATGCAGCAGGCTTATAACCGGACGATCGGGGCGTCGCCGGCCCGAAAGGAGAACCCGGAAAGCCCTCCGGCAGATTTGGAGTTGGAAAGGGAGAAATAGGATATGCGTGTGATGATGATTGGGGACGTGGTCGGTCCGGCAGGGGTGGCCTGCGTTAAAAAAATGCTCCCCCGTTTTAAGAGGGAGAACCAGATAGACTTCGTGGTTGCCAACGGCGAAAACAGCGCGCAGGGGAACGGCATATTGCCCCAAAGCGCGGACGCGCTTTGGGACGCGGGCTGCGACGTACTGACCACCGGCAACCATGCGCTGCGCCGCCGGGAGATCTTTCCCTATCTGGAAAGCCATGATTGGGTCCTGCGCCCGGCCAACTACCATCCCGATGCGCCGGGCCGCGGCTTCACTATCCTCGACCGGCCGCCCTACCAGGTGCTGGTCATCAATTTACAGGGGACGGTTTATCTGGACAGCCTGCGCTGCCCCTTCCAAACGGCGGATGAGATTCTCCGGCAGTCGAATACCCGCTTCTGCCTGGTGGATTTCCATGCCGAGGCCACCAGTGAAAAGCTCTGCATGGGCTATTACCTGGATGGGCGCGTCTCGCTGGTCGCCGGCACGCATACCCACGTCCCGACGGCCGACGCCCGCATCCTTCCCGGAGGCACCGGCTATATTACAGACTTAGGCATGTGCGGCGGACAAAACTCGGTCCTCGGCGTAAAAAAGGAGCTGGCCCTGCACCGGATGCGCACCCATCTTCCTACCCGCTTTGAAAACGATCCCGAAGCGATCGTTATCAACGCGCTCGTCGCCGAAATCGATGACAAGAGTGGCAAAACTACCAAAATGACACGGGTCGATCTCGGTAATCTCTGAGAAAATTATCTATCTACTTGTAAAATAATGTGATTTGTTATACAATAATGGTGTAGTCTGGATTTGAAAGCTGCTGTCGCTAGACTTCCGTTCTTTTTTTGGCTGTGAACGTCAAGTGCGTTCTGCTAATCCATATTGGGAGGGCTTTCTAATGGAGGTTCTAAAGGTTTCAGCAAGGTCTGTCCCCAATTCTGTCGCCGGCGCTATCGCGGGGGTTATCCGCGAAAAGGGCGCCGTTGAGGTACAGGCTGTGGGCGCAGGCGCCGCTAATCAGGCGGTCAAAGCAGTGGCCATCGCAAGAGGCTATCTTGCCCCTTCGGGGATTGATTTAATTTGCATCCCCGCCTTTGTCAACGTGGTGATCGACGATGAAGAACGCACCGCTATCAAGCTCATAGTCGAACCCCGTTAAATCCGCCCGCGCAGCGGAGAATGGCAGCCAAACGCCGGAACCGGCATTAACCGATACCGTCCAGGTATCGGTTAATTTTTGGGGAAAGCGGCCGGCGCTGCCCGGCTGCCGTGGGAGCGGCGGCAGGCAGAGCCGCAGAGCTTTCATATAGTAGATCGCAGGTAAAAAATTACGATACGGAGGGTCCCCATTGAGTTTTCTTTTTTTCCTCATCAGTCTCTTTTCATCGACCATCGGCGCGATTAGCGGGATTGGCGGCGGCGTTATCATCAAGCCAGTCTTGGATGCAACCGGAACGTTGGGCGTGAGCACCATCAGTTGGCTATCCGGCTGCACGGTGTTCTCCATGGCTATTGTGTCTCTCATAAAAGGGCGCGGCAGCGGCGTTCAGCTCAAAATGCGCACCAGCACGCCGCTGGCCGTTGGAGCGGCAATCGGCGGCGTGGCCGGAAAAGGTATTTTCGACTTGGTGCGCGCCCGCTTTGGCAGTGAAAACCTGCTGGGAGCCACCCAGGCTATCCTGCTGCTGCTCATCACGGTAGGCGTTTTCTTCTACATCCGCTTTAAAGGCCGGCTTTCCACCCGCCGGGTGGAAAGCCTGTCCGCCTGCTTTATCATCGGCCTGCTGCTTGGACTCCTCTCGGCCTTCTTAGGAATCGGCGGCGGTCCTATCAACATTGCCGTGCTCTCCTACTTTTTCTCGATGGATTCCAAGGAGGCCGCCCGAAATTCTCTTTATATCATCCTCTTTTCGCAGGCAACCAGCTTTTTCAGCACGCTGCTCAAGGCGAACGTTCCGCCCTTCGATCCGCTGATGCTGGCGCTGATGATCGCCGGCGGCGTGATTGGCGGCACAGCAGGGAGCGTCATCTCCAAGCGCATCTCCGCCCGGAGGGTGGATACCGTTTTCTCGGCGCTGCTTTTTATCATCATCGGGGTTAACATTTATAACATCGTGCGGTTTTTGGCCTAGCGCCCGCGGCATTTCGGTTCCTCTCTTAATAAAATCGCTTACCTCCCCTCTGCCGGGCCTGGCAGACGGGAGGTAAGCGGTTCTCTTTTATCTATCTTCACCGGCGGGAAGGCTCATTGGCCGAACGGCCAAACAAGCTCTACCCCGCATTCCTGCGCCAGCCGGTAGCCGTTATCCAAGTAAGCGTCCAGCACGTCAGGAGCATGCGCGTCTGCGTTGACTACCGCCTTCACCCCGCACTGTGCCGCCACCTTCCAAAATTCCGGCAGCGGGTAGGGACGGGGATTTTCCGGCTGGCTCTCCGCCTTGAGCCAACCGCTGGTATTGATCTCCAGAGGCGTCCCCAGCCGGGCCGCCGCCTTACAGATCCGCTCCGCGCAGTCCTGACAGTCCTGATTCCACCCGCCGGTGCTGCTCCCGAAGGTATCCGGGTGGGCTCCAAAGGAGAATAGGCAGCTTTCCAGCATTTCCACATAGCTTTCCGCATAAGCCAGCAGAGCGCCCCGATCCATCTGGAAGCCCTCCCAAAAGCCGCGGAGCTCTCCGCGATAGGCGTAGAAATGCACGCTGCCGATGAGATAGTCCATAGCCCGTTCCCCCAGCAGCTCCTCCCGATACCAGGCGTGCAGCTCCGGAAAATATTCGCATTCCAGGCCCGCCAATATTTTCAGGTCGGGGAAGCTCTCCCTGGCCAGGCGGATATCCTGCAAATATCCCTCCAACTGGCTGTAGTACATGCGGATGCCAATCATCCGGTCATCCGGAAAAGGGGTGTGATCCGAGAAGCCCAGCAGGGAGATCCCCTTTTTCTCCGCCTGGCGCGCATAATCGATGGGCAATCCGGCAGCATGGCGGCAAAGTTTTGTGTGGGTGTGCAGATTTACCATAACAACCGCTCCTTTAGCCCTTGATGGATCCGATCATCACTCCGGACACAAAGTATCTCTGCACGAAGGGATAGATCACCATCATCGGCACGATCGAAATCATAATCACACAGTACTTGATGAGCACCTGAATGACGTTGACCTCATTCGCCTCCGCGCCGTCCAGGTTGGTGGCAGTGCTTTGCAGCACAATCTCCCGCAGGATGATCTGGAGCGGGTAGAGCTTGCGATCGCTGACGTAAATCGCCGTATGGAACCAGGAATTCCAGATCTGCACTGCATAGAACAGGGTGATTACCGCTAAAATGGACTTGGAAACCGGCAGCACCACGCTCCACAGCACCCGCAGGTGCCCCGCTCCGTCTATATGAGCGGCCTCCAGCATCCCTTCCGGGATAGCGGCGAAGGAGGTCCGCGTCACCATGATGTTGAAAACCGAGACCGCCGTCGGCAGCACGATAGCCCAGCGGGTATCCAGCATGCCCAGGTTGCGCACCACCATGTAGGTGGGGATGATGCCCCCGTTGAACATCATGGTAAAGGTGATGAACAGGGCGATAACCCGGCCCCAAAGGAGCTTACGGGAGAGCCCGTAGCCCGCCATTACCGTCAAGGTAACGCCAAAAGCGGTTCCCGTTACCAGATAGAGCAGCGTATTGGCATAGCCGCGGATCAGATCCTGGTTTTTAAAGCACTGCTCATAGCCCTTTAAAGTGACGTTGCCCAGCGGATACAAGGTCAACCCCCGGTGGGCCGAAAGCGCCAGAGGGTCGCTAAAGGAGGCGCAAATGCAGTGCCAGATAGGAATCACGCAGGCCAGCCCTATGGCGCTGAGGATCAACCCATTGAACACGGCAAAGACCTTCTCGCCTTTCGTTCGTTTCAGCATAGCGGCTCCCTCCCTTAAAATAGACTGGTCTCGGTGTATTTCCGGCTCAGTTTGTTCGCGCAGAGCAGAATCAGCGTGTTAATCACCGAGTTGAACAGATCCACGGCGGCGGCGTAAGAATAGTTGCTTTCCAGAAGGCCCTTGCGGTAGACGAAGGTGGAAATCACATCCCCCGTCTCATAAACCGCCGGGCTGTAAAGCAGAATGATCTTTTGGTAGTTCACCGTCATGAGCTGGCCCATGCGCATGATGAGCATGATCATAATGGTGGAAACGATGCCCGGCAGGGTGATATAAAGGGTTTGCTTCCAACGGCCGGCCCCGTCGATGCGCGCGGCCTCATAGAGCTCTTGGTCAATGCCGGCAAGAGCCGCTATGTAGATAATCGCTCCATAGCCCAGGTTCTGCCACGCGTTGGAGCCGACCACGATGGAGCGGAAGGCTCCCGCATTCGAGATAAGCTCCGAAGGCCCTCCCAGCGCCTGCGAAACCATGGCGATAGCCCCGCCGTTCTCGGTGAAGGTTTTTACCAGGCCGCAGACCACCACCATCGAGATAAAATAGGGCAGGTAGGAGACGGTCTGCACGGTTTTCTTAAAGCGCTTGTTCCGCACCTCGTTCAGCAGCAGGGCGAACAAAATGGAGGCGGGAAAGGATACGCACAGATCATAAAGGCTCAGGACCAGCGTATTGCGCAGCAGGCGGCCGAAGTAATAGCTGCCGAAAAAGTCTGAGAAATTTTTCAGGCCCACCCATTGGCTGCCTAAAAGCCCCCGGCCGAACTTATAATTCTCAAAGGCCATCAACACGCCGCCCATAGGCAGGTAGCAGAACACAAGAAACCACAGCACCGGCGGCAAAAGAATGAGATAGACCTGCCAATTCTGGCGCAGATCTCTTTTCACCCGCAGGCCGAAGCCTGTCTCCCGGCTGGATGGGTTCATCAGGCACACCCCTTTTCTTATGCTTGGATTCTCGGAAGGGCTGCGCAAGCGGACTCCTGTCCGCTTGCGCAATTCCTCGGAATGCCGTTACCGTTCGTTATATCGATCCACACCGGCCTGCTTGAGCTCGGTGGCCCGCTCAATGCCCATGCTCGTAAGCTGGGCGCGGAAGTCCTCAAAGCTGGGCGTATTCTGGTTCATGATGGCGCCGACGGTGTACTCCGCCACATAGGTCTTAATGTCCCCCATGATGGAGGCATATTCCTCCTGCTCGGCCTCGGTCATCGTCACCGCCGGGGAGATAACCCCGTCATCCAAGCCGCCCTGCCAGATTTGCTGGGCCGCAAGCTGCGTTTCGCTCCATGCGCCCATTACGCGGGTATAATCCTCAAAGGGAGCGTTCAGCGTGGTGAACTTGCTTCTGGCCTGGTTCTGGGTCAGCCCATCCGGGTTGTTGGTGATGAGTTCCCCCCATTTGTAGGAGCCGTCCGGCTCGACCACATAGCTCTCGCCCTCGCGAACGCCGTAGTTAGAGGCAAAGCTGGCCTCCTCGGTGTACTGGTAGTCCATCCAGCGCACGCACAGCTCCGGAAATTTCGTGCTGCCGGAGACGGCAATGCTCATCGTATTGGTCAGCAGGTCGGCGTTACGCACATGGGTCGTATCCCCCGCCTTCTTCACCGGAATGGGCGCGCCCACTAAATTAAATTCCGGGTTCACCGCGCCGCGGTCCGGATAGTACTTGCTGCCGCTGTAAGAGGCAGGCACAATGACGGCGCCGATCTTGTCGTTGAGGATCAAATCGTCATCCAGCACGCCGTTGCGGGTCGAGAAGCTCTGGTCAATCAGCCCCTCGGCATACCACTGCTTCATCATCTCCAGGTATTCGCCGTAGCCGTCCTGCATGGGGCCATATTTGACCTCTTTGCCGTCCAGGTAAAATTCCCTGGCGGTGTTGAAGCCGGTGAGAAATTCACTGTCGCCCGTCGTGCCGTCGTTGTCGCTGCTGCCATAAAACAGAGGGATCTCAACGCCAAGCTGGGTTTTAAATGCGGTCAGCACCTTGTGCCAGTCCTCGAAGGTGACGGGAACCTCCATGCTTACTTTATCCAGGAAATCCTGACGGATGGTGGGGCCCTGGTTGCCTAAGCGGCCGTCCTTATACAAATAGTTAAACGCCCAACGGTTGCCCTCGTCGGTAAGGGTGTCCTTCTGCAAAGCCGGATCGGCGTTGATAAGCGCCATATAGTTGGGGGCCAATTGATCGCACAGATCGTTCAGCCGCAGGTAGACCCCATCGGCAATCGCTACGTCCGGTCCGGATTTATAGCTGCGGCTTCCCTGGCTCATGATCAGATCGGGCATGTTGTCGGAAGCGAAGATCAGGTTGAAGGACTCGGTCTCGGTCCCCTCTACAGGGATGATCCACTCAATATGGACGTTGGTTTTCTCTTCCAGCCACTGATAATAATCGGAATCGTTATAATCGCTGATGCCGTTGGCAGCCGGCAGATAGAACCAGAAGCGCAGCGTCTCCTTCTCCTGAACCAAGGGAAGTCCCCCGTCCTGAGAAACCGCAGAGCTTTCCGGAGCGCCCGCACGAGAGGAGCTGCTAGCGGCGCTGGAGCTTTGACTGGGCGGCGCTCCGTTCCCGCTGCAAGCAGTCAGGCCCGTCAATACGGCGGTAGCCAAAGCAGCGGCCGGCAGCCATTTCGAATGCTTTTTCATGCTTTTTACCTCCTAAACCTGCGCCGTATCCCGGCGGCGTTCTTTCGGGCGCTTCCTGGGTTGCGCCCGGCTGCTTATGATTTTAATTGCCCGGCCGCCAGAGCACAACCCACAAGAATTTTTCGGTTTATCAAAATGTGCAAAAATCCATTTGTTTGCTAGCAAACTTTTTTCACCGTATGGTTTTTTATCTATCAAAAACGGAACAAGGTATCAAAAACTGGCTATTTTATTAGAAACCCCCTGTATTCCCGTAGAGATCCGTTTCCTTGACAATCCGAATCCCCTTTGATATATTGGATATAAATGATAGCCCTCTATCCCCCGCTTTGAAAGGAGGTCCGCTGAAAATTGGGAAAGAAGATTGCTTCGGCTTTGGGTTCCCGTTCGGTGCGCCTCTCTTTTTTTGTTTCCTATTTGGCGGTGCTCCTAGCCCCCATCCTATTGAGCTTGGTCGTGTTTTTCAACAATTACCATGTGGTCCGCAACCATGCCGCTCAGATCTACGCCGTCACCAGCCGCCACCTCACCGCTCTGGTGAACACCTATGTGGAGGAAATACGCAGCGAAAGCCTCTCCCTCATTTTGAATAGCTATTCGCAGAACCTCATGAGCTATCGTTCCTCCACGCCGACCACTACTCAAATTTTGCAGCTACGCAGCCTGCAAAAAACCATGTCTTACAAGGCTGCCGTCTCCAGCTACATCCAAGAGATCTATGCGGTCTTTCCCAAATCCGATGTGATTCTCAGCGACCACGGGGTCTTTTACAACCACAATTTCTCCTATAAATGTCAAGAGGCTTTGGGTATGACGCTGGAGGAGTGGGATGGATTTCTGGACTTTCCCGGAGACCGGCGGATAGCCGTCGTCAAAAGCAGTCTGGACGGGGTAAAACGCGTGCTGGTCGTCCAAAAAAATCCCGGCGCCGGCAGCTCCGGCGCGGAGATGCTCGTTCTCACCGTGCTCAACGTCTCCGTTCTTCAGGATATTCTGGACGAGCTCTCCCAAGACGGGCAGTCTCTGTCGCTCATCTATGACAAGAATACCGGCTGCGTCCTTCAAAGCTCCGCCGGCCAGCCCAGCTATACCGTTCAGGAGGGGACCATCGTTTCCGACGGCGCCCAAATCTCCGCCCAGGACACCGACTTCGGCTCCTGGAGCTGCGCCCTGCTCACTCCTGAAGCGGCCTACCGGGCGGCTACAAAGCCCTTTTGGGCGAGCATGCTGCTGTACTTAGCCACCTGCCTGACGGCGGGAGCTTTTTTGGTGGCCTATCTCTCGAAAAAGCAGTTCTCTCCGGTGCAGAAGATCATTGCTCAAATGCTGGAGGCCGCCGGATTGACCCCGTCTGCCGCCCAGCAGAACGAAAACGAGTATGATCAGATCGAGCAGACGCTAAAGCTCCTACTGTATCAAAGCCGGTCCATCGAGGAGGAGAACAGCGTGATGCGCCGGGGATTCCAGGAGCATGTTCTGCGCAACATCCTCTTTGGCCGCATCGTTAAGGACAGCATTCTCTACCGCCACGCCTACAACAGCGGCATTGTTTTCCAGAGCGACCGCTTCTGTGTGGTGCTGTATGATATAGAGGACTTTGGACGGATCCTTTCCGGCGTAGATTTCAACGCGGACAGCGACGATTCCCTCTCTTCCGTTATGGAGGTCGTCGTCTTTACCGCCGTTCAAGACATCGCAGAGGAGCGCTATACCCGTTACGCCGTCGAGATGGACGGGTGCATCGCCTGCATCGTCTGCTGTCCGGAGGAGCTGGAAGCGGAGCAGGTGGAGGCGGACATGGTGCGGGATGCGAACCTAGTCAGCAGCTTCCTGCGGGAAAAATTCGGGCTGTGCCTGTCGGCGGCGGTGAGCGGCGTATGCACAGAGATACGAAATATCACCCTCTGCTACCATGAAGCGCTGGAGACCTTGGACTATATGGAGGCTATGGGGATAACGGCGGCGGCTTACCGGTACCGGCAGCTTCCGGAGCACCTTTCCGGAACCTCGGTTCCCTTGGATACGCTGTTAAATAAAGTGCGTCTCATGGGGAACTACATCCGGGCCGGAGACATCGCCCTCTCCCAGCAGGCCCTGGAAGAGATTGCCCAGGACCTGCGGGGAGAGAAGCTCTCCGCCGCCGAGGCGCGGCTGCGCATGTACGGGCTTATCAGCACGGTGGCTCCGGCTCTGGAATATGCCCGCTCGGAACTGGCGAACCCGCCCGCCTCCCTCAACCCGGAGGCGCTCCTCCAGGCCAAAAGCCCTTATGCGCTGTGCGGCCAGATCATGGAGCTATTGGATCTGCTCGCACAGGCCGACGACCGGTGCAAATCGGAGAAGAGCCTCCAGCAGAAGGAGGCGTTTATCCAGTATATCACGGAAAATCTTACCGACTTCAATCTCAACGTCACGGCTGCTGCGAACCGCTTCGGCATGAGCCCCTCCTATTTTTCCCGAATCTTTAAGAAAAGCATCGGCATGGGCTTTTTGGACTATGTCCATTCCCTTCGAATGGACATGGCCAAGGAGCTGATCCTACAAGAACCCCATCTGCCCTTGAAGGACGTGGCGGATCGGGTGGGCTACTCGACCCCTTTGGCCCTAAACCGCGCCTTCCGTAAATACGAGGGCATCTCCCCCAGCATCTACCGGGAACAGAATGCAGGCTAAGAGCCTGCATCTATGCGCGTTTGGGCCAAAAGGCGCAGCGGAGGCCGGGCATCTTAGATTCGCTGAAAATTGGCATTCATTTTCTCTGATGAAACGCATTTTCCTGTAAAAAATAAAAAGGCTGAATAGAAAGCCGAAGCTCCCGCAGTCAAAGGCTGCGGGAACAGGAAAATGAACGATAGAATCGGGGCTTATCAATGAAATGGATTTCGGCAGCCTGCGCGCTGGCTCTCTCTCTGTCCGTCCTGCCGGCGGGCGCGGCCTTCAACCACGCGCCCACCATCGAGAGCGAGCTCTATGAAACGGCAGAGGGAGTCTCTCTGTACGGCAGTTTTAAAACCTACGATCCGGAGGGGGACGAAGTATCCGTTTCGGTCAGCCAGCCGCCCTCTAAGGGACGGTTGGAGATCGATGGGCTTTCCTTCCAATACACCCCCTTCCCCGGCGAAAGCGGGGAGGATCCGTTTACCGTTACCGCCTGCGACCGCTATGGAAACCGCTCTAAGGAAACCGTTCTGTCGGTGACGATCCATTCCGGCGCAGCCCTTCCCTATTTCTGCGATATGGACCGCAATCCCTATGAATACAGCGCTCTCAAGCTGGCGGAGGCCGGCGTGATGAGCGGCGAACGGATAGGCGGCCGTCTCTTTTTTTATCCGCAGCGGGAGATGAACCGCGGGGAGCTCATCGTGCTCTTATTGGCCTGCCGCGGCTGGGACCTGGAGCTCGCCCCCTGCATCAACACGGGGCTGGAAAACGATGCGGAAATCCCCCTCTGGCTCAAGCCCTATATCCGCTGCGCCATCGAGAAAGGGATCGTTCTGGAAGGGGCCTTTGATACCGAAACCATCCCCACCCGTGCCGAAGCGGTGGTCCTCTGCTGCCGCGCCGCCGGAATTGACGATATCCTCAAATACCGCCTTTCCTTAGCGGATGTGGACCGCATCCCGGACTGGGCGATGGAATCCTATCTGAACCTGGCCGCCTACCGCATGCTCGATCTCAGCGACGGCTATGCCTATCCCTCCGCCGCCTTAGATCGCGCCTATGCCGCCGCGCTCGGCTGGCAGCTTTACAAATATGCGCAGGCAGAATCGGCTCGGTAAAAGCGCGCCCCCTTTTCCGGCGGCCCGTTTGATCAGACAAAGCGCATCCCCTTGTCTTAAGCGCCCTTATCGCGCGCTTAAGACAAGGGGATTTCTTTTTCCTATCTTTTACAGGCCGTCCCTTTATGATAAGATAGAGGGGAAAGCGCCGGGAAAGCAGCGCATTCCAAAAGGGAGATAACGACGACTAAAATCCTGTTCGTCTGCCACGGCAGGATTTGTTGGTCATAATAAAGAGAATTTATAGACGCGCCTTGCCGCTTTGAACATTCAATCTGGAAAGCCATTGTAGGTATAATGGAGTCATCCTGCACGAGAGAGCAGAAAATATCGGGAAAATTTTAGCATTTGGTTGTATCATATAATTACAGCGGAACGGGAAGGAGGATACTGCTCATGAACAGTTGGAATGACGGTATACGCAATGCAATTTATTACATTGAAAATCATCTGACCGAGGATATTGATGTTAATGAAATCGCAAGCAAAGCATTTGTGTCAAGTTTTTACTTTCAAAAAATATTCCATGTATTATGTGGATTTACAGTTGGGGAGTACATTAAAAATCGCCGTCTGACACTAGCTGCTCAGGAGCTTGGTTCAACCGATATCAAGGTGCTTGATGTTGCACTGAAATATGGATACAGTTCTCCTGACAGCTTTGCAAAAGCATTCACTAAGTTCCATGGGGTAACGCCTTCACAGGCAAGAGAAAAGAGCCGCAGTCTGAATTTTGTTGCTCCGCTGAAAATAAAACTTACATTGGAGGGCGGTACTATGTTAGAGTATAAAATTGTGGAAAAAGAACAGTTCACGGTTATGGGAGTTTCTCGTAAATTCGATTCGGAAACTTCTTATCAAAAAATACCTGAATTTTGGCAGGAACATATGGAAAGCGGGAATGGGAAAATCGTATGTGGAATATATGGAATCTGCATGGACAGTGATGGTCAGAGCTTTGATTATCTGATAGCAGATAATTACAGTCCGGAAAGCGAAGTCCCGGAGGGATTGGAAACAAGAGTAATTCCAGCCGGGACTTGGGCAGTATTTCCTTGTCATGGAGCATTGCCGAAATCTTTACAGGATGTGAACACAAAAATATGGAGCGAGTGGCTGCCATCCTGTAAGGCATACAGGCTTGCAGGTAATTATAATATTGAGATGTATACGAAAGATATGAATTACAGCGAAATCTGGATACCTATAGAAAAGAATGAATAACCAGAAATGCCGGTGAACCCTTTTCCATTTCCCACTTATTCACTTCCCAACTGAGGCGAACCCCCCTTGTCTTAAACGTCCTTAAGACAAGGGGGGGTCCCTATCTTTTACAGGCCGTCCGTTTATGATAAGATAGAGGGGAAAGCGTAGGGAAGACAGCGCATTCCAAAAGGGAGGTTGAACGATGACGAAAATATTATTCGTGTGCCACGGCAACATCTGCCGCAGCCCGATGGCTGAGTTTGTGATGAAAGATCTCGTGAAAAAGGCGGGGCTGGAACCCCGGTTTCAAATCGAATCGGCCGCTACCAGCACCGAAGAGCTGGGAAACCCGGTCTATCCGCCGGTGCGCCGCAAGCTGGCGGAGGAGGGGATCGATTGTTCGGGCAAAACGGCCCGCCTGCTCCAGCGGGAGGATTACAGCCGCTATCACCTTTTAGCCGGAATGGATCGGGCCAACCTGCGCAACATGACCCGGATTTGCGGCGGCGATCCTGAAAGCAAGCTGCATCTCCTGCTGGAATTTGCCGATCGGACGGACGAAGTCGCCGACCCATGGTATACCCGCGACTTTGAAACCGCCTGGAGGGATATTCAAGCCGGATGCCAGGGCCTGCTCCGTTGGTGCATGCAAAGAGGATCCGATCCCACAGCGGAAAAGCATTCCTGAACCGATAGACGCAAGAAGGGGTAACCACATTTGGTTACCCCTTCTTCGTTTCTGCCAAGCGGAAACAGCCGGGCGGCCGCGCCGTTCCTTTTGAGAAGGCCGCGCATGCTTTCCCCATGGCGTCCATCCGTTCTCCTATTGGGACGCCTCCTGCAATACGCCCCTCTTATCCTTTGAGACCGGTCATAGCGATCCCCTCCACAAAGTATTTCTGTAGAAACACGTATAGAATGAGGATGGGAATCACAGAAATCACCGAGCCTGCCATCAGCAGGTTCCAGGCGATGGAGTATTGGCCCTTGAAAAGCTGAAGCCCGACGGTGAGGGTACGAAATTCATCGGTGTTGGTCATCACCAGCGGCCAGAGCAGATTGTTCCATTGCCACATAAAGCAAAAGACCGCCTGTGTAGCTAAGGCTGCTTTGGACAGCGGAAGCAGAATCTGCCAATAGATGCGGAAATATCCGCACCCGTCGATGACCGCCGACTCATCCAGCGACTCGGGGATCCCCAGGAAGAACTGCCGGAGCATAAACGTACCATAGGCGCTGAAAATCCCTGGAACGATAAGCCCGGAAAAGGTATTGATCCACCCCAGCTCCTTCATCAGCAGGTATAGCGGGATGAGCGTCACCTGGATAGGAATCATCATGGTCGCCAGGTATACCAGAAAAATAGAATCACGGCCCGGAAACTCCAGCCGCGCGAAGGCGAACCCGGCCAGGGAACAGGTGATAAGCTGGCCGGCGGTGGTTAAAATCGTTACAATCGCGGAGTTGCGGAAGAACAAGCTGAATTTTGCCAGATCCCACGCTTCGGCATAATTGGCAAGGACAAAGGGCTTAGGGATCCATTGGGGCGGGAAGATCAGCACCTGCCCCATTTCTTTGAAGGAGGTGGAGATCATCCAGAGAAACGGCAGCGCCATAACCGCCGCAACGATCGCCATCAGCAGATAGGAAAGGATGTGGGCCGCTCTGCTTCCCCATCGTTTTCCGGCAGCGTGTTCCATCGTTTTGCCACTTCCTTTCCCGTGTTAAACATCCGCCTGAACCCACTTTTTTTGCAGGCGGAACTGAAAGAGCGTGAATATAAAAATGACGATAAACAGTACTATCGCCAAGGCGCAGGCGTACCCCATCCGGAAGCGGGTAAAGCTCATGTCATAAATGTAAGTTACCAGCGTGCGCGTGGCGTCCAGAGGGCCCCCGCCGGTCAGGGTGAACACAATTTCAAAGACCTGGAACGAATCGATTACCGAGGTAATAAGGATAAAAAAGGTGGTGGGGGAGATCATGGGCAGGGTGATTTTGAAAAATTGCTGCACCGGATTCGCTCCGTCCATCTGAGCCGCTTCATAGAGATACCGCGGGATGCCCTGAAGCCCTGCCAGGTAGATCACCATCAGCTTCCCGGCATTTTTCCAGATATTGACGAATACCACCGAGAGCATCACCACTCTTAAATCGGTCAGCCAGGCCACCTTCGGCAGCCCTGCCAGACTCAGCAGGTAGTTAAGCAGCCCAAATTCATGGTTGTAGATCCATTGGAACACCATAGAGGCCGCCACCGCCGACGTCACCACCGGAAGGAAATACATGAACCGGAAGGCCACCACCGTCCGGTATTTCCGGTTTACCAGCAGCGCCAAACCCAGCGACGCCACAAGCACCAGCGGGACATAAAGCAGCGTGAAATAAAAGGTGTTCCAGAGGATCCCATAGAATTTGGGATCGCCCGCGAACATATATCGATAATTTTCCAATCCGATCCATTGAAAATCCCCGGAAATATTCCAATCGGTGAGGCTGATCCCCACCGACGCCAGGACAGGGAGCAGGGAAAACAGCAGGAATCCCAAGAAATTCGGCGCAAGGAATAAATAACCGGCCACGGCTTCCCGTTGGCGCCTCGTGATTTGCATGCGCATGTTCATTCCTCCTAGACGGCGGCCTTTCAAAAAGAGGCTCCGCGGCAAGGGCGATTTATTGCCGCGGAACCGGATATTTTAGCCTTGGACCTTCCCTTCCTGAACCTCCTTCAAAATCGCGTCGCAGGGAGGAACAATCTCTTCCATCACCGCCGCCACGTCCTCATTGTAGATGAGGATGCGATCCATGGCCCCGTTGATATAGGAAGACGTACCGCCGCCGATCTCTTCCCAGCGGGCTACGGCGTTGGGACCCTTGGACTCCAGGAGCGCCTCTTTGACAAGAGACATATCCGCTTTCTCCGAAGCGCCCATAAATACCTCGGTATCCATAATGGCTTCCAGCGTAGGCTGCGCTAAACCCTCCTCTGCGATAATCCGCTGCCCTTCCTGGGAGGTACAGAACTTGATCCATTCCCAGGCGGCGTCCTGATTGGAGGAGCCGCCGCCGATGCCCATCCCATTGGGGAAGGCCGCCGGAATACGGCCCTGGGGCCCGGAAGGAATGGGCGCTACGCCCCAGTTGAAGGGAAGGGTGGCATAGGTGGGAATCATCCAGGAGCCGAAAAGCTGCATGGCTACCTTCCCGGTGTCAAAGCTGATGTTGCTGACCTGGGATCCGCCGGTGGTGTCGGGGATGGGGGCGGAGCGGTCCTCATGGATGATAGCCTGCATGGTGCGGAAGGTATCCACCGCCTCCTGCTTGTCCAGATCGCACTTCAGCCGGTCGGCAGAGATGATGTCAACGCCGTTGGAGAAGAACCAGCTCTGTTCATATACGATGAGACGGGTAAAGAAGGTGCCGAACTGGGTGGTGTTGTCCCCTTCCCGGATGGTCAGGGCCTTAGCGTTCTCCCGGAATTTGTCCCAATCCCAGGTACCGTCCGGATAGGCCAGGCCCGCCGCGTCAAACATGTCCTTGTTATAGAACATGAGGGTGACATAGTTCATCGTAGGAAGGGCGAACACCTCGTTTTCCGACATGGTGAAGGGGGACTTTACCGGATCCGCTATCTTTTGGTAGACGCCTGTGAGGAAATCGCTGTCGTTTTGGATCCTGCCGTAGATGTTTTCATAAAAGCCGTTGGCATAGAGCCCCGCGCCTCCCAGCTCGTTTACCAGCGCGGCATCCGGCGGTGTTCCGGCGGCTACCAGCGTGTTGAACTTGACGCCGAAATTATCCCCGGCGTTGTCGATGTTGACCTTAATCTCTGGGTGCTGCTTCGAAAATTCGTCCGCCAAGCGCTGCATCGATCCCGTCCGGCTGGGCTCGCCCCACATCAGGTAGGTGATTTCTGTTGCACCGGCCTCCGTCTCTGGCTGGGCCGAAGAGGCGGGCGGGGACGCCTGAGAGGCCGCCGCCTGGCTGTTCGGTGAAGAGGAGGATTGTCCTGCCTGGGAACAGGCGGACAGGGAGGCCGCCAGCGAGGCCGCCAGAAGCGCGGATAACCACTTTTTTCCCACGTGTTAAGACCCCTTTCTTATTTGTCGGTTTTGATTTCGACCACGGTAACAATATCCAGATTCCGCACCGTTAAGCTGCATCCGTCCGCTTCCGCCTGCGCGTCCCCATGGGGGAAGCTGTGAACGATCGCCTGAGCCGCAGGGGAGCCCAGCCGGATTTGGAACGAGGGGATCCGCTGGATCCTTCTGGTTACGTTGTCCAACCGGTAATTGAGCAGGTGAAGGTTCCAGCCCTCCGGCGTCCGGTGGAGGGCCACTCCCACATCCTGATTGCCGTCGGTCCACAGGAGGCGGTTGTCCAGCATGAGCCAGCCGGCCAGCTCCTGGAACTTCGTGTAGGGCCGGCGCAGGTCGAAAAAGTCCCGGTCTACCCGGCCAACGGCCGCCTTTCTCCCCGGAAAAGCCCGGACAGCCTCCTTCTCCGCCTGCGGGAGGAGATAGACGTCCGGCAGGAGGAGGGTGTCATAACCAGCCAGCCGTTCCGCCGTAAGAGGCTCGTCGTCGCTGCAATAGAGCACGTTGTATAAGATGTGCCGGTTGCAGAGCTCCTGGGTTACGTCAAAGAAGGTCCGGAAGCCGCCTTCTTTGCTGGGATCGGGATAGTTCCCGGAAAAGAGCTCCACATCCAAAGCGCTCCGCTGGTCGTAAACCACCGCAATCTGCGCGGCCGGGTTCATCTGGAACAGGTTTTCGTGGGCGGCCAGCCAATCCCCTATCTGCTTTTCGGTTTCCAGATTGGGGTAGAAGGAGTCCTTTTTAAAGTTCATCAGCCACCCGCCGTAGGAAATGGCGATGTTAAACCCATGGGACAAAGGCTCCAGCATGAAGAGCATATAGGCGTCGTCGATACGGCGGTCGATATCCTCCAGAATCTGAAGGATGTGATCGTCCGGGTCCTCGATAAAGGATCCCTCTTTCCCGGACATATACGCGTAGCCAAAGCGGTAAAAGGCATCCTGGCGCAGCTTGATCCCACCCTTTTCGCCGCAGATGACGTCGCAGTATTTCCGCAGGCCCTGGCTCTTGGGAAGGCAGTTGTAGAGATTCGCCGTGACAGGGATTTCCCGGCCCCGCTTCTCACGGGAATAGGCCTTGACAAAGTCCCGGACCTGGCGCATATCGTCCTCTACCCGCTGGAGGTTAAAAAGGGTGAACTGCCGGAACAGGGGGATTTCCAGCCTGGCGCTCAACTGGTTTGCCATCAGATCCGCATCCTTGAAGCCCTTGGACAGAAGAAACTCCCGGTAATCAAAGGTATCCAGATCCAACCCCTCCGTCTCTGGGCTGGGATTCTGCCGGAGAAACTCCCGGAAACGGAACATGCAGTCCGGGCAGAAGCAGCCCGCATTCCCCAAAGCATGGAACTGAACGTCATATTCATCCATGAGGACGCCCCCGGCCCCGGCATCGATCATGATGGAGAGCAGCTTTTTCATGTATTCCATATAGGCGGGGTTGTTGCCGCAGGGGGTATAGCAACGGTGGCCGTGTCCCGGCACCATCAGCCAACTGGAAAGGATTTTGCTGCCCTCCAGGGTCCTAGCGGCGAAATCCTCCAGGAAATCCGAGACCCGGCTCCCATCGGAGCGGCTTAACCTTTCCGGGAAGAACTCCTCCACCGGACGGAACAACGCGGGATATTGATTGCGGGACAGCTCGCTCATGCCGACAAAACAGGGCTCCCCCTCCCCGCGCAGCTTATTCAGGGCGGCCAGGGCCCCATCCTCCGCCCGTTCTCCGGGAAATTCCCAGAGCTGCGCTTTCCACAGCACGGCATAGGCCGTGATATCCCGTTTCTCGCATTCCCGGCAGAACTCGCTGTCGTTGAGGTACCCGTAAAAGCGGAAGCGGGGACTGATGGGCTCAAAGGCTTCCCGCTCCAAATAGGGAATCCCAATGGCGCCGCTGCCCAAACAGGACCACAGGAGCATATTCCCGTGAACCGTCTCGATATCCTCCACCTGCTGGAGCCGCTTGGCCATCATGCTGGGGTGATAGTTCCAATCCCCCTTATACCAGCACATGTAGTGCATTCCGCGGAGCATTTCTATTCCTCCTTCGTTTCAATGAGCTTGTCCAACCGGTCAAGGCACTCTGCCAAGGCCCGTCCGGTGTGGTAAATCCCCTTCCAGGGGTTCCCCAGCTGTCCGGCGATGGGCGTTCCCCGGACATCCAAAAGCTGGCGGCTCTCGCCTAGGACCGGATGGAGAAAGAACCGCCGGACAAAGCCCCAGGTCTGCTGGAACGCCTGCCAATAACGCGCATCCCCATAGAGAAGATACCCGTTTAAAAAGCCCGCCATCGACTCAAAATTCTGCCACCATTCCTTGTCATGGACAAGGGCGGGCCGGCAGGCGACCCCGTCCCGGTAAACGCCGCCGTTTTCCCAGTCGTAGCCGTAAGAAAGGGCATGATCCAAAAGCTCCTTGACGACAGGCGTTTCCGGATCGGCGGTCAGCCGCATGGCCTTATCCATCAGCCAGCTCAGCTCCACGTTATGGCCATAGGAGGTGGTGTCCGCAGGCTCGCCGATCGTTTCCCCCGTCTGGCGGTCGGCGTTCCAGGTCCGGTTGATATTGATGGCAGGGATGGGACGAAAACGCAGATCGAATTGATTGTAGCCATATCCCTCCCGGCAGTTGACCATCCGCCGGAGGATGAGATCGGTTACTTCCGAGAGCTTCCGAAGATGGATGGGATCCCCCGTAGCCTCCGCCAGGGTAGTGAAGGCCTCCAGCAGGTGCATGTGGATATCCAGCGATTTCCGGTCCCCGGCCGCCGCCCCGCCGGGCGAAAGGGACCAATCCTCCTCCAGGTTTTCAAAGTATCCGCCATTGGCATTGTCGGCAGCCCGGCATTGGAGCAGCTCGAAGGTTTTGCAGGCCAGCTCCAGCGCCTGGGAGTTTCCGCTGCACAGATAGTATTCACTCAAGGCGTAGATGGCGAAGCTCTGTCCATAGGTGAGCTTTGCGCTGTCCAAGGGCGCGCCGTTCCGGGCCGTTTGCCAGCGGAATCCCCCGTGCTTCGGATCCCAGAAAAAGTTTTCCAAACATTCAAAGCCGGAAGCCGCCGCTTCCTCCATCTCCGGTTTCAGCGAATCGGGGGCCTTTTTTTGCAGGTGGGAGAATCCCCAAAGCATCCGGCTTTGCGTAACGAGATATTTATCGTCCTCCCCGGTAAAGCGTCCCTCTTCGTCAAAGCACAGCAGATACCCGCTATAAGATCTATCCCTGCACCTTTGCAGCCAAAAGGGAAGGATTCCCTGAGACAGCGCCGCCTCCATCTGTCCGCGAATTTCCTGTGCTGCTTGCTGAATCTGTGGCATAATCCCAGCTCTAATCGAAATGTTTCATAGGTAATTTATTATAGATATATCTCAGTTTTTTTGCTTTTATTAGGATATAACCGACATTTTAGGAAATAAAAACCGATTATTTTTCCTTTGCTGGTGTCATTATAATTGAAACGTTTCAAATTGTCAATGAGGGAAATGAGTATGAATAAAGTTAATAATATTTGTGAAGTATGCCGGATAACAGAGGGGGAAACCGAGTATCGGCCGCACACAGGGAATCCATGGGGGTTCGAAAGGGACAAAAGGAACGGCAGCGATCCGGCAATTTGGTTCTCCGGGTTGCATGAGGGGAGAAAAAACGGTATCATAAAGATACAAAAAAGAAACCAGAGGGGAAAGTGATCGGGGCGTGGCGGTTGTGACCATTAAGGATGTAGCAAAGGCGGCAGGGGTTTCCCTGGGAACCGCCTCCATGGCTCTCAACGGAAAGGAAGGGGTCCATGAAGAGACCCGCAGGCGGGTGCTTGAGGTCTCCAGAGCGCTGGGGTACCGTCCCAACCAATATGCAAAGCTGTTGATTTCCAAGCAGACCAATACCGCGGGACTCATTGTCACAGACATATCGAACCCCTTTTTCGGGTTGATTATTAAGCGGGTGGAGCAGGAGCTGGAAGCCCAGGGCTACGGGCTGATGCTGGGAATGTCGGACGGCAGCATCTCCAAGGAAAAGAAGATCCTGCGCAAGTTTATTGATCTGCGGGTGGATGGGGTCATCATTGTCCCCTCCCATAAGCAGTTTCCAAACATCTCGCACCTGGGGGAGCTGCGGGAACGGGGGGTTCCGCTGTGTTTTATCACCACCTATTATGAGGATATCGACGCCTCCTGCGTGATGACAGATCTGAGCGACGGCTCCTATCAGCTCACCCGGTATCTGCTGAACACCGGCCATAAGCGCCTCGTATACATCATGGGCAACCGGGCGACGCCGGTGGCAAGCCTGCGGGCGGAAGGCTTTCAGTCCGCTTTTCATAAGGCGGGCATGGATCCGAAGCGCGGGGAAATTGTGGTGGACGAGGCGACCTTTGAAGGGGGGTATCACGCCACCGATCAGCTTTTGAAGCAGAGCCTGCCGGATGCGGTGCTGGCCATGAACGACATCATGGCGATGGGCGTCATTAAACGGCTGAAGGAGGCGAACGTACCGGTTCCGGAGGTCGTTTCGGTGGCAGGCTATGACGATTTGATCTACGCGTCGCTGTTGGAAACGCCTCTCACTACCGTGCGGCAGCCTGTGGACCAGATGTGCGCGCGGGCGGTAGAATTGCTGGTGAACGACATGAGAGGGCGGCAGGGGGCGGCGGAAAAAATCCTGCTCAAGCCCAGCCTGGTGGTGCGGGCCTCCACCCGCGATAGGACAAAGGGCTAACGCGGCGGCACACGTCCCCCGCCCTCGTTTGCTTGATTTTAAACGCTTTGTGAATCCATGCGCGTCGCTTAAAACGCGTCAAAGGCGCATAAAACAAAAAAACGGAGCCTGTATAAAAATACAGGCTCCGAGAATTGGAGCGGGTGATGGGAATCGAACCCACAACCTCAGCTTGGGAAGCTGATGTTTTACCACTAAACTACACCCGCCTAAAATTGACAACGAAATTATTATACAACAAGCCCGCGCAAATGGCAAGAGGAAAATGCAAATTTTCGGCCCCGCAGGGTAAAAAACTTCCGGCTTCCCCCTCCCTGCCGCCCTATGGCAGACAAAATCCCGATCCTGCTTCTAGGAAGCGGGCTTGTCTTCGCCCCGGACGCCGGGCCCTTTCACCGGTTCCTCCATTGATTTTACAGGAGGATCATGCTATGATAGAATAGTAATCTATCGCCCTGTCTGCACAAGGAGGCGGGCGGAACGGGCCGGAGAATGGAAGAGCGGTATTCCGGCAGAGCGGAGGAACCCTGGATGAACAGAAATCGGAATTGGTTATTAATCCTGTGCCTGGTGCTGGTGGTGGCGCTGGGCGGGACGGTTTGGGGCTTTGCCCAGAGCGGCGGTCTTGTTCCCGGCGTGAGCGGAAGGCCGGAACCCCCGCATACGCCCACCTTCTCCCCTGCACAGGAGGACGGCAAAACTTTAGGGGAGAGCGGAAGCTGGACCATCGGCGAAAGCAGCGGGATCGTGTTGCAGAGCATTGAGCTCAGTGAAGAAGAGACGCCCCCCGGCGGAAAGCTGACCGTCACATTGGGCGCAAGCGGCTGCATTTCGGATCATTACTTTGGAGAAGTGACCTTCGCCGGTTTGGAGAGCGGCCAGCTTTTGAAGGGCTCCGCCGAATCCAATCCTTCCGACGGAGAGCTCATCCTGCGCATTTCTCTTCTGGCGGACGGCCCGGCCGACACCTATGCGCTGCGAACCGTCCGCTTCAGCGACGGGGAGGAGGAGACGGCCGCCTTCTATTCCCGCGGCTCGGATGAACGTTCCCCGTCCGCTCCGCTGCTCCCGGCGGAGCGTTCCTTCCGGATCTTCGATCCCAACGGGGAGCTTGTCTTTCTCCTCTCCGATCCGGAGCTCGTTCCCAAGCTGAAAAAGCTGGGGGACGATGCGAAAGCGACGGTACTCTACGGGGCCAAGGACCAGGAGAATTACCAGGCGTCCGCCGCCGTTTTTGAGGCGGTGCAGAATACCGGGCGGACGCTCTGCCTGGAGGATGGGAACGCGCAGTGGACCTTCCTCCCCGGTTCTATCTCCGATCCGCAGGAACTGAACCTGGAAATCCGGGGGGAATACGGCCTTTCCGCTCTGGAGGAGCTGGTTGACTGGGCAACGCCGCACTATGCCTTCCGGCTGGAGGGAGACGGCCCCTTACCCGGAGCCGCTGAGATTTCCCTGCAGATCGGCCAAATGAGCCGCTTTGAGGGCGGCGGGCTCACCCTCTACCGCTACGACGAAACGGCCGGCAGCCTTGCGCTGGTCGCCAGCGGCCTCTCCGCCGACGATGGAACGCTGGACTTCCGGACGGCGCGCCGCGGCGTCTATCTTCTCTGCAAGGGCCAGGCGCAGCCGCAGAAGAAAACCCCTCTGCCGGAAGAGCCGGAGAAGGAAGCGGAACCTGAATATCTGCCCATCGACGAGGGGGATACCGAGTGGTTCACCGTCCGCGACCAGTTAGATGGTGCAGAACCCGGCGCGACGGTCAGCGTGCGCATCGAGAAGGAGGAGCCCATCCCCTATTGGATCATCCGGTATCTCTATGGGAAGGATGTGCGGCTAACCCTCTCGGACGGCAGCCAGCTCGTCACGATGGACGGCCTGTCCATCGACATCCCCCAGCGGCAGCCAGTCTTTAAGCTCGCCGATTTGCAGGAGCTGTTCTCTTAGAAAAATTTTGAAAATTGCTTGACAAACCTCTCCCCGCGTTATATAATGCAAAACAAGTTCTTTCACAATTTCATAGGACAAAGGCAATGAAGAGAAGAGTAGGCGGAGCTGCATCCTTACAGAGAGCCCGGAGGCTGAGAAAGGGCAGACGGTGTATCCCGCTGAAGATGGTCTCGGAGCCGCGCACCGAGAGCGTATGCACGCTTTAGGCTGCGACGGGAGCGCCCGTCATAGCGCCAGAGTATCGGCGAAACGCCCGTACTTGTAAAGGCCCGTCCGCCGTGAGGCGCGGGTGAATTTGGGTGGTACCACGGTCGCTTGTAGAAGAGCCTCCGTCCCTTGGTTAAAAGCTGGGGACGGAGGCTCTTTTTTTGCGTTTTACAGCCGCCTCTACAAGCCGGAAAAGCGTTTTGCGGGCGCGCCCCTGCGTCCGCAGAAACGGATGAAAACACATTTTTCAGAAAGGAGCAAGGCCCATGCCGCAGCCATTGATTGAAATCCAGGCGCTCTATAAGACCTATTCCAGTAAGGGCGGAAATGTGCCGGCGCTCGAAGATATCCATCTCACGATCGACGGGGGGGATATCTTCGGCATCATCGGCCTGAGCGGAGCCGGGAAAAGCACGCTGGTGCGCTGCCTGAATTTTTTGGAGAAGCCGACCTCCGGAACCGTCCGGATAGACGGGGTGGATCTCTCCTCCCTCACCCCTGCCGGGCTGCGGGAGCTGCGCCGATCGGTGGGGATGATCTTCCAGCAGTTCAACCTGATGATGCAGCGCACCGCCCTGCAAAACGTTCTCTTCCCGCTCGAACTGCAAAAGGCGGATCGGAAAAAATCCGAGGCCCGCGCCCGCGAGCTGTTGGAGCTGGTCGGGCTGGCCGACCGGGCCGGCGCTTACCCGGCCGAGCTCTCCGGCGGCCAGAAGCAGCGGGTAGCTATCGCCCGCGCGCTGGCCACCGGCCCCAAGGTGCTGCTGTGCGACGAGGCCACCAGCGCGCTCGATCCCACCACGACCGCCTCCATCCTCTCGCTGCTGAAGCAGATCAACCGGGAGCTTGGGCTGACGGTGGTGATCATCACCCATGAGATGCGGGTGATCGAGTCCATCTGCAACCGGGTCGCGATTATCGATGCGCACCGCATCGCCGAATGCGGGCCGGTGGAGGAGATTTTCAACCGTCCCCGCAGCGAGGCCGCCCGGCGGTTGATCCTTCCCAGAGAACCGGCAAGGGCGATGGCCGGCAAGCGCTGCATCCGCATTGTCTTTGACGGCAGCTCCTCCTTTGAGCCGGTCGTCGCGGGCCTGGTGCTCGAATTTCGTACCCCGATCAACATCCTGTTCGCCGATACCAAAAATGTCGGCGGCCATGCGCACGGACAGATGGTGGTGCAGCTCCCTGAGGAGGAGCCACTCGCCGAACGCATGATCCGCTCGCTCTCGGCGCGCGGGCTCACCGTAGAGGAGGCAGAGGGATATGTGGAATGAAGCGATGCTTCGCCTGCTGCTGCGCGGCATCGGCGAAACCCTATATATGACGCTGGGCGCGACGCTGTTCGCCTATCTCACCGGCCTGCCGTTGGGCCTATTGCTGGTGGTCTCTGCGCCGGATGGCCTCGCCCCCTGCCGCCCGGTCTACAAAACGCTGGATATCCTCGTGAACCTGACGCGATCCATCCCCTTCCTGGTGCTCATGATCTCGGTCATCCCCTTCACCCGGATCATTGCCGGCACCTCCATCGGCTCGACGGCGGCCATTGTCCCGCTCGTCCTCTCCGCGGCCCCCTTCGTCGCCCGGCTGGTGGAGTCCTCCATCCGCGAGGTGGATCCGGGGGTGGTCGAGGCGGCCCAATCGATGGGGGCCAGCGTGATGCAAATCGTCTGCAAGGTGCTGCTGCCGGAAGCGAAGCCCTCGCTTTTGAGCGGCGCCGCCATCGCCGTCACCACCATTCTCGGTTACTCCGCCATGGCGGGGGCGGTCGGCGGCGGCGGGCTGGGCAACATTGCCATCAGCTATGGCTACAACCGCTATCAAAGCGACATCATGCTCGTAACGGTCATTCTGCTGATCCTCATCGTCCAGCTCTTCCAGGAGATCGGCACGCGCGCCTCCCGCCGGACCGACAAGCGCCGGTAAATCTCTGCGCACACCCCATTTTTCATAGAAACTCTTAATCAGAAAGGAACGATTCCAATGAAAAAAAATAAGACTGCCCTCTTGGCCCTCTCGCTGGCCGCCGCGCTCTTCGCCGGCTGCTCTGCCGGCGGCGCTCCCCAAGCCGCTTCCAGCGGTGACGGCGCGCCGGCCGCCGTCACCCTCAAGGTCGGGGCGTCGCCCACCCCGCACGCCGAAATTTTGACGGAAGCGGCAAAGGAGCTGGCCTCCCAGGGCATCACGCTGGACATTGTGGAATTTACCGACTATGTGCAGCCCAACCTGGCGCTCGACTCCGGCGAGCTGGATGCAAACTTCTTCCAGCACGGCCCCTACCTCGATCAGTTCAACGCCGACCGCGGGACCAAGCTGGTTTCGGTCGGTACGGTGCATTACGAACCGCTGGGGCTGTATGCTGGTAAATCCGCCTCGGTAAAGGATCTGCCCGACGGAGCCTCTATTGCCGTCCCCAACGATACCACCAACGAGGCGCGGGCGCTTCTGCTGCTGCAAAGCGAGGGGCTCCTCACCCTCAAGGAAGGGGCGGGCGTCAACGCCACCCAGACCGATATTGCGGAAAACCCCAAGGGACTGAAAATCCAGGAGATCGCCCCGGAGCAGGCCGCGCGTTCGCTCCAGGATGTCGATCTGGCGGTCATCAACGGCAACTACGCCATCCTGGGCGGACTCAACATCGCCGATGCGCTCGCACAGGAGGCGGCGGATTCGTTGGCCGCCGAGACCTATGCCAACGTCCTGGCCGTCCGGGAGGGGGATGAGGCGCGCCCCGAAATCGCCGCGCTGCTGAAAGCGCTCCAGGGGGACGCCGTTAAGACCTTTATCGAAAACAGCTATGCGGGCGCTGTCGTCCCGAAATCCTGAACCTCCCCCATCCTGTAGAAAAACCACCGGCTTTGTCTACCAAGTAGACAAAGCCGGTGGTTTCGGTCCATTGTAAGCCGCGGCCGGGCGCTTCTCCGCCTGCGGACAGACGGCCGTTCAGCCGAAAATCCCCAGGTGCTCCAGAAGGATTTTCGTCCCCATCAGGATCAGGACAGCGCCGCCAAACACCTCGGCGCGCGCACGAAACCGTGCGCCGAACAGGCTGCCGATCCGAATGCCCGCCGCCGAGAACAGAAAGGTAGTCAGCCCGATGAAGGAAACGGCGGGCAGGATCTGCACCTGGAGAAAGGCGAAGGTAACGCCGACGGCCAGCGCGTCAATGCTGGTGGCCACCGCCAGCGGCAGCATTGCGCGGGGGCCGAACTCCCCGTCGAGCTTCTCCGCGCCGCCGAAGGCTTCCCGAATCATGTTTGCGCCGATGAGCGCCAGCAGGATGAAGGCTATCCAGTGATCAAAGCGGGTGATGAGATCCCGGAAGCGGCTGCCGAGGAGATAACCGGCGAGCGGCATCAGCGCCTGAAAGCCGCCGAAATAAAGGCCCGTCACCACCGAATGCCCCAGGCGGGCCCGCTCGGTAGCCAGTCCCTTGCAGATCGAAACCGCAAAAGCATCCATCGAAAGTCCGACTGCAATCAACAGCAGCTCCCACATACTCATCATGTCGCGCCATCCCTTTCATTCCCCAAAAGCCCGCAGGAAAGCAAAAAAATCCGGTACGGCCAGCCTCGCCGCCCCCGGATCCGGATTCCGAAAAGCCCAAAGACTCCATGCCGCGCACCGCTCCCTCACAGGCTTTTTTCAAGTTGTTTTTTAAAGATAGCATGAACAGGGCCGTTTGTCAATCGTTTCATTGGGATTTTATCCCAGATATAGAAAGGACTGTTTTCAATGCTCAAAGAATGGATCACCGCCAACCGATCCTACCGCCGGTTCGAGGAATCGAGCCGCATTGCGCCTGAAACGCTGTTGGAGCTTGCGGAGCTGGCCCGGCTGACCGGCTCGGCCGCCAACCTGCAACCGCTGCGTTTCCTCCCCATCCACACCCCCGAAGGCTGCGCCCGTGTGTTCCCGGCGCTTGGCTGGGCGGGCTATTTGAAGGATTGGGAGGGGCCGAAGCCCGGCGAACGTCCCGCCGCTTACCTGCTGCTCTTCGCCGACCGGCAGGTTTCTCAAAACGCTCAGTTGGATGCCGGATTGGCTGCGCAGAGCATCCTGCTGGGCGCTGTGGAGCGGAAACTCGGCGGCTGCATGCTCGGCAACGTCCGGCGCGGGGAGCTGATGGAGAGCCTTGGGATCGACCCGGAGCGCTATGAACTGCTGCTGGTCATTGCGCTCGGCGTCCCTGCCGAAAGGGTGACGATAGAACCGATGCCGGCGGATGGGGATATCCGCTATTGGCGCGATGAAGCGGGCGGGCACCATGTCCCCAAGCGCGCGCTGGAGGATCTTCTCCTGTCTGCGAAGGAAGCCTAAAGGCTGCGCAAACCTTGAGCGTTTTTGAGCGAAACCGGGACGCCTTCTGCACGTTTCTCAATGTTATGCGCAGCGCTGGACGGATCCCCCCCGCCGCACTATAATACAAGGTACAGGCTGGGAATGACGCTGGGAAAACTCCCTGCCAAAACAGAAGGGTTCTTAAACGAAACGGAACGGGAGGAACACAGAAATGGCAAACAGAATGGTACTCAACGGAACCGCCTATATCGGGGCGGGCGCGGTTGGAAATATCCCGGAGGAGATCCAGAACCGGGGGCTGCACAAAATTTTCCTGGTAACGGATCCCGATCTGGTGCGCTTCGGCGTCGTCGCCAAGGTAACGGCGGTGCTCGAAAAGGCCGGTATCCCCTACGCGGTCTATGATCACGTAAAGGCCAACCCCACCATTCAGAATGTGCAGGAGGGCGTAGCCGCCTGCAAAGAGGCCGGGGCGGACGGCATCGTCGCCGTCGGCGGCGGCAGCGCTATCGATACCGCTAAGGCGGTTGGCATCATCATGACCAACCCGGAGCATGCGGATGTACGCAGCCTGGAGGGCGCAGTGAACACCAAGAACCCGGCCATGCCGATCATCGCCGTTTCCACCACCGCCGGCACCGCCGCCGAAGTCACCATCAACTATGTCATCACTGACGAGGAGAAGCGCCGCAAGTTCGTCTGCGTCGATCCGCATGATATCCCGGTCGTTGCGGTCGTCGATCCGGAGATGATGTCCTCGATGCCCAAGGGGCTGACCGCCGCCACCGGTATGGACGCGCTGACCCACGCCATTGAAGGGTACATCACGAAAGGCGCTTGGGAGCTGACCGACGTGCTGCATCTCTCCGCCATTCAGATCATCTCCCGTTCGCTGCGCGCCGCGGTGAACAACGAGCCGCAGGGCCGCGCCGACATGGCGCTCGGCCAGTATGTGGCGGGCATGGGCTTCTCCAACGTCGGGCTGGGGATCGTCCACTCAATGGCTCACCCGCTCGGCGCGGTCTATGATACGCCGCATGGCGTGGCCAACGCCATCATCCTGCCGACCGTGATGGAATACAACGCCGAAGCCACCGGCGAGAAGTACCGCGAGATCGCCCGCGCCATGGGGGTCGAAGGGGTGGACGCCATGAGCGCCGAAGAGTACCGGAAGGCCGCGGTCGAGGCCGTCCGCCAGCTCTCGAAGGATGTCGGCATCCCTGCCACCCTCTCGGAAGCGGGCGTGAAGGAGGAGGACGTTCCCTTCCTCGCCGAGTCCGCCATGGCCGACGCCTGCACGCCCGGCAACCCGCGCGATCCCAAGCTCGAAGACGTCATCGCGCTCTACCGCTCGATGCTCTAAGCCCGATTTAGAGCCGAACCGCTAAAATCCGAGAGGGCAAGCCCGCAAACAGCCGATCGAAACGATCCTTTTGCCGGTTTGCCCTCTTGCTGTTCATTCAGAAACGGGGGATCTTTCATGTATAAAATTTATGACCTCTTGACAGAAGGGCAAACCAATCCCGTCGGCCTTTCTGAAAGCTGTCCGCGGTTTTCCTGGAAAATCGAGGGGGAGGGGCGCGCCGTCTCCCAAAAAAGCTACCGGCTGCAACTGAGTACCGACGCCGGCTTTGAAAACCTCGTTTATGAGAGCGGGGAGTGCGAAAGCAGCGAATCGGTACTGGTCCGCTATCCGGGGGAGCCGCTCCGATCGCTGACGCGTTATTATGTCCGCGTCCGCTCCACCGGGACCGGGGGAGCGGCGAGCGAATGGCTCTGCGGCCGGTTCACCACCGCACTCCTCCACCCGGAAAACGAGTGGCGGGCGCCCTTCATCAGCGCCGAACAGGCGCCGCCCGAAGAGGACTCCTCCGCCAAACAGCTCCGCGGGACCTTTACCCTGCGGGAGAAACCTGCCGAAGCCCTCTTGAGCGCCACCGCCTGCGGGCTGTATGAGCTTTTCCTCAATGGGGAACGGGTGGGGGAGGATCTCTTTACCCCCGGCTGGACCGAATACGCCCACCGGCTGGCCTACCAGACCTATGACGTCGCCTCCCGCTTAAATGCCGGGGAAAACGCCCTGGGCGCATGGGTGGGGCCGGGCTGGTACCGGGGATGCCTGGCCGGCTGGCTGGGGAAGCGCGGGCTTTATGGGAAGCGCCTCGCCTTCTCGATGCAGCTTTTGGTGCGCTATGCCGACGGGACCGAAGAGACCTTCCAAAGCGGGCCGGACTGGAAATGGGCCCCCTCCCCGGTGCTCTACTCGGAGATCTACCATGGCGAGCGCTATGATGCGCGGCTGGAACAGCCCTTCTCGGTTCCGGGGTTTGACGGCAGCGGCTGGAGCCCGGTTTTTCTCCTACCGGAAACCCCGCCCCTCTGCCCGCAGGATGGGCTCCCCGTCCGCCGGCAGGAGACGCTGCGGCCGGTCTCGATCTTTACCACCCCGAAGGGGGAGCGGGTGGTCGATTTTGGCCAGAACCTGACCGGCTTTGTGCGGCTGCATATCCGCGGCCGCGCGGGGGAAACCGTAGCCTACAGCCATGCGGAGGCGCTCGACCGCGACGGCAATTTCTATACCGCCAACCTGCGCAGCGCGAAGGAGCAGATTTCCTATACCCTGCGCGGCGGCGAAGAGGAATGCTATGAGCCGCATTTCTCCTTTCAGGGCTTCCGCTATATCCGGCTGGACGCCTTCCCCGGCGAACCCGTGGCCGAAAATTTTGAGGCGGTGGTCGTGCATTCGGCGATGCGCCCCCGCGGGCGGTTTGCCTGCTCGAACGACAAGCTCTGCCAGTTGGAGAGCAACATCCGCTGGGGAATGAAAGGGAATTTCCTCGATATCCCCACCGACTGCCCGCAGCGGGATGAACGGCTGGGCTGGACGGGGGACGCCGAGGTTTTCGTCCCAACCGCCAGCTATCTGATGGATACCCTCCCCTTCTTCCGCAAGTGGCTGCGCGATATGTCCGCTTCCCAATTGGAGGACGGCGGGATCCCCCATGTCGTGCCCGATGTGCTCACCGACCCGAAAGAACAGAACTATGCCGCCTGCGGCTGGGGGGATGCGGCGGTGGTCTGTCCCTGGACGGTCGCCCTCTTCTCAGGCGACCGGCGGATTCTGGAAGAGAGCTACCCCATGATGGCGCGCTGGGTGGAGTATATCCGCACCCATGCGCGGGAGGGGCTCATCTGGGATACGGGCGAGCACTTCGGCGACTGGCTCGCGCTGGATGCCGAGGAAGGCAGCTACCACGGAGCCACCCCCAATGCGCTGACGGCCACCGCTTACTATGCGCAGTCGGTCGAGCTCTTGGCAAAAACCGCCCGGATGCTGGGCTATACCGAGGACGCGGCGGAATATGAACGGCTGCGCGCCGCCATTGGCGAGGCTTACGGCAAAGAGTTCTTCACCGCAGAGGGGGAGCTCACCGCCCAGACCCAAACGGCGCATGTCCTCTCCTTGGCCTTTTCGCTGACGCCGCCGCAGTGGAAGGAGAAAACGCTCGAAGCGCTGGAACGGCTGATCCATGCGCGCGGCGATCACCTGAGCACCGGCTTTTTGGGAACGCCGGAGCTGCTCCGGGCGCTTGGCGAAAACGGGCGGACGGCGCTCGGCTATACCCTCCTAGAGCAGGAGGACTATCCCTCCTGGCTCTACCCGCTCTCCAAGGGGGCAACCACCATCTGGGAGCATTGGGACGGCATCAAGCCCGACGGGACGATGTGGAGCGCCGACATGAACTCCTTCAACCACTATGCCTATGGCGCGGTGGGCGCTTGGATGTTTGGCACGGTGGCCGGGATACGTCCCGACCCGGAAGCGCCCGGCTTCCGCCATGCCTTCCTCTGCCCGCAGCCCGGCGGGAGCCTGACCTGGGCGGAGGGCTCTCTCGATACCCCCTACGGCCTGCTAAAAAGCCGTTGGGAACGGGCGGGCTCCTCGGTCCGCTGGGAGGTGACCGTCCCCGCGAACACGACGGCCACCCTGGAACTGCCGGAAGGCGCGCGGCTGCTGGAAAGCGATCTCGGCGAAGAGCCCTGCGAGGGCCGGATGACCGCCGGTTCCGGGGTCTACCATCTGCGCTGGGAATAGGGCGTGCCTGCAAAACTTTCGTTTTGCAGGCACGTCCTTTGGAAAAACGGTTTTCAGGGCGAAGAGGATGCCCTGAATTTCGCGCCTTATGGCGCGAAAACACCGTTTTTCTGGTTCCTGCAAGCCGGAGGATCGGCCCGACTGGAGGTTTCTTCTATTTGCAGGCACGCCCTTTGGAAAAACGGTTTTCAGGGCGAAGAGGATGCCCTGAATTTCGCGCCTTATGGCGCGAAAACACCGTTTTTCTGGTTCCTGCAAGCCGGAGGATCGGCCCGACT
>JAAWDS010000015.1 GCA_022793895.1 Provencibacterium sp. | reverse complement strand
TGGAAAAAGGAATGGCGCGGGCCGCTCCTCCGGCTTGTAGGAACTGGAAAAAGCGGCGGTTTCGCGCGGGCCGCGCGAAATTTGAGGCGTCGTCTTTGCCTCAAAAGCAGCTTTTTCAGAGGATACGTTGCAAAATGGAATTTTGCAACGTATCCTTGTTACGCCTTAACCGCGCCGATTAGGATGCCCTTGACAAAGTATTTCTGCAAAAACGGGAATACGCACATGATCGGCAGCATGGTGACGATGACCGCAGACATCTTGAGGCCGTCTGAGAACATCGACTGCTGAATGGCCGAGGAGGAGGCCATCATGGTTTTCTCGGCGGTTGCCTCCAACACCATCGATCGCAGCACCAATTGGAGCGGCACCATCGAGTTCCTGCGCAGGAAGATCATCGCGTTAAACCATTCGTTCCAGCGATCGACGCTGTAGAACAGGAGTATCGTTGCAATGATCGGCATCGAGAGCGGGAGCACGATCTGGAATAGGATCCGCCACTCGCCAGCGCCGTCCAGCCGGGCAGATTCCATCAGAGAATCCGGCAGCGACTGGAAATAGCTGCGCATGACGATCATATAGAAGGTATTGACGCCGTAGGCCAAAATTACCGACCAGATGCTGTTCGTCAGCTTGAGCTCCATCATCAGCAGATAGAGGGGCACAATTCCGCCGTGGAAAAGCATGGTGAACATGACGGCATATAGGAAAAACTTTTTGAGCGGGAAGGCCGGACGGCTCAACGCAAAGGCGACCGAGGTCGTGAGGAACATATTGATCGGCACGCCAAGCAGCAGAATGATCAGCGTGGTGCGGTAGCCGATCAGGATTCTGCCGTCGGCGAACAGCGTCCGGTAATTGGCGAGGGTCGGCCGCGTGGGGAACAGGAGCAGCGGCGATTCCAGATATTCTTTCGGCGTGGCAAAGGAAATCGCGATTACGCTGACGAAGGGCAAAATAATCGAGATAGCCCAAACCGTCAGGAAAACAAGAATTACCGCATCCATCAACTCAAAGCGATCGCGCAGCCCTCTTTTGCCGCGGGATAGCTGTACCGTCTTTTTCATCCGAATAGTCCACTCCCTCCAAAGCGCTTCGACACACGATCCGCAGCAATCAGCAGGAAGCAATTGATCACCGATTTAAACAGGCTGACCGCGGAGGAGAATGAGAAGTCCGAGGCCGACTGGAAGGTAACGCGGTAGATATACATATCCAGCGTTTCGGCTACAGTTGCAGTCGCAGGATTGCTGAGGTTATAGATCTGATCGAAGCCAGCGGTCATCAGGTTGCCGGCAGCCAGGATAAACAGGACCGTCATGGTGCCCTGTATTCCGGGCAGGGTGATGTGCATCATCCGTTGGAAGCGGGATGCGCCATCGATCTCCGCCGCTTCATACTGCTCTTGATCGATTCCGGCAATGGAGGCCATGTAGATAATCGCCGTCCAGCCGGCCGACTTCCAGTTCTCGGTAATATACAGAAGCGGGACAAAGACTCTCGAATTGCCGACGATCGAAAGCGGTTCGCCGCCAAAGAGCTTGATAAAGGAGTTCAAAATGCCCTGGTGCCCCAGCACATTCAGCATGATGCTGGAAACGATAATCCAGGAAAGAAAATGCGGGAAGGTAAAGACAGACTGCAAGACCTTCTTCGATTTTCCCAGCCGCACCTCATTCAGAAGCAGCGACAGAACAATCGGGATTGGGAATTGGAAGATAAGCCGTCCGGCGTTGATCCAGAGGGTACGGACAACCGAATTAAAAAAGGCCGGATCCCGGAATACGTACTGGAACACATCCAGACCGACCCAGGGGCTTCCAAAGATGCCGTCTACCGCCCGGTATTTTTTAAACGCGAGCGTAAGGCCATACATCGGGATATAGGCAAAAATAGCATACCAAATGATGCCGAAAATCAGCAGGAAATAGACCTGGCGATTCTTTTTAATCTGCACCCACAAAAGGGCGCCACGCGATAACTTGGGTTTTGGCTGACTCATTACCATTATGCGCCCACCTATCCTTTGAGATTTGAGATAAGAAAGGCGCCGGAACGTGCCCGTCCGCTCGGTGGCCTCACATTCCGGCGCCTGTCTATGCGTTACCGATTCATCAACCAAGTGCGTTCAGTTCATCCAGAACCGGCTGGATCATGGGCATCTTGGAATCGATCCACGCCTTCCAGTTGGTCTCCACTTCCTCCAGGCTCCTGGAGTTGGTGACAATGCCGACATACTCATCCTCATATTTGAAGGAGGCTTGGCGTCTTGCGGGAGAATCATAGGCCCAAGAAACCCAATCGGTCTTTGCAAAGGTTTCCGGAGTGCCATACTTTACCTTGTTGTCATAGGCGGCCTTGGAAACGTCTCTCCAGTGCTGGTCGACAACGGGGGTCTCAAAGCTGAAGTCGTCCCAGAGCTTGAGGTTGGCGAGCATATAACCGCCGATGCTGGGGTATTTGCCTTCCGAGCTCTCCAGAGGCATGCCCTCCGGCAGCAGGCTCACCATGTTGCCGTTGGCGTCGTACTCATAATCTTCGCCTTCGAAGCCGGCCGTCTGGATGCGGTAGCCTTCTTCTGTGCAGCCAAAGTCCAGCGCGTCCATGTAACGCTCAAACTTCTCGTCCTCGATGTCGGGCGCGAACACGATGGTGCCCCAGTAGTTGATGAGGTCCTGCTGATGGAATTTGCCATCCTCGCCAAGCACGGGAACCGCATGGACAGCCTCTCTCGCATCAATGCCGACGCTCTCGGTGAAGCGGGCCATCATGTTGACCTGCATGCCGGTGGCGGTACCGTCCGTATAAACCGAGGCGGCGGTTCCGGCAATGCGGAACATATCGTCGTCCTGATCGGCCTTGAGGGCATAGAACTCAGGGTGAAGGAGTCCTTCTTCAAACGCCTGATACATCAGTTGCAGGCCGAGAAGGGTATCCGGGCTTGTTCCGCCCCACTGGTAAACACCGTCGGCATCCTTATAGAAGGTGTCGTAAAAGGTGCTGTTGTGCTGAACGAACATCTGGAGCGCATGCGTTGGATAGGAGGCGATCGGGACCAGGTTGCCGCCCAGCCCGCCGGGATCCTGCTCTTTCACGAGACGCGCATAATCCATGATTTCCGAAACCTTATAGGCGTCCTTAATCGGGAAGCCTACCGCGTCCGCCCAATCCTTACGGATATACATGATCTGGTGGTTCGGCAGCGGATCGCCGGGCAGGTTGACATCAAACCGGGCTCTCGGCAGGAAATACACGCCGCCGTATTGCTCTTCCATCTGCGGGCCGAGCGAGGTTTTCTCAAACACTCTCGCTGCGTTCGGCCAGCGCTCTTTCCAATCGTCAGGCAGTCTCTTTACAAGGCCCTGCTCCGCCCAAGACGCTGCGTCAGGCTGCGTTCCGCGTCCATAGTTAAAGATGCTGACGTCGGGCATATCGCCGGAGTTGGCCCAGATACGGATGGTTTCGTTCCAGTTATCCCATGAGAACGAAACGATTTCGAGCTCCCAGTTGAATTTTTCCGACCAGAACTGCGCATAGGGGTCGCCTGCATTGTAATCATAGCCCTCGATCGGAGCGACGTTTGCATACTGAATCTTGAGCTTCTTGTCGTAGGTTTTCGCTTCACCCTCCTGGCCGCTTCCCGCAGGGGCCGAGGATGCCGGAGCTGCCGAGGATGCCGGGGCCGCAGAACTCGCCGGTGCGCCGGAGCTGGACTCGGCCGGCTTGGAGCCGCACGCGGTGAAGCTCAGGCACAACGCGCCTACCAGCAGCAAAGAAAGCCGTTTTTTCATATTGCTCATACCATCACGTTCTCCTTTTCTGATTTTATGTACAGCCGCTTGGGCTTTACACCTTATGAAAGGACAATTTCAAGGACGCTGCACGCAGGCGCCTCCACCGAGAAGCCGCCGTTCTCTATGGCGATGCCAGGCATCGTCCGTATCCCGACCTTATCCGGCTCGTCAAAGCTGTTGTGGTCGTTCATGCTGCCGGCAAGATACCGCACCGCCGCCGTGGAAAAGTCCCGTCCGCTGAGTGTGCAGCGGATGCTTTGCGCTTCGCCCGCCGACAGGTTGGCCAGCGTGATCCGGACCTTGCCATCCGTCCCCTCGGAAGCGCTGGCATGAATCGCCGGCACCTGCGCCTCTTCGGTTCCAACGAAATCCTGTTGGACGTAGCTCTCCAGCAGGGCGGCCTCCTGGTGGCCCTTGTACAGCTCAAACACGTGATAGGTGGGGGTTAAGATCATCTTCTCCCCTTCGGTGAGGATCACCGACTGAATCACGTTGACCATCTGCGCCAGGTTCGCCATCCGCACGCGGTCGCTGTGCCGGTTGAAGATATTGAGCGATACGGCCGCGACGATCGCATCCCGCATGGTGTTCTGCTGATACAGGAAAGCGGGGTTGGTCCCCGGCTCCGCCGCATGCCACGCGCCCCACTCGTCTACGCTGAGGCCGATGCGCTTTTCAGGGTCATACTGGTCCATCACGAACTTGTGCCCGGTAATCAGCTCGTCCATATACAGCGCTCTCACCAGAGTGCGGTAATAGTTCGCCTCGTCAAACTCGGTCGCCGAGCTTTTCTTTTCCCCCTTGTAGGGATCGGTGGGGTAATACCCCGGCATGGTATAGTAGTGCAGCGAAAGACCGTCCATATATTTTCCGGCCTGGCGCACTACCGCATCCGTCCAGGCATAGTCCGCGCCGTCGGGACCGCAGGCCAGCTTATACAGCCGCGTATCCCCATAAGGGCGCAGGTAGGTGGCGTATTGTTTATAGAGGTCCGCGTAATACCCAGCGCTCATATGCCCGCCGCAGCCCCAGCTCTCGTTGCCAATCCCGACGTAGGAGACCTTCCACGGCTCCTCACGGCCGTTTTTGCGCCGCAAGCCGGCCATCGGGGATTCCCCGCCGGAGTTCATATACTCCACCCATTCGCTGAGTTCGCGCACTGTTCCGGATCCGACATTGCCCGCTATGTAGGGCGAACAGCCGAGCTGTTCGCACAGATCTAAAAACTCGTGGGTTCCGAAGGAGTTATCCTCCACCGTCCCGCCCCAGCTTGTGTTGACAATGCGCCTGCGTTCGCTTGCCGGCCCGATGCCGTCTCTCCAATTGTAGTAATCGGCGAAGCAGCCCCCCGGCCAGCGCAGAATCGGAACCCGGATGTTCCGAAGAGCCTGTACGACATCCGACCGGATCCCGCGCACATTGGGAATAGGACTGTCCTTCCCTACATAAATCCCGCCGTAGATCCCTCTCCCCAAATGCTCGGAAAAATGGCCGTAGATATTTTTATCAATTTTAGAAAGCCGCCTTGATGTATTCACAAACAAGTGCTTCATCATTTCCCACCTTCCGTTCGGCATCCGCAGGATGCTGGGCGGATACGCCGGTTTATAAAACGTTATACTTAACAATTAGCATTATACAAGCGTTCGTGCATATTGTCAATACTTTTCCTTTTTATGTAGAAATATTTTTATACTTGTTTTATGTTTATTACCCTTTATCCTTATTTATTAATTTTAAAAAACGTTTTACTTGACTTGCCTTATTTTAGCCGATATACTGGAAGTACGATGGGGCTCTTAACCGGCATCTTATATCCATACATACTGTTTAGAGGAGGATGTCCCATGAAGTTTTATGAAGAACCCGCCAAGAAAATTCCTGTGCGCGAATTTGACGTTGTGATTGCAGGCGGCGGGACCGCAGGGGTGATTGCGGCCATCGCATCCGCGCGCCAAGGGGCGAAAACGGCTTTGATCGAAGCAAAGGGCTACACCGGCGGCATTGTCACCGAGGGCGGGACGGCTCTGCACAGCTTTTTCAATCTCTGGAAGGCTTTCCCCGGCGTGGAAAAGCGCCAGGTGGTAAAGGGCATCCCACAGGAGCTGGTAGACCGGCTGGTAGAGCGCGGCGGCTGCACCGGGCATGTCGAGACGGCGACCTTCTATGATTACGACAGTGTCTGCACCGCTATCGACACCGAGATTTACAAGCTGGTGACGCACGAAATGCTGGCGGAGGCTGGGGTCCATCTATTCTTAAACACCCTGCTGGCCGGCGCGATTGTGGAGGGCGATACGATCCGCGGCGTACTGGCGGAAAGCCGTGCGGGTAGAGAAGCGTTCTATGCGAAAGCCTTCGTTGACTGCACGGGCTACGGCGATCTGAGCGCCTATGCGGGCGCAAAGTTCACCGAGCCGAACGATCACGCCGTTGCCAACGCCATCGGCGTAGGCGGCGTCGATGTGGACCGCTTCAACGAGTTCTGCAAGGGGCAGTCTCTCGCGCAGGAGGCGTTCGGCGTCCGCAGCGGCGAGCCGAACAAGCTCGTTCGCGTCGGCTTTGAGCAGGGCAGCTTCCCGGAGGAGATCCAGAAGGAAGTAAAACGGATCGGCATGTCCTTCATCACCACCACGCTGCACGACGGTTATTTCATGTTCATCAAGCTGAATTACAAGATGGATGTAAGCCCGACCGACCGCGACGCGGTGGTAAAGGCGGAGCTGGAGCTGCGGGAGCGGATGGAAGCCGCCGTTAAAATCCTGCGGAAGATCCCCGGCTGCGAGAAGGCCTTCATGGCCAGGACCAGCCCTTCTCTGGCCATCCGGCGCGGCAGATGTATCGAATGCGACTACGACATCTCCCTCTCGGATATCGTGGACGGCGTCCATTTCGAGGACGACATCATGAGCTACGCCTTCCACGACTGCGCGCCGCGCCTCAAGGTGAAGGACGGCGGCACCTACGGCATTCCCTACAAGGCGCTGCGCGTCAAAGGGATCTCGAACCTTCTCGCGGCGGGAATGCTCATTACCTCCGACTGGAACGCCCACATGTCCACCCGCAATACGGTGAGCTGCTTTGGGCAGGGGCAGGCCGCCGGTACGGCCGCCGCGCTCTGCGCCGCCAAATCCCTGGGCACGCGCGATCTCCCCTATGCGGATCTCAAGAAAGCGCTACTGGCGGCGGACGTCTATCTTGAAAATTAGGAGGAACCAACAATGAAAAAAACAGCCTTTAATCCCTATTTGCCCTCATGGGAATACATACCGGACGGCGAGCCCTATGTTTTTAACGGGCGGGTCTATGTCTACGGATCCCACGACCAGTTCAACGGCTATGTCTACTGTATGAACGATTATGTCTGCTGGTCCGCGCCGGCGGACGATCTGGGCGATTGGCGGTACGAGGGGGTCATCTACCGCAAAACGCAGGATCCGAAGAATCCGGACGGCAGTATGTGCCTTTACGCTCCCGATGTCACCGTCGGGCCGGACGGCCGGTATTACCTGTACTATGTATTAGATAAGCTCTCGATCGTGTCGGTGGCCGTCTGCGATTCGCCCGCCGGCCAATATACCTTCCTCGGCTATGTCCACTATCCCGACGGTACCTGCCTCGGCAGCCGGGAGGGAGATCAGCCTCAGTTTGACCCCGCGGTTCTCACCGAGGGGGATCGGACCTATCTTTATACCGGATTTTGCGGCCCCGAAAATAAAACCCGGCCGGGCAGCACGGCGGTTGTGCTGGCGGCCGACATGCTCACCATCGTCGAGGATCCGGTCGTCGTCGTACCCGGAAGGTATTTCAGCGCCGGAAGCGGCTTCGAGGGCCATGAGTTTTTCGAGGCGTCCTCCATCCGGAAGCGGGGCGACACCTACTATTTTGTCTATTCGTCGGTCGAGATGCACGAGCTCTGCTATGCCACGAGCAAGCACCCGACCAAGGGCTTCACCTACCAAGGCGCGATTGTCAGCAACTGCGACAAAAACATTTCCAGCTATAAGCCGCCGGAGATGCTCGCCTATTATCAGGGGAACAACCACGGCAGCATTGTTGAGATAAACGGCCGGTGGTATGTCTTTTACCACCGGCACACGAACGGCACCAGCTTCAGCCGCCAGGTGTGCGCCGAGCCGGTTGCAGTCTTAGAGGATGGGACCATCCCGCAGGTTGAAATCACCTCCTGCGGCCTGAACGGCGGGCCTTTGGCCGGGCGCGGGGAATATCCGGCCTATCTGGCGTGCAACCTGTTCGTCAAAACGCTGCCGTGCGAATACCCCGCGCACCACGACGCATGGCTCGACGGCCGGTTCCCCAAGATTACGCAGGACGGAAAGGACGGCGACGAGCAGCCCGGTTATATCGCCAACATGCGCGATTCCTGCATAGCGGGATACAAATATTTCGACTGCCATGGGATCAAAAAAGTCCGGATCACAACGCGCGGATACGGCAAGGGCCGCTTTGAGGTGAAAACCTCCTGGGATGGAGAGACGTTGGGGGAAATTGCGATCGCCTCCTCAAACATCTGGCGTGAATACGCCGCGGATATCCCGATCCCCGACGGGATCAACGCTCTGTACTTTGAGTTCAAGGGAGAGGGCGGAGCCAGCTTAAAGTCGTTCACATTGGAATAAACGGCGCTCCCGGCCCTGCAAGCTGTTATCCGGCTTGCAGAAATCAGAAAAAGGACTTTTGGCTTCCGTGAAGCCAAAAGTCCTTTTTTCAGAGGGGCCGTCCGCAAAAACTTGATATTTTGCGGACAGCCCCTGGTAAACGCGCTGCAATTCCGGGTGCGTTGCAGAATTTCTTTCCCGGTCTGTAGAAAAAGGGCGCGCCCGAAAATAGAAAAGAAACCTCCGGTCGAGCCGATCCTCCGGCTTGCAGAAACCTGAAAAACGGTGTTTTCGCGCCTTATGGCGCGAAATTCAGGGCATAATCTTCGCCCTGAAAACCGTTTTTCCAAAGGGTGCGCCTGCAAAACTGTCGTTTTGCAGGCGCGCCCTTTTCACAGCAAGCCTGCCGCCAAGCCGGCAACAGGCTTTTATTTTTTTCATAGACTGTAAATAGCGGAAGGAAAAGGGAAAATCGCCGGGGAACTGTGAAAGGGCATGCACAAAAAAGCGCTCGCTTCATAAAATGTTACTAGAATAACTTGTTTAGGAGGATTTGTATGGCAGAATCAAAGGCTTTCAGCAATACCGCTGGTACACATAACAATTTCAAAGAAGCGGTATGTATAGATGCCGGCAGGATCTACGACAGTTGCAGCGATAAAGACTGTCTGGAAGACCTGATGGTCGTCTTTGCACCGGAAGCGCAATATGTGGTTGACGCCGCTACCTCGATTAAGGTGAAGGGCGTCGAAGTACTTACCGTTTGCCTGGATGTTGAACCGGTTCCCTTCAACAAAGGCTTTTACAGCGTAGACATGACCTTTTATTTTAAGGTGGATCTCAAGGCCTACACCCCCAACGCCTGCGATCCGGCCACGATCAGCGGCGTCGCCCAGTTCCAGAAAAAGGTTATCCTCTATGGCAGCGAGGGGAATGTTAAGATCTTCACCTCGCGCAACTGCTGCGAGCATCCCTTCCAGCACACCTCCAATATGCCCAAGGCAAGCGTGCAGGTGGCCGACCCCATCGCGCTGGATGTGCAGCTTGTAGATTGCCCGCCCCGCTGCGACTGCCCCTGCTTCCCGCCGGAGGTCCTGTGCCACATCGGCTGTGAAAACGTATCTCCCAACGTGACCAAGGTGGTGCTCATTACCATCGGCCTGTTCACCATCGTGCAGATCGAGCGGGATGTGCAGATGATGATCCCCGCTTACGACTTCTGCGTACCGGAAAAGGAGTGCTCGCCCGGCGGCGGCGCGGAGAACCCCTGCGATCTTTTCCGCCGCATCAAATTCCCGACCAACGAATTTTTCCCGCCCAACCTGACCGATCTCAACGACTGCGAGGACTAAGCGCTGCGGGGCCTCTTCCGGCCAGACCCACATCCAACAAGCGCGCCGGCGGCTTCGGAAGAGGCCCTTGCCCTCTCCCTAAAGGGTCCGGGAAAGCAGGAACGGCCTATGGCTGCCCAATAGGCAGGCCACAGGCCGTTCCATTTTATTTGTTCACCGTCCAGAGCCAGGCTGTAGGAAAGAGCGCGCTGCAAACGCAAGCATTTTGCAGCGCGGGCCCTTTTCATCAGCCCGTTCCCCTTTCCACTTCCTGCTTGCGCCCGGTAAGGGCGGGCTATATGAAAAGCGGGGGCCCTGGGCGTCGCGGGCTATTCATGGGCAAAGCTGCCACCCGGCGGCAGCCTCCGCTATCCATTGCTATATCCTATGCCCGCCCGCGCTGGGATGGCACCCGGCGAAAAACTGCCCGCGCCGTCCTTTTCCAGTCTGCCGCCCGATAGCCCCGCCGCAGCCCCCATGCGCCGGGTCAAAACCCGCAAAGAAAATTTTTTCAGCCCTCCTTCACCGGGCCGCGCTCACTGGGAAACCGGCGCTTCGCTGCTCTGCGAAATATCCTGGCTCCTAGGCGGATATTGGGTGTGATCGCCGAGGACATGGGTATTGAACCAGCCAAGAGCCAGAAGCGCCAGCAGAGACAGGACCGAATAGAGCAAAATTTTCCAGGCGGGAGGCGCAGGCCGCCCATGGTGCATCGTCATCCGCAGGATCCCCTTTCTCAGTTTAAGAAAGGGCTGCCGCAAGGTAAATCCTTACGGCAGCCCTATGGTAAACGAACGCTTTAGACTACATAGGGAGTAAGAACGTTGATAAGGACGCCCGCCGCTACCGCGGAACCAATGACGCCCGCCACGTTCGGGCCCATCGCGTGCATGAGCAGGAAGTTGGCCGGGTTCTCCTGCTGGCCAACCTTCTGGGAAACGCGCGCCGCCATCGGAACGGCGGAAACGCCGGCAGAACCGATCAGCGGGTTGACCTTGCCCTTGGTGAAGATGTACATCAGCTTGCCGAAGATCACGCCAAAGGCGGTGCCGAAGCCGAAGGCGATAACGCCGAGCAGCACGATCTGAATGGTTTGCAGCGTCAGGAAGTTTTCGGCCGTAGCCGTTGCGCCGACGGTGATCCCCAAGAAGATGGTGACAATGTTCATCAGCTCATTGTTGGAGGTCTTGGTCAGGCGCTCCACAACGCCGCACTCGCGCATGAGGTTACCGAGCATCAGCATGCCGACCAGCGCGGTCGCATCCGGGACGATGAAGGAGACCACAATGGTAACGACGATCGGGAAGATGATCTTCTCGCGCTTGGAAACCGGACGGAGCTGCTGCATGACAACGGCGCGCTCCTTCTTGGTCGTCAGCAGCTTCATGATCGGCGGCTGAATGACTGGGACGAGGGCCATGTAGGAGTAAGCGGCAACCGCGATAGCGCCGAGAAGGTGCGGGGCGAGCTTGGAGGTGGTGAAAATGGCAGTCGGGCCGTCCGCGCCGCCGATGATGCCGATGGAACCGGCCTCAGCAGGGGCAAAGCCCAGCGCCAGCGCGCCGAAGAACGTGATGAAGATGCCCACCTGGGCGGCCGCGCCGAGAATGAAGCTCTTCGGGTTGGCAATCAGCGGCCCGAAGTCGGTCATCGATCCAACGCCCAGGAAGATGAGCGGCGGATAGATACCCAGCTTAACGCCTTGGTAGAGATAATAGAGCAGGCTGCCCTCCGCATGGGAGTTGAGCGCCGCAACCGGAATGTTGGCCAACAGCATGCCGAAGGCGATGGGGAGCAGGAGCAGCGGCTCAAATTGCTTCACGATCGCCAGATAAATTAAGAAGCAGGAAACCAACAGCATGACCGCCTGCTGCCAGGTGATATTGGCGAACCCGGAATTGACCGCGATGTCCTTGAGGGTTCCGACAAACATTTCAAACATCTGATTCGTTCCTTTCTATGATTTGGTCCCCAGAGTTTAGAACGGCTGGGTGTTTTCGCGCAGGCCCGCCAGCGACCATGCGCTGCGCCCGCCGGCCTTTTCGCTCTTCGCGCGGCGGATAACGGCCGGCTTCCCGCTCCCGCCGGTTAAAGCGGCGATCGCTGCGGAAATCACGGCGACGATCTCATCGCCGATCCCATCCTCCACCTCCATCTTTTTAACGATGGGGGCCGGAGCGGCGGCCTTCGGCGCCGGGGGAACGGGCTTCCCTGCCGGCGTGCCGGAAGAGGTGTTCGTCTTCTCGCCGAGCAGCTTTCCCATGAGGGTCATGATCAGGATCAGCACCACCAGGACAAGGAACACGATCACAATGCCTGTAAAGATGACGGACAGTGCGAATGCTACATCCATAGTCGAATCTCCTTTACCACTTCCAAATATTGTATAGGGCGGGGCCTGCGGCTTTCCCTGCCTGAAAACCGCGCCCCTCACCTAATCACCGCTCCCCTGATCCGGCCGCATTCCGGCGGGCTCTCAGAAGCTGGTGATTTTGCGTACACGAAGTATTATACAATAGTTCGGAAATTTTTTCAATTAAAATCTGACGATTTTTTAACCGGTTTATTGCGAAATCGTAACGGACGCGCTACAATAGGAAAAGCGCCGCCGCCGCGGCAGCATCAATGACAGGAGGCTTTTTCCGTTGCACAACGTTTTCATCATTTTAAACCAGGTCCTCATCATGGGCCTTATCGCGCTGGGGGGCTTCGTCCTGGTGCGTTTCAAAAAGCTGGACCCGCAGATCAGCCGGAGCGCTTCCAATATATTGCTCTATATCGTGGCAGGCTGCATCATCCTCAACGCGCTGCAACGGGACTTTGACCCGGCCGAGGCGCGGGGTCTGGCCCTTGCGTTCCTGTTCGCCCTGCTCTCCTATTTAATCTGTATTTTGGGGGCGCACCTCGTCATCCGCACCCGCGGGGGAAACGCCAACGCCGGCATCGAGCGCTTCGGCATGGTGATGCCCAACGCCGGGTACATCGGCATCCCGCTGGTCCAAGCCGTTTTAGGGACGGACGGGGTGTTCTATCTGACCGCCTATATCGTCTGCTTCAACATCATGCTCTTTAGCTACGGCCGCTACCAGCTCCTTTCGGACGGAGCCGTTCAAGGGCGCGGACAAGCTATCCGCGCCTTCTCGCGCGAAACGGTGTTCAAAAGCCTGGTGAATCCCGCCACCCTCTGCACGGCCGCCGGGCTCATCCTTTATGCGGCGCAGGTGCGCCTCCCCTCCTTCCTGCTGGGGGCGGTTAAGAGCTACGCCGATCTCAATACCGTGCTCTCGATGCTGCTCATCGGCATTTTCCTCTCGCAGACCGACCTGCAAAGCCTTCTGCACTTCGGCCGCGGCTTCTTCATCTGCTTCATGCGGCTGATCGTGCTGCCGCTGTTCTGCATGCTCGCCATTGCGCTTTTGGATGTGAGCGCCCTGACGCCCGATCCTTACACGGTGAAAACGGCGATGGTCATTGCGGCTACCACCCCCTGCGCGGTGGCGACCGCCTTCATGAGCGAGGTCTGCAACGCCGATCATCTCTATGGCTCGCGGCTGGTCTCCGCCTCCACCATCTTCAGCATCCTCACCCTGCCGATCATGCTGTTAGTCTGGGAAGCCGTATACGCACTGTTCCATTAATCCCTATCCGGCGTGAATCAGCCCGCCCTTTTACACAGACCGGCTAACGTTGGAGCCGGTCTCCGGCGCAGCTTAAAAGCCGACGAACCGGGAGCCTGTTTAAAACAAGCTCCCGGTTCGTTTTTCTATCGGGACAATGGGAAAAGCCGTTTTTAAGAGGCCCTCCCCTTCTGCACAATGGGAAACAGCGGGCGGGCTACCAGCGTAGCGAGCGCCGCCGCCACCAGCGCCTCCACGACGCCGTTGAGCGCGATGACGCCGCCGATGAATCCGAGCAGCGCCTCATAGGTCAGGTTGTTCACCGCGGCATAGCTCTTGCCGAAGAACAGATAAATCCCGCCCATGACCAAAATCGTATTGGTAATCGAACCGGCAAAGCCTGCCAGAACACAGGCAATGGTCCGGGAGCCCTTATGCTTCTCAAACACCCAAAACACCAGCCCCGCCACAACGCCGATCAAGATCCGGGGCGGGAAGGTAATGAGCAGCGCCAGCGGGCTGCCTCCCTCCGTTCCCGGAATCGGGATAAACGGGGAAAAGACAAAGGAGGCCGGCGTAGGGGAAAGGGTGTTGGTCATCAGGCTGGTCAGCCCGAACACGCAGCCGAGCAGCGCCCCTCTTTTTGGCCCCAGCAAAATCGCGCCGATGATGACCGGGATATGGATGGTGGTCGCGCGGATAGGGCCGACCGGGATATAGCCGATAGCGGGGACAAGCGCGAGCAGGACGATGATCGCCATCAGCAAGGCGGTCTGGGTCATTTCACGGGTTTTCTGGTTGGTTGGCATTTGCAATTCCTCCAAGCTGTCGCTCCCACAAACGGGATGCAACGCATTACTGGAGCGGACGCCGGTTTTTCAGGAAGATCTGCCGCAGCCCATGCAGCGCGAGGAAAGGATCCACCTGGACCGCCTGCTTGCAGTAAGGGGCGACAAGGCCGCAGTGCCCGCCGGTTAAAACACCGGTCAGGCCCGGACCATATTCCTCCCCGAACCGTTCCAAAAGGCCGTCCACCATCGCCGCCGCCCCATAGACGGCGCCGCTGGCCAGGGCGTCGGCCGTATTGCGGCCCAACAGGCCGCCGGGCGCGCGCAGCTCCGCCGCCGGCAGCGCCGCCGTATGCTCCGAGAGCGCGGTCATCCCCAGCTGTACGCCGCACAGGATAGCCCTTCCGGCGAATACGCCCGCGCGGTCCAGCACCGTCACGGCGGTGGCCGTTCCCAGATCGAAAACCGCCAAGGGCGGCTGAAAGCGCGCCAGCGCCCCGACCGCGCAGCAGACAAAATCGGCCCCCATCGAAAGCGGGTTCTCCACCCGCAGATTGAGGCCGGTCCGCACGCCGGGCCCGACTGCCAGCGGCTTGCCGCCGCACAGCAGCCGCAGCGCCTCCCCGATCGGCGCGCGCAGCGCAGGCACTACCGTCGAGAAAACCGAGCCCTCCGCCTCCCGCACCCGGAGCCCTTTAAAGTCAAAGAGCCCATATAGGCGCGCGGCCAGCTCCTCTCCGGGCAGGGCCGGGTCCGCCGCCAACCGGCAGACGCCCAAAAGCTCCTCCCCTTGGAACAGCCCTGCTTTCAGCTCTGTATTTCCCGCATCCACCGCCAGCAGCATGCGCAGCTTCCTCCTGAATTTCATTGCGGTTCATCCGCTCTGCACCGTTATTATACGCCATCCTTGGGAAAAATCAATAGGGAAAGGCGTTTAAAGCCCGTTCTCCACTTCCTCCCAGGTTGGAATCGAATCCTGCGCCCCTCTGCGCGTCACTACGACGGCGGACACCCGGTTGGCATATTCGGCCGCCTCGAAGAGCTCCGCCCCCATCGACAGCTTCATCGCCAGGGCGGCGCTGAAGCTGTCGCCCGCCGCCGTCGTATCCACCGCCTTCACCGGATAGCCGGGGATAAAGGCCGCCTCCCCCTTCTCCGGAGCAACATAGGCCCCTTTCTCCCCCAACGTGACGATGACGTTTTTAACGCCGTATCCCCGCAGCCTCTTCGCCGCCTCCTCCACATGGCTGCCGGCCTCCCGGTCGCCTAACAGGATCCCCAGCTCGGTCTCATTCGGCTTGATGACATCGAGATAAGGATAGAGATCCGCCGGAAAATCCCCCGTTGCCGGGGCCGGGTCGAGGATCACCCGCTTGCCGGCCGCCGCCGCGGTCTCGATCGCGCAGCGGACGGCCTCCATCGGGATCTCCATTTGCAGAAGAACGGCGCCGCAGTCCTTGAAGGCGTCCGCCTGCGCCCGGATATCCTCCGCCGTCAGGAGCGCATTCGCCCCCGGCAGCACCACAATGCTGTTGTCCCCCCGGCTGTCGACATAGATAATTGCTCTCCCGGTTTCCGCATCCTGCTTGACCAGCAGTCCGCTCACATCCACCTGCGCCCGCTCCAGGTTGGCGCGAAGCTCCCGGCCGTAAGGGTCCGGCCCGACAGCGCCGAGAAAGCGGACCCGCCCGCCCAAGCGGCCAACCGCATAGGCTTGGTTGGCCCCCTTCCCGCCGGGGCTGGTAGTGGAGCGGGCGGCCAGAATCGTCTCCCCAACGGCAGGGAAATGGGGCAGCTGAACGGTGATATCCATATTTAGACTTCCGACAACAAGAACCTGACTCATCATAGAACCCTTCTTTTCTAATACTAAGGATGGGGAGCGGCCTTCGCCTATCCGGCTGAATGGATTCTATTATACCACCGGATACCACCCGAATAAAGGGCGGCCTTCTAAAAAAGCCGGCGGCAAAATCCTTCGGCCGTTCTACCGGGAATCCTGTGAAAAACGGTTGCCGGGAGAGATTCTTTATAGTATACTGAAAAAAACTGTCTGAAAGGGGGCGCTTGTGTGAAGCCTCTTACCGAACCCAGCGAGCTGGCCCGCCGGTTGATGGACTATCTGGACTGCCCTTGCGAATGGTTCCCGCCCATGGAGGACGACGACCCGATTTTGGAACGCTTTCACGCCGCCTGCGAAGAAGGATCCAAGAAAGGCTTTTTCCCGGTGCTGGTAACGGCCGACGATCTGCTTTTGGAGTGTCTCGCCCTCAATTCCGGCTGCGAAGATGGGGAAGAAATCACGCGGGAAAAGCTGCGCTTCTCCCGCGCCAGGCTGCTGCAAGCCGCTTTGCCGGATTCCTCCGCGTTTCTATCCGGGCTTTTAAAAAGCCGCCGGGCGGAGCTGGAGGAGGACGGTATCCTCGAAACCGAGCTTTTCGGAAAGGTGGAGGGCGGGGAAACGCTCGACCGCTTCTGTTCCTTTTGGGACTATGAAACCGAGACGACCCATGAGCTGCTGTTGGCCCGCATCCCGGCCGACCACCCCTGGGAGGTGTTCGCCTGGCTGCCGATGGGCGGCTGGAACGAATGCCCCGACACCCCCGGATTGATGGCGGCCGCCCGCCACTGGTATGAGCGCTACGGCGCTATTCCCTGCGCCGTCACCCACGACGAACTGGAATTTCGCCTGGCCGCACCGGTGACAGGGGTGGAAACCGCCAGCCGCCTGGCCTGGGAGCAATATGCTTTCTGTCCCGACCGGGTCGATCAGTGCGAGGAGAACGGCACGATAGGCACGCTGGCCGACACCCTCCGGCAATCCACCGTCTGGTATTTCTGGTGGGACTAGAACGGATCTTCCGGAACCTACCCTACCCGCCAGGCCAAGGAGGCATATCGTTTTGAAAACTGCAAAAGACGGTTCGGCCGCACAGCGCCGGGCAGCCGGACAGGCTCTTTCCCGCTGGCTGAAAAAGGAAACCGGACGCCCGGCCCGCCGGCTGCGGGAGGCGGACGCCTTTGAGCTGCACGGCCGCCGCTATTACTGCTTCCGGTATAAGCGGTCATTCTTTAGCCGGGAATGGCTGCTGGGCGTCAGCGGCGGCTACCGGGGAACCGAAACGGAGGACTGCGGCCACACCGGCGGCGGATTTCCCTACCAACCCGAAACGGCGCGGGCCGAAGCGGTCCGCTTGATAAAGGCCCGCCGGGAATATTGGATGCGGCAGGCGCGCGGCATTCAGGAATCGGAGGAAACTCCCTCCCCCGAAGTGCAGCAGCTCATTCAGATCCTCTCTCCGGGAGCCGGACGCCATTCCTTTACGGGCTCGGCGCTGCTGAACCGGCCGGATTTTGATTTTCACCGGCTCTGCGCACAGTTAAAGGAGGACTGGGATTGGCCCGCCTCCGCCGCCCACATCCAGCGCGCCGGTTCGGCTACCTTCAACCGGGAGGGGATCCTCGCGGCCGTTACCCTCGTGCCAGGCCCGGTTCCGGATGGGGAGGCGGAACAGTACGCCGCTAACAGCCTCCACTGGGAGGGGGCGATGGAGGCCGCGCGGACGCACGCCGCCCACCTTCAGATAGCCGCTATGGGGACGGAGGGCGCGCTGGAAACAGCCAAGGTCTTCACCCAACTGTGCGCCAGCTGCCTTACCCAGCCGGATGTTTCCGCCGTTTGTACGGCAGGAGCGGTTTTTTCTTCAAAATTTTACCGGGAAGAAGCGCTCCTGCTCAAGGGGGAGGATTACCCGGTGCGCGACTGGATCTATATCGGCGTTGCCAAGGCGCGGCAGGGCTTCAACGCTTATACCTACGGCCTGGAAAACTTCGGCCTGCCGGAGATGGAAATTCTGGAAAGCCGTTGGACGCCGGACGCGCTGGAGGATTTTCTCTGTGAAACTGCCCGCTATGCGCTGCGATCCGGCCGCCCGTTCCACAGCAGGGAAGCGGTCGGCTTCTGCCGGGACGAGCGCTTCCTTCTCAGCCGTTCAGCCGGCGTTTCAGTGGATGGGATGAGCTTAAAAATTGACGTAAAGGGATGAGCCGGAACCGGGCGCTTCCCTTTCTATAAAAACAGCCCTGGAATGAGGAAAGGATGACAGCCATGCTCTGTATCAAAAACGGACGGGTGCACGACGCCCTCCAGCCCGACGCCTATTTGGCGGACATCTTGATAAAGGACGGCAAAATCGCCGGAATCGGTCCCGGCCTCACCCCGCCCGACGGCTGCGAAATCATCGACGCCACGGGGAAGGAGATCTACCCCGGCTTTGTCGAGGCGCATTGCCACGTCGGACTCGACGGAAGCGGCATCGGCTATGAGGGGAACGACGTCAACGAGCGCAACGACATTCTCTGCCCTCACCTGCGGGCGATCGACGGCATTCAGCCGATGGACCCGGCCTTCCGGGAGGCGGCGCTGGCGGGCGTTACCACCGTCTGCACCGGGCCCGGTTCGGCCAACGTGCTCGGCGGCGCCTTCACCGCTATCAAAACGATCGGCGAGCGGGTCGATAAGATGATTGTGCGCGATCCGGCCGCGATGAAGTGCGCCTTCGGCGAGAATCCCAAGCGGGTCTATCAGGAAAAGGGCAACTGCACCCGCATGACCACCGCCGCCCGGCTGCGTGAAGCGCTCTTCAAGGCGCAGGAATATGATCGCAAGCGCGCCGCGGCCGGGGACGATCCGCTCAAACAACCCGCCTATGATATGAAGCTGGAAGCGCTGCTCCCGGTGCTGCACCGGGAAATCCCGCTCAAGGCCCACGCCCACCAGGCGGACGATCTCTTTACCGCCCTGCGCATCGCTAAGGAATTTGGCGTCCGGATTACGCTGGAGCATGTCACCGAAGGCCACCTGGTTGCCGACGAGCTGGCGGCGGAGGGGGTTCCCATGGCCGTAGGCCCCTCGCTGACCCACGCCACCAAGTTCGAGCTGCGCAACAAGACCTTCGCCACGCCGGGCATCCTCGCGGCCAAGGGCTGCGACGTTTCGATCATCACCGATTCGCCGGTCATTCCGCTGCACTATCTGCCGCTGTGCGCCGCCCTGGCCATCAAATCGGGAATGACGCCGTTCGACGCGCTGCGCGCCATCACCATCAACCCGGCCAAGCACATCGGTATTGCCGATCGGGTCGGCTCCATCGAGGCCGGGAAGGACGCCGATCTCTGCATCATGGACGGCGACTGCTTCTCGCTGGCCACCACCGTGGAACAGGTCTACATTGAAGGCGTTCCGGTAAAATAACCTAGAGCTATATAAAAAGTGCGCGCCCGCAGAATGGGATTCTGCGGGCGCGCACTTTTTTATTCTTCGCTGGTTTGGGCGATGTGTTCCACCGGCACAGCCGTCCGCGCGCCCGTCTCCGCTTCCGCGCCCATTCCCATATAGGGCGCGGCGTCCGACCGTTTCCAGCCGAACTGTTCAAAGGGATAGGCCCTGATAGCCTCGTTCACAATCCCAATGGCGATCGAAAAGTCGTTCGGATCCGCAAAGGGCATGCCGTTAAAGTAGAGATAGGTGCAGGGCGGCAATGCGGCAGTTTCATAGCCGTCGGGGAGAGGCGCTTCATAATCCAGCGGGACCTCCACAAAGAAGGCGTTGCCGCCCATGCCGGGTTTTCTCAGGCTCGCAGGCAGGCGGCCTCCCGCGGCGGTGTCAAACTTCTGGGGGATGCTGTTGTAAAAACCTTCCCAATCGCAGCCCACCTCCTCGCAGGCGGAGAAATAGTCCTCTGCATGGTAGCGCAGAAAGATGAGCTTGCGCGCCGGACGCTCCACCGCCGTTACCGTCACCGCCGGCGACACCTTTTCATGGGACATCGATACCGGACCCTCTTTCAATATAAGGTAGGCTTCAAGGGGATGATAGACAAACCAGTTTACCGGCGGCTTCCCGGCCTGATATTTCTGCGGCGTTATCCCAAACTGCCGTATAAACGCCCGCGTAAAGCCGTCGTGGGAATCAAAGCCGCTCTTTAAAGCCACATCGACTACCTTCTCCTCTGTCCCGCACAGGAGCTCGGCCGCCCTGGTCAGCCGGGCGGCCCGCAGATATTCCAGCGGCGTTTTATGGGTGAGCTCCTTAAAGATCCGCGCCGCATGGTATTTGCTGTATCCAGCCGTTTCGGCCAGCATGTCCAGCGTGACGGGTTCGTCAATGTGCCGGAGGATAAACCGCTGCATCCGGCTCACGGCCGCCGCCTTGTCCGTCAATTCCATTTGCCGCCTCCTGTCGTTCAGTATAGCAGCGGCAGAGCCTACCTGCTCGACCGAAATTGCTCAATCATCCGGGCGTCCATGGACACGGCCCTTTTGCTTCCTGATAGCGGGCTCTTCCGGGAAAGGATGTGCCCATAAATGGGAAAGAGCCCCCGGTCAAGCGATCCTCCCGGTTTGCAGAGTAAGGGCGCGTTGCAAAATGGAACAGACCAACAAAAAAACGCACCTCCGGCCTGCAAAAGAAATGGCGCAAGCCGATCCTCCGGCTTGTAGGGTAAGGGCGTGCTGCAAAACAAAAGTTTTGCAGCACGCCCTTACCGCGCCAGCAGCCTCGCCGCCAGAAAGCCCAGCAGCCCGCAGGCCGGGAAGGTCAGCGCCCAGGCAAACAGAATACCGCCCAGCGTCCGCAGCCCGATTTCCTGCCGGTTCCCTGCAAGCCCCGTTCCCAAAACCGCACAGGTCTTGGTGTGGGTGGTGCTCGCCGGGAACCCCCATGCCGTGGCCGCAAAGAGCAAGAGGCAGGCGGCCAGATCGCTGGCCGTGCCGCTGCAAGCGTCCAAGCGCACCATCCGCCGGCCCACTGCGTCAATAATCCGTTTCCCCCCCGCGAGGGTACCCGCCGCCATCACCGCCGCGCACAGCAGCACCGCCGCCGCGCTCCCTGAAAGATCGACCCCTTCCGGCAGCCGTCCGCCCATCCGCAGCCCGTCGGCCATCACCAGGATAGCGACGAACTTCAAGCCGTCCTGCGCGCCGTGCAGCGCCGAAAGGCCGCCCGCGGTCAGGATTTGCAGCCCCCGCACCGGGCTGCGGAAGCCGGACGTATTGTTCCACCGGCGCAGCAACCGCCCCATGAAAAAACCGGCGGCCAGCCCGCCAGCGGAAGAAAGGAGCAGCCCCGCCAGCACCTTGCCCCATGCCGCCCGGCTCACCGCCCGGCTTCCGCCCAGGGCCGCAGCGGCCCCAGTCAAGGCCGCAATCAGCGCGTGGCTCTCGCTGGTGGGGATCCCGAACGCCCAAGCCCCGACCGAAAAAAGCACCACCGCCGCCATCGCCGCCGCTATCGCCGTCATCGCGGCGCGGCTGCCGGCTCCGGTAAAATCCACCATCTCCAAGAGGGTGTTCTGCACCATCGGCGCAAAGCGCCAGCTAAAGAGCAGTCCCGCCGTGTTGCAGGCGGCGGCCAGCAGCACGGCGGAGCCAAAGCGCAACGCGCCGGTACAGACCGCCGAGGTAATCGCGTTGGGCGCATCGGTAAACCCGTTTACAAAAAGCACCCCCGCCACCAGCAACACCAATAGGCTATAGGAAAACGGCATCTTCCTCCCTCCCCGTCCATCCTTATGAGAAGGGCAGGGAAAGTAGACGGGATCCTAGCGGGAGGCCAGCGCATAGAGCTCGTTTTTCCGGTAGCCGGTTTCCGCCGCAACCGCGCGCGCCGCTTGGGAGAGCGGTTCGCCCGACTCTGCCCGCGCCCGCACCTGCCGGACCGCCTCCTCCAAGGGCGGCCGCGCCCGCTCCGCCTCCGGCGCGCCTTCGAGCACCACCACGTATTCCCCCCGCGGCGGCGTCTCCCGGAAATAGGCAGCCGCCTGCGAGAGAGGCGCGCGCAGCACCGATTCATGAATTTTCGTCAGCTCCTTGACCACCGCTGCGCGCCGGTCTCCCAATACCTCCAGCATATCCTCCAGGGTGGAGAGCAGCCGGTGCGGCGCTTCATAGAAAATCATCGTCCGGCGCTCGGCAGCCAGCTCGCGCAGCCGGGTGAGACGCGCGCTTCTTTTTTGCGCCAGAAAGCCCTCAAAGGTAAACCGGCCGGCGGGCAGCCCGGAAACCGCCAGCGCGCTGACAGCAGCGCTCGGCCCCGGCGCCGTTTCGATCGGGATTCCCCGTTCAGCGCAGAGGGCGACCAGCTCCTCGCCTGGGTCGGAGATGCAGGGCATTCCCGCATCGGTCACGACAGCGCAGCTCTCCCCCTCCTCAATGCGGGCGGCAATCTGTTCCCCCCGCTCGCGCAGGTTGTGCGCATAGTAGCTGATAAGCGGTTTTTTTATGCCGAAATGGTTGCAGAGCCGCAGCGTTACCCGCGTATCCTCCGCCGCAATGAAATCCACCTCGCTCAGAATCCGCACCGCGCGCGGCGACAGATCTTCTAAATTCCCGATGGGCGTCCCGACCAGATAAAGTTTCGCAGCCATTCCGCTTCCCCTCTCTTTCTTCCAAAAGCCGCCTCATGGATTCCTCTAAGCAAAAAACCGCCGGATCGGCCGCCCCCTCCGGCTTCTTGTCCGGGACAGGAGGAAGCATCCGTAAAAAGCGATGCGGACGTCCCCTTTTTATCCCTGTAAGCGGTAGATGCGCCGCATCTCGGAGGAAAAGCCTCCCTCCTCGTTCTGAACGATGAGCGGCGGCTCCACCTTCAAAAACGGCTTGGAGCCGCGCCGGCCCTCCACCAGCGCCAGCCAGGGGGCGGTATCCGGCCGTTTCTGCACCAAACGCAGCCTTTTGGGCTCCATCCCGCTCGCGCGCAGGGCGGTAAAAACATCGCAGAGCCGTTCCGGCCGCTGGCACAGGCAGAACCGGCCGCCATAGCGCAGCAAGCGCGCCGCCGTCCGGCAGATATCCTCCAACGAACCGTCCAGCCCGTGCCGCGCGAGCGCCTTCCCCTCCTCCGGGTTCAGCAGCCCGTGCCCCGCCGCCTTATAGGGCGGGTTGCAGGCGCAGAGATCCAGGCTCCCCAGCGGGATATCCCGCCCATCCAGCGCGCGCAGGTCCTTCTCAATGGGGATCACCTTCCCGGTCAGGCCGCTCGCCGCCACCGATCGTCTGAGCAGCTCCGCCGCCTGCGCCTGCAACTCCACGCAGTAGGTGCGTTCCGGCCGGCAGCCGGGAACACGGTGCCACAGCAGCGCCACAATCCCGCAGCCGCTACAGAGATCGGCGCTCTTCTCCCCTACCCTCGCCCCGGAAAAATCGGCGAGCAGGAAGGCGTCCGTCCCGAACCGGTGCAGCCGGTTGACGTGGATAAAAACCCCGTCCCCCAGCGTTTCCACCTTTTCCTGCATGCCCTTCCTCCCTACACAAAGCCCCTCTTTCCCAAAGCCTAGGCAAAAGAGAGGCGCTTTTTCCAATGACAGCAGGCGGACGGAGCGCCGCCCGTCCGCCTGCTTTTGTGCATACTGTAAAGCTCAGGTCTGCCCTTTGTTGAGGCTGACCAGGTAATAACCGCCCTCTCCATCCGGCTTCAGCTTGCAAAGATAGGTGCGCAGATAGACGCCGCCGCTGTCCTCTGCGTTGAAGCGGACGGTCAAAATGCCGTCCTCATCCACCCGCGCATTTTGAAGGATATGCTTTTCCTCCATCGGCATTTCTACCTCTAAGAAATAATAGGTGCCCCCGTCCTTGCTGACGTTGACCAGCTCGCCGGTCGCCGGATCCCCCAGCGCCTGCACATTCCCCTCATAGGGAGGAACCTCCGGCCCATACCAGCGTTGGACGAGCTTATAGAGCGTTTTTGCGTCCAACTGCTCATAGCCGTTATAGTCCGGCTTGTCCGGCGGCCGGTAGTTCGGATCCAGCGTGTGCCACTTGAAAACCGACCAATAGATCTGCGCCGTGTTGGGAGTATCGGAAAGGTCGAAATTCCCGGTATAGTAGAAGCAGAGCTCCCCTATCCGATCCGCCAGCAGGCGCTGCGCCTCCGCCTCCGGATCCACCGCCGGCGCCGGCGCGGCGCTGCTTTCTTCTTCTTTTTCCGGCTTCTTCTCCGGCTGTGCGCTCCTCGCCTTTTTTTCCGCCTTCTCCTCTTTCCCGGAGGAGCTCGACGAGGAGGCCGGCTTCGGGGCGGCGTTTGTCCCCGGCCGCGCCTGGCAGCCGGAAGAGAATAACAGCAGGAAGGCCGCAAGCAGAATGGCGGAAAACGCTCTTCTCCCGTTCTTCCGGATCATTAATAAGCCTTCCCCCAATAAACCAGGCTCTTTGCAGGCTTCCCGCAGCAAACGCAATGATCGCTCAGCGTTTCCTGCTCAAAGGGAATGCAGCGCGAGGTGATCCCCGCTTTCTCCTTGAGCGCCTCCTCGCAAGCCCTGTCGCCGCACCACATGGCCTTGATATAGCCGTTCTCGCCATTGGCCAGCTCGATTAGCTCCTCCATCGTGGCGGCGCTGTGGGTGCGCTGCTCGCAGTTGAGGCGTGCGCGCTCGATGAGATTGTCATGGATCTCCTGCATCAGCCGTTCAATCGTCTCCCGCAGCTCTGCGAGCGGGACGAAAATTTTCTCGCGGGTATCCCGCCGCACCAGCACGCACTGATTCTTTTCGATATCCTTCGGCCCCAGCTCCAGGCGCAGCGGCACGCCCTTCATCTCATACTGCGCAAATTTCCATCCGGGCGAGTTGTCGCTCAGATCGATCCCCGCGCGGCAGTAGGCGGAAATCTCCTCCTTCAGAGCCTCGGCCTTTTCGGCAACGCCCGGCTTGTGCTGCGCAACCGGCACCACCATCACCTGCACCGGCGCAACGGCGGGCGGCAGGACAAGGCCGTTGTCGTCGCCATGGGTCATAATGATCGCGCCGATGAGACGGGTCGTCACCCCCCAGGAGGTCTGGAAGGGGTGCTGCGGCTTGTTGTCCCGCCCCTGGAAGGTGATGTCGAAGGCATGGGCGAACCCATCGCCAAAATAGTGGGAGGTGCCCGCCTGAAGCGCCTTGCCGTCGTGCATCATCGCCTCGATGCAGTAGGTCGCCTCCGCGCCGGCAAACTTCTCCTTGTCGGTCTTTTTGCCCTTGAGCACCGGGATAGCCAAAAACTCCTCGCAGAAGCGCGCATAAACCTCCAGCATCCGCTCGGTTTCGGCAACCGCCTCCTCCGGCGTCTCATGGATGGTGTGCCCCTCCTGCCAGAGAATCTCCACCGTCCGTAAGAAGGGGCGGGTCGTCTTTTCCCAGCGCACGATGGAGCACCACTGGTTATAGAGCTTGGGCAGGTCGCGGTAGGAATGAACGACGTTTTTATAGTGCTCGCAGAACAGCGTTTCGCTCGTCGGCCGGATGCAGAGGCGCTCTTCGAGCTTCTGTCCGCCGCCCTCCGTTACCCAAGCCACTTCGGGGGCGAAGCCCTCGACATGCTCCTTCTCCTTCTGGAGCAGGCTTTCGGGAATCAGCATCGGCAGATAGACATTTTCATGTCCGGTCGCTTTAAACATCCCGTCCAGAATTTTCTGAATGTTTTCCCAAATCGCGTAGCCGTAGGGACGTAAGATCATGCAGCCTCGCACCGAGGAGTAATCCACAAGCTCGGCTTTTTTCACAACGTCGGTGTACCATTTGGCGAAATCCTCCTCCATCGAGGTAATCTCTTCCACCATCTTCTTTTGCTGATCCATTCTAACCGCTCCCGTCCTTTTATCCTGGATGGGAAGCCCTCCCATCCGGCTTGTTTTTATTTTCCTCCCGTCATCCGCGAAAGCAGCCAAACGATCGCCGCAATCGCCACCATCACCACGAAGATGCCCGCCATTCCCTGCCAAGCGAGGGTCAGCGCGCTGAAAAGCCCCTTGGTATCTCCGGACACAAAGCCTGTTACAAAAATTGCGGTCGGGCCGTCCGCCCCGCCGATAATACCGACGCTCGACGCCAGCGGCATCCGCCCAAGTATATGGAAAAGCCCCATTCTGCTTGCTCCTTCCTTTTCCAAAAGCCTGACCCGTCCGGCCAAGCCGCGTTCCTGCTCAAAATCCGAAGCCCGCTCAACCGAGCATGCCCGGAACCAATCCCAGGATCATGCCTCCCGCCAGCACCGATGCAATCTGGCCGGAAACGTTCGCGCCTACGGCATGCATCAGCAGATAATTCTGCGGGTCCTCCTTGGCGGCCATTTTCTGCACCACCCGCGCCGACATAGGAAAGGCCGAAATGCCCGCCGCGCCGACCATCGGGTTCACCTTATTCTTCAAAAACAGGTTGAGCAGCTTGGCGAACAGGCAGCCGCAGATGGTGTCAAACACAAAGGCGACCAGCCCCAGACCCATGATCAGCACCGTTTGAACGCTGACAAACTTATCCGCCGTCATCGAAAAGGAGATGGTAATCCCCAATAGCAGCGTTACTAACTGGGCAAGGTTGTTCTGCGCCGTATCCGAGAGACGCTCCAGGCAGCCGCATTCGCGGATGAGGTTGCCGAACATCAAAAAGCCCACCAGCGAGACCGAAGCGGGGGCGACAACGCCTGCAATAATCGTGACGGCGATCGGGAAGAGGATGCGCGTCGCCTTGGTGACGTTCGTTGGGTTATAGGGCATGCGGATCGCCCGCTCCTTTTTGGTCGTCACCAGCTTAATCGCCGCCGGCTGGATGATCGGCACCAGCGCCATATAGGAATAGGCCGCCACCGAGATAGCCCCGAAGTAAGGGGAATCAAGCACCTTGGCCACCAGAATGGAGGTAGGCCCGTCCGCCGCGCCGATGATGCCGATCGACGCCGCATCCCGCAGCGGGAAGCCTAAGAGCACCGCCGCGATAATGGTTAAGAAAATCCCTCCCTGCGCCGCCGCGCCGAACAGGAACATTTTGGGGTTGGAGAGCAGCGGCCCGAAATCGATCATCGCCCCGATGCCGATGAACAGCAGCAACGGCAGCGCTTCGCTTGCCTCTATGCCCACCTCAAACAGCCACTGGACAATCCCTCTCTGCTCGCCGACGCCCTGCATTACCTGGTTTACCGCGCCCGATTCCGGCAGGTTGACCAAGATTGCGCCAAACCCCATCGGCAGCAGCAGCGCAGGCTCGAAGTCCTTTTTAATCGCCAGCCAGATCAACAGGCCGCCCACCGCCCACATGACCAGCATTTGCCAGGTAATGGCCATAACGCCATTCAGAATAAACCCCATCGTTCATTCCCTCTCTGTGTTCATATCGTTCTTTCGTTCTCCATAACCGGTTATAACCTGTGTCTATCTATTATATGATCGATTGGGAATGATTGCAAGCAGGAACTCTAAAATCCTTTGGAAAAATCGTTTCCGCCTCATTCCCCCATCCGCCTCCCGGCGGGTAGGGACTCCGCCGGGCAAAAAGCGAAAATCCGGATCAAAAACGAAATTATACTTTTGTTTTTCCCAGATATCGTTTATAATAGTCTCTGCCGTCCTACTGTATGGCCAGGACAGTATCCAAGGATACAAGCATCCATGGATACAAGCATCCCAGGACGCAAGCGCCCAACGATGCCTGCCTCCTTGGAAGAACTCCGGAAAGGAAGGATTGTCGGAATGTACGGATTGCTCGGCCATCCGCTTGGCCACAGCCTCTCTCCGCAGGTGCATGCCCTGCTCGCCGAAACGCTGGGCGTCCCGATGGACTACCGGCTTTTTGATACCGATCCCCAGCAGCTGGAGGAGACCGTCCCCCGTTTGCTTGGGCTGGAGGGGTTTAATGTCACCATCCCCTATAAACAGAAGATCATCCCCTACCTCAGCCGCCTGGACCGCACCGCCGCCGACTACCAATCGGTCAACACGGTAAAGCCCTCGCCGGAGGGGCCTGTCGGCTACAACACCGACTGTATCGGCTTTCTGCGCTCGCTGGAAACGACTGAAAACCTGGGCGACGTCTACATTATCGGCGGCGCAGGCGGCGTCGGCCGGATGTTCTCCCTCGAAATGGCGCGCCTGGGGGCCCGCGTTACGCTCGGCGTGCGCCCCTCCTCGCAGGCGGCGGCTAAGGCGCTGGCCGGTGAAATCGAAGCGCGCTACGGCGTCCCGTCCAGGGTGGTCCCGGTGGAAGCGGATCCAGACCGCAGCTACCGCCTGCTGATCAACGCTTCCCCCTGCGGCATGTATCCGCAGATAGCAAGCTGCCCCGTTTCCGAAGCGCTGATAGACGCCTGCGCGTCGGTCTTTGACTGCATCTATAACCCCGCCAAGACGCTGCTGCTCCAGAGGGCGGAGGCCCTCGGCAAGCGCACGAGGGGAGGCATGCGCATGCTGGTCTGGCAGGCGGCGGCCGCTCAGGAGATCTGGCTGGGCGCTTCCTTCTGCGAGGAGCAGGCCGAACGGGTGGAGGAACAGATGATCCGACTGCCGCGGTAGCGGCGGCGCTCCTGCGGCGGATGTTTTCCGGCTGCGCGGCCATGTTGACGGGCGATCCGGCGAATGATCTTTAAAGAAAAGGAGAAGGGTTTTTTATGGGCAAAGCGATTCTGTTGTGTGGATTTATGGGCAGTGGGAAAACCACCGTCGGCCGTCTGCTCGCCAAAAAGCTGTTTGCACGCTTTATCGATACCGATGAATACATTGAACAGCAACAGAAAATGTCCATTCCCAACATCTTTCGGGAAAAAGGCGAGCAGTATTTCCGGGCTCTGGAGCATGTCGCGCTGCAAAACGCGGTGGAGGACTCCGGCCCGCTGACCGCCGTTGTCGCCACCGGCGGCGGGATGATGATGGATCCCGACAATATCCGGACGGCGCAGGAGAACGGATGCACCATCATCTACCTCTCCACAGACTTCGAAATCTGCTATGAACGGGTTTGTAAGAGCAACCGCCCTCTGGTCATGCAGCACACCAAAGAGGAGCTGCGCGCGCTCTATGAAGCGCGCCATAAGGTATATAGCGGGATCTGCACCACCCAGATGTACAACCATCAGCGGCCGGATACGGTGGTGGACAACATCATCTCGGTCGTCAACCCATTAAGCATCCAAAAGCTCTAGCCAAGGGCGCGCCTGCAAAACAAAGGTTTTGCAGGCGCGCCCTTTGGAAAAACGGTTTTCAGGGCAAAGATTACGCCCTGAATTTCGCGCCATAAGGCGCGAAAACACCGTTTTTCTGGTTCCAGCAAGCCGGAGGATCGGCTCGACCGGGGATTTCTTTCTCGTTTTGCAGGCGCGCCCTTTTTCTGCAAGCCGGAGGATCGGCTCGACTAGGGGTTTCTTTTCTATTCTGCAACGCGCCCTTCTGAAAAAGCGGCTTTTGGAGCGAAGAGTCCGCCCCAAAAGCCGCGCTGTCCGCGCGGGTTTTCTCCTATTCGGTAAATTCCCAGACGCTTTCCCGGTAGGCGGTCGGCGTTATACCCTGATACTTTTTAAAGGTCCGGGTAAAGTAGTTGGCGTCCGGAAATCCGCAGCGGGCGGCGATCACCCCGATAGAGAGGCCGGAGGTGTTGAGCAGAAGCAGCGCCCGGCGGATCCGGGTGGCGTTGATGTAATCGGTGAGGGTCATGCCGTTCTCTTTTTTAAACAGGCCGGAGAGATAGCTGGCGGAAACGGAATTCTTCCGGGCGAGAGTGGCCAGAGACAATTCCTCGTTGTAATGGAAATCGATATAGTCCATGCAGCCGCGCACCAGCTGGGAATTGGACTGTCTGGAATAGTTGTTGACCAGCATGCAGTATTTGCGCAGCATGTGCGGGGCCAAGCCGTCGAGCTGATCGATGGTAAGGGCGCTTTCAATTTGAACGGCCAACTGCCTTGATAGGTTGTCAATGTGCAGCGGATGGACCTGGCCGGCCTGCGCCGCTTTGCGCAGCAGCGTGTTAAAGGTGATGAGAAGGTTTTTCCGATCGCGCACCGGATCCGCCGTCCTAGGGAGCAGCTTATATTGAATAAAGCGATAATGCGCTTCCAGGGCATGGCTGAGGTTGCCGGCGGCGACGGCGGAAAGCATCTCGTCCTCCCAGCGGTAACGCTCTTCCAGCGTGCTCAGGGCCACATCCGGCAGCGCGCTCATCGCATCGTCCGCATAGCGGGCCGAAAACAGCTCCGGGAAACCGGAAACATGCTCCCGGTATGGGATGGGGCCGCCCGTCAGCTTCTCTAAGCAGAAATGGATCGAACGGTTCCATGCATCCTTATCCAAAACCAGTGGAATCCGGTTATAAAATTCTAAAAAATCGCGGGTATACCGGGGATCGATTTTCTTTGCCTTTATCAAGGTGGAGAGGCTCTCCTCTTCCATCGTCCGGAAGAGGACCGGGCCAATCGAGAGAATCCGGTAAGGCTCCTGCTGCTGCGGCCGCTTAGGAAAGCGGAACAGGGTGTAGGAGAGCTTCAGGTCATCCTCCAAAAAATATTGAACGCCCTCCTCCAAAGACCGCTCCAGCTTGTTCGCCGCCTCCGCATAATCAAATCCGTCCGCCATCCGGAGGCGGAACCCATAATCCATCTGGGCGGCTTTATCGGGATCCCCATTCAATAAAAGAACCTGCACCCCTCGATAGCGAAGGATTTCCGTCATAAATTCAGATAAATCTACTAACATACCGGCTCCGTTGTACTGAAATTTTATATGTCCGCTTATACGTATGAAGAAAAAATGGCCAAAATGGTCATGCAATCGATTTTATCATAAAAAAATGCTAAAATCAACAAAAATAATTCTAGGAAAAATTCAGAAATTTATTTATATTTAGAGGAGAGAGCTTTCTTATTCAAGACCGGCGGAAGCCCCCAGATCCGTCTGAGGCGGGGAAATCTGACCGTTTCCCTACCGGCGGCGGCAAATCTTTTAAAAAGACCTGTCCTAGAAAGGAAGGCGGCGGCTATGCAAGAAGAAACGCCGGAAAGGCGGAAGAAAAACGCCGGGAAAGAAGCGGTGGATCCCATTGAAATGATCCTGCTGGAACAGGATTTAGCGGATTTAAAAAAGGAACGCGGCATCCAGGAGAACGTTACCTGGCGGACCCGGCTCGGCAGGCGGCTGGCCAGGCGGGCGGCGGGCCCCAGGCTGGTGAACCGGAAAACCTATATCCGGCTGGCCCTTTGCTGCGGCTGGTTCTGTGGCGCGCACCGGTTTTATACCGGACAGAAGCTGCTGGGGACGCTGTATCTGCTGTTTTGTTGGAGCGGCATTCCGGCCGCGATGACGCTGATCGACCTGATGATTGTGATCCCCATCCAGCCGGATGAGCAAGGCAGGGTCCTCCTCTAGCGCCGGGACGGGGAAAAGCTCTCTTCCGGGATAAAAACAGAAAATCCGCACACGGGTGCGAAAACATAGGGAGGGCATTAGAGATGGTCAATTTAAAGGAAAAACCGTTCTTCCTCGACGACGGGGCGATTGCATGGGTCGAAAAGACGATTGCAGCCATGACGCTGGAGGAGAAGGTAGGGCAGTTGTTCGTCCAAATGCGCAAGAGCTTGGATGAGCAGGTGATTCAGGATACTTTGAACCGCTATCACCAGGGCGGCCTGCGCTGGCAGGGCGGGGATCGCAACCAGGTTTACAACCAGAACAAAACCTACCAGGAAAACTCCAAAATTCCGCTGCTCATCGCCGCCAACTGCGACAACGGCGGGGACGGCTGTTTGAGTGAAGGGACCTTTATCGCTACGGCTGCCGAGGCCGCCGCGGGGGAGGGCGTTCAAACCGCCTACGATATGGGCTACGTCGCCGGGCGGGAGGCTTCCAGCGTGGGCGTGAACTGGATGTTCAACCCCTGCGCCGATATTTACATGAACTGGCGCAACACCATCGTCAACACCCGGTCGTTTGGCGACAATGCGGATAGGGTTATCGAAAACATCCGGGAGTTTATCCGCGGCATTCACCAGAGCAACATTGCCTGCTGCTGCAAGCACTTTCCGGGCGACGGCGTGGAGGAGCGGGATCAGCACCTGGTTCTGGGGGTCAACGACCTATCCGTAGGGGAATGGGACGCCTCCTTCCGCAAGGTCTATCAGACGATGATCGACGAAGGGTTGGAGAGCATCATGGTCGGTCACATCGCCCTGCCGGAGATGAGCCGGAAGCTGCGCCCCGGCATTGCGGATGAGGAAATCATGCCGGCTACCCTGGCCCCTGAGCTGCTCACCGATCTGCTCCGCGGGGAGATGGGCTTCAACGGCGTCGTCATCACCGACGCCTCCCATATGGCGGGCATCGCCTGCATGGAAAAGCGGGAGGTAGCCGTGCCGAAAGCGATTGCCAGCGGCTGCGACATGTTCCTTTTCTCCAACGATCCGGAAGAGGATTTCCAGTATATGAAGGCCGGGATTGAAAACGGCGTCATCACAGCGGAACGCCTAGACGACGCGCTCCACCGCATCCTCGGCTTAAAGGCGCGGCTGGGGCTCTATCAAAAGGAGAAGGTCATCCCAGCGCCGGAACTCAAGGATCAGGTGGTCGGCTGCGAGGAGCACCTAAAGCTGGCCGAGGAGGCGGCCGAGCGCTGCATCACCTTGGTGAAGGATACCCGGAAGAATCTTCCTATCCGCCCGGAGGTCCAAAAGCGGGCCCGGCTGGTCTTTATCCAATCCACCCCCACCAGCAAGGGCTACCAGGGCGATCCGGTGAAGCAGGTCGTTGTGGAGGAGCTTGAAAGAGCCGGATTCACGGTGGATGTCGCCCCGAATTTCCACGATCTGGAGGTTTCCGAGGGCGTCCGGCCGGAAAACATGTTCACCATGATGAGCTGCGGCAGCATGGCGGACTTCGCCTCTAAATACGACGTCGTGTTTCTCGTACTCAACATCAAGGGGTATGCCCAGGAGAACCACGTGCGGCTGCGCTGGAGCTGCAACCACTCCAGCGAGCTGCCCTGGTATGTCACCGAGGTTCCCACGGTGGGCATCAGCTTAAACTATACCAACCACCTGATCGACGTCCCCCAGGTCCATGCCTTTGTCAACGCCTATGGGAATACCCGCACCAGTATCCGCGCCGCCATTGAGAAGATCTGCGGAAAGAGCGAATTTAAGGGCACGGCCAGCGACACCGTATTCTGTGGGAAGTGGGATACCCGGCTGTAAAGGCGGCGTTAGCGAAAGTATAGGTTTAACAACGGCGGCGGGAGCACGAAAAAGCGGCTGTTTTTCCCCCTAAAAAGAGAAAAACAGCCGCAAAATGGCCGGTTGCTATAGCTATACTTATTAGAAAGGAGTTTTGAGATTGAGTAAGCAGCCTTTGGAAGAAAACGGCGTCCATCGCGCCAAGCTGTGGGAAATCGGGTTCTATGCTCTAAACAACACCTCCACCAACACCTATATGATGCTGGTCTCCTCCATCTCCTATTTTCTGATTGGCATCGTCGGCGTCGGGGTGGTCCTGGCGGGATCGATCGTCACCATTATGCGCGTGTGGGACGGCGTGACCGATCCGTTTGTCGGCTATATCGTGGACAAAACCAACGGGAAATTCGGCAAAAACCGGCCGTTTATCGTGGCCGGTCAGGTTATCATGTTCCTCTCCACCCTGCTGATGTTCCGGATGATTCCCGTTATCCCCAGCGGCATGCGGTTCTTCCTGTTCATCGTTATCTATGCCGTCTACATCGTCGGCTACACCTGCCAGTGCGTGGTTACCAAGTCGGCCCAGAGCTGCCTGACCAACGACCCGAAGCAGCGGCCGGTTTTCTCGATGTTTGACTCGGTTTACAACATCGCGCTGATGAGCCTGTTCTATCCGGTGTTCCTCTCCGGCACCCTCGTTCCCAAGTTCACCATCACCACCGCCGAGGCGGCCGACAAGATTGCCGCCATGGTTGCTAAGAACCCCAACCTGGCCAATGTGCTGACCACGGGGGAAAACGGCGTGCAGACCCTCTCCGCCTTTTATAATCCGGAGATGTGGCAGTATATGCAGATCGTTTTTGCCGCTATCTCGCTGGTTTTCGCCTGCTTCGCTATCGCCGGTTTGTGGCGCAAGGACCGGCTGAAATACTTCGGGACCGGCAAGGTGGTCAAGGTCGGCCTGCGGGATTATGCGGACGTTCTGGCCCACAACCGCGGCATTCAGATGCTGGTGGTCGCGGCGGGAAGCGACAAGCTGGCCATGCAGTGCACCTCCAACTCCACCGTTACCATCTGCCTGTTCGGCATTATCTGCGGCAATTTTGCGTTTAACGCCTCCAACTCCGCCATTACCAGCATTCCGGTCATGCTCTTCTCGGTGTTCGGCATCGGCTACATCGCTCGCTATCTGGGGCAGAAAAAATGCCTGGTGGTCGGCTCGATCGGCGCTATTGCCAGCGCGGCGGCCCTCGCTCTGCTTATCACCTTCGGCGGGGCCTCCAGCATGATGCTGCCCACCTTCTCGCTGACCAAGCTCTCCACCTGGGGCAGCCTCTTTTCTGCCGGTTCCTGGAGCCTCTTCGGCGTCGCGTTCGTACTGCTGTACATCCTCATGAAAGGCTTCTCCAACCTGAGCGGCAACATCGTCATTCCCATGACGGCGGACTGCGCGGACTATGAGACCTACCGGAGCGGCCGCTATGTTCCGGGCCTGATGGGCACCCTGTTCAGCTTTGTAGATAAGCTGATTTCCTCCCTAGGAGCCACGCTGGTATCGATTATCTTCGCCATCATCGGCTTCAAAACGGCCCTGCCCACCCTGGAAACGCCGTTCAGCGGCGCTATTCTGGCGGCCACGCTGTTCTGCTACCTGGGCATGCCGGCCATCGGATGGATCCTGAACCTGGTATCGATGAAATTCTATCCGCTGACCAAGGAAAGAATGGCCGAGATCCAAGACGAGATCGCCAGAATCAAAGCCGAAGCCTCCGTATAAGGCGGGCTTCAGCGGCGCAAAAATCGTATAAAACCAGCCGTCCTCCGCTGTACGATACCGGCGGGGGACGGCTGGCTTTTTAACGCCCCCTATAAAACGCCTTGGAGTGCCCCAGTAAAAACGGACAATAGACAAAAGCCCCCTGATGTAGGGAAATAGAAGTACTACAACAGGGGGAATTGTCATGTCAAAAAGGAAATACACACATATCCAAGAACTCTTACCAGAAATTCAGGTGATGATAGCGAATGGAAAAAGCCACAGGGAAATCGAGGGATTTTTTGAGATTTCAGGTCCAAAGCCCTCTCCTTACCGGCTGCCGGTCATCGGCCCCCAGTAAAGCAGGAAGACAACCTCTCCCGTCCTGTATTTTGAACCGGGGAGTATCTACTCCGGATTACGCATTACAAGTCAGCCTCTATCCATCCCTCCCCTTCTGTGTTAAGATGGAAGGAGAAAACCCCGGCCGCAGCGTTTGCCGGGAACAGGAGGCTCGCAAAATGAAAATTGTTGTGTTGGATGGATTTTTGGTTGCGCGCGGCGACCTGGATTTCGGGGCCCTGGAGGCCCTTGGGGAGCTGGTCTATTACGGCTATACCGCGCCGGAGGAGGTCGTCCCCCGCTTACAGGGCGCGCAGGCGGCGTTTCTCAACCGCACGCCCATCTGCCGCGCCGCGCTGGAGGCCTGCCCGGAGCTGCGCTTCATCGGCGTCACCGGAACGGGGGTCAACATGGTGGATCTGCCGGCGGCGGCCGAGCATCGGATAACCGTCTGCAACGTTCCAGGCTACAGCACCGCCGCCGTTGCGCAGATGACCATGGCCCTTCTTTTAAGCATCGCCTGCTCCATCCCGCCGCTGAACGCTTACTTACATGCCGGCCGCTGGCAGAAGCCGGAGGATCCGGAAATTGCCGGAACCCGGCTTTTCGAGCTCTCCGGAAAAACGATCGGCTTTGTCGGGCTGGGGGCTATCGGCCAGGAGGCCGCGCGGCTGGCGGCGGCCTTTGGGATGAGGACCCTCTATTACCAGCGGCGCCCGCTGCCGCCCGGCCGGACGGCGGCAGAATGGCGCCCGCTCGAACAGCTCCTAGCGGAAAGCGACGCGGTCTCCCTCCACTGCCCGCTGACACAGGAAACCGAGAGGATGATAAACGCCAAAACCCTCTCCCTTTTCAAAGATGGGGCGGTGCTGATCAATACGGCGCGCGGGGCGCTGCTGGATCCAGCCGCCGTCGCTGAGGCGCTGGATACCGGTAAGCTCTATGCCGCCGGACTGGATGTGCTGGACGAGGAGCCGCCCGGAGACGGTCATCCGCTGGCGAGACATCCGCGCTGCGTGGTAACGCCGCACGTGGCCTGGAGCCCGGTGGAAACGCGCAGGCGGCTGATTGACAGGTGCGCCGGAAACCTGCGGGCCTTTTTGCAGGGCAGGCCGCAAAATGTAGTCACGCCTCTTCTTTAGGATCGGGTTGCCCTTCTGCCGGACCGTCCTCTTCCTTTTCTAGATAGAGCGTCCGGGTGGGGAAGGCAAAGCGCAGGCCGAGCTGTGAAACGGTCTCCATGACCCGGAAGTTGAGCCGCTCCTTTAAGCGCATGTAATCGGCGAAGCCGGTCAGCCGGCTGAAGCAGTGCAGGCGGATTTGAAGGCTGGATTCGGCAAATTCATGGAAAACGGCCACCTGCGGCTCCTCGCAGATCTCCGGCATTGTCCGCAGCGCCTGCCGGAGCTGCTCCACGCAGACCGCCAGCCGTTCCGGCGGGGAATCATAGGTCAGCCCGATATCAAAGGAGATTTTGCGCTTCTCCATGCGCGACCAGTTGACAATCGGCTTGGAGACGAGCAGCGAGTTGGGCGTTACCACCTGCGCATTGTCAAAGGTGCGGATGCGGGTGGAGCGGAAGCTCACATCCTCCACCACCCCCTCCATGGTATCCTCCACCTGAATCCAGTCGCCCACCGCAAACGGGCGATCCAACAGGATCACCACGCCGCCAAACAGATTCGACGCCCAATCCTGCGCGGCGAGCGCAAGGGTCAAGCCGCCCAGCCCAATCCCGGTCAGCAGGCCGCTGGGATCAAACCCCATCTCATGCAGCAGGAGCACCGCGCCGAAGGCGACCACCAGCAGCCGCAGCGAACGCGAGCAGAAAAGGCAGAAGGTCTGTCCCAGCTTTTCGATGGAATGGCCGAACAGCCCCTGTCCCACCGCCTCCGGGCTGATGAACGCGGCCAGCGCCCAGCAGATGCAGATAATAAAGCCCATCCGCAGCACCTGAACGGACAGTCCCGAAAAAAAGGCCTGCTGGGCATCCGTCGGAAAGCGCAGAGCGGCTACCGCGCAGTATCCGGCCAGAAGCAGAAGCAGAAGCCGCACCGGTTTTTCACAAGCCTGCCCGAAGAGCGAGAGCAGCCCGCTCTTTTTCAGAGAACCTACCCGCTTCGCCAGCCCGAATAAAAGGCGCAGCAGCGGCCGGCGAAGCGCAAGCCCGGCGAAAAAGATCCCGAACGCGAGAAGCAGGCTTTTGAAAAATTCCGCATGCTGTCCCCAAAACCCCTCTAGAAAATTGAAAACCGTATCCAATCGCTTTCCCCTTCCTCTCTCCTATCTTGCAGAGGCGCGCCCCGCAAGGATAAAAACCTATAGCTATTCAGGCAGAAGGACCGGTCAAAAGGGAGCTTCCGCCTGACTGAAGCCTCCTATCCGTCAAAACGCTCTGTTAAAGTACCCTTCCTTTTTGAGCAGCTCCAGTACCCTTGCTTCACGCTCAAGCATGATCGGATCCGCCGGGCCGTGGTTTACATCTCTGTTCACCAAGATGGCCCGGTCAGGCTCCACATATTCCAACGTGAATTTTTCATCTGCTTCGTAAGCATCCAAATTCTGAACCTGTAAGCCTTCTTCAATCTCGCAGAGGTAATAATAATTGTCCTGAACAAAATAGTCCGCGTCCTTATTATCGCTTTTTTGGATTCGATGAACATAGCCGTATTCTTTCACCGATCCGGGAACGACTGCCAGACCGGCTTCCTCCCGCGTCTCTCTTATCATCGCATCTTCCCGGCTTTCCCCTTTCTCTATCCCGCCGCCGGGGAATTTATAGTAATCGTATTTGATACTATGCGCCATGGCGGCTAACCCGTCTTTAATATAAATGCAGCGGGCGGAATGGCGTATAAACGCAACGCCGTTTCGATCGTAGTCCCTTGCGTCCATTTCAAATAGCAGCCGCATCGTTCAATTCCCCCTAATCGGATTTACTACGGCCAAAGTATATCACCCGCGCGGGCGATATACAATCCCTTATTGATAAGGGCGGCAAGAGCAAACCCGCCGCAGCGCTCAATCCCGGTTCCCGGTAAATTTATGCGTTTTTCCCCTTGACACCGCCCGCCCGGACATGCTATTATAAAATCACCTCTAAAAGAGGGTTCTTTTTTTATGCGCAGATTTAAGCGCGCCCTTTTTGTCAAGAGGGAGGCAATCAAGCCGGCGGCCCCGGCCGGCGGCGAAACCGATATTATTCAGGAGGTGCCGGAAAATGCGAGTGAAGATCACCCTCGCGTGCACAGAGTGCAAGCAGCGCAACTACAACACCATGAAAAACAAAAAAAACGACCCCGACAGGCTGGAGATGAACAAGTACTGCCGCTTCTGCCGCAAGCACACGGTTCACAAGGAAACGAAGTAAGGGCGTGAATGGAATGGCCGAAGAGAAGGAAAAGAAAGAAAAAAAGGATAAGGGGAACAAGCCCGGTTTCTTGAAACGCGTCAGCCGTTCCCTGCGCGACATGCGGGGCGAGATTAAGAAGGTCGTTTGGCCCACCAAAAAGCAGGTGCTGAACAACACCGGAATCGTCCTGGTCGTGGTCGCCGTTGCCGGCGTTGCGGTCGGCGCCTTTGATTTCCTGCTGAAATTTGCGGTAGACCTGCTCTTGCGCAGCGTTTAGGGCGGAGGCAAACGATGGCTGAAGAAGCAAGATGGTATGTCGTTCACACCTATTCCGGTTATGAGAATAAGGTGGCAACCAACATCGAAAAGGCGGTAGAAAACCGTAAGCTCCACGATCTGATTAACGAGGTGCTCGTCCCGACCGAAACGGTCAAAGAGATTAAGGACAACAAGACGCGCGAGGTCGAACGCAAAATCTTCCCCGGCTATGTGCTGGTGAAGATGATCATGACCGACGACAGCTGGTATGTCGTGCGCAACATCCGCGGTGTTACTGGGTTTGTCGGCCCAGGCTCGAAGCCGATTCCGCTGACCGAGAAAGAGGTCGAGGCGCTCGGCGTCAGCCGCGCTGAGATCGAGGTCAACTATGGCGTCGGCGATTCGGTGCGGATCATCGAGGGTTATTTGGACGGCTTTATCGGCGTGGTCGACGAGATCGATAAGGAACGCGGGACCGTGAAGGTAACGGTTTCGATGTTCGGGCGGGAAACGCCGGTTGAATTGGAGTTCGGCCAGGTCTCCCCGCTGGAATAGGGCGCTTCGCGCCCAGGGTTTGGTTCACTGGCGCCGCAGGAAGGCCCCCTTTCTGCGGCTTGGGTGGGAGGAGCGCGGCGGCTTTGACCGCGTTCCGCCAGCTACCACATAAATTTGGAGGTGCAAACTACAAATGGCTCAGAAAGTTACCGGCTACATCAAACTACAGATCCCGGCCGGAAAGGCGACCCCGGCGCCCCCTGTCGGTCCGGCGCTCGGTCAGCATGGCGTCAACATCATGGCGTTCACCAAGGAATTTAACGAGCGCACCAAGAACGATGCAGGCATGATTATCCCGGTAGTCATCACCGTGTATGCCGACCGTTCGTTCAGCTTTGTTACCAAAACGCCCCCGGCGGCTGTTCTCATCAAAAAGGCGGCCGGGATTGAGACCGCTTCCGGCGCTCCGAACAAGAACAAGGTCGCTTCCATTACGATGGAGCAGGCCCGCGCCATTGCCCAGCAGAAAATGCCCGATCTCAACGCTGCCAGCATTGAGGCGGCTACCAGCATGATCTGCGGTACCGCGCGTTCGATGGGAATTACGGTCGAAGGCTAAGGATCGATGGCCGCGCACCCCTTTCGAGGGGCTTTCGCGCCACTCCCCAGGTGGGAGGAAAATTCCGCTATATACCACCGAGAGGGATGTCCGCATCCTTTTCAGGCAGGAGGAGAAAGTTTGATATGAAACACGGTAAAAAATACCAGGAAAGCGCCAAGCTCCTCACCGCTGGCGCCACCTATGAGGCCGCCGAAGCGCTCGATCTTTGCTTAAAGACCGCCAAGGCGAAATTTGATGAGACGGTTGAGATCCACGTCCGCTTGGGCGTTGACTCCCGCCACGCAGATCAGCAGGTCCGCGGCGCGGTCGTGCTCCCCAACGGTACGGGCAAAAAGGTGCGCGTAGCCGTTTTTTGCAAGGCCGACAAGGCGAAGGATGCCGAGGCGGCCGGCGCCGAATACATCGGCGGCGAGGATCTCATGGCCAAAATCCGCGACGAAGGCTTTATGGACTTCGACGTTGTCATTGCTTCCCCGGATATGATGGGCATTGTGGGCCGTCTCGGTAAAATCCTCGGCCCGCGCGGCCTCATGCCGAACCCCAAGGCCGGCACCGTTACCCCGGATGTGGGCAAGGCTGTCACCGAAGCGAAGGCCGGTAAGATCGAGTACCGTTTGGACCGGCTCAACATCATCCACTGCCCCATTGGCAAGGCTTCGTTCGGTGCCGAGAAGTTGCAGGAAAACTTTGATACCCTGATGGGCGCTATCCTCAAGGCAAAGCCCGCCGCGGCAAAAGGCCAGTACGTGAAAAGCTGCGTCGTCGCTACCACGATGGGCCCCGGCGTGCGCATCAATCCTGCGCGCTTCATCTAAGGCTTGACAGGCTTACCGGTTTTTGCTATACTATTTGAGTATCCGAATTGATTTCCGCAGACAGTTGGCGGCCGAAAGGCTATAAAAGAGAAGTTTTTCCAAAAACATTCTCCGCCCGCCGAGGAAAGCAGCTATCTGTAAAAGCGTTTTTTTACAGGCTCTTTCCCGCTTGCGGAAAGAGCCTGTTTTTTACTGTGCAAACGCATAATAAAAAACAGACGCACCCGGTTTCCGTCTCCCTAAAGGGAATGGCCGAACCGGATGCGCGCAAAATTTCGAGGGAAAAGCGAAGCCCTCCCTGCGCCGCCGTAGGTTGGTATCCGCCGCGGTGTGCGAAGGCGGATGAAGGTTTATTCTCAAAACCAGGAGGTGAATGATACTACATGCCGAGTGAAAAAGTACTCCAAAGCAAAAAGGAGATCGTTGCCGGCCTTTCTGAAAAGATGAAAAATGCCGTTGCCGGCGTTCTCGTTGATTACAAGGGCATCAGCGTTGCGGATGATACCGCGCTGCGCCGCGAGCTGCGCGAGGCGGGCGTCGAATACGCCGTTTATAAGAACTCGATGATCCGCTTTGCCAGCAAGGAGGCCGGGCTCGAAGAGCTCTCCGGCGTTCTGGACGGGGTTACGGCGCTGGCCATCAGCACCGAGGATCCGGTCGCCGCTGCAAAGGTCATCTGCAAGTATTCCGACAAGCTCAAAAAGATCTACAACGTCAAGGCGGGCTTTGTCGACGGTAAGGTTCTCACCGCTGAAGAGGTGGTCGATCTTTCCAAGCTCCCTGGCCGCGAACAGCTCATCGCTATGGTGCTCGCCGGCTTCAACGCCCCGATTTCTGGGTTCGCCAATGTGCTTAACGCGAATCTGCGCGGTCTGGCAATCGCTTTGAACGCCATCGCCGAAAAGCAGAGCGCATAGGCTGCTTACAAATTTATTAAAAAAGTATATGGAGGTATATTTCAATGGCTTCTGAGAAAGTTTTGAAGATGATTGAAGACGTAAAATCCCTGACCGTTCTGGAGCTCTCCGAGCTGGTTAAGGCTCTCGAAGAGGAGTTCGGCGTTTCTGCCGCCGCTCCGGTTGCCGTTGCCGCTGCTCCTGCTGCCGGCGCTGCTCCCGCCGCTGAAGAAAAGACCGAGTTTGACGTTATCCTCACCAGCGCTGGCGAGTCCAAGATGAACGTCATCAAGGTTGTCAAGGAGATCACCGGTCTCGGCCTGAAGGAAGCTAAAGAGGTTGTTGACAATGCGCCGAAGCCTGTCAAGACCGGCGTTTCCAAGGCGGATGCCGACGAAATCGTTAAGAAGCTCAAGGATGCCGGCGCTGAGGTTGAAGTGAAGTAACTTCCTTCCCCTTTTTGCGTCCAAGCCTGATCTTTCTTTGGACCGATTGCAAAATGCAGCCATTTTGCAATCGGTCCTTTTCATGACGGCAGGAAGCCGTTTTTCCCTGGGCTTCTTCTATCAAATATCCGAGGAGTGGAGGGCGCCGGATAGAGGCCGTCTTTCATTCCGCTGGAAGAACCTTCCTAAATTGAAACGATAAGGATGAGAAGGAGGCGCAAAGGTTGCTGCTCCGGTTGGATCGAGCGCTCAGTGAGTTTACCGCCCTTCCCCGCTCAGAGATACGAAAAAAGATCCGCAGCGGCGCGGTACAGGTCAACGGCAGCGCGGTCCAAAACGCCGCGCTGCATGTGGATACCGTCTCCGACCGGCTGTTGCTGGATAACGAGCCTGTCCGCTGCGGACCGCTTTATCTCATGCTCAACAAGCCGCGGGGGGTGGTCAGCGCTACCCGGTCGCCGGGAGAGCGGACCGTTCTGGATCTGGTGCCTCCCTCTCTGCGCCGCAAAAACCTCTTCCCGGCCGGAAGGCTGGATAAGGATACCGTCGGCTTCCTGCTTCTTACCGACGACGGGGCCTTTGCCCACGCGATTCTCTCGCCAAAGCGCCACGTCCCCAAAACCTATCTCGTCCGTGCAGAGGGGACGCCGCGCGAGGGCTTTGCCGCCGCCTTCCGGGAAGGGATGGCCCTCTCCGGCGGCGAACGCTGCCGCCCCGCGGAGCTGAATATCCTCACCGCTGGCGAAGGCTTACTGGAGGCCAGGGTGGTGCTTCATGAAGGGATGTACCACCAGATTAAGCGGATGTTCGCTGAATTTGGCTGTACGGTCATCTATCTCAAGCGCGAGAAAATGGGCGGTCTCGCGCTGGATGAAAGCCTTGCCGAAGGGGAATGCAGGATTTTAGAAACGGAAGAAATCCAGCGGATCCTGCCCCCCGAAACGGAGGGGGCACAAAAGCCTTGAAGGCGGAATGCCTTTTTGGTGATAATGTCATTTTTGTAGTTAATTTAAATAAAGCCCTAAAAGGAAGTTTGGGTATTCGGCAAATTGCACTTCCGGCGGGTATTTGGTATCATAGTAGATGTAAGGAAACCTCATAAATGCAGGGGTTGAGCGAACTTTCGTCAAGCTGGTTATCTATTTAACAGGAGGAATTATTACATGGCTGGTCTGTCTCTTCGTAACATTTACAAAAGGTATGCAGGCGGCGTAACGGCTGTCACCGATTTTTGCCTTGAGATCGCGGATAAGGAGTTTATCATCCTCGTCGGCCCCTCTGGCTGCGGTAAGTCGACCACCCTGCGCATGATTGCTGGCCTGGAGGAGATCTCCGAAGGCGAGCTCTACATTGGCGATAAGCTGGTCAACGACGTCGCTCCGAAGGATCGCGACATCGCGATGGTGTTCCAGAACTACGCTCTGTACCCCCATATGACCGTTTTTGAGAACATGGCGTTCGGTCTGAAGCTGCGCAAGACCCCGAAGGATGAGATTAAGCGCCGCGTGGAAGAGGCTGCCCGCATCCTCGATATCGAGCACCTGCTTGACAGAAAGCCGAAGGCTCTGTCCGGCGGTCAGCGTCAGCGTGTTGCTCTGGGCCGTGCTATCGTCCGTGAGCCGAAGGTCTTCCTGCTTGACGAACCGCTTTCCAACCTCGATGCGAAGCTGCGCGCGCAGATGCGTACCGAGCTGACCAAGCTGCACCAGAGACTGGGCACCACCTTCATTTATGTTACCCACGATCAGATCGAGGCTATGACGATGGGCGACCGTATCGTTGTTATGAAGGACGGTATTATCCAGCAGGTGGATTCCCCGACAAACCTCTACTCCAAGCCGGTCAACATGTTCGTCGCCGGGTTCATCGGCTCCCCGCAAATGAACTTTATTGATGCAACGCTGGTAGAAGAGGGCGGCAAGCCGGCCGTCACCTTTGGTGAGGACGGCAAGAAGTACACCGTTCTTCTCCCCGAATCGAAGGCGAATACGCCCGGTCTGCGCGATTATATCGGCAAGCCGGTTATCCTGGGTATCCGTCCGGAAGCGCTGCACGATGAGGAGATGTTCCTTTCGAGCGCTACCACTGGTATCGTAGACGCCGACGTTGAAGTTACCGAAATGATGGGCGCTGAGACCTACCTCTACCTGACCTGCGCCGGTGTTTCGATGACCGCCCGCGTCGATCCGCGCTCTACCGCGAAGAACGGCGATAAGATCAAAATCGGTATCGACGTCAACAAGATCCATGTCTTTGACAAAGAGACCGAAAAGACTCTTTGCAACTAAAACAGAATGTGTTTTCAACGGCCGTCCAATAAGGGACGGCCGTTTTTTATTGCTTTCTCCAAAAACGCCTAAAATTGCCTTTCTAAAGCAAGTATCCTCCGCACCAGCGGCCTTTTATCCCCTTTCCATCGCCCCTCTTCTAATAATCAATGCCCCTCTTGGGAGCATCCTCTGGTTATACTTCCATGGATCTCCGCCTCCGGTCCTGACGGTCTCAAGGGTCCTACAAACGCTTTGTTTTCGCCTCTATTCTCAGTTACAGATATGCACGCAACCGGTGGTTGCGGGATAGAAAGGTTCAAATGGTAGATGGCAACCGCCGTTTCAGCTATACTTATATTACTTACAGATGAGGGAGGTTCCGATTATGAGCATAGCGGACAGAATACAGCAGTTGAGGAAATCGAAAGGAATATCGCAAGAGGAGCTTGCAGATAAAATAGGGGTTTCCAGACAGGCGGTCTCTAAGTGGGAAAGTGAACAAAGTACTCCCGATATAGAGAAGATCCTTTTATTAAGCGACTATTTCGAAACCACAACCGATTATCTTTTAAAGGGAGTGAGCCCTGTAACCGAACCGGAAAGAAATTGGAGCGCTGTCCTATTCTCGGCCATAGGCACTATTTTAAATGCGATCGGAGGGATTGCTTCCGTAAGCATCTGGATAGAGCGCCAAACCGTTTACGCCACCGGCATCGGGCTCAGCGTCATGCTGTTGGGAACCGGGGTCTTTTTGGCCGGACAGCTTATGGACACCAAAGATAAGCCTCAGGCAAAGCGTTTTTTTATCCTGCCTAATATCTGGATTTTGTTGTCTATTCCATTCTCCTGCTGTTTCAATGTGCTTTGCGGGCTTCTATGCGGCGGCTTCGGTTTTCCTGCTCCTATCCCTTTGTTTTATTCTCTTGGGGCCTTCCTGCTCTATTGGGTAATCTATCTGGGCGTTTGTATGGTGGTCGATATCCGAATCCTCAGGAAAAAGGAAAAGCAGTAATGCTCTGTAACCGATAACCTCTCTTAAAAAACGCCTCTCCGGTTTATGTGAACCGGAGAGGCGTTTTTTAAATATTCTTTCTGAACAGCCTGAGAAGAAAATTTCCCCTTACTCCTCTTTGGCCAGGTGGCAGGCGACCAAATGCCCAGGCCGCAGCTCCCGCAGCACCGGCGTCTCTTTGCGGCAAATGTCACAAGCATGCGGACAGCGGCCGGCAAAATTGCAGCCTGGCGGCGGATTGATGGGGCTGGGAATATCGCCGGAGAGTACCTGCGCCTCCTTGTTCTGCTCCCGATCCGGGTCGGGGATGGGGACCGAGGCCAGCAGCGCCTGACTATAGGGATGCAGCGTGTGCGCATAGATCTCTTCGCTCTCCGCCACTTCCACCAGGTTCCCCAGATACATGACCGCAATGCGGTCGGAGATGTATTTCACAATATTCAGGTCGTGCGCAATAAACATGTAGGTGAGGCCCAGCTGCTTTTGCAGCCCGCGCAGCAGATTGATGATCTGGCTCTGGATCGAAACATCCAAGGCGCTGATCGGCTCATCGCAGACGATAAATTCCGGTTCAATGGCCAAGGCGCGCGCAATCCCAATGCGCTGACGCTGGCCGCCGGAAAATTCATGGGGGAACCGGTTCGCATGCTCGCGGTTGAGGCCGACGGTAGAAAGCAGCTCATAGACCCGTTCTTGCCGCTTCTGGCGATCATACATGCCGTGGATCTCCATCCCCTCGCTGATGATGCTTCCCACCGTCATGCGCGGATCCAGCGAAGCATAAGGGTCTTGGAAGATGATCTGCGCCCGCTTCGCAAATTGAAAGCGGTCGCGGCGGCTGTGCATATCCAGCTGATGGCCCTTGTAGGTAATAGTACCGCTGGTCGGCCGGTAGATGCCGATGCAGGTGCGCCCCAGCGTGGACTTTCCGCAGCCCGATTCGCCGACAACGCCCAGCGTTTCGCCTTTATAAATGTCGATGGTGACGTTGTTGACCGCTTTCAGCTCCAGGCCATGGCCCACATGGAAGGTCTTGCAGAGCTTATCCAGGCTGATGAGCTTTTCGCGTTCCATCTACCTCGCCTCCTTTCCCGCTTTTCCTTCGTTTTCCACAAAGGAGGGGTGCTGCCGCCAGCAAGCGGAGATGTGCCCATCCCCCACCTGATAGATGGGCGGCTGGTGCTGCTTGCAGACGCGCATGCACTTTTCGCACCGGCTGGCAAACGCACAGCCGGGCGGGGGCGCAAACAGGTCCGGAGGGGTGCCCGCAATGCTGACAAGCTCCGCGTCCCGCTCGGTATCAATCGTTGGCAGGCTCTTGAGCAGCGCTTCGGTATAGGGGTGGTTGGGCCGGTAAAAGATCGAGCGCGCATCCCCCATCTCCACCACCTTGCCCGCATACATTACCGCCACGCGGTCGGCCAGATTGGCCACAACGCCCAGGTCGTGGGTGATTAAGATAATCGCCGTCCCCGTCTCCCGGCGCAGCTCGGCCATGAGCTGCATGATCTGCGCCTGAATGGTGACATCCAGAGCGGTGGTCGGCTCGTCGGCAATCAACAGCTTGGGCTGGCAGGAGAGCGCCATGGCAATCATCACGCGCTGACGCATGCCGCCGGAAAACTGGTGGGGATATTCCTTGGCGCGTTCCGCGGCGTTGGGGATGCGCACCATCTCCAGCAGCCGCAGCGCTTCGGCCGCCGCTTCCGCGTTGGAAAGCCCCCGGTGGTTCTGAATCGCTTCGGTGATCTGCTTCCCGACCCGCATGGTCGGGTTCAGGCTGGTCATCGGATCCTGAAAGATCATGCTGACCAGGCCGCCGCGCACCTCCTGCATCTTCTTTTCGTTGGCGTGAACGATATCCACGCCGCACAGCTCAATCTTTCCCTGTTTAATCCGGGCGGGCGGCATCGGGTTGAGCTTCATGATGGTCTGCGCCGTGACCGACTTCCCGCAGCCGGACTCGCCTACGATAGCCAGGACCTCTCCCTCGCCCACCGTCAGGCTGACACCGCGCACTGCATGCACCTCGCCCGCATAGGTATCAAAGGATACATGCAAATCCTCAATGGTTAAAATATCCGGCATCCTTCTACCTCCTCAGCTTCGGGTCAAATGAATCGCGCAGCGCATCGCCCAACAGGTTAAAGGCGAGCATGGTCACGCAGATAAAAATGGACGGGACTATCAATTGCGACGGATACATCTGGAACACCTTCTGGCCCTCGTTCGCCAGCACGCCCCAGGAAGGCTGGGGAGGCGGAAGCCCGATCCCCACGAAGGAGAGAAACGCCTCCGAAAAGATGACGTTCGGAATCGCCAGCGTAATGTTTACGATGATGACCGAAAGGGTATTCGGCAGCAGGTGGCTGCGGATAATCCGCGAGGGCGTCGCGCCCATCGCCTCCGCCGCTACCACATATTCCTGTTCTTTCAGGCTGACAATCTGTCCGCGCACCAGGCGGGCCATGCCTGTCCAGCCTACCAGGCCATAAGCGATGATCATCGAGGCCATGCCGCGGGGGACGACCATCATGAGCAAAATTACCAGCATCAGATAGGGAATGCCGTTGATAACCTCCACAAAGCGCATCATCAGATTGTCCACCACGCCGCCAAAATAGCCGGAGACGCCGCCGTAGATCATACCGACAACGAGGTTAAAGGTCACCGCTGCCAGCGCGATAAAGAGGGAAACCCGCGCGCCCTGCCAGACGCGTACCCACATATCGCGCCCCAGCCCGTCGGTACCGAAAATATGCAGGTGCCCATCGTCCGGATCCCGGAACATAAAGCCCACGTTGGTGTGGGAGGTGTGCTGATCCGAATAAAGATAGGGGCTAAACATCGGGAAGAGAACAGCGCCCAAAACGATCAAAGCCAGCGCTATCAGGCAGACGATAGCGGCCTTGTTCCGGAATAGGCGGTGCATGGCGTCCTTCCAGAAGCTGACCGAGGGGCGGGCAATCGCCTCGCGGGAACCGGCGTCGGCTCCAATGATTTCAAAATCCCCGGCAGACGGCTGATAAATCTCCTGCTCAGGCCCTTCTGCGGCCGGGAACGGTTGTTTGTTCGCCAATTTCAGTCACCATCCTTTCCGCCAACCAGTTTCACGCGCGGATCAATAACGCCATAGAGCAGATCGACCACTAGGTTGGCAACGACCAGGAAAGCTCCATAGAACAGCGTAGTACCGGCAATCATCGGATAGTTGTTGCTCTGCACGCCAATGACGAAGTAACGGCCCATTCCCGGAATCGAGAAGATGTTTTCTACCACGAAAGCGCCGGTCAACAGCGCGGCCGCCTGGGGGCCCAAGAGCGTTACCACCGGGAGAATGGCGTTGCGCACCGCATGCTTCAACACAATTTTTGCCCGGCTCAAGCCCTTCGCCTTCGCCGTCTTAATATAGTCGCTGGACATAACGTCCATCATGCTGGTACGCATGATCCGGCTGATAGAGGCCATCGAGCCGAAGGAGAGCGCGAAGCTGGGCAGCAGCTTGCTTGCCGCGGTGTTCCAACCCATGATCGGGAAGATGCGCACCCCTGTCCATTGAAAGAGCTTCAGGCCAAGGAAATATTGCAGAAGAGCGCCCATAATAAAGGAGGGAACGGAAATGCCGATGAGCGCAATGAGCATCGTGAGAGTATCCCACGCCGTCTCATGCCTCACGGCCGCAACAACGCCAAGCAGCACCCCCATAATAGCGGCGAAGATCAGCGCGCGCAGGCCCAGCTCAAAGGAATAGGGGAAGGATTCCATAATCGTTTGCGTAATCGGGCGCTTGGTCTGCAAATCGGTTCCCAGATCCCCCTGAAGGACATTGATCATGTAACGGACGAACTGCTCCGGAACGGATTTGTCCAACCCATACTTCGCATTCAGGCTCTCCAATACCAGCGGATCCACCGCCTTATCCCCAACAAACGGGTCGCCTGGGAGCAACTGCATCATCAAAAAGGTGATGGCGATGAGAAAGAGGATGGTGAGCACCGCATAGAGCAATCGCTTTAAAATATATTTGCCCACATTTTAACGCTCCTTTCACTTTATCTCTCAAACCTTGGCGGCGGCCAAAGATTTTTCTACCGGTTTACGCTCGCGCCTACAAGGCGACAGCCGGGGCGCGCAAGCGTTAAACAATATCCGCCCCATGGCCGCTTAAAACCGTCCCATACAGTGGATATTGTTTATAGGTGAAGCATTCCTAAATCCTAGGAAAAGCAACCAGAGCAGGAACTTTGCTCCAAACAACCCAAAAAGGGCCGTATAATTACCAGGTTTTCCCATTCTTAAATGATACAAAGCAGGCCGCTCCCCCACCATTCGGGGAAGCGGCCAGCTTGTAAAGCAGTTCTTTTTTAGCCGGCGATGCTGGCTGTATTGCAGTTGATATCCTGGAAGGTGGTACGGGTCATACCAACCAGCTTATCGCTGCAAACATAGTTGCGCATACGAGCGTAGATCGGACCGCAAGGCATATCCTCATTGAGAATCTTTTCGCACTCAACAAAGTAGCCTTCGCGGGTTTCTGTATTGCCCTCGGTACGCGCCAGGTTGATGAGCTCGTCATAAGCGGGGTTATTGTATTTGCTGTCGTTGTTTGTGCTGTCCGAAACCCAGAGGTCCAGGAAGGTCATCGGATCATTGTAGTCCGGGCTCCAGCCGAACATCGAGATTTCAAAATTGCCGGAGTGGGTGGCCGCAACGCGGTCCTTGTAGGTCATCTGCTTAATCTGGATTTCAACGCCAAGGTTCTGTTTCCACTGCTCTTGGAAATACTGTGCGTTCTTGAGAGCGGTGTCGGTGTCGTCGGTGGTGATGGCATAGCCCAGAGCGTTAAACTCCTCCAGCGTCAGGCCGGCTTCCGCAAGGCCCTCCTCCAGCATCTTCTTTGCGCCTTCCACGTCATAGCCGAAGCTGATGCCCTCGTTCGGCAGCCGGTCGGTAAAGAAGCCATTCGCGCCATTCAGAGAAGCGCAGGTGAAATAATAAGCCGGAACGCTCTGATCCTGCAAAATATTTTTGATGAAGGTGTCGGTATCGTTGGCCATCGTCAACGCCTTGCGGATTTTAGCATTGTCCAGGCCCTTGAGGGTGGTAAGGAACTGGAAGTACCACACGCTGCCATCCGAATAGGTGGAGAGGGGCTGGCCTTCCGCCTGAAGCATCTGAGACTGCTCGCCGTTGAGGCCAATCATATCCAGCTCGCCCGCGCGGAAGGCGTTGAGAGCGGTGTTGGAATCGGTGATCATCAGCATTTTGATCTTCGGCACCTTGATCTCGGAAGCCTTCGGATAGCTATCGTTTTTGGCAAGGATCAGGCTGTCGTTGTGAATCCAGTCGGTCATGATGTAGGGACCGTTGCAGAACATGCTGGCCGCATCGCGGTTATATTTCTCTTCGCCGACCGCCTCATAAATCTCCTGGTTGACCGGGCAGAAGGTAGCGAAGGCCAACTGACTGAGAATGTAGGCCAGCGGATTCTCAAGCTCGATTTCAAGGGTGTAATCGTCCACCGCCTTGAAGCCGACCTCTTCAATGCCGCACTCGCCGCGGAAGAACTTCTCGCCGTTCTTGAAGATGAAGCCCATATAGCTGTACTGCGCGCCGGTTGCGGGAGTCAGGACCTTGGTCCAGGCATAGACGAAATCATGCGCGGTAATGGGCTTGCCGACATACTGGGCATACTCTGCGCCGCTGACGTTCCAGGTGTAGTCCTTGCTGAGGTGGAAGGTCCACTTCATGTTCTCCACACCCGCATCGTTCGGGGCGGACTCCCAGCTCTCCGCAATGGCAGGAACCGGGGCATCGTTCTCGTCAAGGCTGGTCAGGCCGACCATCGTATGACGCAGAACGTTGAAGGAGCCGGTGGTATCGGTGGTCAGGGTGCTCATATCCGGCGGCTCGCTGCCAAGGTTGATGCTGATCATGTCCGGATCCGGGGTGCCAGGATACAGGCCGGCGCCTTGGGCGGCGCTGGAGCTGGCGGCCTCGCTCGACGCCGCCTCGCTGGATGCCGGAGCGGAAGAAGCCTCCGAACCGGATGCCTCGCTCGAAGCGGAACTAGCGGAGTTGTTGTTGCTGCAAGCGGCCATGGACAGGGTCAAGGAAAGCGCCGCCAGCGCTGCGAAGAATTTCTTCATCGTTTTGGTCCTCCTTAAGAAATGCGCAGGGAAGATCCCTGCAATGTATAAAAGCAGACAGAGGGTCTGCTTTTTGGTAACTAGATGAAAAACATGGCTGCGTTACCAAAAGCATAGGTTTAGTAACAGCAGCGTTTGTCCTCCCACGGCGGTCTTTTCCCGTTTCAGACGGTGAAAAGGCTGCCCTTTGTCTTTCGCAGGCAAACAGAGAAAAGTTTAACAAATGTATCCCTTTTGACTAAATTTTCTATGCTTCCCTTGTTGAGATGTTCCGATTATACACCCAGTCTATCAAGTTGTCAATCTTTTAAAGGGAGAATATAGAGACAAAGCGCCCTAAAAATGATGGAAAAAAGCTCTTTACTTGCGTAATGAAATCCTGTATACTAAGAAAAGATAGGTTTTGAGCTTTTAAGTTGATCCTGTGAGATTAACAAGGCAGCAAATCGCAAAGAATGGGGAGATAGCGGACTTTTCGCCGCTTTCCCCTTGGCGGAAGCCGGGCTGTCTTTCCTTTTTCATAGGGGGGCAGCCTGGTTTTTTCAGATCTGGCTTCATCCTATATCATATATAATAATGAATTTTTTTAGAGGAGGGGTTGCAGGTGGCAACCGAGAAGAACCGGGCGCTGGATGAGAAGGCGCTCGGCCGTGCAGTCGCACGCATCGGCTATGAGATCATCGAACGCAACCATGGGGTGCAGGAGGTCGTTCTCATCGGCATTCGGACGCGCGGGGTTTTTCTGGCCCAGCGCATCGCCGCTAAGGTGAGCCAGGTGGAGGGGATACCGGTTCCGGTAGGCGAGCTGGATATCACCCCCTTCCGCGACGACCGGGAAAGAGATGGGGAAACCGCCGATCTCTCCCAGATCCCTTTCCCCATCACCGGAAAACGGGTCGTACTGGTAGACGACGTGATCCACACCGGGCGGACGGTGCGCGCCGCCATCGACGCCCTAATGGCGCGCGGACGGCCCCAGCAGATCCAACTGGCGGCGCTCATCGACCGGGGACACCGGGAGCTGCCCATCCGCCCCGATTTTGTGGGGAAGAACCTCCCCACCTCAAACGATGAAACCATCCAGGTGCATCTGCGCGAATGCGACGGGGAAGATTACGCCGCCATCTGCGCGAACGATTGAGCCCCAAAATCTCCAATATATAAGGAAGGAGTATCCCGATGCGCATCCTGATACAAAACGGTTGGGTAATAGACCCGGCCTCCGGCTTCAGCGGACAGGCCGATCTGCTTTTGGAGGACGGAAAGGTAGCCGCCCTGGGCCCTTCGATTCCGGCAGAGGCTGATCTGACTTATAACGCCCGCGGCAAGCTGACCGTCCCCGGACTGGTGGATATGCACGTGCATCTGCGCGACCCAGGCCAGACTCACAAGGAGGATATCATCACCGGAACGGCGGCGGCGGCGGCGGGCGGCGTCACCAGCGTTTGCTGCATGCCCAACACCACCCCTGCGGCGGACAGCCCGGAAATCATCGCCGCCATGCTGGAGCGCGCAAAATGGGGCAGCGCCCGCGTTTATCCCTGCGCCGCCTTCTCCCGCGCGCTGGCCGGGAAGGAGACGAACGACTATCCGGCGCTGCGGCGCGCCGGGGCGGTCGCCGTGAGCGACGACGGGCGGCCGGTGGAGGATACCGCGCTGCTGGAAAAAGGGGCGGCCGAAGCGGCCGAGGCCGGGCTTCTGACCATCAGCCACTGTGAGGATCTCAAAATTATCGACGGCGGAATTATCCATAAAGGGGCCGTCTCCGAAGCGTTGGGCGTCCGGGGGATGGACCGGCGCAGCGAGGACGAGAGCACTGCGCGGGAAATCGCCTCCGCCCGGCGGACGGGGAGGCATATCCACATCGCCCACGTTTCGACCGCAGGCTCGGTGGAGCTCATCCGGCGCGCCAAGGCAGAAGGGGTCCCGATCAGCGGTGAAACAGGCCCCCATTACTTTTCCCTGACCGACCGGGAGCTGCTCCGGCGCGACGCCAATTTCCGGATGAACCCGCCTCTGCGCGAGGAGAGCGACCGGCTCGCGGTAATCGAAGGGCTGCGGGATGGAACGCTCGACGCCATTGCCACCGATCACGCGCCGCATACCCCAGAAGAAAAGGCAGATTTTCTCCATGCGCCCAACGGGATCATCGGGCTGGAAACCTCCTTCATGGTCTCCTATACCCGGTTGGTGCGCGGCGGCTTCCTTTCTCTCGAACGGCTGGTTGCTCTCATGAGCCTCTCCCCCGCCCGCCTTTTGGGGATTCCGGGCGGCACGCTGAAGCCCGGCGCGCCGGCGGACGTGGCCGTCTTTGATTTAGAGACGGAGCGCACCCTCTGTGCCCAGAGCCTGCTTTCCAAGTCCCGCAACTCCCCCTTCCTCGGTAATCGCTTCTATGGGGCCTGCATGCTGACCATCTGCGGCGGACGCATCGTCTATTCCGGTCTGTTGGAAGCATCCGCCGCCCCGCTTCAATAGCCGGCCGCCGGATAGGCTCCGGCCTGCGGCAACCCGGTTAAACGGCCGGATTCGAAAATAAATGTTGATTTCTTGTCGGATTATACAGAAAGGATTGATTTTCATGTCGTTCGACCGCCTGATTTCCGCTATTATCCGCACGCAAAACCCCACCGTTGCAGGGCTGGATCCCACCCTCTCGATGATCCCCTCCTTCATCACCGAGCCGCTGCTCGCTAAATTTGAGGATCCGTTTGAGGCTGCGGCCGAAGCGATTTTGGAGTTTAACCGCGGGCTCATCGACGCGCTCTGCGACATTATCCCCGCCGTTAAGCCGCAGGCGGCCTATTATGAGGCGTTCGGCTGGCAGGGGGTGCGGGCGCTCTCCGAAACCGTCCGCTATGCGAAGGAGAAGGGGCTGTTCGTCATTGCCGACGGCAAGCGCAACGACATTGGCAGCACGATGGGCGCTTATGCCCGCGCCTATCTGGGCGAAACGGAGATAGGCGAAAGCAAGCGGGAAGCCTTCGGCGCAGACGCCCTCACCGTCAACGGCTATCTCGGTACGGACGGCATTGAACCGCTGCTTGGGCTCTGCCGCGAACGCGACAAGGGAATTTTCGTTCTCGTAAAGACCTCCAACCCCTCCTCCGGCGAGCTTCAGGACAAGCTCTGCGAGGGGCAGACGGTCTACCGGAAAATGGGGGCGCTCTGCGAGCAATGGGGCGCGGATACGCTGGGAAGCTACGGCTATTCCGCCGCCGGAGCCGTCGTGGGAGCCACCTACCCCGAAGAGCTCTGCGAGCTGCGCCAGGCGCTGCCGCACACCTTTTTCCTTGTCCCAGGCTACGGCGCGCAGGGCGGCAGCGCTCAAAGCGTTGCCGGCGCGTTTGACAGCCGGGGGCTGGGGGCGATTGTCAACTCCTCGCGCGCCATCCTCACCGCCTGGCAAAAGGAAGGCTGCGAGGAGCGGGATTTCGCAGGCGCGGCGCGGCGGGAAGCGCTGCGGATGCGCGACGCGCTTACGGGGGCTATCCCGGCCGGCCGGTTGGGCTAAACCGGAAAACACGGAGAAACAACGGCATTTTCATTCTGTGGAAGCTGGATTCCGCCCGCTTTTCGCGGAGGGGAACTGCGCTTTTCCACTTCTATCTTACGGTCTGCCGGGCAAGCCGTCCGGCAAGAAAGGGAGGTTATCATGGCATATCTGTCGCAGAAAAAGCCCGCCTGGCTGGTGCTGGAGGACGGGCGGGTTTTTGAGGGCGAAGCGTTCGGCGCGCCGGTGGAGGCTGTTGGGCGGCTGGTTTTCAACACCGCCTGCGTGGGCTATCAGCAGCTTCTGACCGATCCGGACAGCTTGGGTCAAATGGTGATAGAGGCGTTCCCCTGCGCCGGGAACTATGGGGTCAACGAGGAAGGGGATGAATCCGCCCACGCGGCGGCCTCCGGCCTGATCGTGCGCGAGTGGTGCGAAGCGCCCTCCAATTTCCGCTGCACCGGCACGCTGGACCGCTATATGCAGGAAAAAGGAATCGCCGGACTCTGCGGAATCGATACCCGCGCCCTTGTGCGTTCGGTGCGCGACGGCGGGGAGCTGGGCTGTTTGATCACCCCTGAAAAACCGGATGTCCCGGCTGCTATCGAGAAAATGCGGGCATTTTCCGCTACAAATCGTATAAAAGAATTCACAATCGACAAAAAGGAGACGGTTTCGACCGCAGAGGCCGCCCATTCGGCTACGCTGTTTGACTTTGGCTGCAAGCGCTCTTTCCTCGCTTCATTGCAGGCCGCCGGGTTTTCGCTCGCCGTCCTGCCGTTTTCGGAGCTGGGGAAGGTGAAGCCGGAGGGGCCGGTGATCCTCTCCGGCGGGCCGGAGGAGCCCGGCTTTTTTGACGGGCAGCTTCCCGCGCTGGCCGCGCTCTACCGTGCGGGCAACCCCATCTTTGCAGTGGGCCTCTCCCACCTGCTGTTGGCCCGCGCGCTCGGCGGGGAACTGGCGGAGCTCCGGCACGGGCACCGCGGATCGAATATCCCGGCGACCGATCAGGCGCAGGGTCGCACCCTTATCACCACCCAGAACCACCGGTTCTATGTGAAGAAGGCCGCCGAGGGCGAGATAGCCCTTGTGCATGCGGCGGACGGAAGCTGCGAGGGGATCCGCTACCCCAACGCCCTTTCGGTGCAGTTTATTCCCGCCTATGAGCGCGGGAATATGAACACCGGCGGGCTGTTCCGGGAATTTCAAAAGCTGCTTTAACCCCTTTCCTATCTGTTTTTAAAACCGTCCATATCGAAACACCCGCCGGAGACCGTTCCGGCAAGAAGGAGGTTGCCATGCCATTACGCGACGATATTAAAAAGGTGCTGGTCATCGGCTCCGGGCCGATTGTGATCGGCCAGGCCGCCGAATTTGACTATGCGGGAACGCAGGCCTGCCGGGCGCTCAAGGAAGAGGGGCTCGAAGTGGTGCTTATCAACTCCAACCCCGCAACCATCATGACCGATAAAGCGATGGCCGATAAAATCTACATTGAACCGCTGAACCTGGAGATGGTCAAGCGGATCATCGAGGTGGAGAAGCCGGACAGCGTTCTTTCCAACCTCGGCGGACAGACCGGGCTGACCATCTCGATGCAGCTCGCCAAGGAAGGGTTCTTGGCCTGGAACAACATGAAGCTGCTCGGCTCGAAGCCGGACACCATCGACAAGGCCGAGGACCGGCAGATGTTCAAGGACACCATGCAGAAGATAGGCCAGCCCTGCATCCCCTCCAAGGTAGTCACGACGGTGGAGGCCGCGCTGGCGTTTGCGGAGGAAACCGGCTACCCGGTCATCGTCCGCCCCGCCTTCACGATGGGCGGCAGCGGCGGCGGCATCGCGGAAAACGAGGAGGAGCTCGGCGAGATCGCGCTCGGCGGCCTGCGTCTTTCCCCCATCACGCAGATTCTGGTGGAAAAGTGCATCTCCGGCTGGAAGGAGATCGAGTTTGAGGTCATCCGCGACCGGAAGGGCAACGCCATTACCGTCTGCTCGATGGAGAATGTGGACCCGGTCGGCGTCCACACGGGGGACAGCATCGTTGTCGCCCCCGCCATGTCGCTCTCCCCGAAGGAGATGGGGATGCTGCGCACCTCGGCGCTCGAAATTGTCGAGGAGCTGGATGTGGAGGGCGGCTGCAACGTGCAGTTTGCGCTCCATCCGGATTCGCTGGAATATGCCGTCATCGAGGTCAACCCGCGGGTGAGCCGGTCGTCGGCGCTCGCCTCGAAGGCCACCGGCTACCCCATCGCCAAGGTCGCCACCAAAATCGCCATCGGCTACACGCTCGACGAGATTGTAAACAAAGTCACCGGCAGCACCTACGCCTGCTTTGAGCCTGCGGTGGACTACACCGTTCTCAAATTCCCCAAGTGGCCGTTTGATAAATTTGTCTATGCCAAACGGACGCTCGGCACCCAGATGAAGGCGACCGGCGAAGTAATGAGCATCGGCCCCTCCTTTGAAAACGCCTTGATGAAGGCGGTGCGCGGCGTCGAACTGGGGCTGGATACGCTGAACCTCCCCAAGCTCCAGGGAAAAACGGCGGACGAGCTGCGCGAGCGGCTCCGGGAGTGCGACGACGAGCGGCTCTTTGCGGTTTATGCGGCGCTGAAAAACGGCGTTTCGATGGACGAGGTGTTTGAAGCGACCAAGATCGACCGTCTGTTCCTCAGTAAGCTCCTGCACCTCATCGAGATGGAGCGGGCGCTGGAAACCGAAACGCTGACCGGCCCGCTCTATCTCGCGGCAAAGCAGCTCGGCTTTTTGGACAGCACCATCCGCCGCCTGTCGGGCCAGGAGCTGCCCGAACACCGCTACGCCTCCTACAAAATGGTGGATACCTGCGCGGCCGAATACCCGGCGGAAACCCCCTATTTCTATTCCACCTTCGACGAGGAAAACGAAGCCGCCGAGTTCCTCCGGCACAAAGGGACCGGCCGCAAAAAGATCATGGTGTTCGGCTCCGGCCCCATCCGGATCGGCCAGGGGATCGAGTTTGACTATTGCTCGGTGCATTGCGTCTGGGCGCTCAAGGCCGCCGGCTGCGAGGCGGTGATCGTCAACAACAACCCGGAAACCGTCTCGACCGATTTCGATACCGCCGACCGGCTCTATTTCGATCCGCTGACCCCTGAGGATGTGGACTCCATTCTGGAAACCGAAAAGCCGGATGGGGTGGTCATCCAGTTCGGCGGACAGACAGCCATCAAGCTGGCCAAGCACCTGCATGCCAAGGGCGTGCCCATCCTCGGAACCGGCTATGACAGCATCGACCGCGCCGAGGACCGCGAACGCTTCGACGAGCTGTTGGGCACCTGCGGCATCCCGCGGCCGGCGGGCCACACCGTTTTCCGGCTGGAGGAGGCGCTCGCGGCGGCCAAGGATCTCGGCTACCCGGTGCTCATGCGCCCCTCCTATGTGCTCGGCGGCCAGAACATGATTATCGCCCACAACGATAAGGATATTGAGGAATACATGGCCGTCATCCTGGCGCACAACACGATGGAGAACCCCATCCTCATCGACAAATACCTCATGGGCACCGAGGTCGAGGTGGACGCCCTCTGCGACGGGCAGGATTTCCTCATTCCCGGCATCATGGAGCACATCGAACGCGCAGGCGTCCACTCCGGCGACTCGATTTCCGTCTACCCGGATCAAAACCTCAGCGAGCAGACCCGCCAGACCATCATTGACTATACCGGCCGGCTCGCGCGGGCGCTGGATGTCCGGGGACTGGTCAACGTGCAATATGTCGTCTATGAGGGCAACGTTTATGTCATCGAGGTCAATCCGCGTTCCTCGCGGACGGTGCCCTATATCAGCAAGGTCACCGGCGTGCCGATGGTGGACATCGCCACCCGGATTATGCTCGGCGAAACGCTGGCCGGGCAGGGATATGGAACCGGGCTTTACAAAAACGCCGACTATATCGCCGTCAAGGTGCCGGTGTTCAGCTTTGAAAAGCTGCACGACGTAGATACCCACCTCGGCCCGGAGATGAAATCCACCGGCGAGGTGCTGGGCATTGCCCACACCTTCGAGGAGGCGCTCTATAAGGGGCTGACGGCCGCCGGCTACAACATGGTGCGTACCGGCGGGGTGCTCATCACCGTCCGCGATTCGGACAAGCAGGAGGTCATCCCCATCGCCGCCAAGTTCGACGGCATGGGCTTCGACATTTACGCCACCCCCGGCACCGCGCACGAGCTCAACAAGCACATGGTGGCCGCCAGCGCCGTCCGCAAGATCGAGGAGGACGAGCCGAACATCATGACGCTGTTTAACGCCGGAAAGGTAGACTATGTGATCTCCACCTCGGCTAAGGGGCGCATGCCCGCCCGCCACTCGGTGCAGATGCGCCGCAAAGCGGTGGAGCGCGCTATCGCCTGCTTCACCTCGCTGGACACGGCCAACGCCATGGCCAACTCCCTCAAAAAGCGCCATTCGCTCAAGGATATCGAAATTGTCAACATCTGCGACATTTAATGGTGGAAAAGGACGCGCTGCAAAATTTCATTTTGCAGCGCGTCCTTTGGAAAAAGCAGCTTTTGGGGCGAAGACGACGCCCCAAATTTCGCGCCGAAGGGCGCGAAACCGCCGCTTTTTCCGGTTTCTGCAAACCGGTGGAACGGCCCCCACGGTTTCTTTTACAGGCCAGGGATATGTTATTTACAGCTTGCTCTATTTTGCAATACTCCTTTGGAAAAAACGCTTCCGGGCAGAAGATTGCGCCCCGGATTTCGCGCGGTCCGCACGAAACCTCCGTTTTTTCCAGTTTCTGCAAACCGGAGGAGCGGCCTCCGCGATTTCTTCTGCTAACCGGATTTGCGTTTCTCACCGCCTCATTCCCTTATGGCAGAAGCGCCTTGCAAACGTTTCACGTTTGCAAGGCGCTTTTCTGAATATAGATTACTGAATCGCAATATTCCGGCTTTCCGGAACCTCCTTGCCCTTCTTAGGAAGGGCAAGCTCCAACAGGCCGTTTTCATATTTGGCTTCAATCCTTCCCGTCTCCACGCCTGAAACATCAAAGCTGCGGGCAAAGGAACCGAACCGGCGTTCCCGGCGGATATAGCGCGTATCCCCTTCCCCCTTCTCCTCCGTCTCTTCGCTGTGCGCGGCGCGGATGGTCAGCCGGTCGCCCTCCAACCCTATCTGAATCTCTTCCTTGGCAAAGCCAGGCAGCTCCGCCTGCAAAACAAAACGGTCCCCTCTGTCCAGCACATCGGTTTTAAACTCCATCGAGGTTTGATCCATTCCACGGAAAAACTCCTGGCTGAAATTGTCAAACGCGTTCCAAAGCCTTCTTTCATCACGGCCCCAAGGCATTAAATCCAACATATTCGAAAAACCTCCCTATCAAAATTTCCGGTTTCGTTTCTTCGCCGTTCCACATCCGGTGGAACTGTCTTTATTATAAGGGAGATTTGTTTCCGATATTCGTATAAAATTTGATGAAGCTGTTAATTTTAGCACTCACATATATAAAGTGCTAACGATTTTTCAAACGCGCTATCGACTTCCGGGCCAAATAGGCGTCCGTTTCCCTAACTACCTCCTGCGAAAGCATGCAGACCGCTATCAGATTGGGAAGGGCCATCAAGCCGTTCAGGTTGTCGGCTAACTGCCAAAGCCCATCCAGCCGCATGCGCGGGCAGAGGAACATCAACAGGAAAAAGGCGGCGCGATAGGCCCGTTTGCCGCCGCGCTGCTTCTTTCCCGCAAGATACTCCACGCAGCGTTCCCCGTAAAAATACCAGCAGGGGACGCTGGAGACGGCAAACACCGCCAGCATGAGGGTCAGCACCTCCCCGGCGTGGGAGCCAAAGACCGTAGAAAAGGCGGCCGCCGTCAGCTCTGCGCCGTCCTCCGCGTCCAGCGGGACGCCGCTGCAAAGAATGGCGGCCGCCGTTAAAACCGCCATAACCACCGTATCGAAAAACACCTCGAAGGCGCCGCACATCCCCTGCGCTACCGCCGTATTCCCAGAGGCGGCGTGGATAATCGGCGAGGAGCCCATCCCCGCCTCGTTGGAGAAAACGCCGCGCGACACGCCGTATTTCATCGCCGCCAGCACGGTGTAAGCGCCTACGCCGCCAGCAGCGGCCGAGGGCGTCCAGGCCGATCGCAGAACCAGGACGAACACCTCCGGCAGCCGGCCGGGATGCCGGAGCAGCACGGCCAAGGCCGCCAGCAGGAAGGCCAGCGACATCAGCGGGGTCAGCCATGAAAACACCTTCCCCAGCCGTCCCACGCTCCCGCCGGTTATCAGTCCAATAACGGCCGCGCAGGCCGCGCTGACCCAAAGGCCGTCCAGCTGGAAGGTATCCTCCACCGCATGGGCCACTGTCGCTATCTGGGTGACGTTTCCCGTGCCAAACAGCGCCGCCAGAATGCAGAGAAGGCAAAAAACGGCGGCCATTCCAGGCAGCCCCAGCCCGTCGCGCATGTAATACATCGGGCCGCCGACCGTTTCCCCCCGGCCGTTCTTGGTCCGGTAACGCATGGCGAGCACCGTTTCCGCATATTTCACCGCCATGCAGAAAAAGGCGCTGGCCACCATCCAGAACACGATCCCCGGACCGCCCAATAGCAGCGCGCTGGCTACACCGGCGATATTCCCGATTCCCAACGTCCCGGCCAGCGCGCCGGACACGGCGGAAAAGGCGGAGAGCCCTCCCGCACCGCCGCTCTTCTGAAAGGGGGCGCGCAGGATCTCGCCCAGCCGCCGGAAGGTCAGACCGTGCGTCCGGATGGTGAAATAGAGGCCGGTTCCTAAAAAAAGCGCCAGCATTGGCAGCCCCCAGATAAATGCGCCGATCGCCTCGTTAATCTGGTAAAGCCTCCCCATAAACGCCTGCATACCCCTCCCCCTCGCTCTATCCCACCATATGAAAAGAGCCTGTAAAAAATACTTCGTATTTTTTACAGGCTCTTGCTTTCAAACCAAGGCAGCGTCTCAAATTTCGCGTTGCCCGCGCGAAACCGCCGTATTTTCCGGTTCTTCTGAACCGGAGATATATGTTTTGACAGGCTCCATGGCCGTGATCCCATCGATATCCATCAGGGGGAGGCTTCGTTTTTCGCTTCGGCCTTCACTTTGGTCCCGTGCGGGCCTATCCAGCAGCGCAGGCCGGGGTATTTGGCATCCAGATAGTCGGAAAAGAGCAGCGGGTTTTCGCTGTTTGCGGCAAACATGTCATAGTGCCCCGGCACGCTCAGGCCCGGCCGCAGCATGCCGCAGAGATCCACCGCCTCCTGATAGGTCATGTTTCCGATGCAGTTTGCGCGCAGCCGTTTCGCATCCCTCCCGTTGATCGGAAGGAAAGCAACATCCGGGCTGCCCAGCGCGCGCAGCCGCCGGTAAAGCCCTTCATAGATGCAGCAATCCCCGCTGTGGTAAAAGGAAACGCCGTCCGCCCGGACATAATAGCCCATCTGGAGGTAATCGCCGTTCCCGTCCTGCTCCAACAGCTCGTGCGCGGCGGCAACGCCGGTGATGGAAAGCCCTTCCTCCTGGAAGGTTTCCCCGTCGGCAATGCCAAGCATCCGTTCAGGCGCGACCCCCAGCTCTTCGCACAACTGCGCTTTCAGCGCGCGCGGCACAACGAACTTCACCTTCGGAAGATGCTTCGCCACCGTTTTCCAAACCGGTAGATCGATGTGATCGTCGTGCAGGTGGGTGCCGAAAAGATAATCCGTCTTTTCCAGCATCTCCGCCTCCAAAATGGGGGCGTGCCGGCGGGTCGCGCGATCGCTCAAAAAAGGATCGATACATATCCGTAGCCGTTCGGTCCGAATGGCATAGCCCAGTTGGCCCAGCCACCAGAAATAGAGCTGCCCCGCCTGCGGCTGCTCGCGTTCCATCTCCTCCATCAGCTTGATTCCGGATGCCATAAGCCTGTTCTCCTCCCTGTTTCCCGGCGGTTTGGGCCGGGGACCGCCCGCGGCTCCCGCCGGCTGTTATTTCCGGGTCGCGTTGCGCAGCGCCTGCCGGGTATTCTTCACGTCGCTCAACGAACGCGTCAGCGATTCCTCCGTTTCCCGCAAAACCTTTTCGGAATAGTCGTTCGCCGCCGAACGCATCTCGCGGGATTTCATCTGCGCGCTCTGCATGATCTCCGCCGCGCGCGCCTGCGACTGCTTGACAATATCCTCCCTGGAAATGAGCGCCTTTGCGCGCTCCTCCGCCTTCTGCACAATGGTCTCCGCCTCCTGGCGCGCCACCGAAATAATCTCGGCGCGGTCGGCGACGATGCTGCGCGCCTGCTTAATCTCTCCCGGAAGATTGAGCCGCACCTCGTCGATGAGATCGCGCACCTTGTCCGCATCCACCACGCAGCGTCCGCCGGTCAGCGGCAGGTTCCAGGCCCTATCCAGCAGTTCGTCAATCACATCCAGGATTTCTTCTATATTCATCGGTTTTTCCCCTTTCAAATGCTCAAGGCTCTCAAGCGCCGCAGTCCGCCGAGGGCGCGCGTTGCAGCCGCTCCATAATCGGCTTTACCAAGCAGCGGGGCACCAGGTCGCTGATATTCCCGCCAAATCCCGCTATCTGCCGGACTAAGCTGGAAGAAACATACATGTTTTCGGTGCTGGTGGTTAAGAAGAGCGTCTCCGCATAGGGAAGCAGCTTCTTGTTGGTCAGCGCCATCTGGAACTCATATTCAAAATCGGACATCGCGCGCAGCCCCTTTACAATGGCCTGCGCGCCCTGTTTACGCACATAATCCACCAGCAGGCCGCCATAGGAATCGACCCGCACGTTCTCCATCCCTGCAACCGCTTGGCGAATCATTTCGCAGCGCTCCTCTACCGAAAAGCTGCAATGCTTGTCCACATTGACCACCACCAGCACGATCACCTCTTCAAAAAGGACGCTCGCACGCTTGATAATATCTAAGTGGCCCTTCGTCACCGGGTCAAAGCTCCCCGGACAGACCGCGACAGACACCGCTATACCCCTTCCCTCTCTCTTCAGAATCCAACCGTCCCGGCAGAGTAAAAGCCAAAAAGGCCGCCGCGCGGCCTGCGCCCGTTTACTCCCCCGGCAGCCGGTAAACCGTGACCTTTACGCGCCCATACCGGTATTCCTTCATCCGGCAAAAGGCGCCCGCCTCTTCGGGAAGCTCCTCCCTGCGATCGGACTCGCAGAGGATAACGCCGCCGGGCGCCATCCGGGCCGCCGCCAGCGGGAGCGCCTTTTCTAACAGCCCCTTCCCATAGGGAGGGTCGAGCAGCGCAAGGGTGAAGGTCTCCCCCGGCATGCGCAGATAGGCGAGTGCGTCGCCCGTTACCAACCGGGCGTTTTCCTCCAGCCGGGTGTGCCGCAGGTTTTCCCGGATAGCCGCCTGCGCCCGCCGGTCCTGTTCCACAAAGGTGCAGCGGACCGCTCCCCGGCTGAGCGCTTCAATGCCCAGCTGCCCGCTTCCGGCAAAGAGATCGAGCACAGCCGCGCCTCCCACCTCATTTTGCAGGATGCTGAAAATAGCCTCCTTCGCCATTTCGCTGGTCGGGCGGGTATCCAGCCCCTCCGGCGCAACCAGCCGCGCGCCGCGCGCCGATCCGGTGATCACTCTCATCTTGAGCGCTGCTCCTTTCCTGAAGCGGCCGTGCAACACAGCCGCCAATATGCCCTATTATGGGCGTTTCCCCGCTATTTGTCAAGTATTTCCCCGTCTGTGCCCGTTCAGGCTCCGGTTTCGCAAACGCCGTCTGAAGCTCAGGAAGCTCCGCTCTGTGTTAAAGGGTCTAAGTGTCCAAGGAGCTTTTAACGGTTGGGCTCCGCCCCGTTTTCGTTATTCCGCAGGGGAATCCTGCCCGTCATCTATACCGGGATCCCCATGCAGATAGACATAGAGGCTTCTCGCCGCGCCCGCCGTCATTCCTGGGGCGGCCGCCAGCTCCTCCTCCTTCGCCTGGCGAATGGCGGATATCGTTTTAAAATGGGCGAACAGCGCTTTGGCGCGCGCCGGTCCAATCCCCTGCGCCTTGCACAGCTCAAGCTGCAACGCGCTCGACCGGTGCTTTTTCCGGGAGAACGAGATGGTGTAACGGTGCACCTCATCCTGCACGCGGGTGATAAAGGAAAAAACGTTGCGGTTCGCGCTGATGACAATCTCCCCGCCGTCCGAGGCCACGGCGCGGGTGCGGTGCTTCTCGTCCTTCACCATGCCAAAGACCGGGATCGCAATCCCAAACTCCTCCAGCACCTGCCGCGCCGCCGCCACATGCGTCTGGCCGCCGTCGATGAGCCACAGATCGGGCCGGCGTCCGAAGCCTTCGGCTTCCTCGCCCGCCTCCCCGGCCTCTCCGGCATCAGCCAGCCGCTGCAAGCGGCGGGAGAGCATCTCGCGCATGCTCGCATAGTCGTCCGGCGCGCCCGTCACCGATTTGATCGAAAATTTCCGGTAGGCCGCCCGCTTCGGGGAGGCCCCCTCAAAGACCACCATTCCGCCCACAATCGTCCCCGCGCCGATGTTGGAAATATCAAAGGCTTCGATATACTGCGGGCTTTTGCTGAGTCCCAGGAGCTTGCTGAGCTCATCCAGCAGCGCCACCTCCTTGCCGCCCGCGCGCATGCGGTGGCTCAGGTATTGCGCCGCGTTCTCCCGGCAGAGCTCGACCAACTGGTTTTTCTGCCCGCGCTGCGGGACCGCCAGCTCCACCTTCCGGCCTGCCCGCTCGGTGAGAAAGCGCGCGATAAGGGCGGCGTCCTCGCACTCCCCGTCCAGATAGATCTTTCGGGGCAGGCCGCTGCGCTCGGCATAGAAGCGCATGAGGAATTCGGCGCGCACCGCTTCCGGCGGGCCGTCGGCGGTCAGCAGGAAATCCTGCTTATCGCACAGCCGTTCCCCACGGTAGAGCATGATCGACGCGCCATAACGGCCGTTCCCGACCGCGACGGCGACGATGTCGCAGTTATCCACCCCCGCATAGAGCACATTCTGCTGCTGGCCGACCCGCCGGATAGCTTGCAGGCGATCGCGCAGCCGCGCGGCCAATTCAAAATCAAGCCGTTCTGCGGCCCCGGCCATCTCCTTTTCCAAGCTCTCGCACAGCGCGCCGGTGTTCCCGCGGATAAAGCGCAGCGCGCTCTCAAACGCCTCGTTATAGGCTTCCAGCGAAATTTTCCCGGAGCAAACGCCCATGCACTGCCGGATGTGGTAGTTTAAGCAGGGCCGCCCCTTCCGGAAATCCTCCGGGAACCGGCGGTTGCAGGTGGGGAGCATGAAAATCCGGTTCGCCTGCTCCACCGTTTGGCTGACGACATATTTAGAGAGGTAAGGGCCGATGTAATTGGCGCCCGCCTCCTGCTTGTTATAAACCGCGCGCAGCCGCCGCCAGGGCTCTTCAGAAATATAGATATAGGAATACCCCTTATCATCCTTGAGCAGAATATTGTATTTCGGCAGGTGCTGTTTAATCAGGCTGCATTCGAGCACCAGCGCCTCAAATTCGCTGCTGGTGAGGATATAGTCAAAGTCCTCCACATTCTCCACCATCGCCAGCACCTTGGGCGTGTGGCTGTCAAGCGCGCGGAAGTAGCTTGTCACCCGGTTCTTCAGGTGCTTGGCTTTGCCGATATAGATAATCCCGCCCGCCCGGTCGCGCATGAGATAGACCCCGGATTGCATGGGCAGCTCGTTGGCCTTTTTGCGCAGCCGCGCAATCCGCTGTGCATCGATCAAAAGCGCCGCCTCCCCTCCGCCGTTTAAATGGAACAAATACGCCGCCAGCAAGCTGCTGACGGCGTATAGCATTGTTCGTTCGCAGCGCCGCCTTATTCGGCGAAGCCGCTCTCTACGAGCTTTACCAGCTCGGCAACCGCTTGTTGCTCATCCGACCCATCGGCGATGATCTTAATCGTGGCGCCGCCGACAATACCCAGAGAAAGAACGCCTAAAAGGCTCTTGGCGTTTACCCGGCGCTCCTCCTTCTCAATCCAGATAGAAGATTTGAATTCATTCGCCTTCTGGATGAAAAAGGTTGCAGGACGCGCGTGCAGACCTACTTGATTCTGAACGGGAACATCTTTCACAAACATATTCGCTACTCTCCTATCTATCAAGTCAATCATACAGCCCCATTCGAGCTATTTCTTAATGGTTTCATTATATACATCCCGCCTGCCTTCGTCAACGTTTATTCCGGCCGTTTTTTGCCTGGACAGCCGAAATTCTGCTAGTTATCTATCTAACAAACAATTTTTTTGCACATGGTTGTGATAAATACACAAATAGTTTTGCGCATCCAAAGGCTTCTCATGCAACGAATCGGGGGCGCATCCTCCGCTTTTTTTGCTTCCACTCCCACTTTATTCCAAATTCAACGCTTTCGTTCCTCTGTTTCTTCCAATCCAGCCTCTCCGGCGCGCAGCCGCTCCAGAAAAAGCAGGTCGTCCCGCCCCAGAGGCGCCTCCGCCAGCATGTCGGGACGGCGCTCCCAGGTCAGCCGGATGGATTCCTCACGCCGCCAACGGGCAATATTTTTGTGGTGGCCACTGAGCAGCACCTCCGGCACGGCGCGGCCATGCCAAACCGGCGGCCGGGTATAATGGGGATATTCCAGCAGGCCGCCCTGGTGGCTCTCCTCGGTGTAGCAGCTCGCATCGCTGAGCACCCCTTCGCACAGCCTTCCGACCGCGTCCACCACCACCAGCGCACCCAGCTCGCCGCCGGTGAGCACATAGTCCCCAATCGAAAGCTCTTCGTCAACCATCTCGTCCAATATGCGCTGATCGACCCCCTCATAGTGGCCGCAGAGCAGCAGCAGGTTTTCCTTCTGCGCCAGCTCCTCCGCCTTGCGCTGGGAAAATACCCGTCCCTTCGGGGAGAGGTAGACCGTGTGCGGCCGCGCGCCGCGCAGCCGCTCGATATACCGGAAGCAGTTGTAGATGGGAACGGGGCCGAGCACCATCCCCATTCCGCCGCCATAGGGGGAATCGTCCACCTTGCGGTGCTTGTCCTCCGAAAAGCCGCGGATGTCGTGGCAATCCACCCGCAGCCTGCCCGCCGCGCGCGCCCGGCCGATGATGCTCGACGAGAGCACCGCCTCGCACATCTCCGGGAAAAGGGTTGCAATATCGACCGTCATTCAAACAGCCCCCTGAGCGGCCGGATCTCCACCCGTCCCCCGGCCACGTCCACCCGCAGCACCACCTGGGGGATCTTGGGGATCAGCCGTTCGGCCCCATCCGGAAAGCGGATGTGCCAAACGTCGTTCGCCCCGGTTTTGGAAACGTCGCACAGCGTTCCATAGAGCGCGCCGGTGTCGGCGTCATAAACCGGGAGGCCGATGAGGTCTTGAATAAAATACTCCCCTTCGGCCAGCGGGATTTTATCGCGGTGCAGGTAAAGGATCCGTTCCCGCAGAAGGGCGGCGGCCGAGACGGTATCCACCCCCTCCAGCTTGAGGATCGCCATGTTCTTCTGCACCCGTCCGCGTTGGACGGACATCGGGCGATCGGGCGCGCCCACGCCCACCTCGGATAGCCCGGCTAAAAACGCCGCCTCATCGCACCAGGGCTGCACCTTAACCTCCCCCTGCACGCCATGGGTGGTAACAATTTTCCCTATTTCCAGATATTCCTTCAATCGCCCGGCCTCCCCGCCTGCCCGCCGGGCCTTTCTCCGGCGCGCCTGTCTTTATGAAAACTGCCCGGACCGTTTCCGGGCTTTGTCACAGTCTGAGGGCCTGCCCGCAGAGCCGACCCAGGAACCCAAGATTCCCTTTGCAGCTTTGCGGCAGGCCCTTTGTTCAAACTTAGTCGATTTCCACCATGACCTTCTGATCGGCGCGGGCCGCGTAGGCGCGCACGACCGTGCGGATCGCCTTTGCAATGCGTCCCTGCTTGCCAATGACGCGGCCCATGTCCTCTGGGGCAACGTGCAGATGGTAGATTACCGTCCCCTCTGCATCCGGTTCGCCCGCCGTCACCGAAACCGCATCCTTCTGATCGACCAGGCCCCTGGCAATCGTCCCAATCAGTTCTTCCATTCTTGTTCCTATACCTTTCCGCCTTTAAAGAACGCCGTTTTTCTTCAGCAGCGCCTTCACGGTATCGGTGGGCTGAGCGCCGGTCGCCAGCCACTTCTTGGTTTTCTCCGCATCGATGTTCACCGCAGCGGGGTTCTTGGTGGGATCGTAGGTGCCGACCTCCTCAATGAACCGGCCGTCGCGCGGGTAGCGGGAATCCGCAACTACAATGCGGTAGAAGGGGGCCTTTTTCGCGCCCATTCTTCTCAGTCTGATTTTAACCGCCATGCCTATCACCTCCTGTTTTCTTGTTCCTGTTCTTTGAACCATCCCCGCATGGGGCGGAGGACGGCGCTATATTGCAGCTCGGAGAGCACAATATCGTTTCTTAGGGCATTCTGCCCGGCGGGGGCATCATCCCGCCAAACGGGATGCGGCGCTTCCCCTTGCGGCCGGTCAGCTGCTTCATCATCTGCTGCATCTGCCGGAACTGCTTGAGAAGGCGGTTCACATCCTCCACCTGGGTGCCGCTGCCCGCCGCTATCCGCCGCTTGCGCGAGGGGTTGATGAGATCGGGCTTCTCGCGTTCGCGCAGCGTCATCGATTGGATGATCGCCTCGATCTTTTTGAGTTCCTTCTCCCCGCGCGCGGTGTCCTCATCCTTAATCTTGCCTGCAACGCCGGGGATCATCGAAAGGATCTGGCCGAGCGGGCCCATCGATTGGATCTGCTTCATTTGGTCGAGCAGATCGTTCATATCAAATTTATTTTCCCGCAGCCGCTGCGCCGTTTTTAAGGCGGCCTGCTCGTCCAACTCGTTCTCCGCCTTCTCAATGAGGGTCAGAACGTCGCCCATCCCCAAAATACGGGAGGCCATGCGGTCGGGATAAAAGGGTTCCAGATCTTCGAGCTTTTCGCCGGTACCGGCAAATTTAATCGGCTTGCCGGTGACGGCGCGCACCGAGAGCGCTGCGCCGCCGCGGGTATCGCCGTCGAGCTTGGTCAGTATCACGCCGTCGATCCCCAGCTCGTCATCAAACGCCTTGGCGACCGTTACCGAATCCTGGCCGACCATGGCGTCCACCACCAAAAGGATCTCGTGCGGGCGGACCGTTTCCTTCATGCTTTTCAGCTCGTTCATGAGCGCTTCATCAATGTGCAGCCGCCCGGCGGTATCGAGAATCAGCGGGTCGTAGCCATAATCCTTCGCATGCTTCACCGCCTCGGCCGCTATCTGCACCGGATCCCCCTGTCCCTTTTCAAAGACCGGAACGCCCGCCTTCTCGCCGACCACCTTGAGCTGATCGATAGCAGCCGGGCGGTAGACATCGCAGGCGGCCAGCAGCGGACGCTTGCCGCTCGCCTTAAAGTAGCGCGCGAGCTTGGCGGAATGGGTGGTCTTGCCCGAACCCTGCAAGCCGCACATCATTAAAATGGTCGGCTTTTTGGAGGAAAAGTTTACCCGCGCCTGGGTGGAGCCCATGAGGGCGGTCATCTCGTCGCGCACAATTTTCACGACCTGCTGCGCAGGGGTCAGGCTGGAAAGCACCTCGGCGCCGACTGCCTTTTCGGTGACCTCCTTGACAAAATCGCGGGCCACTTTAAAGTTGACGTCCGCCTCCAGCAGCGCCAGGCGCACCTCGCGCATTGCCTCGCGGATATCCTCCTCCTTGAGCCTGCCCTTGCCGCGCAGCCGTTTAAACGCCGCATTCAGCTTTTCGCTCAGTCCTTCAAACGCCATGCTTTCCCCCCATTCTGCCGGCCGTCAATCCCGGCTGATCCTCATCGCCAGCCGCGCGATCTCCCCCGCCTTGGTATAAATCCCCGAAGAAGCGCCCATCCGGTCGCTCTCGAATTGAATATCCTTTGCATACTGTGCAATCCGGCCGAGGTCCTGCTGCATCTCCTGAAAGCGGCGGGCCAGGCCGAGCCTTTCCTCCAGCTCCTGGAGCGTTGCTTCGGCGCGCTTGATCGAATCGCGCACTCCCTGCCGGGTGATGCCGCTCTCGGAAGCGATCTCCCCCAGGGACAGATCCTCATTGTAATAGAGGTCGATGACCTCCCGCTGCTTTTCGGTCAGCATATCGCCGTAAAAATCAAAGAGCACCGTAATCGTGAGATCCTTGGGCATGCGGCGAAGCCTCCCTCTCTGTAAAGTTTATCCCTTTACACTAAGCGCACTTTGTATTATACCGGCTTCTTCCCCAGCTGTCAAGTACTTTTTCTTTACAGCTGGAAAAGGCAAAGGGATCATAAAGGCCCGTTTGTGTCCAGCACCATTATAATATACCGCAAGAATAAAAAAAGGGTAAGCGCGTCGAAAGGAGCTGCCTGCAAAATGCTTTGCAGGCAGCTCCTTCTGAAAAAGTATTTTCGAGGCGAAGATTACGCCCCGAATTTCGCGCTAGGGCGCGCCCCCCTTTTTCCGGTTTCTGCAAGCCGGAATCGGATTCTGCGGATGCCCTCCTTGGCCTCCTTTCTGGAAATCAGATCCGCAGCCGGGAACTACTGTGCGTGCACCATCAACGTGGCGATAACGGTGAAGCTCCGGTTTTCCGGCACGCTCTCGCCCAACGTCCCCACAACGAAAAGCCGTCCGGCATCCTCCGGGTTTAAGCGGGCAAGCTCGGTCTCCTGCTTCCCCTCCTGAAGCCACTGGGCGCCGGAGAGCGACTCCGGCTCGCTCTGCGCGCTCGTAAGTCCGACAGCAACTTGGTTGGGACCCACGTCGCCGTTCTCGCTCCAGGTGGCCCCTCCCAGCCTGCTCAAGTCAATCTTCGTATCCGCCACATACACCGAAACCGGAACCGAAGAATGGTTGGCCACCTCTATGCGGGGGGAAACCACCTTGTTCGCACGCGGAAGGCTGCGGCTAATGGAAAACGGGATGTAGGAGGGCACCGTCACCGAAAGGATGGTCGGCTCGATCTCCCCGTGCAGCTCGATATCCTTCGGATCGTTGGATTCCACAACCACCCCGCTCGTACCTGGGCCGCTGCTGCCCGCCGGCAGCTTCTCCGCCGCAAAGACTACCGGACATGCGCACAGAATGAGCGCCGCGGACAGCCAACCTGCTAACACCTTTTTCATCTGTTTTTTCCTCCTTGTTTTTTTATTTCCTAGCCCGGCAGCACCGTTAGTGTCACCGAAGCGCCGGTCTGGCCAATAAGCTCCTCCGTATCCTCGCGATAGGCGCGCAGATAGACGGTAATGGGATATTCCCCGGCGGGCAGCGTCCGGTTGAGGGCCACCTCCTCCAAATAGCTGCCCGGCCGCAGCGCCCCGGATTGGTAGAGCGTTTCACCGGTCGCGCTTAACTGTAGCTCCGCCGTGAGCAGCTTATGGTTGTTTCCTGGATTCTCCAGCATCAGCTTCCCGGTGGGAATACCGTTTTCCAATACAAACGCAGGCGAACTGTTCAGCGAAAAGGCAATCTGGCTCTCGTCCAGCTCCTGTTGCAGCTGCTTGCGCCGCGTTTCCAAATCCACGCCCGGCATAAACCCTACCATGGCGTTCTCTTCCCAAGCAAGACCGCTCTGCCGCGGCTGCCGGAGTGCCAGCACCGCCCCGGTACAGAGCAGCAGAACGGCCGATGCCGCTAAAATCCCTCTTTGCGCCGTCCGTTTTTCCATCGTGACCATCCTTCCTCGTAAACCGGACCGGCCCCCGGCGGAGACATCCCCAAGGAGCGGTTCGCTTGCCCTTGCAATCCGTTTAAAGCGTATTTTTTAATAAACATATGTTCTAAATTGAAGAACAATCCCCTTTGCCCCGCGAGACTATCCTTAGTATATCACGCTTTAAGCGTATAATCAAGGGGATTTTTAAGAAAACTTGAAAAATATTTTCTTTAAGCGTATAATAGAGGAAGCAACCATCGATGATAGATAGGAGGAGAAGGAAGATGCCGGGTCTTGGTGAAAACGCCCGCCGCGTATTCTCAGAAAACCTGTCGCGCCTGTTGGCTGAAAGGAAGATGGCGCAGGCAGACCTGGCGTTGGCCCTGGGATTAACGCCCTCCACCGTTTCCGACTGGTGCACCGGCAAAAAATATCCCAGGGTCGGCAGCCTGCAAATGCTGGCCGATTTTTTCGGCGTTCCCCGCGGAAGGCTCACCGAAGAGGAGCCGCTGCCGGGCGCGCCCTACCACCCTACCCAGCGCATCCCCATTCTGGGCCGGGTGGCGGCGGGGCTTCCGCTCTTTGCCGAAGAACAGATTGAGGGCTATACCTACACCGACAGGAACGGGGGCGCAGAATATTTTGCGCTGCGCGTGGAGGGCGACAGCATGAACGCCGCGCGCATCCACGACGGCGATCTCCTGATTATCCGGCGGCAGGATATGGTGGAAAACGGGGAGATTGCTGTTGTGCTGACCGACGGGGAGCGGGCGACCGTCAAGCGCTTTTACCAGCAGGGACAGACGGTAACGCTGCTTCCCCAATCGACCGACGCCTCCTACGGCCCGCAGGTATACGATCTCACCCGCACCTCCGTCCGCGTGTTGGGAAAGGTGGTTGAAAATAAGATTTCGTTTTAAAAAGCCGCCCGCTTTGGACGGACGGCGCTTTTGCGCCCAAAAGGGGCTGTTACAAAATAGAAAAGAAACCTCCGGTCGGGCGATCCTCCGGCTTGCAGAAAAAGGGCGCGCCTGCAAAACTGTCGTTTTGCAGGCGCGCCCTTTTCTATAGGCCGGAAATGAAATTTCGCAGCGGCTTTCCCACAGCTTTCCGGTTTATTGTACGCCGAACTCCTCGCGCAGAGCGGCCAGCGCATCCTCACAATGGGCGCTGGCAACGAGGAAGGAGATATCCACCTCAGAGGTGGTGGTGAGCATCAGCTCGCAGCCGGAGCGCGCGAGCGCCGCAATGGCGCGCGCGGCCACGCCGCTCATCTGCGGCATCTGCTCGCCGAACAACTGGATTTTCACGTTTCCGCCCGCAATCAGCGGCTTAATCGCCGGATGCTTCTCCCGGAACTGGTTGACCAGCTCCAGTACCTCCACCAGCCGTTCCCCTGAAACGCTGAAGGAAAGGCTGGTCATATCCCCGCGCGGCGCAGCCTGGGAGATCATGTCGATATTGATCTCCTTCTCCCCAAATTGCAGGAAAATCTCTGAAATCAGGGTAAGGTTGGCCGGAATCTTTGAAAAGGTCACCAACGCGACATCCTCGGTCAGCGTCAGCTTATCAACGCCGTACATGCAGAAGCCTCCTCCGTTTTATTCTGCCGGTGCATGCTCTTTCATGCCCGTCGCCAGGGCGCATGCAGCTTTATACCAGATCCCCCATATCGTAGATCCCGGCCGGCTGGCCGGCTAAAAACAGCGCCGCGTTGATGGCCCCGGCCGCAAACACCTGCTTGCTGTAGGCGGCATGGGAGAGGGTAATGGTCTCGTCCGTGCCCGCAAAGAGCACCTCGTGCTCCCCCACAATCGTCCCGCCGCGCACAGCGTGCAGGCCGATCTCCTCCCGGCGGCGCTTCCGGCGCTCGGAATGCCGGTCATAAACATATTGGGGCTTCTTTTCCAGCGCCCCGGAAATGCGGTCGGCCAGCATGAGCGCCGTGCCGCTCGGAGCGTCGATCTTCTGGTTGTGGTGCTTTTCGATGATCTCGATATCAAAATCATGCCCCAGCACCGCCGCCGCCTTTTCGCACAGGCTCGCTAAGAGGTTCACGCCCAGCGACATGTTGGCGGTGGAGAAAACGGGGATATCCGCCGCCGCCGCCTGAATGGCGGAAAGCTGTTCGGGGCTATAGCCGGTGGTGGCCAACACGGCGGGGAGCTTTCTCTCCCGGCAGTAGGCGAGCAGCGGCTCCAGCACGCTCGGATGAGAAAAATCTATGACCACATCGGCCTCCTGCGTACACTGGGCCGGTTCCGGATAGATGGGGAACGGCGCTTCCCCGCCGGCACGCAGGTCAAAACCAGCGACAATCGTGCAGTCCTCCCGCTCGCTGCAAAGCGCGCGGATCGCACGTCCCATCTTTCCGCCAGCGCCGGAAAGAATGATCCGAATCCTGTTCATTTTAACGTCTCCTTCGTCCGGCCGGGAAGACGGGTCCGCTTTCCCCGCCGGATAAGATCCCTCTCAACTCTTCGGTGAAAAAAGCAAGGCAAAGGCTAATTTTGCAGCAAGCCCAATTCTCCCATAATCTCCGCCAGACGGCTCCGGCCATCGGTGTCCATCTCGACCAGCGGCATGCGGCAGGGACCGCAGGGCATGCCCATCAAGGCGAGCGCCTCTTTGACCGGGATGGGGTTCACATCGGAAAAGAGCGCCTTAATCAGCGGGAGATATTTCAGCTGCAACGCCAGGCTCTCCTGTACGTTCCCTTCAAAGAACAGCCGGCAGATATCATGCGTCTGCTTCGGGCAGATATTGGAAAGCACCGAAATCACGCCCTTGCCGCCCAACGAAAGGATGGGGACGATCTGATCGTCGTTGCCGGAATAGATATCCAGCTCTTCGCCGCACTCCGCCGCTATCTCCGCTATCTGCACAATGTTGCCGGACGCTTCCTTGACCGCGACAATATTCGGATGGCGGCTCAGCTCCTTCAAGGCGGCCGGCAGGAGGTTCATGCCGGTGCGGGAGGGCACGTTGTAGAGCATAACCGGCAGATCGGTCGCGTCGGCGATGGTTTGAAAATGCCGGATGAGCCCCTTCTGGGAGGTTTTGTTATAATAGGGCGTCACCTGAAGCAAGGCGTCGGCTCCCGCTTCCTTAGCCTGCTTGGACATCCAGACGGAGTAAGCGGTGTCATTGCTGCCCGCGCCCGCAATCACCGGCGCCCGGCCGCGCACGCACTCCACTGCGCAGCGGATGGTCTGCACGTGCTCCTCATCGCTCATCGTTGAGGATTCGCCCGTTGTCCCACAGATCACAATGGCATCCGTACCCTCGGCAATCTGTAGGTTGATGAGCTCGCGCAGGCGTTCATAATCAATCGCGCCGTCCCCGCGCATGGGGGTAACAATGGCGACGCCGGCGCCGGTAAAAATGGTCTTTTTCATAAGTCAACGCTCATTCCTTTCTTGGGAAGGGAGTGGTGTTCGGGCGGGTCCGGCCCGCCCCGCAGCGGCGGGCGCAGCTTTTAATCCAGATAGCCGTAGGCCGCCAGCAGCTCCGCCATTAAAACGGCGCCCCCGGCCGCGCCGCGCAGCGTGTTGTGCGACAGGCAGACGAATTTATAGTCGTATTGGGTATCGGAGCGAAGCCGTCCAACCGAAACGGCCATGCCGTTCTCCAGGTTGCGATCCAGCTTCGCCTGCGGGCGGTTCTCCTCCTCAAAATAATGTAAGAATTGCCGGGGTGCGCTCGGCAGCTTTAGGCGCTGCGGCTCGCCGCTGAAATCCGCCCAGCGCGCACGGATTTCCTCGATGGAGGGCTTGCGGGCAAAGGAGCAGAAAACGGCCGCCGTGTGCCCATCCGAAACCGGAACGCGCAGGCACTGGGTCGTGATAGCCGGGGAGGCCGCGTTTACAATCTGCCCGTTTTCGATATGGCCCCAGATCTTGAGCGGCTCGCACTCGCTCTTTTCCTCCTCGCCGCCGATAAAGGGGATGATGTTGTCCACAATCTCCGGGAAGGTCTCAAAGGTTTTCCCTGCGCCGGAAATCGCCTGATAGGTGCAGGCCAGCACCTTTTCCACGCCGAACTCCATCAGCGGGTGCAGCGCGGGCACATAGCTTTGTAGCGAGCAGTTGGACTTAACGGCAATAAAGCCGCGGCGGGTGGAGAGCCTTTTGCGCTGCGACGGGATAATTTCAGCATGCTCCGGGTTAATCTCCGGGACGATCATCGGCACATCGGGCACGCCGCGGTTGGCCGAGTTGTTGGAGATAACCGGGCATTCGAGCTTGGCATAACGTTCCTCCAGCGCCTTGATCTCCGCCTTCGGCATATCCACGGCGCAGAAGATGAAGTCCACCTCGCCCGCGATTTTCTCCGCATCGGCTTCGGCGTCCAAAACGGTCAGCCCGCGCACCGCTTCGGGGATGGGAGCGGGCATTTTCCAACGGCCGCCCACCGCCTCCTCATAGGTTTTTCCTGCCGAGCGCGCCGAGGCGGCCAGCATCTTGACATGGAACCACGGATGATTCTCCAAAAGCGAAAGGAAACGCTGGCCCACCATTCCGGTCGCTCCGACAACAGCTACTTGATACTCTCTCATCTTTCATCCCTCATTCTCCAGTTTATGCAGGCCGGACGCATTTAGACTGTCCGTGTCCGTTGGCCCCCGCTCTAACAAAGGGGGCGGCAACAGCCCCGGCAGATGTTTCAGAAAGCCGCGCTATAAAAAACATCCGCCAAAGGCGGATATTGTTCAGCTCTCCGCCTCGGCTGCCGCAGAGGCAAGACAGGATCCATGGAATGACCTTGATAGCGCGGCGATAAAAACAGCCGTCATAAGCGGGCGTTTTTAGCCGTCCATCCCAGTTGCCGCGCGAGCGGCGGGGGCGGGGCTATTAGACCCGTTTTTATAGCGCAGCTATAAAAAAACCGGTTGAAAACCGGCTGTCATTCCTATATAATAGAGTGCAACGCACGCCTGCCGGTCTATCGCCGGAGCCGTGGATACCGATAGCTCTCCATCATACCGCAATGATGACAGTCAACTTCCTGTTTGGACAACTGACCAGAGAGGGGGACGCCGTTTCCCCACACCCTTCGGCGTCGCACCCTTTCCCACAGGCTTCCAAACGGAACCGGCATTCCTCGCCCGGCGGTACTCTTGTGAAACGCGCCTCTATCCTGACATCCTCTTATTTAGCCTTTATATTAGCATGTTATGCGGGTTTAGTCAATATCGCCCCGCCATCCGTCCCGCGCAAAAGGAGGAAATTGGAGGATGCGAATGCAGGGGACGGGCGGAGGATGTTTTTTTTGGATAAACCTCTAAAAAGCGGCGGGGGCAAGAAGCCCGGCCGCTCCCTCCTTTTGATAACCCGGATGGGAAAAACCATTTTGCGGGGCCCGCGGGGCCCTGGATAGAGAAAGGAATGGCCCGAAGCATGAATACCGCCGATTTTGATTACCGCCTCCCTGAACAGTTGATTGCCCAGGAGCCCGTTACCCCCCGCGATCATGCGCGGATGATGGTGATTGAGCGCGATACCGGCGCGGTCAGTCACCGGCGCTTTTTCGATCTGCCCGCCGAGCTGCGGCCGGGCGATCTGCTAATAGCCAACGATTCGCGCGTCCTGCCCGCGCGGCTCTATGGCCGGCGGCTGGATGCAGAAGGAAATCCGGGCGCAGCCGTCGAGGTCCTGCTGCTGGAGCAGAAGGAACGGGATCTGTGGGAGGTACTCGTCCGGCCTGGGAAGAAGGCGCGCGATGGGGCGGAGCTTCTCTTTGGCGGCGGGCTCCTGCGCGCAAAGGTAGAGGCGACCGTCGAAGGCGGCAACCGGCTGATCCGCTTTGTCTGGGAAGGGGATTTTTACGCGCTGATTGAGCGGATCGGCCAGATGCCGCTGCCTCCCTATATCACCGAAAAGCTGGAGGATGCCGAACGCTATCAAACCGTTTATTCCAAAGAACTCGGATCCGCCGCCGCGCCGACGGCAGGGCTGCACTTCACCCCTGAGCTTTTGGAGAGCCTCCGGCAAAAGGGCGTGCGCTTGGGCTATGTCACGCTCCATGTAGGGCTTGGCACCTTCCGTCCGGTCAAGGTGGACGATGTGACGCAGCACAAAATGCACCGCGAGCGCTACACCGTCCCTCCGGAAACCGCGCGCCTCATTGAAGAGACCAAAGCGGCGGGCGGACGGGTCATCGCCGTCGGGACCACCAGCGCCCGCACGCTGGAGGCGGTCTACCGGCAGGAGGGCCGCGTGGTTCCCTGCGAGGGCTCCACCGATATTTTTATCTATCCCGGTTTCCGGTTTGGGGTGCTCGATGGGCTGATTACCAACTTCCATCTGCCGCAGAGTACGCTGATCATGCTGGTCTCCGCCTTTTTAGGCTACGAGGAAACGATGCGCGCCTACCGTCTTGCCGTGGAAGAGCAGTACCGTTTTTACAGCTTCGGCGACTGTATGTTCATCCGCTGAACAGCTAATCCTCTTCCTCTTCTTCCGCTTCCTGGCCGGCCAACAGCTCGCCCACCCGCAGGCGGCGCGCGATTTTCATCTCTTCCACCTGGCGGTGGAGCAGCTCCTTCACCTCAAAGGGCCGGCGGATGTTGCGCAGCTCCAGCTCCGGCGTGCTCTTATCAGAAGAGATCACCAAAACGCTCCCTACCCGGAACAGGCGCTGGCCGAGCGAAACCCTTAAGCTGATGTCCCGCACCCGGTAGAGCAGCAGCTCCTCCAGCCGGGTATGCAGAAGCCCCGTTTCAAGGAACAGCCGGTCCTCCGAGAGCGCATAACGGGTAAAGGTGAGCGGCAGGCCGCAAACCCGCTTGCGGTCGCGCCAAAGAAATGGGATGGATTCCAACATGAAAAAACCTCCTGTTCGCCCAAGGGCGGAATGAATATCGAAAGGAACGGGGCCGCCGCCCCTCACTAGGATTGTAGCAAACGGCAGGAAGGGTTGCAAGGCCGGGTTCCGTTTTTTCAAAGCCGTTCCGATCTCTTTTTTGGCGGCACAGCCACCAGAATATGGATAAAGCGGAGCTTTGGCAAACCCGCCGCCTGTTTTTCGGGAGGAAGCGCCCGCAGCCGGTTCTCCCTATCTGCGGGCAGTTTCTTCTCTCTCCTTATTGTGGCAGGACAAAAGCCTTCTATAAGCAAAAAAAGCCGCCATAAGCGGCTTTTTTTGCTCCTCCGTTCCGGCTGCCGCGACAGCGGCGAGGGGCGGGGCCAACAAATAGTTTAAAAAACATCCGGGGCTTCCGCAAAAACCCGCTGCATGGAATCCATGCAGCGGGTTTTAAACTTGGCTCTGTGATTAGACGGGATGGACCTTCGACTCTTTATCTGCGTGATCGCCGTCCACGCCATATTTCTTCTGCTGGCGCTTCTCAAAGAACTTGGGAGCCACCTGCGGGAACTGCGCCCAGGTGAGCACATCCTCTTCCTGCTCGATGTATTCGGCCGGGATCTCGGCGCGCAGCTTCTCCAGCTCCGGCTCCAGAAGATCGGCCGGACGGCACTCGATCGGCTTCTCGTCGCCGATGATCTTTTTGCGGAATTCCGGATCGATCGGGGCGGGCGTGCGGCCATATTCGCCGCGGACGAGGCCCTTGAATTCCTTGGTGATCATCTTATAGCGCTCGCCCATAATGACGTTGAACACCGCCTGGGTGCCGACAATCTGAGAGGTGGGGGTAACGAGCGGCGGATAGCCGGAGTCCTTGCGCACGCGCGGAACCTCTTGCAGCACTGCATCGAACTGATCCTCCTTCCCCGCCTGCTTGAGCTGGGAAATGAGGTTGGAGAGCATGCCGCCCGGAACCTGGTAGAGCAGCGTGTTGGCGTCCACGCCCAACACCTTCGGGTTGAGCAGGCCGTTCTTGAGGTACTTCTCGCGCAGCGTGGCGACGTATTCGCGCACAACGTTCAGCTTGTTCAGATCCAAGCCGGTGTCATAGGGCGTGCCCTGGAAGGCGGCGACAATCGACTCGGTCGGCGCATGGGAGGTGCCCAGCGCGAGCGGGGAGATAGCGGTATCCACCATATCCACGCCTGCCTCCGCCGCCTTGAGGATCGCCATCGAGGCCAGGCCGGAGGTGTAGTGGGTGTGCAGCTGGACCGGGATTTTCACATTCTTCTTCAGCTCGCGGACCAGCTCCTCCGCCTTATAGGGGGTGATGAGGGCGGCCATGTCCTTAATGCAGATCGAATCGGCGCCCGCCTCTTCAAACTGCTTGGCCAGATCCACAAACGCCTCGATGCTATGCACCGGGCTGAAGGTGTAGGAAATGCAAGCCTGGAGATGGACCTTCTCCTTTTTGCAGGCTTTAATAGCGGTTTGCAGGTTGCGCACATCGTTGAGCGCATCGAAAACGCGAACGATGTCAATGCCGTTCGCCGCCGATTTCTGAACGAAATATTCAACGACGTCGTCGGCATAGTGACGGTAGCCCAACATGTTCTGACCGCGGAAAAGCATTTGCAGCTTGGTGTTGGGCATGTTCTTGCGGATGGTGCGCAGCCTTTCCCACGGATCCTCATCCAAAAAACGGATGCAGGCGTCGAAGGTTGCGCCGCCCCATACCTCGCAGGAGTAGAAGCCGCACTCGTCCAGCGGCTTCAGCATGGGCAGCATGTCATCCAGCGACATGCGCGTTGCAATCATCGACTGATGGGCGTCACGCAGAATGGTCTCGGTTATTTTTAGTTTACCCATTTACGAGTAACCCCTTTCTATCTGAGCTATGCCCGGTTTAGTTGAGCGAAACCAGCAGATCGTTCGAGTTGACCGTATCGCCCTTCTTGACGTGGATGGCGGCTACCGTTCCGTCCTGCGGGGCGACGATGTCGTTCTCCATCTTCATCGCTTCCAGAATGACCAGCGGATCGCCGAGCTTCACCGAAGCGCCGACCTGTACCTTCACGTCCAAAATATTGCCGGGCATCGGGGCGTTGACCTTCACGCTGCCGGCCGCAGAAGCCGGGGCCGCCGCGGGGGCAGGAGCCGCGGCCGGAGCGGCCGCAGGGGCGGGCGCCGGAGCGGCAGGAGCAGGGGCGGCCGCCGGAGCGGCGCCAGCGCCGATTTCATCAACGGAGACATCGTAGGCCTTCCCGTTTACGGTAATCTGATATCTTTTCATTATGATTGACATTCCTTTCCTTGGAATAATAGAGGCGCGGCTGGGATTCCCGCCGTGCCGGTCGTCATCTCAGCATCAAACGACGGACCCTGCGCTTACAGAGGCAGGTTGGCGTGCTTTTTGGGCAGCCGGCTCACGCGCTTGCTCGCCAGCATATCCAGCGCGCGCAGAAGGGTATCGCGCGTTGCGGCGGGCGTGATGATATCCTGCACAAAGCCGCCCTCCGCCGCCCGGTAGGCCGAACCCGCTCCCTCGCGGTATTCCGCTTCCACCTGCTCGCGGGTGTGATCCTTGGTGATCTTGTCCCCTTCCAGGAAGGCGACGGCCGCCGCAACCGGCATCGCGCTGATCACAGCGCCCGGCCAGGCATAGACGGCATCGGCGTTTGCGAGCGCCACATAGGCGCTGCCGATGGCGCTGCCGGTGACAACCGCTACCTTCGGGGTGGTCGCCTCGGCATAGACGTGTGCCAGCCGCGCCATGTCGCGCACAGCGCCGGCCAGCTCGTCCGCGCCGCTGGCCTTCACGCCTTCGGTGTTAATCAGCGTGACAACCGGGATCTGGAAGCTGTCGCAGACCGAAACAAAGCGGGCAATGCGGGCCGCGCCGTCGTGATCCAGCTCGCCGCGGGTGTTCACCATGCCGACCGTCGTGCCGCCCAGGGTGGCGAACGCCGTGTGCGCGCCCTTGCCGAAGCCGTGCGAAAGGAGCAGGAAGCTCTCCCCGTCCGCAATGGCCCGGTCGATGTCGCAGAGCGACGCCTCATCGAGCTTGTCCAGAATGCCGGTAAGTACCGAGGTATCCGAGGGGGGCGCAAAGTCGAAGGTAGCCGCCGCGGAAAGATTGTTCTCCGGCAGCAGCGAGACCAGCTTGCGGACCGAGGCGATAGCCTTCTCCTCATCCTCGCAGATCAGCTGTGCGACGCCCGAAGCCAGCGCCGCCTTCGCGTTGCCGTAATCAGAGCGATCGCCGGCAACGGCGGGCGGGGTGAGGAACAGCTCCGCCTTGCCGCCCATCACGACAAAATCAGCGGCGCAGGCAGCCAGCGCGCCGAGACCCGCGCAGGTGCCCAGCACCAGGGCAATCTGCGGAACAACGCCGGAAAGGCCGGCGGCCTTTTCCAATATTTTGGAATAGGCGGCGAGCGTCTCGTTGCCTCCGGCAATATCCGCGCCCTTGGAGTCATAAATACCGACGACCGGCGCGCCCGTTTTTACCGCCAAATCATAGAGCCGGGCGATCTTTTCCGCCTGCGCCTTGCCAACCGCCGCGGAACGCTCGGTAACATCCTGCGAGAACGCAAACAGGGTAGCGCCGTCTATCTCGCCGTATCCGGTGACAACGCCGCTTCCATCCGTCCCGTTTTTGACAAAAGCATCCAGCTCGACAAAGGTATCCGCATCGAACAGCTTTTGCAGCCTTTCACGGGCGGCAGACGCCTTCTGTGCCTCAAGACGAGCGGAGTTGAGCCTGTCGAGTTCCTTTTGTTCACTCATCTTCTTTCCTCCATTTCCATAACCGTATCCGGTTCTTAACAAAATATACCGGGCTGCGTCCCTCCCGGCCTTTTTTGCACTCAGCCGGACATAAACACAAAACCGCGTAATCAAGGTATAGTATACACCTTTGCAAAAAAAATAACAAGAAGTTTTTGGCGGAAATCCGCCCTTTGTGCAGGAAACGGCAAATTGCATAAACGGCGGGGCCCTCTCTTGTGGAGCCGAAAACGATTTTTCAACCGGCACGCCTATAAAGAGACGGAAAGAACCTCCAGTCCCTAAAAACCGAAGGCTCTAAACGCTCAAAGGGCCTCATGCGCCCAATAAAGCTCCGCGGGCGGGCGCTGCCGGTGATCCCCCTTTTTAATCCTCCCGGCAGTTTCGGGGGAGTGATTCCACCTCCCCGGATTCGGCAATCCCCAACGCGCGCAGCGCTTCCCGGCAGGGGGCGGCGGCCCCCTCTTCCAGCCGGTAGGAGGGCCTTCCCAGGCGCAGGCCATGGAAAAGGACGGCGCGCAATAGCCCGTCCAGCATTTCCCTATCCTCCGGCGCGCGCATCTCCAGCGCGCGCACCACCGTTACCGCCTCCCTGGCTTCAAAGCGGCAAAGCCCCAGGACCTCTTCCCCGTCGCAGGCGGCATAGACGCCCGGCTCCTGTAAACGGATGCTCAACATCTCCCTCTCTCCTCGCTTTGCTTGGTAATAGCGGGCCTCTTCCTTCGGGGGCGTCCGCCGCCCTCAATCCGCTACCAGCTCAAGCAGCTCTTCATAGACGCTGGGACCTGCGGCTACCAGCGGTTCCTTGCCGTCAAAGCGCAGCGCGCTCCCATCCAAGCGGCTCACCCTTCCCCCGGCTTCGGCAATGAGCAGCGCGCCCGCCGCATAGTCCCAGGTGGAGAGAATCTGCTCAAAAAAACCGGCGGTTCTTCCGCAGGCAACCGCCGCCAGATCGAGCGCCGCGCTTCCGCAGCGGCGAACGTCGATGCAGCGGGCAAACACCCGCTGTAGCTTCTGGAAGGTGACTCCGCTCAATTCCCGGTAATAGGGGCTCGTGCCGAAAGCGACCAGCCCTTCGGAAAGCCGCGTCTTGGCGCTGGCATGAATGGGGCTCCCATTGAGGAAAGCACCCTTCCCGCGGACGGCGTGAAACATCTCGTCCGCATAAGGGTCATAAATGATTCCCAGCACCGGCTTCCCCTCCCGGAACAGCGCGACTGATACGGCGGAGATCCGCAGATTAAAAATATAGTTGCTCGTCCCATCCAGCGGATCGATGACCCAGGTATCCCGGCTATAATCAAAGGTGTGCTCCGGCTGCTCCTCGGTGATGATCCCGCTCCCCGGCAAAGCCGCCAGAAGCCCCTCGGACAGCGCCCGGCTGACGGCCAGATCGGTATCCGTCACAAAATCGGCCGCGCCCTTCTGGTGGACCTGCTCCTCCCCGCTTATCCGGCCGAGCAGCATCTGTCCGCAGGTGCGCACCAGCGGCTCCACCTGCTTCCACAATTGTTCCATTCGTCCCTTTCCCCTTTCCTCTTCTTCCAAACCGTTTTTCAAAACCGGAGAAAACCTGAGCGGCTTCCCCTTTCCAAAGGACCGCTTTCCGTCTATCCACTCTATCACCAACCGGGAGGTTTGTAAAGATGGGGATCTTCCTAGAACGGCCAAAATATGCTATGATAGAGCACACAGACAATATCCAGCATGAAAAAAACGGAGGCGCAGCAATGAAAACTCTTTATTTAGATTGCAGCATGGGCGCGGCGGGCGATATGCTTATGGGCGCGCTGCTCGAACTCTATGACGGCCGCAAGGACTTCCTTGCCAAGCTGAACGGGTTGGGACTCCCAGGGATCTCAGTAGCCAGCGAACCGGCGCAAAAGTGCGGCATCTGTGGGACGCATGTGCGCGTGACGGTCAACGGAGAAGAAGAAGCGCCGGACGGCGGGCACATCCACCCGCACGGCCGCGGCGCGGAGCCTGGCGGGCACGCCCACGCGCACGATCATGAGCATCCCCATGCCCACCCGCATCCCCACGAGCATCCTCATGAAGCTGTGCATGTCCACGTCCATGATCACGAACATACGCACGCGCATGAACACGAGCATCCCCACGAACATGCGCATACGCACGCCCACCACCACGCGAGCTATGCCGATATCTGCGGCTGGATCGGAAGGCTTGCGCTCCCCGAAAAGGTGCGCGCGCATGCCGAAGCGGTTTACCGCCTAATCGGCGAGGCGGAGAGCCATGCGCACGGCGCTCCCATCGAACAGATCCATTTTCATGAGGTCGGCTCAATGGACGCCCTGGCCGACGTGGTGGGCTGCTGCTGGCTGTTCGAGCTGCTTGGGCCTGATCAGATCCTTGCTTCCCCCGTGCATGTCGGGAGCGGCACGGTACGGTGCGCGCACGGCATTCTCCCTGTGCCCGCGCCCGCTACGGCGCATATCCTGACCGGCGTTCCCTGCTATGGCGGCGAAATCCAGAGCGAGCTGTGCACGCCGACCGGGGCCGCGCTGCTCAAGCATTTTGTTTCGCGCTTCGGACCCATGCCGGTCCTGACCGCCGGACGGATCGGCTATGGCATGGGGACGAAGGATTTCCCGCAGGCCAACTGTGTCCGCGCTCTTTTGGGGGAAACGGGTGCGGAAGCGGAGGATAGCGCCGTGGAGCTCTGCTGCAACCTGGACGACATGACCCCTGAGGCGCTCGGCTTCGCCTGCGAAGCCTTGATGGAGGCCGGAGCGCTCGATGTGTTCACCCTCCCCGCCGGCATGAAGAAATTCCGCAGCGGCACGCTGCTGACCATCCTTTGCCGGCCGGAGCAGGAGGAAGCGCTTGCCCGGCTCTGCTTCCTGCACACCAGCACGCGGGGGATCCGCCGCCGGGTATGCAGCCGCCGGACGCTCGTTTCCCATTTTGAAACGGTGGAAACGCCGTTCGGCCGCATCTCCCTCAAAATCAGCGAGGGCTATGGGGTCCGCCGGGTAAAGCCGGAATATGCGGACGTAGCCAAGGCCGCCAGAGAGCACGGCGTTTCCTTTGAGGAGGTACAGCGCGCCGCGCTGAAGGGTATTTCACAGTAAGCAGGCGGAACGGACAGCCCACTAAACACGCAGATATTCCAACGGGGAGCCTTTGACTTTTTGAGTCAAAGGCTCCCCGTTTCGGTTTCTTTAGAGGATCCGGATATTTTTCTCGTACAGGCAGCCGCTTTTGGGAACCGTCAAATCGAAAAGCCCCTGCCGCTCCCGGAAAAATTACCGAATCTCCACCCGCGCGCCGGCTTCGGTCAGCCGCTTGGCGATTTCATGCGCCTCCTCGCGCGGGATCCCAGTGCAGATAGCCCTAGGGACGTTTTCTACCAACTGCCGCGCCTCGGCATGCTCCATACCGGTCAGATCGCTGACGATCATCGAAACCAGCATCCGTCCAACGCCGGGCGAGATGAGAATGACATCGCACAAATCCCCCCGCGGTTCCATTATCTCCGCCTCCACCCGCTCCGGGGCAGGCTCCTCCCCCGCAGGCGTCTCCTTCTCAGCCGTCCCTTCCCCGGCGGCTGGCGAAGCAGCCGGTTCCTCCTGCCTGGGCGTTTCGGCGGGAGCCGCCGGATGCACAGGCCCGGCATAGCGATCCACCGGTCCGGAGAAGCCGGTGTTCCCCGCGTGGGGGATGTGCGGGGAGGCGGAGCTGGAAAAATCGGGATACTGCCGTTCATATTCATCAATCGCCACATTGAAGAAAACAGCGGTTGCAGCGTTCATATACATCGCAAGGACGAACAGGGACAGGCCATAAAGAATCATCCCCAGGACCGTTAAAAGCATCCCCAGGACGCGCAGCTCGCCCAGCAGCAGCAGCGATCCGAACAGCACCGGAACCAAGAGGAACAGTGTGCAGAGCAGAATCCAACCAATAAAAGAGAGCTGCAACAGGCAATAGCGAAGGACATACCGGCCGCCAATCTTCAAGGAGCTTCCCAGCAGCCGCCCAAACCCGATCGAGCGGTTGCGCAGAATGATGAAGTAGCAGGCCATCATAAAAGCGTTCGCCACTAGGCTCAGCACGGCCACGACCAAAAAAACGAACAGAAGCCCAACGACCAGCAGAGGGCTCTGCTCCCCTGCGCCGCTCAACGCCAGCGGGAGAACGGCGAGCATGACTAGGGGCGTTAAGACGATGGAAAGAATCATCGAAAAGAGGTAGCTGACGCCCACCGCTTTGATCGACACCGAATAGTTCCGGTAAAAATCGAAGAGGTTCCCCACCGAGCAGCGGCGTTTATAGTAAATCAGGTTGTGAATATGCAGAATGCCCAGCGCCAGCGGGATCAGCAGAAACAGCGAGGCCATCCCCCAAAGGGCAGTGACCAGAGCGTTATTATTCAACAAAAACTGAATGAGAACGGATGCCAGCGTTAATCCAAAATAAGCCGAATAGCAGCCCAAAAACAGCCCCTTGTTCTCTCGTATCATCTGGCGGCCGACTGCGCGCGCTTCCTTCGCCGTAACCAAACCTCAGCAACTCCTTCCATGCGGACGATTCCATTTTTATTATAACAGGTTGCCGCTTAATGTCAATCGGCGGGCCCGCGCTTGCACCGGCTGCCGCTCCGGTGTTATAATAACCTAAAAAACGGTCGACCCAGCCTGTAGAAAAGAAGCTATAAAAATACCGCATATTTTTATAGATCCTATTCCCACAGGGCGGAAAATAGGACCGATGGAGGAAAGCGGCATGCAGAAAATGGCGGGCTATGCGCGCAAAGCGATTACCGAATACCAGATGATCGCCCCAGGGGATCACATTGCAGTGGGCGTGTCCGGCGGCAAAGATTCGGTCGTCCTGCTCTGTGCGCTTCATATGCTTCAGGGCTACCTGGGAATCCCCTACCGGCTCAGCGCCGTCACGCTGGATCCCTGCTTCGGCGGCGTTCCGGGGGACTACTCCGCCATCGAGGCTTTATGCAGCCGCCTGGAAATCCCTTATCGGATCCAGCGGACGCAGATCGCCCAAATCATCTTTGAGGAGAGAAAGGAGACCAACCCTTGCAGCCTCTGCGCGCGGATGCGCCGCGGGGCGCTGCACGACCTGTGCCGCGAGCTGGGCGCAAACAAGCTGGCCCTTGGGCACAATTGGAACGACGCCGTGGAAACCTTTGTCATGAACCTGTTTGGGGAGGGGCGGCTCGGCTGCTTCTCCCCCGTCACCTGGCTCTCCCGCAAGGAGCTGACGGTGATCCGGCCGCTGATCTATGCGCCCGAAAAGGAGATCCTCGGCGCCGTCCGGCAGGCGAATCTTCCCATTGTGGCCTCGCTGTGCCCGGCGGATAAGGACAGCCGCCGCCAGGAGGTCAAGGATTGGCTGGCTAAAATGGACCGCAGCGACCACAGCTTTTCCAAAAAGCTGTTCGGGGCGATGAAGCGGGCGCACCTGAGCGACTGGTGAGCGCCTCTCCCCAAAAGAAACCTCAATAAGAAAACCCCGGCGCACAAGCAGGCTGTGCGCCGGGGTTTATGCTTTTTCTGTAAGGCTTAGTAATTATCCGCCTTCTGCTGGAAAAACGACTGCGGGCGGCCGCAGATGGGGCAGACGTTCGGCGCGGCCTCGCCAACATAAATATGTCCGCAGGCACGGCACACCCAGGTGATGGAAACCGGGCGCTTAAAGACCAGGTTCTGCTTGAGATTTTCGAGCAGCTTCTGGTAACGCTCATGGTGATCCTTTTCCACCTGGGCAACCAGCTCCATCTTCGCCGCGATCTGAGGGTAGCCCTCTTCCCGTGCGGTCTTGGCAAAATTCGGATACATCTCGGTCCATTCATAGTGCTCGCCGTCCGCTGCATCCTTCAAGTTGTCCAGCGTTCCGGGCAGCTCGCCGCCCCGCAGGAGCTTGAGCCATTGCTCGGCGTGGTGAAACTCATTTTCCGCCGTGTAGTCAAACAGTTCTCCGATCTGCTCATAGCCCTCTTGGCGCGCTTTATCGCCATAGGCGCTGTATTTGCCGCGCGCCTGGCTTTCCCCTGCAAAGGCCGCCATCAGGTTGGCGTAGGTTTTACTGTCCTTAAACTCCATCTGACAATCCCCCTTTTTGGTTTTCATTGTCAGCATGGGATAAAAGCGGCGGACTTATGCAGCAGAGGAAAAGCTATTTACGGACCATCTCTCCATCGGTAACGATCACCGTATCCAGGTTCGTCAGGTTCTGGATGTGCAGATACCCGTTCGCATCGATGAAGTAGCGCACGCCGGTGAGCTTATAGAAGGTGTTGCTCGCCGCATCATAGTGATAAAAGACGAGCGAATTGGTCTTAAAGCCCTCCAGGTTCAGCTTAACCGCTACCTCCACCGGGCCTCCAAAGCCGCCCTTCTGCGAGAAGGTAACGAGATGGAGCCGGTTTTGATAGTATTGGTCAAAAATCTTTTTCAGCGCGGGGGTATTGACGGTCACTCCCAGCTGAAGGACATCCTTCTCCTCTCCCTTGAGCAAGGAAGGATGCAGGTAGAGCCTGCTCTCCACCGCCCCCTGCTTCACGCGGTCGAAATGGAAGGTTACGCCGCTCTTTCCGGCCTCCTTCAAGGCCGCCTGGAGGGTGCTGCGCACGATCGTATTCACATTTTGCAGCTTGACCGCCGGGGTCTGCCCAGCCGCCGTCTCCTGGACAGCCTTCTGGGTCAAAGCCACCACCGAGCGCTCATCCGTCCGGCTGCTGGAAACGCGGTTAGAGGTGTTCTCGCGCTCAACGGTATCGCGCTCATCCCACCAGCCGTGCTCGGCGCTGCCGTCATCGTCGTCGTCATCGTCATCGCCGCCGCTGACAACGCCGCCGTTCCCTACGCGCAGCCGGATAGAGGCGGTAACGCCTTCATCCACCGCGACCGAGATCCGGGCGCTGCCGTCGGCCAGCGCGGTTACAACCGTCTGCTCCGGCCGGCCCTCGACCTCCGAGAGCTCCGCAACGCTTTCGCTGGAAACCGACCAGTTATAGGCCCCCGTGTATGCGCTGCCATCCCGCGTGGCTACGCTGGCGGTCAGCACAGAGGAAGCGCCAATGGTGAGCTGGAGAGAGGCCGGATCGATCGAAACCGACCGGATGTTGGTATAAACGGGCGCCGAACCGGTAACGGTTACGTTCCTGGCCGGCATGGCAAAGCTGTTCGCGCCTTCGGCAAGCGCTACGCCGTTGATCTTAATGGTCGCGGGGGCCATGTAGCCCTCCAGGATTTCTACATTCAGGGTGACGATCTCTCCCGCCTGCGCAGACTCCTTGTCGGCAGTGATCCGCACGCCCTCCTGCGAGCCTATCTGGATGGAATAGGTGGTGGGAACCGCCTCGACAGGGGTCGCGCTGCCGGTAATGACTACATTCCCGGCCGGCATGGTAAAGCTCGCCGCATTGGGATCCAATTGCTTGCCGTTGATCGAAAGGGTAAACGGCGCCTGATAGCCCTCCAAAACCGTTACGCGCAGCGTCACGGTGTCGCCCGCCTTGGCGGTAGCCGGAGCGCCCGAAACCTGAATCCCAGTGAGCGTCCCCAGCGAGACGGCGTAAGCAGTACCGGCAGGAGGATCAACGGGATCCACCGGAGGATCGACAGGGGCCGCGTTCGGATCAAAATCCTCAGCCGCCAGCGTAATGCCGGAAGCGCTCTGTTCCTGGTGATCGCCATAGCTGTTCAGCGTATTGGAGCCGATGTAGAGATATTTGGTTTCCTCCCCACCGGATTCGTTCCAGGTGGCGTCCACCATATACCAGGCCCCGCCGAGCTTCACATAGTTCCACATGTGGGCTTCCCAGCCGTTTTTGCCGTTGCCCCGGCCCGTCACCAGCACGCAGTCCACATCGGTCAGATCGCAGAGGTATTTGAACGCCTTGGCATAGCCTTCGCAGACCGCGCTCCCATCCAAAAGCGCTCCCGCTATCTGGCTGGCGTCGCCATAGGGGGCGTTCGCACCAGCAGCCGCATTATCATAGCTGACATTTGCGCAGAGCCAGGCGTTGAACGCCTCGACCTTCTCATAGTCCTTCGCGCCGGCGGGCAGAGCGGCAACAATTTCCTGCGCCTTGCTCTTAGCCGCGTTCATCCGGGTGCGATCCAGCGTATACACGTTGTTCCCCTGGTCTGCCCCACGATAGGAGGGGATGACCGCAAAGGTGAGCGTCACCGTCCAGGAGGGGGCCTGGCCCCGCACGCTGATGGAAAGCCCGGCCACCTTGTCCACCCAATAAAATTGCTCCGGGTGATCCATCTGCAACGCGCCGAACACAGGCGTTATGAGATTGTCCATAACCTCTTGAGGGGCTTGTCCTTCCATATCGGCGAGTGCGATCTGGTTGGTATCAGCGGTCTCTATCCAGCCCAGCAGGGCATCGTAAACCTCCTTAGCGGCGGGGGCCAGCTTATCCCCGTAGTTCTGTACGCTGAAGCTGCGGGCCATAGGGCCGGACAGCTCCAGCTCTTCCAAGCTGAGGGTATATTCCTCAGAAATAATCTCCGCGCCGGTATTCTCCGCCGCAAAGACGGGAACGCCCATCCCCAGCACCATCGACAGTGCAACGATCAGCGCCCAAAGCCTTCGGGTTTCTTTCATTCTCTACCAATCCTCCATTTTTTGTATGTCAACCGGTCTTGTCCCATCCGGCGGGCTGCTTCCCTGCGCTCCGCCGCGCTTCCATTTCCCTCCTGCCCGGCAACATGCCGCGCCTCCTTGCTCAAAAGGCCGTTCGATTCTTTAGAACCTACGGATAAGCCTCTCCTTTTGCACGCTGCCGGATCTCTTTCATTATAGTAGAACTTTCCTAAGAGATCAATCCTTGGAAAAGAAAAAAGCGGCGCACAGGCATAGGCCCTGTTCGTCCGCCCGCACCAGGCGGCCTTTTTCGCTGCATCTGGAAAAAGCCGGCAGGAGAACAGAGGGTTCTTCCTGCCGGCTTTCCTTTCCCGAAAGGCTTATTTTTGAAATTTAATGCTGCCGACCTTAGTCGAAAGGCTGATCTGCGGGCCGCCGGTCTTGTTTGTGAGGGTATACCCGCGCTGGGAGAGCTCCTCAATGGTGGCGGTGTAAGGGGTGCGCTTAGGGCAGTTGAAGCGGATATCGCCCACATCGGTGCTGACCCGGATTTCCTCGGCCGTATCCACCTTTTTGAGCTTCATCTCCACATCGCCGACGATGTTGGTAAAGCTGCTTTTGCCGGTAATCGTCGAATCCTTCACGGTGATGCTTCCGGAGTTGTTCACGATCGAGTAGGCGCAGCCAAACATATTCGCAATGGTGATGTCGGCGCTGTCGGATTGAATGGCGACGCTGCCTATTCCCTCCGGCACCAGAATGCGCAGATGGATCTGCACGCTTTCTCCATCGCGCAGCGTTACATCGCTGCTCAGCCGGGAGAGAACGGTCAGCACGCTGGGATTGCTGGTATCGGTCGTTACGAGGATATTCTCTCCCCCATAGCCCGCAATCTGTTCCCGGCGGTCCTTCGTCCCGGCCTCGATGGCGTAGGATGCTTCTATCTGAATCGTTTTCCCTTTGCCCGGCTCGATCTGGATGCTGCCCTCCTCGGACTCCACATAGACCGAAACAATGCTTTCCTGCGGAATGTTGGTTTTCTCCAGCTCGCCCCCGGCGTTTCCGCATCCCGTCAGAAGGAAAACCGCCAGAAGGACCGGAAGGAACAAGAGCCCTTTTCGCAAATGGATACACCTCCAAATTCTTACTCGAAAGAAACCGGCTTTCTCCCATTATACCTTGTATTTTGTAAATAAATCAACTTTTTTCCCGCCTTTTCGGTGGAAATGGGTCCGGTTCCCCATAATTCAGAGTTTATTAAAAAAATGAAAATGATTTTCATCCTTTCCTATGGTAAGGTTAGACCGTCGCAAAACGGGATGGAGTTTGACAGCATTCAGCGTCCTGTGCTACAATGCAAAGGATAGCCGCCATCCCATAAGGAAACGGGCGGGATGACCGGACAGAGCGCCTGTGGCTAGAATCCTGCCGGCTCATGGAGGAATGAATGAGCGGAAAAGACCTGCTTGGAAAGTTATTTCTTTTATTATATATCTGGATATACCGCTACTGCTACCTGACCGGCCTCCTCGTACTGCGAACGGCGAGCGCTGCCGGCCGGGTCTTTTCGCTGCGCATCCGGCGCATTGAGGCGGGGATAGGAGAAGGGCTGCGCCATTTCGGGAACCGGGTTTCCTTCTCCTTCCGAACGCTGCGCGGGCGGCTGCGCCGCCGGCAGCGCCGCAGCCAGCAGATCCTCGCCTCGCTGCGTGCGAGCGGGAAATCCTTCGCCTCCGGGGACCTCAAAGGGGGCGTGCGGCTGTTTGGCCGGGCTGCGCTCGGCTGCTGGTTGCAGCTCTGGCCGCTGGTGCGCACCGCCGTCAACCTCGCGCTCCCCATCGCGGCCGGCCTTTTCCTTTACCAAACAATCGAGAAGTTCTCCGCCCAGCAATATGCGCTTCATGTTCAATACGGCTCCGAGGAAACCGGCTTCACCGACTTCGGCTATATTGAAAACGAGGGGGTATACGACCTCGCCCGCAGCGAGGTGCTCTCTAAAATGCAGGGCGTCCAAACCGAGCGGCCCATTGACTTTTCCGCCTCCTTCTCGCTGGAGCCGGTGGATGGGGATATCGAGCTGAACGACCAGTACAGCCTGTCCAACCGCATCATCGCCGCATCGGGCGCCGATATTGAAGAAGCCTACGGGCTCTACATCGACGGGCAGTTTATCGATGCGGTCCGGGACAAAAGCTCGCTGTTAGATCTGCTGGCCCTCCTCCAGGATCGCTATAAGAGCAGCGACCCGACCGAAACGGTCAGCTTCATCCGTCCGGTAGCGGTGCGCGAGGGGCTCTACCCCAGCAGCCGCATTACCAACCTGTCGGAGGTCAACCGCCAGATCAACCGGGAGGTGAAGGGAGAGTTCACCTATACCGTGGAAGCGGGGGACACGCCTTCCGGCATCGCCTCTCAGTTCGACATGTACACCAGCCAACTGGTCGCGCTCAATCCCGGCATTCTGGATTCGCTTCTGATCGGGCAGGAGCTGCTCATCAGCCGCGCTCAACCGTTTATGTCGGTCAAAATCCAGCGTATCGAAGAATACCAGGAGGAGATCCCCTTCGGAACGGAGAACGTTGAGGATGCTTCGCTGCTCAAGGGGCAGACCAGCGTGATCCGCGAGGGAGAACCCGGACTGGCCTCCGTCCGGGCGGCCGTTACCTATGTCAACGATATCGAAGAGGAGCGCAGCGTTATCTCCCGCACCGTTTTAGAGGATCCGGTTTCCCGCCAGGTGAAGGTAGGAACCAAGCTCTTTGCGCAGAGCTATGGAACGGTGGGCGGCCCGACGGTCTCCTCCAACTTCATCTGGCCGGTAGCCAGCTCCCGCGCTTATGTCTCCAACGGCTTCTACGGCTATGTGGGACATGGCGGCATCGATATCGCCGCGCCCTATGGCGCGCCCATCATCGCTTCAGCTCCGGGCACGGTGATCTACTCCGGCTACACCGTTTGGGGCTATGGACGGCATATCATCATCGATCACGGCGGCGGGGTACAAACGCTTTACGGCCACAACTCGCAGAATGTGGCGCGGGTCGGCGATGTCGTCGAGCAAGGCCAGGTCATCGGTTATGTCGGCAGCACGGGCAACTCCACCGGCAACCACTGCCACCTTGAAATCCGGATAGGCGGCGTGCAGAGGAACCCGGTCAATTATCTGCCGTAGGCCAGCCGCCTGGGCGCAGCAAAACCCTATCTTTTAAAGGGCGCGCCCGAAAATAGAAAAGAAACCTCCGGTCGAGCCGCTCCTCCGGCTTGCAGAAAACGGGCGCGTTGCAGAATGAAGTTCTGCAACGCGCCCGTTTTCTGTTTAAGAGAGAAGGGGCCGCAGCGCATCCGAGAGGGCGCCGAACTGTTCGAGGGTGAGCGACTCCGCGCGGGCCTCCAGCGGGATGCCGCAGGCGGCCATAGCCTCTTGTATCTTCGCCTTTTCCAGCCGCAGGCCGGAGCCGAGCGCATTTCCCAGCGTTTTTCTGCGCTGGGAGAAAGCGGCGCGGATGGTAGCGAACAGCGCGCCCTCATCCGCCAAAATGGGGGGCTCCCTGCGGATGTTCAGCCGGATGACCGCCGAATCGACCGAGGGAGCGGGCAGGAAGGAGCCTCTCGAAACGCCGAAAAGGATCTCCGGCTCGCTGTAATACCGCACAGCCAGCGAGACCGCCCCTGCGGCGCGGGAGCCGGGAACGGCGCAGAGGCGTTCGGCCGCCTCCTTCTGCACCATTACCGTCAGCGCCTCCAGCGGCAGCCGGCTCTCCAGCAGCTTCATAATCAGCGGGGAGGTGATATAGTAGGGCAGGTTGGCCGCAAGGGCCACCCGCAGAGGGGGAGGAAACTCCTCGCGGATGAGCCTGGCAAAGTCCACCTTGAGCGCATCGGCATGCAGGACCTTGACATTTTGGCAGCCGGAAAGCGTCTCTCCCAGGACGGCCAGCAGCCGTTCATCCAGCTCGATGGCCACCACCCGATCCGCCCGTGCGCTCAGTTCGCGGGTCAATACGCCGATACCCGGCCCGATTTCAATCATCCCTACGCCCGGTCCCGCATGGGAAAGCCCGGCCATGCGCGGACAGACGGTAGGGTTGACTAAAAAATTTTGGCCAAGCTGTTTGGAAAAGGAAAAACCGTGCCGGGAGAGAAGCTCCCGGATCACGCCGATATTGGATAAATTCTGCATGGCGCCTCCCGCTTTCAAAATCTTTCTTTCAGTATAGCACCCTTCTTCGATAGACGCCATCCTTTTTTGACGGCAGCCTCTTCATTCCGCCGCCCTGATCGCTTCGCAATCTGCTCCGAGCTCCGGAAAAATTTCTCTTTTTATGAAAATCAACAGCATTCAACAAAATGTACGATCTTTCGGCAAAATAACGCGGATATTAAACTTACCAATATTTACCTGGTTCATTTTGGCATGTCTGCCCCAAAAAGTCAAATAATTTGTAATAAACAAGGAAATTCAAACAGTTTCACTATCCCTTGTTGTATTACAATCGGGAAGAAGGGGGAAAAGACATGGCCTTTGATTTTGGTTACAGGCTGAAGTTTCTTCGAAAAAAGAAAAAATTATCGCAAAAGCAAGTCGCAGAACGTGTCCATGTGTCAAAGGCAAGCATCAGCGGATACGAAAACAATCTTACTATGCCGTCTGTAGATGTGCTGGTAAAGCTGGCGCTTCTTTACGGCGTCACCACCGACTATCTGACCGGATTGGACAACCGGAAGATGGTCAGTCTGGACGGCTTCACCGAAAGCCAACAGAAAGCGGTGATGGACACAATCGAAATATTTCGCAAACTACTAAACCCCGTTCCTCCATCCATGGGAATCAAAAAGGGATCCGATTTTTAAAATCAGCCTGGAAAATTGGATCGGACAAGAAAAGGACGCCATGCGAACCGCATGGCGTCCTTTTCTGTGACATTCAAATCGATGCAGCAGGGTTATTCCTCATCCTGCAAGGCTTTGGCTTCCTCAATCACCTTGCTCTCCAGCATCTGGGGAAGCTGCTCATAACGGGCAAATTCCAGGGAGAAATAGCCCCGGCCCTGGGTCATTGAACGGATGAGCGTGCTGAAATCGCTGGTTTCGCTCATCGGGATCTCCGCCTCGATTTCGGTCAGGCCGTCCGCCGCAGGGTTCATTCCCAGCACGCGGCCGCGGCGCTTGTTCATTTCGCCCATCAAATCGCCGGTGTTCGCCTCCGGCACATAGGCCTTCAGCGCCCCGATCGGCTCCAAAATCACCGGGGATGCCTGGGCCATCCCCGCCTTATAGGCTAGGGAAGCCGCCATTTTAAAGGCCATTTCCGAGGAGTCTACCGGATGGTAGCTGCCGTCCAGCAGCGTAGCATGCAGCCCGACCACCGGGTACCCTGCCAGGACGCCGTGCTTAATGCAGTCCTGGAGACCCTTTTCAACGGCGGGGAAGTAGCCGCGCGGCACCGAACCGCCGAACACCTTCTCCTCAAAGACCAACCCTTCATCCTCGCAGGGCTCAAATTCGATCCATACGTGGCCGTACTGCCCATGTCCGCCCGTCTGCTTTTTGTGCTTGCCTTCCACCTTGACCTTTTTGCGGATGGTTTCCCGGTAAGCGACGCGCGGGGCCTCCAGCTCCACATCAATGCCGAACTTCTGCTTGAGCTTCGAGACGATCACATCCAAGTGCTGGTCGCCCAGGCCGGAGATGATCTGCTGATGGGTCTCGGCATTGTTTTCATACTGCATCGTCGGATCCTCTTCCATCAGGCGGGTGAGGCCGCCGGCGATCTTGCTGTCATCCCCCTTGCCCTTGAGCTTAATGGCCATCGAGAGGCAGGGGGCGGGGAATGTCACCATTTCAAAGGAGACCGGCCGCTTGGGGTCGCACAGGCTGTCGCCCGTCATCGCGGATCCCAGCTTGGTAACAGCGCCGATATCGCCCGCCGCAATGAAGGCGGTATCCTCTTGCTTTTTCCCTTTGATATAAACGATCTTGCCCAGGCGCTCGGCCGCCCCCGTGCGGGTGTTGAGAGGGGTGATTTCATTCGAAAGCTTGCCGGCGACCACCTTCACAAACGAGAGCTTGCCGACGAAGGGATCGGCCACCGTTTTAAACACATAGGCCGCCAGCGGCGCTTCATCGGTGCAGGCGATTTCCACCGGGTTGCCCTCGGCGTCGCTCGCCATTTCCGCGCCTTCCTCCCATGCACTGGGAAGCATATCGCAAAGCCCGTCCAGCAGCATATCAATCCCCGTCAGGTTCAGGGCCGAGCCGCAGAAAACCGGCGTAATCGCGCCCTTGTGCACGCCGTCGTGGATTCCGGCCAGGATCTCGTCGCGGGTGAACGCCTCGCCGGAAAAATATTTTTCAAACAACGTCTCGTCCGTCTCGGCAACCGCTTCCGAAATGGCGGCGGTGAAGCCCTCCAGCCGGTGCCCGACATCCGGCATCGCCGTCTCGGTGGGATTGCCGGCGTTGTCATAAGTATAAGCCTTATTATCGATCAAATTGATGTAGCACTGGACCTTGTGGTTCTCCACGTGAGGCACCACCACCGGGCAGACGGAGGGGCCGAAGGTGGCCTTGAGCTCTTCGAGCGTCTTATAAAAATCGGCGTGCTCCGCATCCATTTTGTTTACAAAGAAGAGCCGGGCCTTGCCAAGCTCGCTGGCGAGCTTATAAGCCTTCTCCGTACCGACCGAAACGCCTGATTTCGCGCTGACGGTAATCAGAACGCTCTCCGCCGGACGGATCCCTTCAAACATGCCGCCCGCAAAATCGAAAAGGCCGGGGGTGTCAATCAAATTGATTTTTGTAGAACCCCAGCTAAAAGGGGCAACCGCGCTCGAAACGGAAACCTGGCGCTTGATCTCCTCCGGATCAAAGTCGCAGATGGTGTTCCCATCCGAAGTTTTACCCAGCCGGTCGGCCGCGCCTGCTTTAAAAAGAAGGGCCTCCGCCAACGAAGTTTTACCCGCGCTGGAATGGCCCGCCAACGCAATGTTTCGGATTTTTCCTGCCAGATACTGTCTCATTTTTATACGTACCCCTTTCTTGCAGCCCCGCTGCCGGAGCAAATCAACGACAATTAGTAAGTTTCGACAAAAATTACACTTACCAACCCCGATAAACTTCATTATACCGGTAAACCCACCTGTATTCAAGAGCTTTTTTGCATTATTCACCGGTATGACATAAATTTATTCCCCTCTCTATTTGTGCAGTTCTAACGATCACTCTCCTCCCGTGCCGGCATAGGATAATAAGGAGGGGAGGCGCGGCCGCAGGCACGCCGCAATCGAAACCAACCCCTGAGGGAAAGGTCGGGTTTTAGCTATGAGCGAAACGGGCGGACACGGCTCCTCCCGCCGTCCCCACCACAAGAGCAGGGCGGAGAAGGTGGGAAACGGCTACAGCGAGGATTTAATTTTGCTGGCCTCTTCCCTAGCCTCGCAGCTTGCCCGCGGACGGACCGAGTGCGAGCTGGAAACGATGATTAACCTTTTGGATATTTTGCAGGATACGCTTGTCGGCGTTCTTGCCCAGAGGCGGATCTGCAACCGGCAGCGGCTGGAGATCCTTCAGGACGGCGATTTTATCATTTAATCCCCCTTCCCTATCCAAGCGCGCCCTCCGGCGGACGTTTTCCGGCCGCGTCAACCGGCATCCTGTTAAGACGGGAGGGCATTGGAATAAAATATCATCCTCTTTCACCAAAAGGAGAACGGAAGGTTTACCTAGTTTCTGCTATAATATTCACTGCCGGACAAACTGCACGGCCGTTTCCCTGCGGGAAGCGGCCGTCATCCGGCGTCTTGCCCGGCGGCGGCTTTTGGAACGGAGGAAATGATGAGACTGACCAAACAGGAATATGCGGTTATACGGCACGCGGCCTCTGTCGTTGCCGCCGCCAACACATGCTCCCGGAAGCGGCTGGAGTCCTTGCAGGCCATGGAGAGTTACCGGCGGTTGATTCTGGAAACGCTCGAAACGCCCTCCCTATTGACCGGCTATATCTCCCTGCTGGCCGCAGAGCAGCGCTTCTATCCGCCCTCCAAGGCTTACGCCGCCGGTAAGCACAGCGCCCTCCGGCGCGATCCGCTGCCCGACGGCTATTTCCGTTATCTGCGGCAGATTCATCTAAAGCCGCACACCCTGCGTTATTATGAGCGGCTACAAACCGCCTTCAACCAGCTTATCCAGGCCCTTGGCAGCCGGAGCGCCTATGCGAGCTCGCTCACGGCGGCTTACCGCCAATATCACGGCCGCTGCTGCGATTCCAGCGAAATCTATTTCCGGCTGGGCTACCGGTCCGTCCGGCGCTCCCCTAAGCCGTGCAAAGTCCGCCCAAAGAAAAGAAGCCGCCGGCTCCCTTAGAGCCGGCGGCTTCTTTTCCGGTTTCTGGAGGGCGGGGACACCGCCGCACGCCTCCCGGTGAGATTCTAAAGTTTTCAGAGAAGAAAGCCGGAAGCGGCTCCCGCCGCTTGACTTCTCTATTTAGCCTGCCCCTATCCAGGCGGATTATCCGCCCTTTTTACCTGCCTGCAAAAATGAGGATAGGCGTAAGCGCTAGCTGATATAGTCCTCAATCAGCGAAACCAGCGTTTGATAGTCCTCCACATAGATCCCGGCTTCCAGCTGGCGCTGATCAAATTCCGGCAGCACGCGCACCGGCACATCAAATTCCATGCGCGGTTCCGTTTCTCCCTTCATATAAACGACCAGCCGGCCCTCCTGCGCGCGCAGCACATACCGGTAATTTTCTTCCGCGCCTTCCTCCTCCACCGGCGCGTTGGAGACGATCTGCTGCGCCGCCCGCGGCCCGCGCTGGTTCATGTTATAGCTGTAGACCGAAAACAGTCCTACAAAAGCGGCGGCTCCCAGCGCGCCGAACGTCCATGCCAGCCGCCTGTTCATGTGCAGCTCCATACGTTGAACCTTCCTTTCTGGAATTCCTGCGTTCCCTGCCGCGCCGGCTTCTGAAGCATCCCCGGCCGGGGGATAAAGCGGATCCTCCGGACTGCTGCGGCCATTTAACCGTAATATGGACCATTTTCAAACGGTTTATGCCGTCCATCCTCTATTTCCTCCTTTTTTCGGGCCCGCCGTCCGCCGCCTCCATAAAGCGCAAACATTCAAAGTTCATTCACACAATGGGGCGGACTTGTGCTATAATGGTTCTATAAATCGGCCGCCGGACGGGGGCCGCCCAACAGACAAAACGATGACTAGGATCGCCGCTTTTGTTCCATGATAAAGGGTAGAGCGCCCGATGGGGATTCCTGTTGCTCTTGGAGGACATATATGACTAAAAAAAAGAAAAAACGCTCGCCGGCAGCGAGAAGGATCCGCAGGTTCTTTGGCACCGTTTTCCGCATGATCGCATCGGTGTTCATGATCTGCGTCATCACCGGCTGCATCGTCGGGTGCGCGCTGACCGTGTATATCCTGGACTATATCGGCACGATTGAGGATATTGACATCCGCAATATCGATCTGAACCTGACCAGCATCATCTATGCCAACGATAAAGAAGGCAATCCCTTCGAGGTTTCGCGCATCCACGGCAGCGAAAACCGCATCTGGGTCGATCGCGAGGATATGCCGGACTATCTGTTCGACGTCACCATCGCTACCGAGGACAAGCGCTTCATGCAGCACCACGGTGTGGACTGGCAGCGCACCATTCTCTCCGCCTTCAATTTCTTCATCCCGGTTCTCTATGACAGCCAGCAGGGCGGTTCCACCCTCACCCAGCAGCTCATTAAAAACGCTACCGACCAGTGGGAAGCCAACGTGGAACGCAAGGTCAAGGAAATCTTCTCCGCGCTCAAGCTGGAAAAGAGATATGAAAAGGAAGATATCCTGGAGGCATATCTAAACATCGCCGCCTTCGGCCACAATACCAACGGCGTGCAGGCGGCGGCCAACTATTATTTTAATAAGGACGTAAAGGATCTTACCCTGGTGGAGTGCGCCGCCATTGTGGCAATGACCAAAGCGCCGACCACCTATGATCTCATCAACAACCCGGAGGAGAACGCCCGCCGCCGCAACGAATACATCTTCCCGACCATGCTGGAGCTCGGTTCGATCACCCAGGCCGAGTTTGATAAGGCGGTAAAGACCGAGGTAACGATCAATCTCTCGCAGGAGGCCCCCGCCCAGCGCCCCAACTCGCAGAACAACTGGTTTGTCGATATGGTCATCGAACAGGTGATTGACGATTTGCAGGAGGAGCACGGCGTCTCCTACTCCGAGGCGCAGTCGATGATCTACCGCCGCGGCCTACAGATTTATACGACGATGGATCTCGATATGCAGGAAAAGCTGGAAGAGATGTATATCTACAGCGACTCGGAGGACTCCATCTTTCCAAAAATCTCCAACGCTATCTATCCGGAATCCGCCTTCATCATCATGGATCACCATGGGCAGGTAAAGGCCGTGGTGGGATCCGACCGGCCTAAGCAGGGGAACCGCGTGCTGAACTATGCGACCCAGGTCCCCCGCCAGCCCGGCAGTACCATGAAGCCGATTTCCGCCTATCTGCAAGCCTTGGAGAAGGATGTCATCACCTGGTCCACCGTTATCGAGGACAGCCCTATCCCCCGCCCCATGCCTGACGGAACCGAGAGCACCACCGAATTTTGGCCGGTCAACTACTATACCGGCTATTCCGGCCCGCAAACCTGCGTGCATGCCATGCAGCGCTCGATCAACACCATCCCGGTCAAGATCATGAAGATGCTCGGCACCTCCACCTCGCTCTATTTCCTGCACGACAAGTGCGGGATGGAAAGTTTGGTCACTCCGGAGGAAAATCCCAGCGTGAACGACGACAACCTATCCGCCATGGCCATCGGCGGCACGGCGAAGGGGGTCACGCTGCTGGAACTGGCCGCCGCTTACCAGATGAACGCCAACGGCGGGACCTATACCAAGCCTACCTCCTATACCGTCGTGCGCGACAGCAATCAGGATGTGCTGCTCGAAGCGGATACCACTCCCAAGCGGGTAATCAGCCGCGAGACCTCCTCCATTCTGAACCTGATGATGCAGCAGGTCACAACCTCCTCCCCCGGCACCGGTACGCAGGCGCGTTTCCAGGGGGATCTGGCCCAAATGCCGGTTGCCGGCAAAACGGGAACCTCCTCCGATAACAAGGATCAATGGTTTGTCGGCATCACGCCTTATTATATCGGCGTTACCTGGATGGGCTACGCGCCCGTTGCGCAGCCGATCAACTATCCGCCCTACCCCTTCCCCACTCCCATTCTTTGGCGCAACGTGATGCAGCCGATGCACGAGGGGCTGGAGATCATCGATTTTGAATACAGCCAGAACATTGTGCAGAAATCTTACTGCGTGGAAACGGGCGAACTGGCGGGCGAAGGCTGTCCCCGCATCCTGAGCGGCTGGTATAAAGCCAGCAAGCTCCCCGACGTCTGCACCGATCACGCCGATGTGCATGAATCGGAGGAAACGGATAAGCCGCGCCGCAGCAGTAGCGACGACGACGAGCCGCGCCGCAATACCGGCCGGGAAGAGTATGATCCTTGGGCCTAAAGGGCCTTCCGGCTTGCAGCAAGCGGGAAACAGTTTGCAGGAGGCTGCCGCAAAATGGGGAAATTTTACGGCAGCCTCCTGCCTCCTTAAACTTTTGGCCGCCGGATAGGCGCGCCGCCCATTAAAATCCAGAGGTGTTATCATTTGGAAAGTGTGTTGACCGGAAAGCGGCCGCGGCCTGCCTGCCTGCGGGCGTTTCTTTATGCCCTTCTCATTGCAGCAGCGGTATTCCTGCCCTTTGTCCTGCTGGATCGGGGACTGTTCTTCTATTATGGGGATTTCAACGTTCAGCAGATCCCTTTTTACCGGCTGGTTCATGACGCGGTCCGCGCTGGGGAATGGTATTGGAATTGGGAGACCGACCTGGGGGTCAACTTTATCGGCTCCTACAGCTTCTATAACCTCTTCAGCCCCTTCTTCTGGCTGACCCTTCCGTTCCCCTCGGCGGCTGTCCCCTATCTGATGGCTCCGCTCCTGATGTTAAAAACCGCTTCGGCCGCCTGCACCTCCTGCCTGTATATCGGCCGCTTTACCCGCGACGGACGCTTCGCCGTCTTTGGCGGCCTGCTCTATGCCTTCTCCGGCTGGGCGGTCTATAACGTCTTTTTCAATCATTTCCATGAGGTGCTCGTCTTTTTCCCGCTCCTGCTTTGGACGCTGGAACGCCTGGTGGCCGACGGCAAACGCGGCGGCTTTGCGCTCGCCGTTGCGCTCAACTGCATGGTCAACTATTGGTTCTTTATCGGCTCCGCCCTCTTTACGATTCTCTATGTGGCCGTGCGCACCCTATCGGGCGGCTGGGCGATGACGCTGAAAAAATTCTGCGCCGTCGCCCTGGAATCGGTGCTGGGGGTGGCGATCGCCTGCTTTGCCCTTGTCCCTTCGGCCATGGCCATTCTGGGCAACCCGCGCACCACGGCGGACAACCTGCTCGCCGGCTGGGATTTCTGGCTCTATGGGCATGAGCAGCGGCAGCCAGCCATATTGGCCAGCATCTTTTTCCCGCCGGATATCCCCTCGCGCCCCAATTTCTTCCCCGATCACGGCGCGAAATGGTCCTCTCTGAGCGCATGGCTGCCGATGACAGGCCCCTCGTTTGTGCTGGCCTACCTGCTCTCCTCCCCGCGCAGCTGGGTAAAACGGATGCTCTACCTCTGCCTGTTTATCGCCATGGTTCCCGGACTGAACGCGGTCTTTATCCTTTTTAACCACTCCTACTATGCGCGCTGGTTCTACATGCCGGTGCTGCTGATGGCCCTCGCCTCTGCGCTGGCGCTGGAACGCGCCCTTGAGCGCCGGGACACGTCCAGTTTGCTCAGCGGCTTAAAACGGACGGCGCTGGTCTGCGGGGTGCTGACCGCCGCGGTCGGCCTGACCCCCTCGCAGGAGGAAGAGAAATTTCCTATCGGCCTGGAGGAGTATCCGGAACGGTTCTGGATCTATGTGCTGATTACCGCGCTGGGGCTGTTGGCCTCCTGGATACTCATCCGGTGGCTCGCCGGCCGGCCGGACTTTTTCAGGCTGCTCACCCTGTCGCTGGGCTGTATCTGCGCCGTCTATTCCATCACGTTGATTGCCATGGGCCGGATGCACTCCAACGACCGGGACTGGATGCGCACCGTCGCCCTTCCCGGACGGGACAGGCTCCATCTCTCCGAGGAGGAGGGCCGCTTCGATCGCAGCGACCTTTATAACAGCATGGATAACCTGGGGATGTTCTGGGGCCTGCCCAACATCCAGGCATTTCACAGCATCGTTCCCATATCGCTGATGGAGTTTTACCCCTCGGTCGGGGTCAAGCGGGATGTTTCCAGCAAACCGCAGCCGGAGTTTTTCCAGCTGCGCTCGTTGCTTTCGGTGCGCTGGCTGTTCGTTGCCGACGGGGAGCCGGAGGACAAGCAGCCCTCCGTCAAATATTTTTCCGGCGTGGATAACCAGCTTGGCTTTAACCTCTATGAAAACAACAATTACCTCCCCATGGGCTTCGGCTATGACCGCTATATCACGCGGGAGACCTGGGAAAAGCAGTCGGATGAGGGCAAGCTGTTCCTGCTGCACCGCGCCGTTCTGGTGGAGGATGAAGATGTGCAGAACGTCCGGCGCATCATCGACCCGCTGCCGGAAGAGGGAACCTCCGACCTAACGGAAGAGCGCTATTTAAGCGATGTCGAGGATCGCAGGCAGAGCGCATCCGGAAAATTTTACCGGGACCGCAAGGGCTTTACCAGCGAGCTCTATCTAAAAGAGGAACAGATCATCTTCTATTCCGTCCCCTACGACCAGGGCTGGAAAGCGGAAGTCAACGGCGTTCCGACGAAGGTGCTGAAGGTCAACGGCGGCTTTGTAGGCGTACCCGTGCCCGCCGGATACAATACCGTCCGTTTTGACTACCTGGCCCCCGGATTAAAGGCGGGAGCCGCCGCAACGCTGGCAGGGCTCGTGTTATTCGCCGTCTATCTCCTTTTCGGACGGCGGTTCCTGCTGGAGCGGGCGCGTCCGCGCCTTTACCCCGATTTTCCCGGAGGCGCCGCCCCTTCCCCAACCGGGTCCGCTCTTCTTAGAGCCTTGGAGGACAGCGCGCCGTTTCCGCCGTCAGACGGCCCCCCGGAAGGAGCGGATCCCTTCGGCGCCTCTCCGCCTGCCGGAGATGGGAAGGCTGCGCCGCCTGAACAGGCGGCCGAACCGTTTCTTTGGAACGCTCCTCTCCCGGCAGAGGAAACGGAAGCAGAGGGCGGGGAGGAAGGAGAGACGCCGCAGGAGTCCGGCGAGGATCCGAAGAACCTATAAACAGAATTGTCAAGTATAAAACAAGCCCCTGCCGCTAAAGCGCAGGGGCTTGTTTTTATCAATCCGAGATGAAATTCCAAAGTCCCAACCATAGGGCTCCAAAAGGGGAAAATGGACTTGATCCCGGCTTCAAAGATTTTCAGAGCAGATGCTGTTTATCAACGTGCGTATCCGGTTGATTTTTCCTCTGAGGGCGGCGTTTTCGTTGCGCAGCGCGGCAATCTCCAGCTGGCGTTTGACCTTTACCTTGAGCAGATCGGGAAGGATTGGCTTTTTAACGAAATCATTTACTCCGTTTTGATAGCCTTCCAATTCTGCGCGGTCATCATCCATTTCGCTTTCGCTTAAAAACAGTACCGGGATGGAGGCCAGCGCGGCGTTGTTCCGAATCGATTGCAGCGTTTCCATTCCACCCGTGCCAGGCATGTGCATGGCCAGTAAAATCAAATCCGGCGTTTGGTGCTTTGATTTCATCAAAAAGCCTAACGCCTGTAAGCCGGACTTCATCAAGTCCACCTTGTATTCCTCTTCCAACAACCCTTTGCATATAGCCAAGGTAGTGGAATCATTATCCACAACCATAATGCGCACCACAAATAACCCCCATTAATTCCCGGCAATGTTTCTCTGTGTTATGTCTGAACGGTCATCTAATTAATGATAGCATATTTAGCCTTATCTGGCAACCGTTACCGATCCGGCAGGCTGTCAAAATTGCAGGCGGATATCGCAGCAGGATCCATAATTGGGAGAAAATAAAGGAACCGCCCACAAAGATGCGAAGGGAGCCTCTGGTTCCCCGCATTTTTCGGAAGGTTCCTTCCAGACGAAATCCGGGGCTAGAGTTCCTCCGAATGCCGCCTGCGCAGCTCCGCCGTATTGGCCTCTACCGCCTTTTTGCTCAACGGATAGGCGAACAGCAGGATGACCGCTACCAGAAGAAGCCCCGCCGCCGGAACGAGCGTGGCGATGGAATAGATAGCGTTGTTCACCGTCTCGGTCTGGGCATACGCCAGCTCATCGTAGCCGATTGCCGTCAGCGCGAAGCCTCCCAGCCCGCCTGCAAGCGCCTGCCCCACCTTGCGGGCGAAGGAATAAACGGCGTAGACCGTCCCATCATCCCGGTTGTGCGTGCGCACCTCCTGGTAATCAATGACGTCGGTGATGTTCGCCCAGATGATAAGGTTGAAATAAGCGAGCCCCAGATAGCCGAGGGACGCAAGCAGGATATAAGCCACCGGGTTGGTAACGCGCAGCAGGTAGAGAGCCAGGAAAGCGGCGCCCGCTACCGCCGTTGCCAGCACGCCCGTCTCCTTCTTGCCGAACCGGCCGGTCAACAGAACGACGAAGGGGGATAACGCCAGCGTCAGAGCGGTGCTCAACATATTGACCACCGAAAGAGCGGCGGTGTTTTTAAAATAATCCATGAACAGATAGTTGTTCATTTGGGAGAGCATGAGCTGCGCCAAAAGCAGCATAATGGCGGCGCCGATAATGGCCAACAGCGCGCGGTTGCTCAAAAGCGCCTGGACGATGCCGTTAAATCCGGGCTTGTTCTCCGTTTTTTGGGGTTGGATGTGCACCCGCTCGGCCGTCATGAAATAGCACAGCGCATAGCAGAGAATAGCCAGCAGGGAAAACACGCCGGCAATCACCGTAAACCGTCCTCCCTCTACAATCTGGTTGCCCTGGCTGTCGCGGGAGTATACCAGCAGCGGGCCGCCAACGCCGATCACCATCGAAGCGAGCGAAGCGCCCACGCTGCGGAAGGTGGAGAGGGAGGCGCGGTGGGCCGGTTCCGAGCTGATGACCGAGGCCATCGACCCATAGGGGATGTTGATCGAGGTATAAAAAACGCTCCCCCACAGGATATAGGTGATATACATGTAGAGAATTTTCAGCGGCATGGAGGCGCCCGCCATTCCCGACTGATACATGAGAAAGCTCGCCAGCGCAACCGGCCCCGCCATCCGGCGTATCCAGGGGCGGAAACGCCCGTCCTTGGCCGGTTTAACCGTGTCCACAATGCGGCCCATCGTAATATCCGTAACCGCATCGATAAAGCGCGCGGCCAGGAACAGGATGCCGACCGTCTGGCCGCTGATCCCCAGTACCTTGGTATAAAAAACCATGAGGAAGCTGCTGGCAAAGATGAAGGTAAAGTCGTTTCCAAAATCGCCGAACAGGTAGCCGAGTTTATCCCGCAGGCCGAAGGGGCGCGGGGATGCAGAACCATTCATCGTAAACGTTCATCCTTTCATAAGAGCCGTGTTTTCCCTGTTTCATTGTTTTCCACGACAGGGCGGGGGCGAAAACGCAGCCCTCCAAAAAAACGCATTTAGCCGTTTCCGCCCTTAAAGCCGGAGGGCAGCGATTCCCACCGTTCTTTGAAATAGAAGGCGGCCGCTTTCGGCTGGCGCTGTCGGGTAAAGATCCCTTTTTTGTTCCCGTCCATGCGCAGGATCCCCTCGCTGGTCATGAAATCGGCAAAATTCCAGACCTGTTCGCCCCGGACGAACGGGTAGCTGTCAAAAACACGGTGGTTCATCTTTAAATATTCGAGCTGATACTCCTCGCTCCACATTGCGCTGGGGAGCTTGTGAATGCCTGGAGCGGTATCCGTCCCATATTCGGTAAAGAGGAACGGCTTGCGGAGCCCTAGCTCCTTCCAGGCGTCCAACTCCTTCCGAAACGCCGCTTCGGCCTCCTCTATCTCGTTCCCGCCCAGGACATACCAGCCGTAGTAGCGGTTGAGAGAGACGACGTCGCTGAACTGGTAGCATTGGCAGGTATGCGGCAGCGAATTCATAATCAACGCAAAGGTGCGCGGCCGTTTTTGGGCGTCTAGCTCATGTGCGCGCCGGAATACCGTTTCAAAATAGGGAGCGGCGGCCGCATGGGTGGTTTCCGGCTCGTTGAAAAGGCTCCAGAGAATGACCGAGGCATGGTTTTTATCGCGGGTGATCAATTCCTCCAGCGCGCGCAGGTGGTTCTCCAGCAGCGCGGCGGTCGTGGGCTTTTCAAAAAAAGCCGTCTGCTTTCCGGTGCTGGCCTCCATAAAGTTCATCAGGCTTTCAAACATACCCACAGCCGCCACCTCGTCCACCACCAGGAATCCCTCCCGATCAGCGGCCTGAAGGATTTCCTCGCTGTAGGGATAGTGCGAGGTACGAAAGGAGTTGGCCCCTACCCACTTCATGAGCTCAAAATCCCGTTTCATCACCGCCGGACTGAAGCTGCGCCCGACGGTGTCGCTGTCTTCATGCTTGCCGAAGCCCTTGAGATAGACCGGTTCGCCGTTGAGAAGGATGTCCTCGCCGCGCACCTCCACCGTCCGGATCCCGGCCGGTTCGCTGTATTCGTCGATAACCCCGTTCTCCCCGGCGATGCGCATCGTAAACTGATAGAGGTAGGCGTCCCGAACCCGCCAGAGCCGCGCATGGGGAATGTGCAGCGTGCCCCGCTTCCCCTTCGCCGAAGCGGCTAAGGCGCCGGAGGCATCCCGCACCTCGATTTCTACCGGATGCTCCCCGGTGGTGACAATCTCATAGTCCACCTCGGCATCTGTCCCCTCCAGGCGGGGGCAGAGGGTGAAATCAAAGATCGATTCTCTGGGGAGCGCCGTTAGGTAAACCGGGCGCTGCAAGCCGGAATAGTTAAAGAAATCAAAGTAAGGCTTGTTGATTTTGCGTCCCCCGGCAAGCTCTACCGTCCGTCCGCAGGGGAGGGTGGTTTCGCTCAGCTCGTTGTTCACGCACACGGCCAGCCGGTTTTCCTCCCCATAGCGCGCCAGGCTGGTAATGCGCGCGCAGAAGGGGAGAAAACCTCCCTCATGGGTAGCCGCTATCCGCCCGTTCAGATATACCGACGCCCGGTGCGTCGCGCAGCCGAACCGGACGCCAATCTCGCGCCCCTCCCAATCTGCCGGTATGACAAATTGGGTCTCATACCAAAAATCGCCGGCATACTCGCGCGTCTGCTTATCCGTATACAGATCGGAAAAGCTGGAGGGAACGGGGATCCAATCCGGCGACGGCAGGCCGTTTGCCCAACCGGCCGCCTTTCCCTTTCCAGCGGGATCCAATTGAAATTTCCAGATACCGTCCAGACGCTTTGCCCGCCGGGAAACGCTTTCGCGGGGATACAACATGGAATATTCAAGCATGATAGGCCCTCCTTAGCGGTTTTGTAAGCGTTCGCTTCCTGATGAAGTCCCGCCCCGGAGCTGCGGCCTCATCGTTTGAACGGTTTTCATGCCGTTCGTTTCCGTTTTATTTTGTCCGGCTTTTATATAAAACGGGAAGGAAGTTATAGGATAACGCACAGAAAGATTTTCCTGCGCGGCGCTTTCTTTCCTCTCAAAGCCCCTGCCGCCGTCGCAGACGGAAGAAAGCGCCGGGAAAATCCTGATTCGCCGGAAGAACCGGATCCTAAAAAGAAACCGGGTGCGGCGACAGGAATCGCCGTCATATTCACCAAAACGGAAGAAACGCCCGGCCGCTTCTTGTTGCACAAATTCTTGTTTTATGATAAAATAAAATTATCTTTGCGGATAAATCCCGCCTGGCCGGTTCTCATCCGGCCGTCAAACCGACAGGAAAGAGTGGTGCATGAATGAAAAAAAAGCTAAAAGAAAAGATCAATGAAGCGCTCTCCTCGGTGCTTCCCATCACACTGATCGTCCTTATCCTTTCCTTTACCACCGCTCCCATGCCTATCGGCACGCTGATGCTGTTTCTCTTCGGCGCTGTGATGCTCATTGTGGGAATGGGTTTCTTCTCCCTCGGCGTGGATATGGCGATGATGCCGATGGGCGACGGCATTGGCGGTGAAATCGCCAAAAGCAAACGGATGGGCCCTATCCTTCTCATCAGCTTTATCATCGGCGTGGTTGTCACCATCGCAGAGCCGGATCTAACGGTGCTCGCGCGGCAGGTGCCCGCCGTTCCCGATATGGTGATTATCCTAACGGTAGCCGCCGGCGTCGGGCTCTTTCTGGCGGTTTCCATGCTGCGCACCCGCTTCGGCTGGCCGCTCTCGCGCATGCTGGTGCTGCTGTATCTCCTGGTCTTTCTGCTGGCCCTGTTCATCCCCAGGGAATTTCTGGCGGTCGCCTTCGACTCAGGCGGCGTCACCACCGGGCCGATCACCGTCCCCTTTATCATGGCCCTGGGCATCGGCACCGCCTCCATGGCCCGGCAGAACGATGAGGAGGACAGCAACTTCGGCACCGTCGCGCTCTGTAGCGTAGGGCCGATTTTGGCTGTGCTCCTTCTGGGCATGTGCTTCCAATCCACCGAGGTGGATTATACGCCGTTCACCGTTCCGCGCGTGTTCACCTCCAAGGATGTGGGCGAACAATTCGCCGCTGGTTTCCCCGCCTACATCCGGGAGGTACTTTTCGGCTTAACGCCTATCATCCTGTTCTTCACCGCCTTCCAGCTGCTGCGGCTGCGGCTGCGGCGCTACCCGCTCATCAAAATCATGGTCGGCATCGTTTACACCTTTATCGGCCTGGTGCTTTTCCTAACGGGGGCCAACGTCGGCTTCATGCCGGCCGGCAACTACATCGGCGAGCAGATGGCGCAGCATGAATGGATGATTGTCCCGCTGGGGATGATAATCGGTTATTTCATCGTCGCGGCCGAGCCGGCGGTCCATGTGCTGAACAAGCAGGTAGAGGAGCTGACCGGCGGCGCCGTCCCTCAGAAGGCGATGCAGCTCAGCCTGTCCATCGGCGTCGCGGTATCGGTCGGGCTGGCCCTGGTGCGCGTCATCACCGGGATTTCCATTTTCTGGTTCTTAATCCCAGGCTATGCGCTCGCCCTGGGGCTGACCTTTATTGTCCCCAAAATCTTCACCGCTATCGCCTTCGATTCGGGCGGGGTGGCCAGCGGGCCGATGACCGCCACCTTTCTGCTCCCCTTTGCCATGGGCGCCTGCGAGAGCTTGGGGGGCGACATTTTAACCGACGCCTTCGGCATTGTGGCCATGGTCGCCATGACGCCGCTGATTACCATCCAGCTCTTAGGACTTGTCTGCAAGCGCAAGAATATCCGCGCCGCCGACCTGACGCCGGAGGAGCAGCAGGATCTGTTTGATGAAATCATCGATTACACCGACGACTTAGAGCAAGGAGAGGAGGAGCCGCATGCCGGCCATGCCCATTGATCAGAAAATCCAGCTCATGGTTACGATTGTGGATCGTGGAAAAGGCGCCCGCGTGGTGGATCTTTACCGCAGCGAACAGCTGCACTTCAACTACAACTGCCTGGGTCTTGGCACCGCCAATTCCGAAATTTTAGATTATCTCGGAATCGGAGAGACCGAAAAGGACGTTGTTTTCACCATGATCCCCGCCTTCCGGGTGAAGCCGCTTATCCGCAAGGCCAGCGATCAGTTCCAATTGCACAATCCCGGCAAGGGAATCCTGTTCACCATTCCGCTGACCGGCGTGAGCGGGCAGGTGCAGCGCGTGCTCTGCAAGCACGAACATTCTGACGATTCAAAAGAGGAGGATATTATGCAGGGTGAGAAACAATGCGATCTGATCTTAACCATCCTCAACCACGGCTATACCGACGAAGTGATGGCAGCCGCCAAAAAGGTGGGCGCGCGCGGCGGAACCGTCCTGCATGCGCGGCGGGTCGGCTTTGAGGATGCGGAAAATCTCCTCGGCTTTACCATCCAGCCGGAGAAGGAGATCATCGCCATCATCGTCCCGCGTTCCATCAAGCAGGGGCTGATGCAGGAGATCAACCGTGTGGCCGGTCTGTCCACCGAAAAGGCCGGCATCCTCTTCTCGCTGCCCATCGGCGACATGGCGGGACTCAATTTTGATAGCCTGGGCTAGAATCTTTGTAAAAAGTGTAGGTTTGTTAAACGGGTTGTTGTACGTTCGTGAAACACAAAAAACCGATACTTTTCCGTATAATGCGGAAAAGTATCGGTTAAGAGGACAAAGAATGTCGTTATTAAACCTACACTTTTCTGCAAAAGCCGGACGCTTGATTCTCAGCGCGCAATCTTTCAGACAGACTTCAGGTGGAATAGGCGTTCTCCTTAGCGCTACTATTCGGTTCGATTTTCCAGCGCTTATCTACCGCCCTATGGACGGCAGCGCCGTTTGGAGGAGGGATTATGAAAAGGTCTTTTTTTAACCGGGTTTTGTTGACCTATTCGTTCATCGTTTGCCTGCTCATTCTCGCTTGCTTTTCCGGATTCCTCCTCTATATTCAATATGACACCAAGGAACGGCTGGAGGCTTATAGCGACGAGAGCTTTTCCGCTTATGCCATGAGCTGCGACAACGCCTTCAAAAGCATGCAGCTCATGGCGCAGAAGATAAAGTCCCTGCGCACCCTCGATCAATTCGCCTTCAGTTCCCACACCACCTATTACCCGCAGATGACCGCGCTCTTTCAGGACCTTCAGGAGTTTGCAAGCCTGGCGAACAATGTATCCTCCAGCGGCAGCTATACGTTTGTCGCGCACAAAAGCGGGGACGATACGGCCGTCTCCAGCCTGAGCTCCCTTTCCCTCTCCTCGCTGCTCGATCAGCTTAAACTAAGCCCGGCGTTCTACCGATCGGTGATCGACAGCCTGCACTCCTCGCGCAACGATCGCTTCATCCTTACCGACGAGAAAATCATCTACCTCACCCAAAAGGACTATGTCGGCAGCCGCATGATCGTCGGCGTTTATGCCGACCGTCCGGCGTTGAACCTCTATCCGATCGATCCGGATATGCACATCGAATTTCAGGTGGAGGACGACAAAATGATCGACCTGCGCACCGGCCTCCCCTCTCCGCTTTCTTTTCCGGAGGAGGGAACCGGCCGCGCGCTTCAGGAGAGCCGGATAGAGGGCGTCTCCTACCGGTGGATGCGATCGAGCCGGCTGGACCTGACCTACTATTATTATCTGACCGAACCTCCCGTCGCCATACAAACGGCCTCCCTCCTGCTGCGGATGGGAATCCTCGTGGTGGCCGTCTGCCTGCTGGCCTTCGGCATGATAGCGCTGTTCTCCGTCCGGCTGTACCGCCCCATTGAGCGGCTGATAGACACCTTTCTCTCTTTCGAGGTCAACGACAACCCTTCCAAGGACTTTCAGAATGAGATGGATTATATCGCGCAGAATGTGGTAGAAATCCGCAGCCGCAATCAAGAGCTGGTGGCCAAGCTGGAGGAAAACGCCAGCACGCTGAAAACCGATCTGGTCAACAGCATCTTGCAGGATACCTGCAACCAGGATACCCTCATGGACGATTTGAAAAAATATCAGCTGGAATGGCTGGATGGGGCGACCGTACCCGTTCTGTTCGAGCTGCCGGAAGAGCTGATAGCGGTGCTGGACGAGCAAATCCGCGCCCGCTATACCGCCGAAAAGGTGCTCAATTATTCCGGAAGGCTCTGCTTCATCATTCAGGATCCTGACTTGCACCCCTTGAAAGAGGCGCTTCAAGAGATCGTCACCTTTATCGATACGGCCTTCTTCCAGGGCATCACCGCCTATGTTGGTCAACGCTGCTGCGGCATTGCCGAACTGCGCCCGGCCTTTGTCGCGGTAAACCGCATTGTAGAAAATAAGCGCCGCATGCCGCCGCGCAGCGTCTATGATTACAACGATTATCTACAGCTTCCCGCCGAGATCATCGTCTACCCCATCCACAACGAGCTCAAGCTGATCGAGGCGGTGGAACAGGGGGACGAAAAAGAGGTCCGCCGGCTGCTGGATTATATCTTTGAAGAATATGCCCAGCGCGCCTTTCAAACCAACGAGGGGCGGGATCTCTTCACCTTTGCGCTGGTCAACACCGTCAACCGCATTCTCCAACAGATGGGCCTGGACATGAAGCGGATTGTCCAGCCGGACGAGATGGTTTTCTTGGAATTTAAGCTGTGTGAAAGCAGCGGCGCGCTGCGGGACTATACGCTGCGCCTGTTCGATCGGATTCTGGAAGCGGTGCAAAGCACCCAGGTTCAAAAGGCCGAAAATCTGGAACAGCAGCTTAAAGCCTACATTGCGGCCAATCTGCAAACCGATCTTTCGCTCCTGACGCTGGCCGAGCATTTCAATCTTTCCCCCAACTACATGTCCACCCTGTTCAAATCCACCATGCAGGACAACTTTAAGGACTATATCTCAAAGATCCGCTTTGAACGCGCGGTGGAGCTGTTGAAGGGAGATCCCGACATGAAACTTTCCGCCCTCGGCGAACAGGTAGGGATCGGGAACGTCAACACGCTGATCCGGATTTTTAAAAAATTCAGCGGCCTCTCTCCCGGCCAGTATATCCGCGAACACCTTTCCGGCCGCTGAACGCCTGCGGACCGGAGCAAAAGGCTTCGCCCATCCAGCAGCATTTCACTGGATGGGCGAAGCCTTTTCCGCTTTCCGTAAGGCTTGCGCTCCAAAACCAACTGCCCTCCAGCGTCTATGGCCGCAATAAAGCGGCGGTATCTTCTCTTCAAAACTTACGATTTTCCCCTTTCCAGCCCTTTCGATCATAGAAAATGGTGATTTTTTTAGGCAATCGTCATTCGTAATTATTGAAAATTGACATGTAACCAGGCGGATGATAGTATGTTTTTGTAAAATATATCATAGTTCGGCTTGGCCATGCTTAGGAATACGGATTTTAGGAGGAATGGAAAGGCATGCTTCAAACCAGTGCACAAAAGGCAGAGGGCAGCCGCCCGGCGGTTTCGGTCAAAAGGCGCGGCTCCTTTGGGAAGTATCTCCGCAATGAATATGATCTCTATCTCATGCTTGTCCCCATGCTGTTGTTCTACCTTCTCTTTGCCTATAAGCCGATGACCGGCCTGCTCATCGCCTTTAAGGACTATAGCCCCTTTAAAGGGATCTGGGACAGCAAATGGGTCGGCTTTCAGTATTTTACCGAGTTCTTCACCGGGCCTTATGCCTGGCGGGTGATCCGGAATACGCTGACCATCAGCCTCAGCACCTTGGTCTTTGGATTCCCGGCGCCCATTCTGCTCGCCGTTCTTCTCAATGAGCTGCGCGCCCGCAAATTCCAAAAGGCGGTTCAAACCATCAGCTATATTCCGCATTTCATCTCGACGGTTGTCGTTTGCAGCATGCTGACGAGCTTCCTTTCGCCCACCAGCGGCGTTGTAAACGCCATTTTGCAGTTCTTTGGGAGGGAACCTGTCTATTTCCTTTCCAAACCGGAAATGTTCGTCCCCATTTACCTGCTGATGAACATCTGGAAAAACACCGGCTATGGCTCTATTGTCTATATCGCCGCGCTGACCTCCATCTCAGAGGATCTCTATGAGGCCGCGCGGGTGGACGGGGCCGGGCGCTGGAAGCAGTTCCTGCACATTACCCTGCCCGGACTGCTGCCCACCATTGTGGTCATGCTGCTGGTGCAGCTCGGCGGCATCCTAAACGTCGGCTATGAGGCGATTATCCTCTTATATAACCCCGGCGTTTATGAAACGGCCGACGTCATCAACTCCTATGTCTACCGTTCCGGCATTGTAGAGGGGCGTTACGACTATGCGACCGCGGTCGGGCTGTTCAACTCGGTCGTTGCGCTCGTCCTGGTGCTCATCGCCAATAAAGTCAGCAACCGGTTGACCGAAACCGGGCTTTGGTAAAAAAAGGGGGGGAAGAAATATGCTTAAACGGACAAAGGGCGAAGCGGTTTTCAATGTGTTTAACATCATCCTGCTTTCGCTTGTCATTGTGGTGACGCTGTATCCGCTCTACTATACCTTTATTGCGTCCATCAGCGAAGGATCCCAGGTCATCCGGGGCAATGTTGTACTCTGGCCGGTGGATATGAACCTGAAAGCCTATGCGAAAATCCAAACGATCGATCATTTCTGGCATTCCTATGGCAACACCCTCTTTTACACCTTCTTCGGCACCCTGGCCAGCCTTTCGATCATGTCGATGGGCGCTTACGCCATCTCCCGCAAGCGGCTCAAGGGCCGCCGCCTGGTGGGGATGATCGTTTCCTTCACCATGTGGTTTCAGGCCGGCATGATCCCCTTCTATCTTAACATGGACTCGCTGGGACTCATGAACAGCCGGGTCGGCATCATCTTCGGCTTTGCCTGCTCCGCCTTCTATATCATCATCATGCGCACCTATTTTGAAGGGCTGCCGGTGGAGCTGGAGGAATCCGCCAAGCTGGACGGACTCTCCAACTTCCGTATTTTCCTTCAGATTATGCTGCCGCTCGCAAAGCCCATGCTGGCCACCATCACCCTATATTGCGCCATTGACCGCTGGAACGGCTACTTCTGGGCGATGATTCTGCTCAAGGACATCAATAAGATTCCGCTACAGGTGCTTCTGAAAAAGCTGATCGTCGAGAACAAAATGCTGGCCTCCATCGACATGGGCGGCGCCTTCGATTTCACCCGCGAAACGCTGGTCTACGCCATCGTCGTCATCGCCATTCTCCCCATGATCGCCGTCTATCCCTTCGTACAAAGGTTTTTCGTCAAGGGCATGACCGTGGGCGCGGTCAAGGGTTGAAGCCCCTCTTGTGGGTATTACGCCGCCCCGGCGGCGTTGCCAATCTATAGAAACCGCCGCGCGTTTCTGTGCGCGACGCAATCAGAAAGGAAGACAAGGATGAAAAAAGCAAATACACTCCGCGTTTTATCCCTGCTGGCAGCGGCAAGCCTGAGCCTGTGCGCCTGCAACAGCGGCTCTCCCTCCGCCTCCAGCGCGCCGGCTTCCTCCGCTCCGGCCGCATCCTCTGCGCCGGCCAGCTCGGCTGCTCCGGAGAGCTCCGCTCCCGCCTCCTCCAGCCAAGCCGCCGGCAGCCTGGATGAGATTGAAGCCCCCTATCCCTGCTCCGAGGAGCCGATTACCCTCACAGCCCACATCCACTGGGGCAATACCCAGGTGCTCCAGGATGGCAACTGGTCGATTATCAACAAGGCCGCCGAGATCACCGGTGTCACCCTCAAAGGCACCGCTTCGCCGATGGAGACCGACTCCACCCAGGCTTTCAACCTGATGATCGCCTCGAAGGATATTCCCGATATGGTAGGCGGCAACCGCAACCTTATCAATCAATATGGCATGGAAGGCGCGTTCATGCCGCTGAACGATCTCATTGAGCAATATGCGCCGGACTTCAAGGCGGTGCTCGACGCCAACCCCGATATTCTCGGCGCTATCACCGCGGCGGATGGGAACATCTATCAGGTTCCCTTTGTCTATGAGGATTTGCTTTCCGAGGCATGGTTCATCCGTCAGGACTGGCTGGATAAGCTGAATCTTGAAGTTCCCAAAACGGTGGATGAGTTCCACGACGTGCTGACCGCCTTTGTCAACGAGGACCCCAACGGCAACGGCCAGAAGGACGAGGTCGGTATCTTTACCCGCCTGAGCGGCGCTACCGATAACAAGGTGCTCAGCGTTCTGGCCCTGTTCGGCGTCAGCGATTACTGGCACCTCGGCAAAGACGGCAAGGTTGCAATCGGCCTGTATACCCCCCAATATCAGGAAGCTATCAAGGGCGTCAGCCAGTGGTATGCCGAGGGCCTCATCGACAAGGAGATCTTTACCCGCGGCGGCCAGTCCCGCGATATGCTCTTCCCGGAGAACAACGGCGGCGCTATCCACGACTGGATCCCCTCCACCAGCGGCTACAACCCGAAGATCTCGCCAACGGTTCCCGGCTTTAAGCTCGTTGGCATGCTGCCCCCGACCGACTCCAACGGCGATCAGTGGGAAGTGGCTTCCCGCGATAAGCTCGACGGCGCCGGCTGGGCCATCTCGGTCAACAACCCGAATCCGGAAGCGTCGATGAAGTATATGAACTTCTGGTGGACCGAGGAAGGCCGCCGTCTCTCGACCTACGGCGTCTATGACGACGATTACACCCTGGATGCAAACGGCGAACCCGTTTACACGGACAAGGTCCTCAAGGCCGCCGATCCGATCAACGTCTTTATCCGCAACGAGGGCGGCATGATCAATGACATCGGCTACCTGCACGACGCCTCCTATGAGAACTTCATGATGGACGAGGAAGGCCAGAAGACCGGGGCCCTCTACAATGAAGCGGGCGTTGTCAACAAGCTGAATCCGAAGCTGCCCGCTCTGAGCTTCACCGAAGCGGAATTGGATCTGGTAAACTCCAAATACCCGCCCATCCGCACCCATATGCTCGAACAGCTCCAGAAATGGACCTTCGACGGCAGCAACATCGACGCGGAATTCCCCGCCTATATGGATACCCTCAAATCGATGGGCATTGAGGATGTCGTCGCTACCTACCAAGCCGCCTATGACCGGCTGATCGCCAACCAATAATCAACCACGGAGGGAGAAAGCCGATGAAGGGATGCTTTGTCTGCGAAGAAGGGAGCAGCCGCCTAAACTATGTCTATGCCGGAGGACGCCGGGAGCGCTTTATGGAGCTTTTGGAAATTTGCCCGCCGGTTATCCATGCGGGCAATCTGGAAGAAAACCGCGCATTCCTAAAAGAGTGCGAGGTCATGCTCTCCACCTGGGGAATGGTCCCCTTTACGGGCGGCGAGCTGCGCGCCTATTTCCCCAACCTGAAAATCCTCTTCTATGCGGCCGGGTCGGTGCAGGGCTTCGCCCGCCCGTTCCTCCAAAACGGGATCCGCGTCGTCAGCGCCTGGGGGGCGATGTGCCGCCCGGTCGCACAGTTCACCGTTAGCTGCATCGTATTCGCCAACAAGGGGGCTTTCCAGGCCGCCCGCCTCTACCGCGAGGAAGGGTTCCGGGCCGGAAAGGTGCTGGCAACCGAACATTTCCCCGGTACCTATGGGACGAAGATCGGCATTCTGGGCGCCGGTATGATCGGCTCGCTGGTCATTGAAATGCTGCGCGGCTACCCCGTTGAGGTGTTGGTCTATGATCCTTTCCTTCCAGAGAACCGGGCGAAGGAGCTGGGAGTCCGGCTCTGTAGCCTGGAGGAAGTCTTTTCCGAGTGCCAGACCATCTCCAACCACATCGCCAACAACGAACGGACGGTGGGGATGCTGGATTACTCCCTCTTCTCCCGGATGAAGGACAACGCCGCTTTTATCAACACCGGCCGCGGCGCGCAGGTGGTGGAGGCGGATCTCTGCCGGGCGCTGCGCGAAAAGCCGGAACGGCAGGCCGTTCTAGATGTCACCTGGCCGGAGCCTGTCCCGGCGGACAGCCCCTTCTGGTCCCTCCCGAATGTAACGCTTTTTCCCCATATCGCAGGCTATGCGGCCAGCGAAGTGCTCGGCATGCCGGACTGCATGTTGGAGGAATTTACCCGCTGGAAAAACGGCGAAAAGCTGCGCTATGAGGTAACGCTCCCCATGCTGGAAACAATGGCCTAAAAACGGGCTGCCCACAGGATGCCGGGAACCGAAGGCTCCGCGAATGCGTTCAAGGAACCGAGGGTTCTAAGAACCTTCGGTTCCTCGCGCATCTTCTGTGGGCAGCCTGTTGCCGGGCCGTGATAAGAAAGGAAGGTTAGCCCCATGAAACTGGCATTTACAACCCTCGGCTGCCCGGATTGGAGCTTCGACAAAATTGTTGAGGAAGCAGAGCGCCTCGGCTTTGAGGCGCTGGAAATCCGCGGCATTGACGGGCAGATGCGCGCGGAGGAGATCCCGCTTTTCTTCCCTGAAAACGCCGAAACGACCAAAAAAAGAATGGAAAGCCGCCGCCTGAAAATCTGCGGCTTCGGCACCTCGGCAAAGTTCCACGACGACGGCGCCTTCGAGGCTTCGGTGGACGAAGGCAAAAAAGCTATCGACGTCTGCCAGCGGATGGGTATCCCCTATATCCGCGTTTTTGGCGATCAGATAGCGGGCGAAGAGGTGCGGGAGCATGTTATCAGCCAGGCGGCGAAGGGGATCCGCATGCTCTGCGAGTATGCCGAGGGCAAGGGCGTCGGCGTGCTGCTGGAGGTGCATGGGAACTTCAACACGATCGAGGCCGTCTGCGGCGTAGCCGGACAGTTAAAGGATCGCCCGGAATTTGGTATACTTTGGGATATCGAGCACTCCGATAAGACCTATGGCGACGGCTGGCGCGCCTTTTATGATCAGGTGAAGCCCTATATCAAGCACACCCACATCAAGGATCACAAGCGGAACGGCGGCCGCTTCGACCTCTGCTTGGTCGGGGAGGGCGATATCCCAATTGCCGATATTGTGAAAACCTTGCAGGCGGATGGCTACGACGGCTATTTCTCGCTCGAATGGGAGAAAAAGTGGCATCCTGAGCTGCCCGATCCCTCGGTCGCGCTGCCGGGCTATCTGGAGTTCATGCGCGGGCTTTAAGAAACAAAAGAAACCGGAAAGGAAGGAACGACTCCCATGAAAAAATTCCGTGTCGCCATTATCGGCTATGGCCGCAGCGGCCGCAACATTCATAAGCACCTGCTCGAACAGCTGCCGGAGAAGTATGAGATCGTCGCCATTGCGGATGCGGACGCACAACGCCGCGAAATGATTCAGGCGGAAACCAAGGCGGAAGCGCTGGAAAACCACGCCCAGCTCTATGGCCGCACTGACATTGATTTTGTTGTCAACGCCTCGTTCAGCATGGATCACGCCCCGATTTCCAAGGAGCTGCTGGAGCATGGCTTCAACGTCCTGAGCGAGAAGCCCGCCGCCAGCAGCCCCGCCGAATTTGAGGCGGGCGTGAAAGCGGCAGAGGAACACGGCTGCTTCTATCATGTGTTCCAGCAGTACCGCTTTGCCCCCTCTTATCTCAAGCTCAAGGAGGTTATCGCCTCCGGCGTGCTCGGACGGATTGTCCAGGTCAGCCTGAATTACAGCGGCTTCGCCCGCCGCTGGGACTGGCAGACCATTCAGCGCTTCAAGGCGGGAAGCCTCCTCAATACCGGGCCGCACCCGGTCGATCAAGCCCTTGACCTGATGGGCTTCCCGAAGGAGGTCCAGGTAACGGCGGCCTTCGATCGCGCGCACACCTATGGCGACGCCGAGGATTATGTCAAGGTGCTCCTCCAGGCGGAAAACGCTCCTGTGCTGGATATTGAGATCACCAGCACCAACGCTTTCTCGGATTACACCTATCTGGTGCAGGGGACCCTGGGCTCCCTCAAGGGAACGACCAAAAAGCTGGAATGGAAATATTATGTGGAGGCGGATGAGCCGGAGCAGAAGCTGACCGATAAGCCGCTGCGCGATGAAAAGGGCGAGCCTATCTATTGCCGCGAGAAGCTCACCCTGCACACCGGGGATTGGGAGGCCGCCGGCGACGAGGTGGACGACTTCAATTACAAGGGCCTGCAGTTCTACAACCGCCTGTATGAAACGCTCGCCAACGGCGCGCCCTTCCCGATCACCCATGCGCAGGTGTCGAGCCAAATGGCGGTCATGGAGGAAGCGCACCGCCAGAACGACGCGCGCATTTCCCCCTTCGTGAAATAGCCTAAGCCGTACTCTGCCAGCGTCAAAGCGCGGGCCTTCAGAGGACGTATTTAAAAACGTCCTCCGGTTTGCAGAATCCGGAAAAACGGCGGCTGCGTATCCGGGCCGCCGTCCCCCGGCTCGGCGCGTTCTTTCAAAAAGGGGCTATAAAAACGCTTTTGCGTTTTTATAGCCCCTTTTTTAACTGCGCATATCGTTGATGATCTGTTGGATATGGGAGACCTTTTCCACCGTCAGGCCGGCAACATCGATGGTCAGGCGGTTATCCAGGCCCAAAATATAATCGGTGGAAACGCTGAAAAGATTCGCCATTTTGATCAGCATATCAATCGATGGAAGAATATTACCGTTCTCCCAATTGCTAACGCTTTGCTTCGATACTCCCAGCCGCGCCGCCAGCTCCGTCTGATTGTAGTTGTAGGATTTGCGCAACAGCCTTATCCGCTCCGAAAACATATTCCAATCCCTCCTAAGTATTAGAATATGCTTCTTTATCTCAAATATATAAATACTTTAGTATTGTATTATTTTACAAGTTCCGCTATAATAGGAGAAAAAGAGGTGAAGGGAATTTGCAGGAAGATCTTGCGCTTTTCAGGGAGTATGAAACGCTGCGCCGCAGCTTGGAGCGGCACGAACGGCATTGCGAAAGCCTTCGCCGCCGGCTGGCGGAGCTGGAACGCAGCGGGAAGCTCCTACTCCCAAAATATTTCGGGGAATTTTTGCCTCCGCAGCGCTCCCCGGAGGGAAAGGTGTTGGCCTGGACGCCGCTGCTGGACGGGATATTCCTGACCGATGTTGCATCGGGCCGCCTATTGGCGGTACATGAAGCGGTTGCGGAGCGGTATCTGACCGCCGTAGCCGCCGCATTCGGCGAATTTCTGGGGGAGTTCTGCTTTTTTGATGAGAGCATGGCCGTGGCGCTCTTCGAGCTCTCCTCCGCCTTCCCGGAAATCAAGGCCGTGCTGGATATGCCGCCGCTCTATGCGACGCTGCGGCGTCTCTATCCGGCCTATGTGGCCTTTTATAACGACATCTGCCGCACCGTGCCCATTCCAGCTACGGATGCTGCCGAAGCGCCGTTTTTGCTATTGTAACCGCCGGACTCCTCCCAAGGCCCGCCGCAGCCAGGCTCTAAAAGCACTTAAATGGTTTGGAGCTCAGAAACAGAGGGCGGCGGTTCTATTCCTGTTAGACCCGGCGGAAGGGATCAGGCTCTCCGGAAAAGGATAAAAAACGTAAGGGGCAAGCCCGGCTGGGCCTGCCCCTTTTGCTGTAACTACAAAATCGTTGGCCCTGCCTCTCGCCGCTTTCGCGGCAACCGAGGCAAACGGCCGTAAAATAGCCGCTTTCAGCGCCTATTTTTTATAGCGCAGCTATAAAAAATCAATCGTTGGCCCTGCCTCTCGCCGCTTTCGCGGCAACCGAGGCAGCTGGCCGTAAAATAGCCGCTTTCAGCGCCTATTTTTTATAGCGCAGCTATAAAAAATCAATCGTTGGCCCTGCCTCTCGCCGCTCGCGCGGCAACCGAGGCAGCTGGCCGTAAAATAGCCGCTTTCAGCGCCTATTTTTTATTTCGCGCCTTTCTTTTCGGCGAGCTTGGCGAGCGCGTCGCGGCGGGAGAGGTTGATGCGGCCCTGCGGATCGATCTCGGTCACCATGACCACGACCTCATCGCCTACGTTGACGACGTCCTCCACCTTCTCAACCCGGCGGTTCTCCAGCTTGGAGATGTGGCAGAGCCCTTCCTTGCCGGGAGCGATCTCCACAAAGGCCCCGAAGTTCATGATCCGGGTGACGCGGCCCTTATAAAGCGCGCCGATTTCGGGATCGTTCACGATGGTGTTGATGACGTTGATCGCCCGGCGGGCATTGTCGATGTCAATCGCCGAGACGAAAACGCTGCCGTCCTCCTCGATGTCGATCTTAACGTCGCACTCCGCGCAGATCTTCTGAATGACCTTGCCGCCCGAACCGATGACCTCGCGGATCTTGTCTACATCGATCTTCATCGAAAGCATCTTGGGCGCATATTTGGAGAGCTCTGCGCGCGGCTCGGCAATCACCGGCTTCATGATATCGTCCAAAATGTGCAGGCGGGCCTTGCGGGTCTTTTCAAACGCCTCGCGGATGATGTCGAGGGTGAGCCCATCCACCTTGATATCCACCTGGATAGCGGTGATGCCCTTATGGGTGCCGCCAACCTTAAAGTCCATATCGCCGAAGAAGTCCTCCAGGCCCTGAATGTCCACCATCGTCATCCAGCTCCCGTCCTCATCGGTGATGAGGCCGCAGGAGATGCCCGCAACCGGGGTCTTGATCGGAACGCCCGCATCCATCAGCGCGAGGGTGGAGGCGCAGATCGAGCCCTGGGAGGTGGATCCGTTCGAGGAGAGCACCTCCGAAACGAGGCGCAACGCATAGGGGAACTCTTCCACCGGCGGAATGACCGGGAGCAGCGCGCGCTCCGCAAGAGCGCCATGGCCGATTTCGCGCCGGCCGGGGCCGCGGGAGGGCCGGGTTTCGCCCACCGAGTAGGAGGGGAAGTTGTATTGGTGCATATAGCGCTTGGAGTCCTCGCCGTCGATCCCGTCGAGGATCTGCGCATCGGAAACCGGGCCGAGGGTCAGAATGGTGAGCACCTGGGTCTGGCCGCGGGTAAACATGCCGCTGCCGTGTACGCGCGGGATAAGCCCCACGCGCGCATCCAGCGGGCGGATGTCGTCCAGCCCGCGCCCGTCCACGCGCTTGCCCTGCTTGAGCCAGTTGCGGACGATCGTTTTTTGCAGCTTATAGATAGCCTCGTCAATGATCGCTTCCTGCTCCGGATACTCCGGATCAAACCGCTGGTGGATATCTTCAATCACCGGCGCCAGGTTCTGGTCGCGCACCGTCTTATCATCCGAGAGCAGCGCCGGACCGACGCGATCCTCCGCATAAGCCCGAACGGCTTCAAACAGATCGTGCGGGACCTCCTTGGATTCAAAGGTTTTCTTCTCTTTGCCGATTTCCTTCTGGACGTCCGAGATGAAGCCGACCATCTTGCGCAGCTCCTCCTGCGCGGTGGCGATGGCGGAAAGCATCGTCTCATCCTCCACCTCGTTTGCGCCCGCTTCGATCATGACGATCTTATCCCGGCTGGCGACAACCGTCAGGTCCAGATCGGTCTTTTTGCGCTGCTCCTCGTTGGGGTTGAGGACGATTTCGCCGTTCACCAGGCCCACGTTGCAGCCGGCGACCGGCCCGTTCCAAGGAATATCCGAAACCGAGAGCGCAAAGGAGACGCCGCACAGGCCGAGCACCTCCGGCTGAACGTCCGGATCCACCGAGAGCACCGTCATCACAACCGAGACGTCGTTGCGCATATCCTTCGGGAAAAGCGGGCGGATGGGGCGGTCCACCAGGCGGGAGGCGAGAATAGCCTTGTCGCTTGGACGTCCCTCCCGCTTGAGGAAGGATCCGGGGATTTTGCCGACTGAATAGAGCTTCTCTTCAAAATCGACCGAGAGCGGGAAAAAGTCGATCCCATCGCGCGGCTTCTGCGCCATGGTGACGTTGCAGAGAACGGTGGTTTCCCCGCAGCGGACCAAGCAGGATCCGCTGGAAAGGCCGCACATCATGCCGGTTTCAAAGGAAATTTCCCGGCCGGCGAACTGTGTTTTGAACACGCGGAAATTTTCAAACATCTTACTGCCTCCTAAACGATCAAAATGTGAAACGGGCGGCAGGCGCGTTTTAGCAATGAATCCGCGGCCCGGCGGATAAGATACGGGCCGCCGATTTACTGCTAAAGCCGCCCACGGCCGCGGCCTTCCGCCGGAAGGCCCTGGCAGTGCGCCCGCAGCGAACCGAAGGGATTGGATATAATGCACAGAAAGGCAGGGCGGACAACCCGCTCCTGCCTTCTGTTATGCCGGAACTATTTACGGATGCCGAGCTTGGCAATCAGCGCGCGGTAACGCACAATGTCCTTCTTTTGCAGGTAGTTGAGCAGGTTGCGCCTACGGCCAACCATCCGCAGCAGGCCGCGGCGGGAATGGTGATCCTTCTTGTGCTCTTTAAAGTGTTCCTGAAGGTCGTTGATGCGCTTGGTCAGGATAGCGATCTGTACCTCCGGGGAACCGGTATCGCCCTCGTGGGTAGCGTTTTGCAGGATGACTTCCTGCTTCTCCTCTTTTCTCATCATAAGCGATTGCACCTCTTTCAAAATCTTTAACCGGTAATCATAGGACAGGGCCCGAGGTGTATCCGCCGCGGCAACCGGCGAAAATCCACTGTTCTGCGAAAACGGTCATACAAACGTTATTTTACCACTTATTTCAGCCTTTGTAAAGCGCTAAGGCCCATTTTTCTGTAACTTTTTCCCCTGTTCGATGGCGCTCCGCCCGGTTCGAGAGACCGGGGAGGGATCTCTTCCGAAAGCACCGTCAATCCGGCGCGCTTTCCTTCACCCGTCCCAGCCGTTCATAGGCTTGTTCTTCATTCTCAAAAACGGCGAGATAGCGGCATACCTCCATCGCAAAATCCACGAACGCATAGCCCTGGGCGGTGATGAGGTTGCGGTCTGCAACCGTCCGCCTGTGAACAAAATTCGCCCGGTTAAAGGGATCCGCGCAGCCCAGCCGCCGGATTTCCCCGACAGAGCAGGAGGTGGTATAACGGTACCGATCCAACATGCCCGCGCGTCCCAAAAACTGCGGCCCGAAGCAGATAGCGGCCACCAGCTTCCCGCTCTCCAGCATGCGGCGGGCCAAGGGACAGATAGCGTTCTGCTCGTTGCAAATAGGCCCGCCCGGAATGAGCAGCGCTTCAATCCCCTCCAGATCCTGTATCTCGGCTATCCTCCTATCCGGGAGATACCGAAGCCCGGATTGCGCGGTTACTTCCTCCAAGCCCTCCGAAACGGCGACGATCTCCCGCCCCCCGGCCTTTCTCAATTGGTGCAGCAGCAGGCTGACCTCAAAATCCGCCATTTCCGGATAGATATAGCACAATACCTTTCCCATTTGGAACCTCCCAACCATATTCTTCACCATTCCGTTAGCGTTCAATCCTTCTTCCCGCCGCGGCGCTCCTGAATTTCCTCCAGCGCTGCGCGCAGCTCCTCCAAAGCCCCTTCATGCTTTAAAGAACGCATCCGGGGAAAGGCGGTCAACAGGCGGCGGTGGCGGCGGACGGAACCGGCCAGCTCGCGGCGGCGCAAACTGAGCTGATCAATCCGGCCGTGCAGCGCATCCGCACGCTGCCGCAGCTCCTCATGGCGCGCCCGCAGCGCTTCGGAGAGCGGTTCGCCATGCTTCTCAGGCGGAGGAAGCCTGTCCAGCTTTTCGCGGATTAAGCCCCGCAGCTCCTCGCTCCCCTCAAACCGAGGCAGGGAAGCCAGCCGTTCCCGGATAGCCGCCCGCAGCTCTTCGCTGCCGCCGGCATGCTGCTGAACGGCCTGCTGCAACGTTTCCCGGTAGGCGGCGCTTTTCTCCCGCAGCTCGGCGCGCAGGGCGGCGAGCTGTTCGGCTTTCTGACTGAGAGCGAAGGCGCTGCGCGCCGAACGCACCGTATCCGCCAGAAAAACGGCGGCCAACAGGAAAGCCAGCGCCGCCGCGGCCGGGAGCGGCAGCCGCCAAAGCTCCCGCTGCACGGCCGGATCGATAAAGAGCGCCATGACGGTTGCAATCAGCCCGAACAGCAGGGAATTGCGCAGGCAGACCCGCCCATGCAGGTTAAAGCGCCGGCCGGAATAGTCCCACCACTTGGTGTGGAACAGCCGTTCCAGCAGCAGCCCGGTGAGATATTCCAGCGCGCTGGTGACAACCATCGCCGTTAAAAAAAGCAAAACCGGCCAGCGGGTGAAGGGGCCCAACAGATAGAGCACCGCCAACGCCCCGAACCCATAGACCGGACAGACCGGTCCAGCCAGAAAGCCGCGGTTGACAAACTGCCGCCGGCCCGCCGAGCAGTAGAGGGTTTCACAAACCCATCCCAAAAAGCTATAGACGCAGAAGGACAGGAAAATCAAAACCGCCGTTTTCAAAACAGGTTCCTCCCTTTTGTTCCGGCCGCTACATCAGCGGCGCAAAGACACGCAGCAGGGCGCGCCCCATCCGGACCGGGAAGGAGGAATACGCCTCTTTTTCACTAACGAGCTGGCAGCGCTTTAGGGTAGAGAGGATGTCCTCCTTCACCTCGCCGACGACGCTTGAAAAATAAAAGGCCACCCCGCACTCAAAGTGCAGGTAGAAGCTGCGGTAGTCCATGTTGGTTGTGCCGACGATGGCAACCTTATCGTCGGCGACAAACATCTTCGCATGCACAAAGCCGGGCGTGTATTCATAGATCTTGACCCCTGCGCGGATGAGCGGCAGATAAAAGGAGCGGGTAACCGGATGCACAAACCATTTATCCGGCACATGCGGGGTCATAATCCGCACATCCACGCCGCTGCGCGCCGCCATGGAAAGCGCGTTGACCATCTCGTTATCCAGGATTAAATAGGGGGTGGTGATGTATACATAATCGGTCGCGCCGTTGATGATCTGCATATAGGCGTCCTCCGCAACGTTCTGATCGTCCAGCGGGGAATCGCCGAAGGGCTGCACAAACCCATCCCCGGGGTAGCGCTCGGTGGGGCGGTACCGGTCAAACTCCGGCATCTCGCCCGCGGTGAAGCCCCAGAGCTGGAGGAACATCAGCGTCAGGCCCCACACCGCCTCCCCCTTGAGCATCACGGCCGTATCCTTCCAGTGCCCGTGCTTGGGATAGACGTTGATATATTCATCCGCCAGGTTAATGCCGCCGGTAAAGCCAACGTTGCCGTCAATCACACAGATTTTGCGGTGATCGCGGTAGTTGAGCATCCCGTTGACGTGGGGACGGAAGGGGTTGAAAACCGCCACCCGGATCCCTGCCGCCGCAATGGTGCGCTCATAGCCGGGAGGCAGGGTCTGGATGGAGCCGAGATCGTCATACATCACCCGGACCTCCACCCCCTCGCGCGCCTTACGCTGCAAAAGCTCGAAAACGGTATCCCACATTTTTCCGGGTTCCAGAATGAAATATTCCAAAAAGATGTAGGCCTTCGCCTGTTCAAGCTCCTCCAACAGAAGCCGGAAGAAATCCTCCCCCAAGGGGCAATAGGCGCAGGCCGTATTTTGATAGGGCGCTGAAAAGGCCGTTCGGACGATGTAATCCGACTGGCGGCCCAGCATAGGGTCCCGCAGGCGCAGCGCTTCGCCGACCCCCTGCTCCGGCGCCAGGTGCGGGGCGATCCTTTCATAATATTCCAGGATCGGTCTGGAGTGCTTTTCCGGCATCTTCTTATTGCCGAACATGAAATAAAAAACAATCCCCAAAATGGGGAAGGAAAGAATGGCGATGACCCAGGCCAGCTTATAGGAGGGGTTTTCGTTTTTGCTCACCAGCCAGACAACCGTTACCACGCTGAAAAATTGCAGCATGAGGCTGACAAACCAGGAACCCAGCGTCAGCCGCAGCACCAGCCAGATGATAAAGCCAAGCTGCGCAAGGATCAGCAGCGTGACAATGCACATGCGGCTTGTTAAGAAATTAAGCAGCTTTTTCATACTTCCTCCGGTTTTATAAAACCCATCTCCGGCCCAAAGCAGGTCCGCAGGAAAAAAGCGGACGGGACTTCCAAGCCGGAAGCCCGTCCGCACGGATGCTCTTACATTAAACTACGTAGCTCTTAATGTCCTCCGGCAGCTCGCTGATATCGCACGAAACGGTGAAGGTGATATTTGCGCCGCCCTCTTTGGTCAGCTTGTCGAGCTTCTTCACCAGCGCGCCGAAAGCGTCGTAATCGTGCCCGCCGATTTTGAAGGTCCCGTCAATAAACATCTCGGTAATGTCGTAGTTCCCTGCAAGAATGCCGGACAGGAATCCGTAAAACGCTTCGAACCCACTGATAGCATAGGCGTCCGATTCAATCAGGCGCGCCTGATGGTCGATATCATAGGTGAGCTTCATTCCCTTTTCAACGCAGACGACGTTGCCGTTGGAATTTTTCACCGCATGGTTGACCATCTCGATAAGCCTTTTGGTCTTGCCGCTTCCCTTGTTGCCAACGATCAGCTGAATCATATGGAAATCCCCCTGTTTTTGATTATTTTGTCCTTGCTTTGCAGCTGTCCAGACCGCTCCTTAGCCCAACCGGCTTTCCAGCTCCGCCTTCATCTGCTCGTAACCCGGTTTTCCTAAGAGGGCAAACATGTTTTTCTTGTAGCTCTCAACGCCCGGCTGATCAAAGGGGTTCACGCCGAGCAGATAGCCGGAAATGGCGCAGGCCTTCTCAAAGAAATACACCAGCCAGCCGAAGCTGCGCGGGCTCAAATCCTCCAGCTCGATGACGAGGTTGGGAACCCCGCCCTCGGTGTGCGCAAGAATAGTCCCCTTCATCGCCTTCTCGTTGACCACCGACATATTCTGGCCGGAGAGGAAGTTGAGCCCGTCGAGGTTCTCCGGATCGGCCTCGATAAAGAAATCCTGCTTGGGCTTTTTGATATTCACCACCGTCTCAAACAGAACGCGCGACCCCTCCTGGATGAACTGGCCGAGCGAATGCAGATCGGTGGAGAAGGTGGCGGAGGCCGGGAAAATGCCCTTGTTGTCCTTCCCCTCGCTCTCGCCGAAGAGCTGCTTATACCATTCGCCCATCATGGTGAAGGCCGGGTCATAGCTGACGAGCATCTCCACAGCCTTCCCCTTGCGCGCGAACAGGTTGCGGTAGGCGGCGTAGCGGTAGCAGTCGTTTTTCTCCAGGTCGCATTCCGCATAAGCCTCCCGCGCCGCGGCGGCCCCTTCCATGATTTCGCGGATATCAATCCCCGCCGCCGCGATGGGCAGAAGCCCAACGGCGGTCAGCACCGAATAGCGCCCGCCCACGTCGTCCGGAACAACGAAGGTTTCATAGCCCTCCCGGTCGGAGAGCTCCTTCAAGGTGCCCCGCGCGCGGTCGGTGGTGGCGAAGATGCGTTTTTTCGCGCCCTCCGGCCCGTATTTCTTTTCGAGCAGCGCCCGGAACACGCGGAAAGCCAAGGCGGGCTCGGTGGTGGTGCCGGATTTGGAAATGATGTTGACCGCAATCTCCTTCCCCTCGCAGATAGAAAGCAGCTCTTGCAGATAGGAGGGGCTGATGCTGTTGCCGGCAAAATAGATATCCGGCGTATCCTTGCGCAAATTGTTATACATGGGGGAGCGCAGCAGCTCAATGGCCGCGCGCGCGCCGAGGTAGCTGCCGCCGATACCGATCACAATCAGGATATCGGCATTTTTTTGAATCCACCCGGCCGCCTTTTCAATTCGGGCAAACTCCTCCCGGTCATACTGAACGGGGAGATCGACCCATCCGAGAAAATCGTTCCCAAGCCCGGTTTTGCCGTGCAGCGCTTGGTGCGCGGCGCACACCTGCGGGGCGACGGCCGGCAGCTCGTGCGGCGCCACAAACCCATCCGCATATTGAGTAATCAGTGAAACAGCCACCTTTTTCACACATCCTCTCAATTTAATCATGATACGGGAAATGGAAATTATACATCCTTATTCTACCTGATTATCCGGCTAATGTCAACGCCGGCGGGCGAGGAGGACGGCTCATTTCCGGCAGAATCCTCTTCTCCCTCCCCCGCCTGCGAAGATTCCTCCGAAGCGGCCGGAGCAGCCGAAGAGGAGGGCGAGGAGAAATCCATGCGCTCATCCGCCGGCCGCTCGACGCTCCCCATCGAAAACAGGCTTCTTCCCAGCCGCCCGGCCGCCCGCAGGAAGGTCATGCGGGCAACGCCGTTCTTGGTTTTGATCGGGAAGGAGCAGAGCTCCTTGGAGTCGATGTGCACCACCACCCGCCCAACGGTCTGGTTGTTTTCCACCGGCGCGCTGACCGATTCGGAAACCGTCACCTCATAGGCGAGCCGCCCCTCATCCTTGCGATCGATCACGACCGACTCCGGCGGGACCGCATAGAGGGATACTTTTTCGGAGACGCCGTGCTCCACCTTCAAGGGAGGGAGCGCATCGGGCAGCTCAATTTTAGCATTCATGAAGTTGCCAAAGCCCCAATCGAGCAACGTTCGGGAGTCGCCGAACTGGGTGTCGCTGTCCGGAGCGCCGAGCACCACCGAAATGAGGCCCATCCCCGCCCGGACGGCGCTGGCGCATAGGCATTTCCCGGCGTTGTCGGTCGATCCGGTTTTAAGGCCGGTCGCCCCCTGGTAATGGTAGATGAGCTTGTTGGTGTTCACCAGCTCGGTCTCTCCGCCGCGCAGGTGATCCATCCAAATGGTGGTATATTCGGTGATCTTCGGGTGGCGCAGCAGCTCGCCCGCCATTACCGCAATATCCCGCGCCGAGGTATAATGCCCCTCCTCATCCAGCCCGGTGCAGTTGACGAAGCGGGTGTTGCGCATTCCCAGCGCTTCCGCCTTTTTGTTCATCGCATCCACAAAGGCGCTCTCGGTCCCGGACACATATTCGGCCAGCGCCACCGCCGCATCGTTCGCGCTGGCTACGGCGGTGGCCTTGAGCAGCTCGTGCACCGTCATCTGCTCGTTCGGCTCCAGCCAGATCTGCGAGCCGCCCATCGAGCTGGCATAGTCGGAGGCCGTCACCGGGTCCTCCAACCGGATGCGCCCCTCGTCGAGCGCCTCCATCACTAAGAGCATGGTCATCACCTTGGTGATGGAAGCGGGGGCCAGCGCCTCATCCGCATTCGATTCAAACAGAGTCTGCCCGGTGGACTGCTCCACCAAAATAGCGCTCTTGGAGCGGATAACGGGATCCGCCCCCTCCGCCTTTACGCCGCCGGCCATACCGGCCGCAGAAAAAAACACGCTCGCCGCCACCGCAAAGCTCAACGCCCTGAACCCGCTACGCATACCCTCACGCCTTCCTTTCCGGGGGACCCAAAGCCAAAAGAAAAGGCCCTGTCCCGGTGAAATCCCATTGTTAGTGTATGCAGCGCCGCGGGCAGGGTATGCGGAGGGCGGGCGAAAAATTCAAAATAAAAACAAACTATGCCGCAATCTTCACATTGCGGCATAGTTTGTTTGAACCTTTACTGAATGAAGGGCTTAATTTCCTCAAGAAGTTTTTCGCAGTCATCCGCATGGGCTTCCAGACGGATCGGCTTGGACAGGTCGAGGCTGAAGATGCCCATGATGGACTTGGCATCCACTGCATATCTGCCCGAAATCAGGTCAACATCGAAATCATACTTGGTAACAGCGTTGACGAACACCTTCACATCGTTAATCGTGTTCAACAGAATATTAACGGTTTTCATGGTCTTTCCCTCCTGTTGTGCTGAATTAAGAATATTGCCTATATTTACAATATATCAGTAGAACCGATTTAAGTCAACTGCTAATTGTTTTGGAAAGATGAATTTATTATAATGATGATAAAGAAGGTTTTTTCTTTGTTCAATTTTGTAGACAAATTTTCCCAGCTTTTCTGTCCGGCAAAGGGAAAATACCCGTTGAGGCCATGTGGGGCTGCCACACGGCCGTTGTTTATTTTGTGGGGCCTCTGCGCGCGGACGGCTCCGCGGAAGGAGGAACGCCATGCGCGCCGCCTTTTACACCTTCGGCTGCAAGGTAAACCAATATGAGACCCGGTGCCTGATGGACGCCTTCGCCGCCGCCGGCTACACCGTTTGCTCCGGCGGGGCGGCGGAGGGAGAGTGCGAACTCTATATCGTCAACTCCTGCACCGTCACGGCGGAGGGGGATGCGAAGGTGCGCAAGCTCTTCCGCCGCCTGCGCCGCGAGCATCCCGGCGCGCTGCTGGCGCTGACCGGCTGCTATGCGCAGGCGTTTCCCGACATCGCCGCGCTGGTCCCGGAGGCGGACGTCATCACCGGCTCCTACAACCGGGCGGCGCTGCTGCCCGCCGTGGAGGAGGCGCTCCGCGAACGGGCGGGAGGAAAGCCGGCCGCTCTGCCGGGATCTCCCCTGGTGCGGATAACGGCGCACCAGCCGGGGGAGGCGTTCGAGCCCATGCAGGTGCGCTCCTTCCATGGGCGCACGCGCGCCTTCTTAAAAATTCAGGACGGCTGTGAACGCCGGTGCGCCTACTGCATCATCCCCACGGCGCGCGGGCCGTTCCGTTCCAAGCCGCTCCCCGATCTGAAGGAGGAGCTCCGGGAGCTGGCCGCCTCCGGTTTCCGGGAGGTGGTCCTGACCGGCATCAACCTCTCTGCCTATGGGACCGGCCAGGGCCTGCGGCTGCGGGACGCCGTTGCTCTCGCCGCTTCTACCGAGGGGATTATGCGCGTCCGGCTTGGCTCGCTCGAACCGGAGCGCCTGGAGGAAGAGGACATCGCCGTTTTCCGCTCGCTGCCGCAGTTCTGCCCGCATTTTCACCTTTCGCTGCAAAGCGGATCTTCCGCCACCCTCCGGCGGATGAAACGCCCCTATACCGCCGCGGAATATGCCGCGCTGGCGGCCAAGCTGCGGACGGCTTTTCCAGACGCCGCCTTTACCACCGACGTCATGGTCGGCTTCCCTGGGGAGACCGAGGAGGAATTTTTGGAGTCGCTGCGCTTCTGCGAAGAAACCGGCTTCGCCCGCATGCACGTCTTTGCCTATTCCCGCCGTCCAGGCACCGAGGCCGACCGGATGCAGCCGCAGGTCCCCGCTGAAGAAAAGGCGCGGCGCAGCGCCCTCATGCGGGAAACGGCCGCCCGGACCCGCCGCCGTTTCCTGGCGGAACAGGCGGGGAAGGTCTGCCAGGTGCTTTTTGAGCAGCGCGCGGCGGACGGGCGCTTCACCGGCCACAGCGAAAACTATACGCCCGTCTTTGTGGAAACCGGGGAAGAGCTGGGGGGGCAGGTTCGCGCTGTCCGGCTCACCGGCGCCGAAGCGGACGGCATGCAGGGAGCGCTCCTCTGACGGGGCCTGCCTTTTAAAAATAAAACCGGAGCTCTTCCCAGGGCGGCGGCCCGACGGGCAGAGAATCCCTCATAAACGAACCGCCACTATCAGAAAGGAAGGGTCATACATATGGTATACCGCATTTTTGTGGAGAAGAAGCCGGATTTTGCGGTCGCTGCTGCGGAAACGCGGGAGGATCTGCGGACGGCGCTCGGCCTGGAGATCGAAGAGCTGCACCTTTTAAACCGCTATGATCTGGAAGAAATCAGCGAAGAGACGTTTGCCGCCGCCTGCCGCTCCATTCTGGCGGAGCCGCCGGTGGACAACACCTACCCGGAAAACCCTTATACGGAGGATTACCGCGTTTTTGCAGTGGAATATCTGCCCGGCCAGTTCGATCAGCGCGCCGACTCGTGCGCCCAGTGCGTCCAGCTCATGACGGCGGGGGAGCGCCCGCTGGTGCGCTCGGCGCGGGTGTATGCGCTGCGCGGCCGGCTGACCGACGCGGAATTTGAGCGGCTGAAGGGCTATCTCATCAACCCGGTGGAATCGCGCGAGGCGTCCCTGGAGAAGCCGCAGACGCTGCGCATCGACTATGAAAAGCCGCAGACGGTCGCCACCCTGAACGGGTTCACCGGGTATGACGGCGGCGCGCTCGACGCCTTCTGCGCCGAATACGGCCTAGCGATGGATCTGGACGATCTGCGCTTCTGCCAGCGCTATTTCCGCGAGGAGGAGAAGCGGGATCCCACGCTGACCGAAATCCGCCTGATTGATACCTACTGGTCGGATCACTGCCGCCATACCACCTTTTTGACCCGCATCGGCAAGGTGGAGATCGAGAGCGAAGAGGCCCGCAGGAGCTATGAGCATTATCTTTCGCTGCGCGCCGAGCTTGGGCGTGGGGATCGCCCCGTTACGCTGATGGATCTGGCGGTGATCGGCGCGAAGGCGCTGCGCAGCCGCGGGTTGCTGCCCGACCTGGACGAGAGCGAGGAGATCAACGCCTGCTCGGTCAAGATAGCCGTCCAGCGGGACGGGAAGCAGGAAGATTGGCTGCTCATGTTCAAAAACGAAACGCACAACCACCCGACCGAGATCGAGCCGTTCGGCGGGGCGGCCACCTGCTTGGGCGGCGCTATCCGCGACCCGCTCTCCGGCCGCAGCTATGTTTACCAGGCCATGCGCGTGACCGGCGCGGCCGATCCGCTCACGCCGGTCTCTGAAACGCTGCCCGGCAAGCTCCCGCAGCGCAAGCTGGTGACGACGGCCGCCGCCGGTTACTCCTCCTACGGCAACCAGATCGGTCTAGCGACCGGGCTGGTCAACGAGCTCTACCATCCCGGCTATGCCGCCAAGCGCTTGGAGATCGGCGCGGTGATCGGCGCGGCCCCGGCGGAAAACGTGGTGCGCGAGCGCCCGCAGCCCGGCGATGTGGTGCTGCTGCTCGGCGGACGCACCGGGCGCGACGGCTGCGGCGGCGCAACCGGCTCCTCCAAGGTGCACACTCTGACCTCCCTGACCGCCTGCGCGGCCGAGGTGCAGAAGGGCAATCCCCCGGAGGAGCGCAAGCTCCAGCGGCTGTTCCGCAACCCGGAGGCGACCCGGCTCATTAAGCGCTGCAACGATTTCGGCGCGGGCGGCGTCTCGGTGGCGGTGGGCGAGCTGGCGGACGGGCTCTCGATCGACCTGAACGCCGTTCCGCAGAAATATGAAGGGCTGGACGGCACCGAGCTGGCCATCAGCGAATCGCAGGAGCGCATGGCGGTCGTTGTCGCCGCTGCGGACGAGGAGCGCTTCACCGCGCTGGCGGCCGCCGAAAACCTCGCCGCGGTGCGGGTAGCCGTGGTGGAGGCGGAGCCCCGCATGCGCATGCGTTGGAACGGGAACACCATTGTGGACCTTGCCCGCTCCTTCCTCAATTCCAACGGCGCCGAGAAGCACACCGACGTGGTGATCGAGGCCGGTAAGCCCTGCCCGGCGGCCAAGCCTGCCGGTTCGCTGCGGGAAACGCTGGTAGGCCACCTCTCGGATCTCAACCGCTGCTCGCAGAAGGGACTCAGCGAGCGGTTCGATTCCACCATCGGCGGCGGCACGGTGCTCATGCCCTTCGGCGGAAAGTACCAGCTCACCCCCGCGCAGGCAATGGCGGCCAAAATCCCCGTCCTGCAAGGCGACACCCCCTCCTGCTCCATCATGGCTTACGGCTTCGACCCCTACCTCACCGCCGCCAACCCCCACCGGGGCGCTCAACTGGCGGTCGTGGAGTCGATTGCGCGGCTGGTTGCGGCGGGCGGCGACGCCGGACGCTGCTGGCTCTCCTTCCAGGAGTATTTCCCGCGCACCAAGGGGGATCCCCGGCGCTGGGGGCTGCCTATGTCCGCGCTGCTCGGCGCGCTGGATGCGCAATTGGCTCTGGGCGCGGGCGCTATCGGCGGCAAGGACTCGATGTCCGGCAGCTTTGAAGCGATCGACGTTCCGCCGACGCTCGTCTCCTTCGCCGTATCGATGGGGGACGTCCACCATGTCGCCTCCCCGGAATTTAAGGGCGCGGGAAACCGGATCTATCTGCTCTGCCCCCGCTACCGGGAAACGCCGGAAGGCGCTTATCCGGATTTTGAGAGCGTAAAGGAAACCTTCGCCCGCATGCAGCAGCTCATTGCTAAGAGGGACGCCCGCTCGGTCTGGGCCATCGGCGCGGGCGGCGCGCTGGAAGGGCTCTGCAAAATGGCCTTCGGCAACCGGATAGGCTTTAAGGCGGCGGACGGCGTTTCATTGGAAGGGCTTCTGAAGCCGGTGATGGGCGGCTTCCTCTTTGAAAGCGAAATTGAGATCGAAATCCCCGGCGCGGTGCCGATAGGCGTCACCACCCCGGACTACTCCTTTGCCCTCGGCGGCGAGCGGGTCAGCCTCCTTCCGGTACAGGCCGCCTATGAAAACAAGCTCGCCCCCGTCTATCCCTATCTCACGCCGGAGGACGACCGCAAGCCGGAGGCCCTCAGCTACCCTGCCAGCCTCTCTTGCGCGCCCCGCGCCGGCTGCGCGCGGCCCCGCGCTGTGATTCCGGTTTTCCCCGGCACCAACTGCGAATACGACATGGCGCGCGCCTTCGAGCAGGCGGGGGCCGAGGCGGAGATCGTCGTTCTGCGCAACCTTTCGGCGCGCGCTATTGAGGAATCGGTGCAGCGGCTGGCCGCGGCCATTGCGAAGAGCCAGATCATCGCCCTGCCCGGCGGCTTCTCCGGCGGCGACGAGCCGGACGGAAGCGCCAAATTCATCGTCTCCTTCTTCCGCAACCCCCGCATGACCGAAGAGGTGCATGCGCTGCTCGATGAGCGCGACGGGCTGATGATCGGCATCTGCAACGGCTTCCAGGCGCTTGTCAAGCTGGGGCTGCTGCCCTTTGGGCATATCCGCCCGGTGGATGAAAAATCCCCCACGCTGACCTACAACACCATCGGCCGCCATCAGTCGATGCTGGTGCGCACCCGCATTGCCTCCAACAAATCCCCCTGGCTCCAGAAGTGCCAGCCGGGCGATGTGCATACCATCGCCGTCTCCCATGGGGAGGGCCGCTTTATTGCGGATGAAACGACCCTCCAATGCCTGGCCGACAACGGCCAGATAGCCACCCAGTATGTCGATCTCGAAGGGAACCCGGCGATGGATATCCGCTATAACCCCAACGGATCGGTCTGCGCCATAGAGGGCATCCTCTCGCCGGACGGGCGCATCCTGGGCAAGATGGGCCATTCCGAGCGCTTCGGCGACAACCTCTACCGCAATGTGGCCGGGCTCAAGGATCAGCATCTGTTTGAAAGCGCCGTGGACTATTTTAAGATCTGACGCGCCGGCTTTACGGCGGACCGCCGGTCCCTCGGAAGGAAAGCCGCGGCCGCAAAAAAACGCGCGTTCCCCAGAAGCCGGAAAGGGAGCGGTTCTGCCCGCCGCAGCGGACATCCTTTAAAGCCTCTCCGGCTGCCTGCGCGGGACGGCTTCTCCCCTTTCCGCAGCCGGAATCCATCAGATTTTTGCGGGCGGCTCCATTGATTTTTTGTTCAGATTGTGCTATGATGAGGCCAATCAGGACGCACGTATGCGCGAGAGTTGAGAGTAAAGCGGATGCAGCCGGCTGGCTGTGTTTGCTTTGCTCTTTTTTATTTCCTGCAAACCGGCAGGGCGCGCCTGCGGCGACAAATGAGGAGGGCTTTACTGTGTATGACTGCCTAATTATCGGCTGCGGTGTCACCGGCGCGGCGCTGGCCTATGAGCTTTCGCGCTACAAGCTGAAGGTAGCGGTGCTGGAAAAGGAAAACGACGTGGCCGATGGGACGACCAAGGCGAACAGCGCCATTATCCACGCGGGCTATGACCCGAAGCCGGGCACGCTAATGGCGCGGCTGAACGTGGAGGGGGCGGCCTTGGCCAAGGAGCTGTGCGGGAAGCTGGATGTCCCTTACCAGCAGATCGGATCGTTCGTGCTGGCCTTTGACGAGGCCGATAGAGAAACGCTGGAAAAGCTCTACCGGCAGGGAACGGAAAATGGCGTGCCCGGCCTGGAGCTGCTGGATGGGGACGCCGCCCGCAGGCTGGAGCCTAACCTGAGCGCCGAAGTGGTTGCGGCGCTGCACGCGCCCAGCGCGGGCATTGTCAGCCCCTGGGAGTATGCGCTCGCCCTGGCGGAGACGGCGGTGCGCAACGGGGTGGAGCTTTATCTGGAGAACCGCGTGGAGGCGATTGAGGCCCTGAGCCGCGGCTGGCGGGTAACGACCAACGCGGGCAGCTATGAAACGCGCTGCCTCTTCAACGCGGCCGGCATCCACGCCGCGGATATCCACAACCTGGCGCTGCCGGAGAGCTTCCGCATCCTGCCCGACCGCGGCCAATACTACCTATTGGATAAATCGGAGGGGACGCGGGTCAGCAAAGTCATCTTCCAGTGCCCGACCAAGGTGGGCAAGGGCGTCCTCGTCTCCCCAACGGTGCATGGCAACCTGATTGTCGGCCCGAACGCCGAAGAGATTGCCGACGGGGAGGATACCTCCACCACCGGAGAGGGCCTCCAGTTTGTCAAGAAAATGGCGATGCGCTCGGTCCCCTCGGTGAGCTTCCGCGATTCTATCCGCAACTTTGCCGGGGTGCGCGCCGTTTCGGACCAGGAGGATTTCATCCTCGGCCGGGCGGCCGAAGGGTTCTATGACCTGGCCGGCATCAAATCCCCCGGCCTGACCGCCGCGCCCGCCATTGCCCGCTACATCGTCCGCCTGGCCGGACAGGATGGGTTAGCGCTCGAAGAGAAAGAAGCCATCATCGACGAACGCCGCCGGGTGCGCTTCCAGGAGCTTTCGATGGAGGAAAAGAACGCGCTGATTGCCCGCGATCCCCGCTATGGGCGGGTTATCTGCCGCTGCGAAACGGTGACGGAGGGCGAGATCGCCGCCTCGCTGCACACCCCCATCCCGCCCCGATCGGTCGACGGGGTGAAGCGGCGGGTAGGCGCGGGCATGGGCCGCTGCCAAGGCGGCTTCTGCGGCCCCCGCGTGCTGGAGCTTCTTGCGCGCGAAACTGGGGCGGCGCCGGACGAGGTGCTCCAGGATAAGGCGGGATCCTATATCCTGGTGGGCGAAACCAAAACGGGAAACGGCTCTTCTTCCAAAGATTGAGCCTTTTGCAGAAAACCTTTTCGGTCTCACAAGAAAGCCGGTTTCCGGCCGCTGCCGGAAACGCAACTTTTCCGATTTCTGCAAGGCGGAAATCCAAGAAAGGGAGGGTCCTAACAGATGTATGATCTCATTGTGATCGGAGGCGGCCCCGCGGGCCTTGCGGCCGCGCTGGAGGCGCGCGGGCAGGGGCTGGAGAAGATCTTAATCGTCGAGCGCGATCAGGAGCTGGGCGGGATTTTGAACCAGTGCATCCACAACGGGTTTGGGCTGCACTATTTTAAGGAGGAATTGACCGGCCCGGAATATGCGGGACGGTTTATTGAAAAGCTGGCAGATTCGGGCATTCAGGTGGCGCTGGATACGATGGTGCTGGACGTTACCCCGCAGCGGGAGGTGCACACCGTCAGCCGCCGGACAGGTTACCGGGTAGAACAGGCGAAAACGGTGCTGCTCGCCATGGGCTGCCGGGAGCGGACGCGCGGCGCTATCGCTATCCCCGGCGCGCGCCCGGCCGGGATCTATACGGCCGGGGCTGCGCAGCGGTATGTCAACATGGAGGGCTACATGCCCGGCCGCCGGGTGGTGATCCTCGGTTCGGGCGATATCGGGCTCATCATGGCGCGCCGGATGACGCTGGAGGGCGCTAAGGTGCTCGCCTGCGTCGAGCTCATGCCCTATTCGGGCGGGCTGAACCGCAACATCGTCCAGTGCTTGCAGGACTATTCCATCCCTCTCTACCTCTCCCACACCATCGTTGACGTGAAGGGGCGCGAGCGGGTGGAGCAGGTGACGGTGGCCAAGGTGGACGAAAACCGCCGCCCCATCCCCGGAACGGAGATGGTCTTTGACTGCGACACCATTTTGCTCTCGGTGGGGCTCATCCCCGAAAACGAGCTGAGCAAAAAGGCGGGCATCGTGCTGGACAGGCGCACCAACGGCGCCGTCGTTTATGAAAATATGGAGACCTCGCTGCCGGGCGTTTTTGCCTGCGGAAACGTGGTGCATGTGCATGACCTGGTGGACTTCGTAACGGCCGAGAGCCAGCGCGCCGGGGCGGCCGCGGCGCGGCACGTGCTGGAGGGCCCCGCGCAGGGGGACGCCCTGGAGGTGAAGAACGCCGGCGCGGTGAGCTACACCGTCCCGCAGAAGATCCGCCCGCAGAACGCCGGCAAAACGGTGGATGTCTTTTTCCGGGTCAACCGCATCCTGAGCGAGAGCGTCATCCGCGTGGAGGACGGGGAAGGGAACCCGCTCGCGCGCTATCCGCGCGAGCGGATGGCTCCGGGAGAAATGGAGCGCTTCCCCTTGCCGAAGGTACTGCTGGAAAAAGCCAAGGGCGGCTTTATCACTGTTACGGCCGAAGAAGCATAGGCCCCATGTGGAGAAAGGAGCGGCCACACCGATGAAAGAACTGATTTGCATCGTCTGCCCGAAGGGCTGCCACCTGAGAGTGGACGAGGAAAAGGACTACCAAGTAACCGGGCATTCCTGCCCGCGCGGCGCGGAATATGGCAGGCAGGAGCTGTTAAACCCCACGCGGGTGCTGACCTCCACCGTCCGGGTAGAGGGCGGGCTGCACGCCCGCCTGCCGGTCAAGACGGACGGCGTTATCCCGAAGGAAAAGATGATGGAGGCCGTGCGGCTATTGGACAGCGTCCGCGTCCAAGCCCCTGTAAAGACGGGACAGGTGATCCTGCCGGATGTTCTGGGAACCGGCGTTTCCTTCGTGGCAACGCGCGGAATGTAGGAGCGGCCCGGCGGGAACCGCAGAGCCCCGCTTTTCAGAGAAAGCGGCCGGCTTCGCCCCGGCGGCCCTCCGCGGGTTTTTATAGCTGCGCTATAAAAACCATTTATTGGCCCCGCCCCTCGCCGCTTACGCGGCAACCGAGGCGGATGGCCGAAAAAACAGCCGCTTTCAGCGTCTGTTTTTTAAAGGTGAAAGGAAGGAGGTTCCGTCTATGCAGAAGAAATATATCCTCGCGCTGGATCAAGGGACCACGAGCTCCCGCGCCATCCTCTTTGACCGCGACCAAAATATTGTCGAGCTGGCGCAGAAGGAATATACCCAAATGTATCCGAAATCCGGCTGGGTGGAGCATGACCCGATGGAGATTTACTCCTCTCAATATTCGGTCATGATTGAGGTCATCGCCAAAAGCGGTGTCGATCCGAAGGAGATCGCCGCTATCGGCATCACCAACCAGCGGGAAACAACCGTCCTGTGGGACAGGAACACCGGACGGCCGGTGTATAACGCCATTGTCTGGCAATGCCGGCGCACCGCCGACATGGTGGATGAGCTGCGCGCCGCGGGCTATGAGGAGAAAATCCGCCAGAGCACCGGCTTGGTGTTGGACGCCTACTTTTCCGCCACGAAAATCAAATGGATCCTCGACCATGTGCCCGGCGCGCGGGAGAAAGCGCGCGCGGGGGACATCCTGTTCGGTACGGTGGACAGCTGGCTTATCTGGAAGCTGACCGGCGGCAAGGTGCATATCACCGATTATACCAACGCCTCCCGGACGATGCTCTATAACATCCATACCCTCCAGTGGGATGCGGATCTGCTGCGTATCCTGGACATCCCGAAGGCGATGCTTCCTGAGGTGCGGGAGTGCAGCGAGGTTTATGGCTACGCTACCGTTCAGGGGGAGGAGATCCCCATAGCGGGCATTGCGGGCGACCAGCAGGCGGCCCTCTTCGGCCAGACCTGCTTTGAGAAGGGAGAAACGAAAAACACCTATGGCACCGGCTGCTTCCTACTCATGAACACCGGGGAGGAATTGGTGGAGAGCCGCCATGGGCTGCTGTCCACCATCGCTATCGGCATGAACGGGAAGGTGCAGTATGCGCTGGAGGGCAGCGTGTTTGTAGGCGGCGCGGTGATCCAGTGGGTGCGCGACGAGCTGCGCTTTTTCACTGAAAGCTGCGACGCCGAGTATTACGCCCAGAAGGTGGAGGATACCGGCGGGGTCTACATCGTGCCCGCCTTCACCGGCCTGGGCGCGCCCTATTGGGATATGTATGCCCGCGGCTGCATCGTCGGCCTCACGCGCGGCACCCGGCGGGAGCACATCATCCGCGCGGCGCAGGAATCGATAGCCTACCAGTCGTTTGAGCTGTGCCATGCGATGGAGCAGGACACCGGCATCCGGCTGCGGGAGCTGAATGTAGACGGCGGGGCGAGCCGCGACCGCTTTCTCATGCAGTTCCAGGCGGACATTCTCGGCCGGACGGTTCGCCGCCCGATGATCCGGGAGACGACCGCGCTGGGGGCCGCCTACCTGGCCGGGCTTGCAACCGGCGTTTGGAAGAACCAGGAGGAAATCAAATCGATGTGGAGCTGCGACGTCACCTTCGAGCCGGATATGGAAGCAGAGCGCCGGGAGAAGCTGCTGCGCGGCTGGAAAAAGGCGGTCGGCCGCAGCCTGGACTGGGCGGAGCATTAGGGTGAGGACTCGGACCGGCAGGCTGGCTGCCGGGGAGACGGCCCAACTTTAGAAAAAGCGTGGTTTTGTCCGCACAATGCAGATAAAACCGCGCTTTTTTGGTTTCTACAGAGCGGGGGACTGTTTTGTACACTCCCTTTGTGCAATTCGTTGTTTCAGGCGCAAAGCCGTTGACTTTTCCTTCCTGGGGTATTATGATGGGAAACGGGCTGTACCGGCTAAGGCCCGCAGCCCTCGCTGCCGCAGAAAAAGCGCACAGGAATCGGAAAGGAATGGTCATCAGCATGAAAATTTTCATCGATACGGCGAACGTCGCCGAAATCCGCGAGGCAAATGATCTGGGAGTCATTTGCGGCGTAACGACCAACCCCTCGCTGATCGCGAAGGAGGGACGCAACTTCCAGGAGGTTGTTACCGAGATCGTCTCGATTGTCGACGGCCCCATCTCTGCCGAGGTCATTTCCCTCGAACACGATAAGATGGTGGAGGAAGCGGTTGAGCTCGCCAAAATCCACAAGAACATCGTCATTAAGATCCCGATGTGCGCCGAGGGCTTGAAGGCGGTTAAAATTCTCTCCGCGCGCGGCATCAAGACCAACGTTACCCTGATCTTCTCCGCCCCGCAGGCGCTGCTGGCCGCGCGGGCAGGCGCGAGCTATGTCAGCCCCTTCCTGGGACGGCTGGACGACATCGGCAGCGACGGGCTTCCGCTCATTGAGGATATCGCAACCATTTTTGAGGTACATAACATCCGCACCGAGATCATCGCCGCCAGCGTGCGCCATCCGGTGCATGTGGTTGAGGCCGCCAAGCTGGGGGCGCATATCGCAACCATCCCCTATAAGGTTATCATGCAGATGATCAACCATCCGCTGACCACGGCGGGGATCGAGCGCTTCCTCAAGGACTGGGAAGGCGTAAAGAACAAGTAAATTAGGTTTATGTACGAAGAGCGGGGACTGCTGAAAAACACAGCAATCCCCGCTCTTTCTTTTTATATCCCTTGATAAACCTTCCCACTTGGACTCCTCCCAAATGGGAATCGTCCTCGCAACGCTATTTCCCGCGCCGCGCCCGGAAGAAGGAACGTAGCAGCTCCGCGCTCTCCTCCGCCAGCAGTCCGCCCTCCATTTCCGGACGGTGGTTAAACGGGAGGGCAAAAAGGTCAAGCACCGATCCGCAGCAGCCCGCCTTGGGGTCGGACGCACCGAAAACAACCCGCCGCAGCCGGGCGTTGATAATCGCCCCCGCGCACATCGGGCAGGGTTCGAGGGTGACATAAAGCTCGCACTCCCAGAGCCGCCAGCCGCCCAGGGCGCGGCAGGCGGCCTCAATAGCCAACAGCTCGGCGTGCGCCAGGGCGCTGCTGGTCGTTTCGCGGCGGTTGCAGGCGGCGGCAATGACGGTATCTCCCCGGACAACGACTGCGCCGACCGGGACCTCTCCCATCCCGGCAGCCTGCGCCGCCTCCGCCAAGGCCATGCGCATAAAACGTTCGTCTCTTTCCACCGCTCGCCCCCCTAACCCAACAGGTTCAGAAGGATGGAGAAACCGAGCGAAACGGTGACAACGAGAATCGGCAGGCTGCTGAAAAAGGAGCGGTATTTGTAGCGCTCGGCGTGCCGCCCTTCCCCGCGCAGCGGGGCGAAAAAGCCGCCGTGCGTCACGCTGAGATAGACCAGCCCTCCCAGACCCAATAGGACATAGAGAAAATTGAGGCCCAAAAACAGCAGGTTAAAGGCGCCGTCCGAGAGATAGGGACTGAGGGTTTGCAGGATAACCGGGAACAGGTTGTTGACAAAGTGGCAGAAGATAGAGGCCCAAACGCTCCGGGTCCGCAGAACGATATAGCCCAGCACCATTCCGGTGAGCAGCGCGTTGGGGAGCTGCACCAGGTTGCGGTGCAAAAGCGAGAAAATCACCGAGCTCACGCAGAGCGCAAAGAGATCGCCGAACCGGCGCAGGCTCTGCAAAATCACACCGCGGAAAAGCAGCTCTTCAAAAACGGCGGGCAGAACAGCCGTTGTGAGCGCCATCCCTAAAAAGGCGCGCAGGGAGTGGGGAGTGGAGAGCTGCGGCCCGGAGGGATAGAGCCGGAACAGCGAGAGCAGCGAGGAGAGCAGAAGCGAAACAGTCGAACCGATCGCGCTGCTGCCCAGCACGATGCCGGCCAGCGGAAGCGCCGTTTCCGCCGAAAGGCGGCGGGCCGGGAAGGCGGCCGCGGCGGAAAGCCCCAGCACCCGGCGCAGGAGCACCACCGGCAGCAAGTAGCAAACAATACTCGAAAGGAACTGGATCAGCTGAATGTTTTCTTCCGAGGCGAGAAAGCTCCCCCGGTAGACCCGAATAGCCGGATAAAGCAGCCGGAGCACCCACACAACCGCATAAGGGGCAAGATTTTGCAGCAACAGGAAGAGAATGACCGCATAGCCGATCGCATTGCCGTAGATGCGGATAGCGTTGCGCTGCGGCCTGCCCAGCGCAGGATCGGCAAAGCCCAGGCCCTCTACATAGGTGCATTCATCGGCGCGCCTGTCCGGATCCCCGCAAAAGCCGAAGGAGGAAAAGAATACTTCCCCCCCCCGGTAGCCGTTATAGCTACAGGCCAATGCCCTGATAGCAGCAAATATGCGAATAAAGTCCGCCTCCCAAAAAAGCAAGCGGTATCGGACGGCTTGCCTCGGTGATTCAAAAACAATGTTAGTATACCATAGTTTATGTGACAAAAAATAAATGGATTGTAAACAGTTCACGTCCAAACCGGCCAGGCGCTCCTGGCCAGCTTTAAGCGGCCCTGCGCTTTGGGGCTTGGTCATACCACCGGCCGGAGCGCAGGCGCCAGATAAACAGCAGGCCGTTCACCGTGATATCCGCCGCCATGCCGCACCAGATGCCATAGAGCCCCCAGTGGAAAACAAAGGCCATTACCCAAGCGACGGTCAGCCGCACCAGCCACATGCAGGCAAGCCCCGACCAGAGCTGAAAGCGCACGTCGCCCGCCCCGCGCAGCGCGCCCGCCAGGACGATCCGCGCGCCGAAAAACGGCTCGGCCAACGCTTCTATGCGCAGCACCCCCGCCCCCAGGGCAATAACGGCCGCATCGCGGGTAAAAATGGAGACCAACGGCCCGGAGAAGAAGAACAGCAGCACCCCCGTCAGCCCCAAGAGGCCGATGCCCATCCACATGGTGATATAGGAAAAGCGCTCCGCCTCCTTGCGCAGCCCCGCCCCCTTCGCCTGCCCGACCAGCGAGGTGGCCGCATAGGAAATTCCGGTCGCGGGCAGGTAGGTGATGCTCTCAGCCGAAACGGCCAGCGTGTGCGCGGCCAGCGCCACCGTTCCCAGCCGGGAAACCATGGCGGTAAAGACAATCTGCCCCAGCGTGACGGTCGCGCGCTCGACCGCTACCGGCACCGCATAACGCGCCGCCTCCTGCCAAACGGAACGATCCGGCCTCCAGCTCTCCTGAAGGCGGATGCGCAGCTCCCCCGGCTGGCGGAGGGCGGCGGCGCACAGCAGGAACCCTACCAACCCCATCGAGACGGCGGAGGCCAGCGCCGCCCCGCGCACGCCCAGACCCAGGCCCGGAAGCCGGAGGACGCCGAAGGGCGTTTGATGGGCCGAAGGGCCGAAGATAAACAGCGTATTGAGCAGGATATTGAGCAGGTTGGTGGAAAGGTTCAGAACCATCGGCGTCCGGGTATCGCCGGCGCAGCGCAGGATAGCCGAAAAGACGGCGGCCCCCATTTGCAGCAGCAGAACGCTGGTGAGGATGCGGAAATAAGCGGTTGCATCGCCGGTTATCGCAGCATCCGCTCCCAATAGGGACGGCAGCGGGCCCGCAATGAGCTGGCAGAAGAGGGTGAAAAGCAGCCCTAAAAAGCCGACGCAGAGCACCGACTGCCGGATGATGAGGCGGCACCGCTTCAAATCCCCCGCCCCGATATATTGGGCGACCAGAACGGAAAAGCCGACGCCGCAGGCGTTGAAAATGCCGTTGATCAGCCACATGGTCGAGGAGGTGAGCCCAACGGCCGCCGTTGCCTGTGCGCCAATCGCCCCGACCATAGCGGTATCCACATACTGCACCATCGAGAGCATGATCTGTTCGATAATCGCCGGCCAGGCAAGCAGCAAAACGGTATGTACCGGCGTTTTGCCCAAGGTTAGCAGCGCCGGTTTTTCGGCTGGCTGGGTCAATGTGCATTCCCCTTCCTGATTCGAGATGAAAAGACGTCTATGCTTTTATTGCAGGCCCTCTGTTTCTCCTTCTGAATAGAGCGTCTTCGCCCGTTCGCAGAGGCTGTCCAGATCCGAGAAGGCGGCAATCGTCCCGGCCTCCCGGCGCAGGGCGGCCGCGCCGCGCAGCCCGGTGAAATACCAGGCGGCGTGCTTGCGCATCTCGCGCAGGGCGGCGCGCTCCCCCTTTTCTTCGGCCGCCATGCGCGCCTGCGCGCGCAGCGCGTCCATCCGTTCGGAGAAGGGAGGGTCGGGCAGCCGGACGCCGTCCCGCAGATAGGCGGTTATCTGGCGGAAAACCCAGGGGCGGCCCAACGCGCCGCGGCCCACCATCACCAGCCGGCAGCCGGTTTCCTCCAGCATGCGCCGGGCGGAGGGGCCGTCGGTAACGTCCCCGTTGCCGATCACCGGGATACGCACGCACCGCACCACCTCCCGAATGGCGGCCAGATCCGCCTGCCCGGCATACATCTGTTCGCGCGTGCGGCCATGGACGGTCAGCGCCGCCGCGCCGCAGCCCTCGGCGATCTTCGCCAGCTCGCAGACGTTGACATGCTCCTCATCCCAGCCCTTGCGCAGCTTGACCGTGACCGGGGTCTCTCCCGCGGCGCGCACCACCGCCTCGATAATCCGCCCGGCGAGTGCGGGGGAACGCATCAGCGCGCTGCCGCCGCCGGAGGAGACGATCTTGGGCGCCGGGCAGCCCATATTGATATCAATCACGTCTGCACCCGCGCGCTTCGCATCGGCAACGGCGGCGGCCATGAGGGCGGGATCGCAGCCGAAAAGCTGCGCCGCCGCCGGATGCTCCTCTTCTCCGATGCGCAGAAGCTGGCCGCTCTTGCGGTCGCCATATTGCAGCCCCTTGCAGGAGACCATCTCCCCGACCGCATAGGCCGCGCCATACCGGCGGCAGAGGGTGCGGAACGCCCGGTCCGCCACTCCGGCCATCGGCGCGAGCACAGCCGGGCCGTCAATCTCTACCGAACCGATCCGCAAAGCCTTCCTCCCCCATTCCCCATTGAAATAGGCCCCGGCTGATGCGGGGCGCATTGGCTCTATTGTATCCTTTTTAGGCGGTAAAAGCAAGGGGCGGCGCGAGAAAAGGCGGGAATGGTTGCCGAAGGGAAAAAGATGGGGTATAATGGGGCGGGAACGATTAAGGGAGGGAACGCCATGGATCTTTTTCACAAACCAGGTGAGCCCATTTTTCTGAAGGAAAGCAGGGCCGCACAGGAAAAGCTCCGCCAACTGGAGGCATTGCTCCCCTCTGCCGGTGAAGCCTGCCGGGAGGCCGTTGAGCAGGATATCCGGCTGACCAAGGCGGGCATTGCGGGCGAAGAGCAAATTCTGTTCGAGCTGCGCAACAGCCACCTTCCCCTCTATGTGCTGCACGACCTGTTTATCCGGGACGGGGATCTCACCGCCCAGATCGATTTTGTGGTGATTACCCCCAAGCTCAATTTCTTTTTGGAGTGTAAAAACCTCTTCGGCAATATCCAAATAGGGGCGGACGGCAGCTTTGTCCGCAGCCTGCGAACGGAAGGGAAAACCGTCCGCGAGGGGATCTATTCCCCGGTAACGCAGAATGAACGGCACATGGAGCTGGTGAAAACGCTGCGTTCCAAATCAATGGGGCCGCTGAGGAGGTCCATTTTTTTATCCAGCTTTTACGATTTCAACCGCCCGTTTGTGGTGCTTGCCAATCCCAAAACGGTGTTGGATGCGCAGCAGGCCCCGGAGGATATCCGCAGCCAGGTGATCCGGGCGGATCAGCTGGTGCGCTCTATCAAGGAGAGCTGCCAGCAGAGCAAGGAGTTTTCCCTGAGCCCCCAAGGGACGGAAAAGATGGCCCGAAAGCTCCTCAGCCTGCATGTGGAAGAGCCGAAAGATTATACTGCGAAATACCGCGAAGCCGCTGTAAGGAAGGAGGAAGGGCCGTCCCGCCGCTTTGGGACGCAGGAAACCGCCGAAACGCTCCGGTGCCCCTGGTGCGGCAGCGCCCTGATTCAGAGGAACGGGAAGTTCGGCGCTTTCTGGGGATGCTCCCAATTTCCAAATTGCCGGTACGCAAGGAAGCTGTAAAAAACGCTGTGCGTTTTTTACAGCTTCCTTGGAAAAAGGGCTTTCGGGCCAAGACGATGGCCCGAATTTCGCGCCGTAAGGCGCGAAACCGCCCTTTTTCCGGTTCCTGCAAACCGGTGGTGCGGCTCGCACGATCGTATCTGCATACCGGAGAGACGGTTTCCCCTATGTTTTTGCAAGCCGGAGGAACGGCTTTTTGCAGCTCCTTGACAACGGCCCGAATTTCGCGCCGTAAGGCGCGAAACCGCCCTTTTTCCGGTTCCTGCAAGCCGGAAAAGCGCGTTTTTTACAGACCCTTTTATAAAAAACTATAGAAAAAGGGAAGGTTGTGGTATAATAACCGAAAAGCGCTTATTATAACTGCAACCGGCCGGATATAGGGTGACAGGCCGCTCGCAGCAAATAACCAAACCAGGGGAGGGAACCGGATGAAGCTGCTGTGTTTGGATTCCAACAGCATTCTCAACCGCGCGTTTTATGGCATTAAGCTCTTGAGCACCAAGGAGGGCGTTTATACCAACGCGGTTTTCGGCTATATGAACATCTTCAAAAAGCTCTGCGACGAGGTACAGCCCGACGCGGTGGCCTGCGCCTTCGACCTGAAGGAACCGACCTTCCGCCACAAGATGTATGACGGCTACAAGGCGCAGCGCAAGGGAATGCCCGAAGAACTGGCCATGCAGCTGCCGCTGGTCAAGGAGCTGTTGGGGCATCTCGGCTACCGCATCGTCACCCTCCCCGGCTTTGAGGCGGACGACATTTTAGGCAGCTTCGCACGGCTCTGCCGGGAGCAGGGACACCAGTGCGTGATAGCCACCGGCGACCGGGACAGCCTCCAGCTCATCTCCGAGGCCACCACCGTGCTGCTCGCCTCTACCAAGCAGGGGAAGCCTTCAACCACGGTTTGCGATGTGCAGTATGTCCGCGATACCTACGGCGTCGAGCCCCGGCAGTTGATCGACGTGAAGGCGCTGATGGGAGACGCCTCGGACAATATTCCGGGCGTGAAGGGCATTGGCGAGAAGAGCGCGCTCAAGCTCATTGCGGAAAACGGATCGCTCGATTCCCTTTACGAGCGCCTGCCCGCGCTCAAGCTGACCCCCAGTGTACGGGAAAAGCTGACCGCCGGGGAGGAGAGCGCGCGCATGAGCCGCACGCTCGCCGAGATCTGCTGCACCGCCCCGCTGCCGGTTTCGGTAGAGGACTGCGTTCCCGCCGCGCCCGATTATGCGGCCGCCCGCGCCCTGCTTGGCCGCTTGCAGATGTTTTCCCTCATCGACCGGCTGGAGATTCCGGAAACCGGCGGCCGTTTCACGGCGCAGGAGGAGGCCCCCTGCGCACCGGCTGAAATGCTGCCGGTGCGGGAAGGGACGGCTGCGGATTTGCAGAAGGCGCTCACGGAAGGCCCGCTTGATCTCGTCTGCCGCTTCGAGGGGGACCGCCTTACCGGCTTTTCGGTTCCCGTTGCGGAGGGCGTGCTGGTGTTTGACGCTGCTAAGAGCGATCTCCAGGCGCTGCTGCGCGCCGTTCTGGAAAGCGAAACCCCTAAACGGGTCTGCGGCTTAAAGCAGCTCTGGCGCTGGGCCCTCACAGAGGGGGTGCGGGCGCGGGCTCTCCGCTTTGATGTGGAGCTGGCCGGCTACCTGCTCAGCCCGAACGCGAATGAATACAGCATCGCCCGGCTGGCGGCTGAATATGAAACGCCCACCCTGCCGGTAGACTTGCCGGAGGAGGGGGAGCCCTTCGCCGCCCTGGCGGCCGATTGCGCAAGGATGAGCCCGCTTTGCAGCCGGCTGGAGGAGGAGATCGGCAAAAACGGCCTGCGCCGGGTACTGGAGGAGATCGAGCTCCCGCTCGCACGCGTGCTCGCTTCGATGGAGCTCATCGGGTTTGAGGTGACGCCGGAGGGCATTGCCGACTTTGGGAAGGGGCTGGACAGCCAGATCTTCCGTCTGGAAGAAGATATCTATGCTCTGGCCGGAGAACCCTTTAACATCAACAGCCCAAAGCAGCTGGGCGAAATCCTTTTCGAGCGGCTGCATCTCCCGGTCCGGCGGCGGAACAAAAGCGGCTATTCCACCGATGCCAAGGTGCTGGAATCGCTCTTTGAGCTGCATCCCATCGTTCCGGCTATTCTCGAATACCGGCAGCTCGCCAAGCTCAAAAGCACCTACATTGAGGGCCTTTTGAAGGCGATCGGGCCGGATGGACGGATCCACTCCTCCTTCCGCCAGACCGAGACGCGCACCGGCCGCATCTCCTCCACCGAGCCGAACATGCAGAACATCCCGGTGCGCACGCCGCTGGGCAGCACGATGCGCCGCTTTTTCGTAGCGCGCGAGGGATGCCTATTGGTGGACGCGGATTATTCGCAGATCGAGCTGCGGGTGCTTGCGCACATGGCCAGGGATGAGAACATGCTCCGCGCCTTCCGGACGGGAGAGGATATCCACACCCAGACGGCCGCCCAGGTGTTCGGGATGCCCGCCGAAATGGTGACGCCGGAGATGCGTTCGCGCGCCAAGGCGGTCAATTTCGGGATTGTCTATGGCATCGGCGCCTTTTCGCTCTCGAAAAACACCGGCGTTTCGGTCGCCGAGGCGGACGCCTACATTAAAAGCTATCTGCGGACCTACAGCGGCATTGCGCGCTATATGGAGGAGACGGTGGAAGCGGCGAAAAAGGATGGGTTTGTCGCCACCATGCTCGGCCGCCGCCGTTACCTTCCGGAGTTGCAGTCGGCCAACAAAAACATCCAGGCATTCGGCAGGCGGGTGGCGATGAACGCGCCCATTCAGGGGACGGCAGCGGACATCATCAAGCTGGCGATGAACCGGGTCTACGACCGGCTGCACCGGGAAGGGCTCGGCGCGCGGCTGATTTTGCAGGTACACGACGAGCTGATTGTTGAAACGCCCTTGCCGGAGAAGGAACAGGTAGCTCTCCTCCTCAAAGAAGAGATGGAGAACGCCTTCCCTCTCTCCTCCGGGCTGAAGGTGGATTTGAATATGGGGAAGAGCTGGTATGATGCAAAGTAAACAGGAAACGGAGAAAAAAATTGACATTCGTCCCATGCAGCCGGAGGATATCCCGCATGCGACCCTCATCGAGCATGAATCCTTCGGGGAGAGCGCATGGAGCGAACAGTCGCTCAAGGCGGAGCTGGAGCGGGCGGACGCGGTGCTCTTCTGTGCGCGGGCAGAGGGCAGGATTGCGGGTTACGCCGGGATGCGCACCGTGCTCGATGAGGGCTATGTCAACGACATTGCGGTTCTGCCCGCCTTCCGGCGGCAGGGGATCGGGCTGGCGCTGGTGGAAGCGTTGGTCCGCTGCGCCCGCGAAAAGGGGTTGCGCTTTTTAACGCTGGAAGCCAGGGAATCCAACCGCACGGCCATTCATCTCTATGAAAAGGCAGGCTTTCAGGATGTCGGCGTCCGGCGGGGGTTCTATGATTTTCCCAAGGAGGATGCGCGGCTGATGACCCTCTTCCTTCAGGAAGAGGGCTGAAGGGGGATGGGTAGGATGGATATTTTGGCCATTGAAAGCTCCTGCGACGAAACGGCGGCCGCCGTTGTGCGGGATGGACGGGAGACGCTTTCCTCGGTTATCCACACCCAGGTGGAGGAACACGGGCGCTACGGCGGCGTTGTCCCGGAGATCGCGTCGCGCAGGCACATCGAGCAGATAACGGCGGTGGTGGACCGCGCGCTCGAAGAAGCGGGCCATACCCTCCGGTCGGTGGATGCGGTGGCGGTAACGGCGGCCCCCGGACTCATCGGCGCGCTGCTCGTGGGGGTGAACTATGCGAAGGGCCTGGCGCTCGCGGCAGACAAGCCGCTCATCCCGGTGCACCATCTGCGCGGCCACCTGGCGGCGAACTATCTCTGTTACCCCGAACTGGAGCCGCCGTTTTTGGGGCTCATTGTTTCGGGGGGACACAGCCATATTGTGGAGGTGCTCGGCTACACCGAGTACCGCATTCTCGGCCGGACGCGGGACGATGCGGCCGGCGAAGCGTTTGACAAGGCCGCGCGGGCGATGGGGCTCCCCTATCCAGGCGGGGTCAGCATCGACCGGCTGACGCCGCAGGGCAACCCGGAGGCTTTTTCGCTCCCCATCCCCCATGTCAGCGGCAGCGATTATGATTTCAGCTTTTCCGGGCTGAAAACGGCGGTGGTAAACCTTCTGCACAACGCTGCGCAGAAGGGAGAAACGATCCCGGCCGCCGATCTGGCGGCCTCGTTCGCCTACCGGGTGGCGGATATCCTGGTGGAAAACACCCTGCGCGCGGCGGAGCGCTTTCACTACCGCACCCTGGTTCTGGCGGGCGGGGTCAGCGCCAATTCCACCCTGCGCCGCCGGATGGCGGAAGCCTGCGCCCAGAGGGGAATCGCCCTCTATGCGCCGCCGCTCCCGCTGTGCGGCGACAACGCCGCCATGATCGGAGCGCAGGGCTACTACCAGCTTCTGGCCGGTTATCAGGCGGATAGGGCGCTCAACGCCGCCGCCAATATGGAGATCGACCGGGAATTTGTGAACGTCCTTCCCTCCTGAGCGCGCCTCCCAAAAACCGGAGGCGGGAGGCTAAAAGCTAGAAAAGTTTTTCCCAAAAATTCCCTCCCCCTTTTATTTTTCAGCATCGGGCCGATATGTATAGATAGAAGTATGTTGAGAATGTGTGGAAGGAGGCAGCGGGATTTATGAAGATAGCGGCCAGTCAAGCAGAAAGCCGCGCCCTATGGCAGCGGAAGGAACAGCTTGAAAAAGAAATACAGAAGAAACGGGCCTCGGAGAAGCAGACGGAGGACGCCTCTGCCGCCGTTCCGTTGAAAAAGCTGATGGAGGATGCTGCGCAAAAGGAGAAGGAGACCGTCCGGAAAATGGCGGAAGGGATAAAGGGCCAGGGAAACGCTCAGAAAACCGGGTTGGCCATGGCCCAGGCCTCCTCCAACGGCGGCGGAAAGGTGAAGGCATCCGCGCCGGACGACAGCATTGGGCAGCTCGCCTCCGAGCTTGCGAACGCGCGCTCTAAGCTGGATGTATCCACCGTATCCGGCAAGGCGATGCGCGCCATGGCCAGCCTGCGGATGTCGCTCTCCTTTGCCGAGGGCAAGGAGAAGGAAGCCATCCGCAAGATGATTACACGCATGGAGAAGCTGATGAAGCGTATCCGCGCGAAGATGAAGCACCTGACCAAAGAGGAACAGATCGAGCGCCAGCGCGCAAAGGCGGAGAAGGAGCAGGAGACGAAAAAGGCGCGCAACTTGGAGAACGATCTGCGCAGCCGGCGCAGCAAACGCCGCCGGGATGAGCATAACTACGCACGGCGGGAGCTGACCGAGGATTGGAAGCAGAGCCAGAGCGGGGGCGTATCCCCCGTACCGGCCGCCTCTGCGCCGGCCGCCCCAGCCGCTCCGGTACCGGTTGCCGCGGAAGCGGCGGCGCCGGTAGACGTTTCGGCCGCCCCGGCCGCGGACGGCGCGCTGCTGAACCTGCACATATAGAACGGCGGCGGTCCTTTTCGCTAAAATTTTAGGAGCCGTCTGCAAAGATGCAAAGGGAATCCTTCGTTCCCGGCACTTTGCAGACGGCTCCTCTCTTTTCTCCCTCAAAACGGCGGCAATTATACCGCTCCGGGAATCCCCCACTGCTCGCGCATGGCGTCAAAGATCCCCGCACAGGCGATGGTATCCGCCCAAGGCACCCAATCGCTTTCGATCTTTCCTTCCCGGAAGCACCGCGCCGCGTGCTCAATTTCATAGATAAAGCCGTCGGCGCATTCCTCCTCGAACCGTTCCACCAGCCCGCCGTTCTCGTCGTAAAGAGCCGCCGAGGTTGCCCGGTAAAAGTTGGGGAGGAAAATCCGGCCCTCCGTCCCGTAAACCGCCGCGTCGTCCGGCATACGGACGCCGCTGGCGCAGCACAGCGAGGCGAGCGCGCCGCCGGGGAAACGCAGCGAAAGGGTATCGCAGGTGTCCACGCCGGTGGGGCACATCGAGGCCACGCCAAAGGTCTCTATCGGGTTTTCCCCCACAATGCAGGAGGCAAACATCAGCGGGTAGACGCCCATATCATAGAGCGCGCCGCCGGAGAGCTCCGGGCTGAACAGCCGGGAGGCCGGATCGAACTTGGGCCGGTGGCAGAAGGAGGCCTGCACCATCTTGAGGACGCCGATTCGCCCGGACCGCGTCCACTCCGCCGCCTTGCGGACGGCGGGCAGGCAGCGGGTCCACATTGCTTCCATCAGAAAGACCCGCTTTCTTGCCGCCAGGCTGCACAGGACCTTAGCCTTATCCCGCGTAAGCACCATCGGCTTCTCGCAGAGCACGCCCTTCCCCGCCAGCAGGCATTCTTTGATAAGCTCATAATGGAAATTATGAGTGACGGCGATATAGACCAGCTCGACCTCCGGATCCCGGATGAGCTCGCCGTAGGATCCATAGCTCCGGGCCGCCCCATATTCGGCGGCAAACGTTTCCGCCCTCCCGGCATCGCGCGCGGCCACCGCGGTCAACTGGCCGGAAGCCGAATACCGGAGCACGCCCGCAAAGCGGGCGGCAATCTTCCCCAAGCCGATAATGCCAAAGCGCACCTTTTCCATGGGTTCTTTCACCTCTCTAAATTTTGCTCGCGTCCTGGGCCGACGCCTACCATCGATACCCGGCAGCCGCAGAGCTCCTCAATCCGCTCTATATAATCCCGGCAGGCGGCGGGCAGCTCCTCATAGCCGCGGCAGCCGCCCAGATCCCCGGTAAACCCTGGCAGATCCTCATAAATGGGCGCGCAGCCGGCCAGCTCCTCCAGCGAGGGCGGAAAATCGCGCAGGATGCTCCCGTCCGGCTTGCGGTAGGCCGTGCAGATTTTAAGCGTTTCCATCCCGGCCAGGGTGTCCAGCTTGTTGAGCGCCAGGCTGGTCAGCCCGTTGACCCGGACGGCGTGCCGCAGAATCACGGCGTCGAACCATCCGGTCCGGCGGGGGCGGCCGGTGGTGGCGCCAAATTCACGGCCGCGCTCCCGGATATAGCAGCCCAGCTCGCCGGTCAGCTCGGTGGGAAACGGCCCCTCCCCGACCCGCGTTGTGTACGCCTTGGCAACGCCTATCACTTCGTCGATCCGCGAGGGCCCGATGCCTACGCCGGTGCAGACGCCGCCGGAAATGGGGTTGGAGCTGGTGACATAGGGATAGGTTCCAAAATCCAGGTCGAGCAGCGTTCCCTGCGCGCCCTCGAAAAGCACCCGCTTGCCCGCCCGCAGCGCTTCATCGGCTAACACCGACACATCCGCCACATAGTCCCGCAGCCGCTGCGCATAACCGAGATATTCCTCCATGACAGCCTCCATATCCAGAGGCGGCTGCCGGTAGACCCGCGTAATAATTTCGTTCTTCTGCTCGCCCGCCGCATAAGCCTTGCGCCGGAAAATTTCCGGGTCGAGCAGATCGCAGACGCGCAGCCCGCTGCGCTGGGCCTTATCCATATAGCAGGGGCCGATTCCCCGCCCGGTGGTGCCTATCTTATCCTTCCCCAAGGCTCGCTCGCTCAAGGCGTCCAGCCGGATATGCCAGGGCATGATAAGATGAGCGCGCGGATCAATGCGCAGCTGGGAGCAGCGCCTGCCCCGCGCCTGAAGGCCGTCTATCTCTTCAAGCAGGACCTTGGGATCGACGACCACCCCGCAGCCGATGCCGCAGAGGGTCCCTTCATAAAGGATGCCGGACGGAACCAGGTGCAGCTTATAGACCTCGCCGCCGCTCTCAACGGTGTGTCCTGCGTTGTTCCCCCCCTGCGCGCGCACCACCAGATCGGCGCGCGCCGCCAGAATATCAATGATTTTGCCTTTTCCTTCGTCGCCCCATTGGGCTCCTACCACTACTTTAGAGGGCATACCGTGACCATTCCTTTCTTGGAAGCCGGGTCCATCCGGCAAAACCGGATTCCCGCCGGAAGCTCAAAACCGTTTTGACCTTCGCCGCTCCCCCTACTATCTGCACGCGGCCGGCGCCTTTGGCGGTCGGGTAGATTCCGGGCAGATTTTCCAGCCAAGGAGAACTCTGCCACGGGCGTTATTATAGCACATCGGCCGCTCCGCTTCAATCATTTCCATATTTGCCCAGCTTTTGATCCATCCGGCTGTTTCCGGGCGAAAACGCAAATGAAAACATGCTGCTAATTCACACAAAACACTCCTTAATATTTAGGAGTTTCTCTAAAATTCACCAACCTATATTCTTATGTACATAGATAAAAACTTGCATTTCTCCGTCATCGTTGTATACTAAAACTATCTGTAAAATTAGCCTTTCATGAAATGGCAGGGAGAGGGATAGCATGTTTAAAAATCTAAAAGTCCGCAGCAAGCTGTTGGTAGGATTCGGTATCCTAATGGGGTTCTACATAATAGCGGTCATACTTTCCATTATAGGAATGAACGCCATTTCGGGCGGGTTGGAAAATTTCTGTCAGATTCCTTATCCGATGATGCAATACGCTCAGGAGGCGCAGCTGAGAACCAATCAAGCGCGTTTGAGCATCACGCGCGCCTATGCGAACCCGGACGCTTCCTCCTCGGCGTTCAACGAAGCCGAAGGGTATGTTAATCAGCTTCACGATGCGATCGACAATTTGAAAAAGGTTTATAAAGGGGATATGCAGCTTCTTTCCAGCGTTGAACAGCAGATGACGAACCTGCGCGATCCTCGCTCCAGAGCAACTCAATATATTCAAGACGGCAATCGCGAGATGGCGCTGGAAATTATTGAAGGAGAATATGGCGACGCCTGCAACACTTTCAACCAAACGCTGCAAAAAATCATCGATGAGAGTTCGCAGACGGCAAATGAATATTATCGTTCCGGTACGTCTACAAGAAACATCTGCTTGCTCATCCTGATCGGTTTGGCTGTGGTCAGCCTGCTGATTTCGATCTACGTAGTTGTTGCGATTACTAAGTGCATCGTCTATCCGCTGCAGGAAGTGGAGGGCGCTATCAAAGAAATGGCCAAAGGCAACCTCAAAACCGAGCTTACCTATCATTCGCAGGATGAGCTGGGCGATCTGGCGGAAACCCTGCGCTTCGTGTTGACCACCCTATCTTCCTACATCAACCACATCAGCAGCCGGCTGGATGCGATCGCTTCCGGTAATATGAACGTGGAAATGGATATGGAATATCTCGGCGATTTTGCCTCTATCCGTGTTTCCGGCAATCAGATCCTCACCTCGCTTAATGGAACGCTTTCCCAGATCAACCAGTCGGCTGAACAGGTTTCCAGCGGTTCCGATCAGGTTGCGGCAGGCGCGCAGGCGCTTTCCCAGGGCGCAGTTGAGCAGGCGAGCGCTGTGGAAGAGCTGGCGGCGACCTTTGAGGAGATCTCCAAGCATGTAAGCGAAAACGCAAAGAACGCCTCTCAGGCGGACGAAAGCTCTCAGGACAGCATGCGCGAGCTTGCAAACGGCAAGGAAGAAATGAAGCGCCTGTCGCAGGCTATGCAGCAGATCCGCGAGACCACCGATCAAATCCAAAAGATCATTAAAACAATTGAGAATATCGCTTCTCAGACCAACATCCTGGCGCTCAACGCGGCTGTTGAGGCGGCGCGTGCGGGCGTAGCCGGAAAGGGCTTCGCCGTTGTGGCGGATGAAGTGCGCAACCTGGCCTCCAAGAGCTCGGAAGCCTCGAAGAATACGGCGACTCTCATCGACAACACCGTTCAGGCAGTCCGGGAGGGCGTGGATATCGCCAACGAGACCATGACTTCGCTCGAACGTATCGTAGCCTCCTCTGAGAAATCGGCCGGGTTGGTCAATCAGATTGCACAGGCTTCTCAGGAGCAGGCTTCCGCCATTGCTCAAGCGACCATGGGGATCGATCAGATTTCCGGCGTGGTTCAGACCAACTCCGCCACCGCCCAGCAGTCTGCCGCCGCTTCGGAGGAGCTTTCCGGCCAGTCTCAGATACTCAAGGATCTGGTGAAGAAGTTCCACCTGAAAGGCAGCAGCAGTAGCGGCGATTTCAGCAGCTATTCAGAGGAAGCCCCTCTCCCCGCCTATTCCGGTGCGAGCGACGACAAATACGGCGATATCTTCTAAATACCGGCAAATAGTAAAGAAATATAAAAAAGCTGCTCACGCTTTCCCGCTCATTCCTAGCGGGGAAGCGTGAGCAGCTTTGCTTCAGAAAGCCCACATTGTATCGCTTCTTCGCGGGCAGTTTGAAAGCATTGCGCATAACACGCCGCCCATTGACCGGCAAATCCGGAGACATTTCCTGCCTGTAGGCAGCGAAACGCCTCCTTACTTTTTTGATAGACGGGACTTTGAACGATTCCCTGCGGATCAAAGCGGGCAAAATAGCGCCCCCAGCTGGTCCTCCTGCCAAGTTCTTCTAAAATACAGCGGAACGGCTGGAGAGGAATACAGGCCGTTAAATGCCGAAAAAGGATCGGAAGGGGAAAGCCGGCGGCGGAATCCTCGCTTTCCCGGCTGATAGCTTCGATAACGGCGCTATCCATCCGGCTCCACGCAAGCTGGGCGGCGGGCCGGGCAAACAGCGCCATGAGTTGCAGCGCGCTTAGGTAAAGTATTGCCTCCTGCATATAAGGGGACTTTTTCATACAGGCGCGGCGATGCGCTTTATCGGGAAAGCCGGCCCGCGTGCCCACCCCGTTGACCGTGCGCGCAAAACCGCTTTCATTGAGCCTTGCCAGCGCTTTCCGAATAGTGGCGGCAGATACGCCATAGCGGGCAGCTAACGCAGCTTCGGAAGGAAGAAGGCTGCCGGAGGGAAACTCGCCGCTGCCAATTTGGTTCACAAGCTCCCCCGCTATCTGCCGGTAACGCAAAGATTCCTCAGGGGATGGGATCCACCGGAAAGGGATCGCTTCCGCCTGCGAAGGAATGGGATACCGGGCCGCCCACCGGCTGAGGATGGAGTCTGCAAGCGGAATCTGACGCCGGACCCCTCCTTCCAGGCGGGCCTGCGCTTCGCCGGAGGAAGCCGCCGGATATTGGACAAGCCGGCGCAGGGCGCTCGTGAGGGGAAGCGATAGATTGACAGTCTCCTCCCCCTCGGAGGGAAGGAACATATAGGTTTCCAGGGCGCTGTATAAACCGGCGAGCAAGCGGTTCCCGGATCCTTGCAGCAGACTATAGAGCAAAACGGAGGCGGCCAATTGTTCCTTTCTCCCCGCCTTCTTTCCCGGTGGCGGGATGGAAAAAGCCTCCAGCTTCTTTCGAGCGCCGCCGTTCGATAGGCAAAGAGCGAAGGCGGGCGGCATGAGGAGGGCGGCCGTCTCATAGGCTTCTAAAATAAAGCGCCGGTTCCGGACGGCTTCTTGAAGGGCCGGGTTATCCGCCAAAGAATCCGGAGGGCGGTAACAGGCATAGGTAGCTTTCCTAGGCTGCGAGCGGATGAGCCCCTCCGCCTGGAGCGCCTGGAGAACGTCCCGAATGGTACGGATCCCGACCTGATAGTACCCGCATAAACGCGTTATCGAGGGGAGCGCTTCCCCATATTCCAGCCGCCCGGTCTGGATCTGCTCCTTCAGGCTGCCATATACATATTGAAATAAAGTCTGGCGTTCTTCCATCTGCATCCTCCCCTCAGCGGGCCGATGGGTGCGTTGCAAAATGGAATCATTCTGCAACGCGCCCTTTTGAAAAAGCAGCTTTTGGGGCGAAGACGACGCCCCTACTTTCGCGCGGGCCGCGCAAAACCGCTGCTTTTCCCAGCTTCTGCAAGCCGCAGACGCGGTTTACCATCTCCGGCGCTTATTTCAGCTGCGGCCCGTTTACGCCTTCTGCATAGTAAATTTCGCTGCAAGCCTCGTCGTCGAAGGCTTGCAGCAGATAGGAAAATCCCTCGACCCGCCGCAGGCCGGTCAGCTGATCGCGTTCCACCCAAAAGGCGTTCCCCTCTTCTGAGCCGCGCGGTTCCCCAGAAAAACGGGTTGCCTTGTACATCAGCACCACATAGCGCGCGCCCCGGCTTCGGAACTGCTTCACAGCGCACAGCCGGGGCTGCTCAATCCGTATGCCGGTTTCCTCAAATACCTCCCGTTTGACCGATTCGGTGAACGATTCGCCGGGCTCGACATGCCCGCCCGGAAAACAAACGCCCGGCCAGGAGGGATCGGTGCGATCCTGCACCAATACCCGGCTTCCGCTGGAAACCATGCACATATTCGTAAAGATCGCCGGTTCTATAGCAGCCATCGTTCTGTTTCCACTTCCCTTCTGCTGATAGGTTTATCCCTGCTTTTTAGCTCCGCTGATAGTGTCCCCGCCCGTTTGCAGCGCCACCATGCCGGTACGCACCATCTCCTGGATCGAGAAGGGGCGCAGCAGCTCGACCATCAATTCCACGCGTTCGGGCGTATCGGAGAGCTCAAGGGTCATGGTGGAGGTGGTGATATCCGCAATTTTCGCCCCCATGATTTCGCAGATATTGACAATGTTTGGGCGCTCGTTCTGACCGGCATGCACCTTTAGGAGAATCAGCTCCCGCTGGATGAGATCGGTGGATGGGATGCGCCGCACCTTGATCACATCGATCAGCTTATTGAGCTGCTTCTCCACCTGTTCAGCCGTGCGGCTGTCCCCATCGACCACAATGGTCATGCGCGAAAGCGATCGATCCTCGGTGATGCCGACCGCCAACGATTCAATGTTGTAGCCACGCCGGGAAAAGAGGCCGGAGATCCGGGAAAGGACGCCTGCTTGGTTTTCAACGAGGATCGACAGGATCTGTTTCATTTGCTGGGCTCATCCCTTTCTTTTGCGTCCTGCCCGCTTAAAGCGAGCGTTCATCCGGATCCACTGCGCAACAGAGCAGCCGGGGGCCGCTGCCTTCCAGCAGCCAGCGGATGGCTTCTTCCATCTGCTCTTCTTCGGTGAGCCGCAGTCCGGGCAGCGCATAGGCTTCCGCCAGCTTCAGAAAATCCGGCCCGCCGTCCAACGCGGACGCAGATAGCCGGCCGCCATATTGCAGGCGTTGCAGCTCCCGCACCATCCCCAAGGAGCGGTTGTCCAGTACGGCCAGCTTAATATCCAGCCCCTCCTGACAGAGCGTAGCCAGCTCCATCTGCTGCATTTGCAGCGAGCCATCCCCGCAGACAACCACCGTTTGGCGGCCGGGAGCGGCGAGCTTTGCGCCGATGGCGGCCGGGAGGGAATACCCCATCGTGCCCATGCCCCCAGAGGTTAAAAAGCGGCCCTGCCGCAGCCGGAGGCCGTGCGCCGCCCAGATTTGATTCTGCCCAACGTCGGCCGTAACCACGGCGTCGCTGGCAAGCCTCTCGGAGAGCCGCCGCATAAACCGAAGCGGATGGATAAAGCCCGGCTTAGGCGGGCTGAGGCGCTGCGCCCACAATGCCTCGGCTTCTTCCCGTTTGCGGGTGAGCCGCTCCACCCACTCCCCGCAGTCCGGCCGCCCGGTGCAATCCAGCAGTTGGGAGACGATCGATTTTGCATCCCCCACGAGCGGGATAGAAGCACCCACGTTTTTCCCGATCTCGGCGGGGTCTACGTCGATATGCACCACCCGGCTTCGTTTTTCCAGAAAGGAGGGGGTGGCCATTGCCCGGTCGCCGGCCCGTGCGCCGATGATCACCAGAAGATCCGCCCCCCGAACGGCGAAGTTAGCCGTCTCGTTCCCATAGGCGCCGAGCATTCCAAAGTAAAGCGGGTGGCTGCTGGGGATAGCGGAGAGGCCCATGAGGGTGGACACCACCGGCAAACCGCAGCGCTCGGCCAGCCGGGCGGTTTCCGCGCCCGCGCCCGCCGAGAGGACGCCCCCGCCGATACAGACTAGCGGACGGCGCGCCGAGGCGATCGCTTCAGCAACGCGCTTAATCTGGAGCGCGTTGCCCGCAAAGGTCGGCTTATAGCCGCGGATAGATACCGAATCAGGATAAGAAAAGGCGATCTCTGCGCGCTGCACATCCACCGGCAGATCGATGAGCACCGGGCCGGGCCGCCCGGAGGCGGCGATATAAAAGGCTTCCTTCAGGATCCGCCCGATCTGCCGGGGATCCTTGCAGAGATAGGAGTATTTCGTAAAAGGTTCCGCTGCGCCGGTGATATCCGCCTCCTGGAAAACATCCTTGCCGATCTGATCCAGGCTCACCTGTCCGGTGATGGCGACGAGGGGGATGGAATCCATATAGGCGGTGGCAAGGCCGGTCAGCAGATTGGTCGCGCCCGGCCCGCTCGTGGCGAACACAACGCCGGTTTGCCCGCTGGCCCGCGCATAGCCGGAGGCCGCATGGACGGCGTTTTGCTCCTGGCGCACCAGCACATGCCGGATGGGAAAATCGAGCAGGCGATCATAAACCGGGCAGATAGCGGCTCCCGGATATCCAAAAACCACCCGTACCTTCTGCGCCGTTAAGGCTTCCAAAACCGCCTGCGCCACCGTAATCAGGGCCATTTCTCAGCCTCCCAAAGACAATTTGAGCCGAAAGCGTCCCAAGGAAAGGGCATATATCCATCGGGACGGCTCCCTCCATCAGCATGGAACCTATTATAACACAAAGCGGCGGATGCGTTCAACGCCTGAAAAAAGGGATGAAAAAACGCGGTGCGTTTTTCATCCCTTTCCCTGCCTTATAAAAAAGAAGCCGCTCGTATTCAAACCGGTTCCCGGCCTGAAAGCGCCTGAAGCCGGGCGGTTAGATAAGCCTGCACCGGCGGCTCGCACCGCTCGAACAGCAGGCGCATGGTGGCCTCGTCCGAAGCGGCCGCCTGGTAGCGCGCATAGCCTCCGCTTCCGTTTTCCCGGCAGAAAGCAGCCAGCGCTTGCAGCTCGTTTCCCCAATCGCGTTCATCGGCAAAATAACGGCTGTGGCCGGTTTTAAAGGCGGGAAGCGCGTCAATTTCCGCTTCGAGCTCCGGCAGGCGGACGCGCAGCAGGCCCTTCACCTCCTCCGGGGTCAGGTAGGCCAACGCGGCGAGGACGCGCAGATCGTGCTTCACCGCGTCGATGAGGGCGGCCGGTACGCGTTCCGTCTTTGCCGCGGTACGGGTGAACAGGTTGTCATCATAGAGCGCCGCATGGTAGATATAGTCGCATAAAGACATGCCGCTGTTCTGAAGGGCCGAAAGCAGTCCGGCATAATTCCCGGCCATTTTTTGCGCCTCCTGCGCCTGGGAGGGGGACGGATCCTCCCCGATCAGAGCCAGCAGAGCGGCAACCGCCGGGTCCTGAAGCAGCCCGCGATAGATGGTCAGGGAATTTAGATTAAAGAGCAGATGGTTCCATTCATTCATTAGCTGTACCTCTCCTATGTACTTCCATTCATCTTCTTTCATTTTCGGACGGCTCAAGCTGATAGTCTTATTGTACGTTAATTTTCCGTCCGGTGTCAATGAACAAAATGTCCCATCAATACCAACAAAAGCCTTTTATAATCAGGAATCGCCGCCCGCCCCGGCGAAAGAGGACGCCTTGACGGGCGCCTTTCCGGTGTGGTATCATAGCCGCAAAGAAACCGGGCGTTCAGCTCCGGCAAACCGGTTTTGTCCGGACAGCGCTGCCGGGCGGAGAGGCCTATCAGGTCCGAAAATAGCGAAGCGGCAGGGGAGGAATCGAACATTGAAATGGAAAAAACGGCTGGGCGCGCTCTGGTTGGCCGGACTGCTCTGCGCCTGCGGCTCACAGCCGCCAAGGCCCGTCCCCCCGCCGGATCTCCCCTCCTCTTCCAGTTCCCAAAGCGAACCGGACGCAAGGGAACCCGGCTTCCCGGTAACGGTCGGAGGGGCGACGCTTGAAAAAAAGCCGGAACGGGTGGTTTCGCTCAACCCCTCCATCACCGAGATCCTCTGCGATCTGGGCCTGGGCCCGGCGTTGGCGGGCGTTGGGGATTGGGACAATCCGCCCGCCTTGCCGGAAGGAGCGTCCCGCTGCGGCACCGAGATAGCGCCGGATATTCCCGCCATCCGGCAGGCGGGGGCGGAGGCGGTGCTGGTTCTGGGGCCTCTCCCCGAACGCGCGCGGCTTCAGCTCGAAGAGGCGGATATTCCGCTGATCCGTTTGGAGAAACCGGAAACGGTGGAAGCGCTGCCCGGCTACTATGAAGAGATTGCCAAAGCCCTGTTGGGGGAGGAAGAGGGCCCGGCCGCAGCCGCTGCGTTTTCCGAACCGCTGATGGCGCAGTGGTCGGCCCTTGTCCAAGCAGCCTCGGAGCTCCCCTCCCACCCGCTGGGGGCGTTTATGGCCTATCTGCCGCTGACCCTCGCCACAGCGGACAGCTTGCAGGGGCGGCTTCTCGAACAATGCGGGATTACCAATGCCGGCGCAGACTATGCCGGCTGGCAATATCCCGAAGAGCTGCTCCTCCCGTTCAACCCGGAGGTGTTGGTGGTGGATATCCGGACAGTGACGCCGGAGGAGGCCGCCGCCCACCCCAACTATAAAACGACGCCCTGCGTACTGAACGGACGCGTTTTGGGGGTGGACGGCAGCGCCCTCGAAAACGGCGGAGCCCGGCTGTTCGAAACGGCCGGGCAGATTGCCCGGCTGGCTGGCGCAGAGCTGCCTCCGGGGGGAGCGGAGACGGCCGGGGAAGGGACGGAAAACGCCCCGGAAGCATAAGAAAAGGGAGACGGTGGAATTGACCGGCGAAGAATTGATAGGTCTTTTAGGGGAATCCCCGGTGGTGGCCGCCGTGAAGGACGGCGCCGGCCTTCGCCGCTGCCAGGACAGCGAATGCCGGGTAGTTTTTGTCCTCTATGGCGACATCTGCACCATTCCGGCGCTGGTTTCAGCGCTCAAGGAAGCGGGCAAGGTGGTCTTTGTCCATGTGGACTTGATAGACGGGCTTTCTGCGCGGGAGATTGCCGTGGACTTCATTGCGGAAAACACCTGTGCGGATGGGATCATCAGCACCAGGCCCGCGCTGATCCGGCATGCGAAGGGGCGCGGCCTGTTCGCCGTCCAGCGTTTTTTTCTGCTGGACTCGATAGCGCTGCACAACGTGGAGCGGCAGCTGGAGGCGGGCGAGGCGGATCTCATCGAGGTGCTGCCCGGCGTTATGCCCAAGGTCATCCGGCGGCTCGCCGGTTCGGCGGCCAAGCCGGTCATCGCCGGCGGCCTCATCTGCGATAAGGAGGACGCCCTCTCCGCGCTCGGCGCCGGAGCTCTCGCCATTTCCTCCACCAATGAAACGGTCTGGTTCCTCTAGCGGGCTGCCCGCAATATGCGGATAGGCCCCGGCTTTGACAAAGCCTGCGTTTTATAAAGAAACGGGTGCGTTGCAGAATAGAAAAGAAAACCCGGCCGAGCCAATCCTCCGGCTTGCAGAAAAAGGGCGCGCCTGCAAAACTGTCGTTTTGCAGGCGCGCCCTTTTTTCCGGTTCGGTATTTTTAAATCCGGTGAATCAAATCGATATAGTCCGGAATCGGGTAGCAGGCTTTATCCGAAATGGCTTCAAATTGATCGCAGAAGGCGCGCAGCCGCTGCATATCGGGAAGGATGTGCGTTTCGATATGACCGGCCTTCTCCGGGTAGCCCTCCAGAGCCCCCAGCCGGTCGCAGTCCTGCTGCAAAGCATCCACCGCCGCGCCCATCCCGTCCAGCAGCGAGGCGAGCCGTTCGATGTGGCGCTTGCCGCTGGATAGGTAGACGCCCGCCTTCCCGGCGCTGCAAAAGGCGGAGGAGGCTTCGCCTATGTAACGCAGCGCCGCAGGATAGAGCTGGCGGGAGGCCATTGAGAGCATGGCGGCGGCCTCGATCTGGAGGACATTCACATAGTTCTCCAGCAAAACCTCCCTCCGCGCGCGGCACTCCTCCGGGGAGAACACGCCGAAGCGGCTGAAAAGTTCGAGGTTCTTCTCCTTTTCCAGTGCATCGAAGGCGCGCAGCGAGCGCGTGCAGTTCGGCAGCCCGCGCCGGGCAGCCTCTTCCACCCACTCCGGGGCGTAGTTATTGCCGTTGAAAATGACCCGCCCATGATCGTGCATGGTATCGCGGACGATTTCGCGCAGCTCCTGCCGCCGGTCCTCCGCCATTTCCAACCGGCCGGAGAAGGCGTGCAGCGAGTCGGCCAGGATGGTGTTCAGCACCGTGTTGGCGAGCGCAGCCGACTGGGAGGAGCCCAGCATACGGAATTCAAACTTATTCCCGGTGAAGGCGAAAGGGGAGGTTCGGTTGCGGTCCGAATCGTCCTTCTGAAAGGTGGGAAGGGCGTCCACGCCGGTCATCAGGCTGCCGGCGGCAAAGTCCTTTCGGCCGCTCTCGGCAATGTGCTCCAGCAGCTCGGTCAGCCGCCCGCCTAAGAAGATCGAAAGAATGGCCGGCGGCGCTTCGCACGCGCCCAGGCGGTGATCGTTGCCCGCGCAAGCGGTCGAGAGGCGCAGGAGATCGGCATATTTATCCACGCTGCGCACAAAGGCGGCCAGCAGCGCCAGGAAGATATCGTTCTGCTCCGGATGCGGGCCGGGGGAAAGGAGATTGAGCCCGTCGTCAGTCGAAAGGGAGTAGTTGTTGTGCTTGCCCGAACCGTTGACCCCGGCAAACGGCTTCTCGTGCAGCAGGCAGGCGAGCCGATGCTTTTTGGCGACGATGCGGGCCGCCTCCATCGCAAGCTGATTGGCGTCGCAGGCGATGTTGGCGGTGTTATAAATGCAGGCGAACTCATGCTGCGCGGGCGCGGCCTCGTTGTGGCGGGTTTTGGAGAGGACGCCGTAGCTCCACAGCTCGCGATCCAGCTCCTTCATGAAGGCGGCCACCCGCAGCCGGATGCGTCCGCAATAATGGTCGTCCAGCTCCTGTCCCTTTGGGGGCTTGGCGCCGAAGAGCGTCCGGCCGCAGAGCTTGAGATCCAGCCGGCGCTCATATTGCTCGCGATCCACCAGGAAATACTCCTGCTCAATGCCTACGGTGGGATAGACGACACGGGAGGTCGTGTTCCCTAAAAGCCGGATGAGGCGCAGCGCCTCACGGGAGACGGCCTGCATCGAGCGCAGCAGCGGGGTTTTTTGATCCAGCGCTTCCCCGGTATAGGAGCAGAAGGCGGTGGGGATATAGAGCGCCCCATCCTTCACAAAGGCAGGGGAGGTCGGATCCCATGTGGTGTAGCCGCGCGCCTCAAAGGTGGCGCGCAGCCCGCCGGAGGGGAAGGAGGAAGCGTCCGGCTCGCCCTTGATGAGCGCGTCCTCGGAAAACTCGTTGATCACCTGCATCCCGCTGCCGGGCGAGGCAAAAGCATCCTGCTTTCCGGCGGTGATGTTGGTCATCGGCTGGAACCAGTGGGTATAGTGGGTAGCGCCGCGCTCGATAGCCCATTCCATCATCGCTTTCGCAACTGCGCGAGCCACGTCGGGTTGCAGCTCCGATCCTCCTTCGCGGGTGCGGCGCAGGCTCTCATAGATTTCGGGTGGCAGCCGCTTTCTTTGCTCCTCATCGCTAAAGACCCGGCTGCCAAAAATTTTCCGAACGTCCATCATATTCTCCTTCCGCGTTATCGTCCCTTCTCTGTCCGGCGGAAATCTGCGTTTCCGCCGCCTTCCCCAACGCAGCCCGCGGGGAAAGCCGCCCGCTTAGAGCAGATGAATACCGCGCGCTTCGCACGCTTCGAGCATCTCCTCCGGCCATACGGACGCCTGCACCTCGCCGATATGGGCCTTTTGCAACAGCAGCATGCAGATACGCGATTGCCCGATGCCGCCGCCCATGGTAAACGGCAGGCGGTCCTGAAGCAGCAGGTGGTGGAAGGGAAGGCCGGCGCGTTCCGGGCAGCCCGCCGCCTCCAGCTGGCGGGTCAGCGCGGGGGCGTCCACCCGAACGCCCATCGAGGAGACCTCAATGGCGCGCTCCAAAACGGGGTAATATACCAGCAGGTCGCCGTTGAGGGCCCAGTCGTCATAGTCAGGAGCGCGCCCGTCGTGCGGCGCGCCGCTCTTGAGCTTGCCGCCGATCTGTGAAACAAAAACCAGCCCATGCTCGCGGGCAACCGCATCCTCGCGCTCTTTGGGCGCAAGGAAGGGATAACGGTCCTCCAGCTGCTGGGAGGTCAAGAAAAAGACCTCCTCCGGCAAAAAGGGCTGCAACACCGGGAAACGCCCGCACAACAGCTTTTCCGTGCTGCGCAGCGCCTGCACGATCGAGCGGACGGCGGAATAGAGCGTATTCAGCGAACGCTCCTCCCGCTCAATCACCTTTTCCCAGTCCCACTGATCGACATAGACCGAGTGGATATTATCGAGCTTTTCATCGCGCCGGACGGCGTTCATATCGGTGTAGAGGCCGGAGCCGGGCCGCAGCCCATAGCGCTTGAGCGCGAGACGCTTCCATTTCGCCAGCGAGTGGACAATCTGAACGTCCGCTCCCAGATCAAGGATATCAAACTGAACGGGGCGCTCGACGCCGTTGAGATCATCGTTGAGGCCGGTTTCCGGCCGGACAAAGAGCGGAGCGGAAACGCGGATCAAATGAAGCTCCCGCGCCAGCTCCCTTTCAAACGTATCCTTCGCCGCCTTGATAGCCAGCTCGGTTTGCAGGATATCGAGCCGGGGGATATACCGTTCGGGAATGTAGCCTTCCATTGCTTCCTCCATTCTCCCGCCGGGGCAGTTCCCGCGGCGGGCGTTGAATCCTGGGCCCAGGGCACAGAGCTCTGCGGGCGGGCCGGATAGCCTCCGGCCGCTCGTTTCAAAGTTATTTTACCACATTTGCAGGGAGAGGGAAAGGGTCAGATTGCCGGGACCCGTTTGCCGGAAGAATTGCTGAATGCAAACTTCGCCCGTTTCACAGGCGGCGGGATGAAAAGAAACGGCGTCTTTGCTGTACCTGCGGTCCATCAGCAAGGGCTGCCTGCAAACCTAAGCTGTTTTGCAGGCAGCCCCAAGCTGCATTCCGCCGCCACGGCGATTTTTAGAGTTCCTCCGGGAAGAGCTGGTTGCCGATAACGCCCAGCACCACCGCCAGGAACAGACCGGAGATCTGGAAGCCGCCAATCGAAACGCCGCCCGAAAGGCCCAGGCCCACCACCAGAATAAGGGCCACAATGATGAGGTTGCGCGAATGAGAGAAGTCCAGCCGGGATTCCGCCAGCGTGCGGATGCCGATAGCTGCAATCATGCCGAACAGCAGGATAGAAACGCCGCCCATGACCGGGCCGGGAATGGTTTGCAGGAGAGCGCCCACCTTCCCGAACAGGCCCAGCCCAATCGCAAAGACCGAAGCGATTTCCAGCACAAAGGGGTTATAGACCTTGGTGACGGCCAGAACGCCGGTGTTTTCCCCATAGGTCGTGTTGGCCGGGCCGCCCAGCAGGCCGGCGGCCAGAGTAGCCAGGCCGTCGCCCAGGATCGTCCGATCCAGGCCGGGATCCTCCAGGAAGTTCTGTCCGACAACGGCGCCGTTGGTGGTGATATCCCCGACATGCTCCATAAACGTCACCAGCGCGATGGGGGCAAGGGTCAGGATGGCCGAAAGCTCAAACTTGGGCAGGGTGAAGAAATCGCCGATTTTCCAGAAGGGGGAAACCCAGCCCGCCTCCAGAATAGGGGTGAAGTTGACCAGCGCTTCGGCCGGGTTTGCAATTAGATCGAAAAGAATCGAAGCGATATAGCCCGCCGTTATGCCGATGAGGATGGGCACCAGCTTAAAGTAGCCCTTGGCGAAGATGCTGACGGCAATGACCGCGGCCAGCGTGAGAATCGAAATCAGCCAGTTGCCGGAGGCGTTGGTCAGCGCGCTGGGGGCGAGCGTCAGCCCGATGACCACAATCACCGGGCCGGTGACAACCGGCGGGAAGAGCTTGAGCATGCGCTCCGGCCCTATCAGACGGATGATCAGCGAAAGGGCTGCATACACCAGGCCCGCGCAGATGATGCCGCCCTGCACATAAGGGATGCGGGCGGGGTCGCCGTCCATCACGATCTGAATGCCCGCGATGAAGGCGAAGCTCGAACCGACGAAGACGGGCACCTTCCCTTTGGTGCACAGGTGGAAGATGATGGTCCCGATGCCCGCTGTAATCAGCGCTACAGCTGGATTTAAGCCCGTGAGCGCCGGGACGAGCACGGTTGCTCCGAACATGGCGAATAGGTGCTGCACGCCGAGTAGGAGGTTCTTGCCGGATAGTTTGACTTCTCTCATGCTTGACCATTCCTTTCCGCTACCTCTTTAGCGCACAAATACGCCCTTTGCCACCTGGGGGCAAAGGGCGTTTAGGCACGCAGATACAGGGCCGGTGTTTACCGGCAATCCTTTTTTGCTACCTTATGACCTCACAGGGTGCACTTTAAAGGTAATTTTGTTTTTACAGACAGTTTCCCGCCTGCATACAGATCCCACCCGCGCCAGGCAAACCGAAGGTTTCTTCACGGGTATTTTTATTAATATAGCATATTCCGGACCGGCGCGCAATGGTTTTCGTCATTTTTCCGGAATAGAACCTATCGGACGTCCTAGGCAGTTTCGGCCGTGCAGTCCGGCCGCCGCGAGAGGCAGGATTAACAAACGATTTTTATAGCGCGGCTATAAAAACGCCGAAACCGGCTTGACGCGGGCGGGCAGGATGGTGTAGCCTTAAAGCAACCGGATCTAAAAAACGACAAGGACTTTGAAGGAGGATATTCATGCTGACCAAGGCTAAACGGGAATTTATTACCTTCATGATGGGCGCGGATGTGCTGCGCTTCGGCGAGTTTGTCACCAAGAGCGGACGGAAGACGCCCTATTTCGTGAACACCGGCAACTACCGCACCGGCGCGCAGATAGCTGCGCTGGGGGATTTTTATGCCGCCCTGGTCCACGAAACGCTGGGCGATGCGTTCGACTGCATGTTCGGGCCCGCCTATAAGGGCATTCCGCTCGCTACGGCGGCGGCCGGATCGCTTTTTAGACTTTATGGCGTCGACAAGCCGTTCTGTTTTAACCGCAAGGAGCGCAAGGACCATGGCGAGGGCGGCGATCTCATCGGCTACACGCCCAAGGATGGCGACCGGGTTATCATCATCGAGGATGTGATTACCGCCGGGACGGCTGTGCGGGAAACGCTGCCGGTCCTTCAGGGCTGCGGGGATGTGCAGGTGAAGGATATGTTTATTTCGGTCAACCGCTGCGAGGTGGGGAAGGAGGCCGGAAAGACCGCAGTGGATGAGGTGCGCGACTGCTTCGGGATTCAGGTGCATGCCCTTGTTACCGTTCGCGATATCCGTGAGTATCTCGGCGAGAGCGGGATGGACGCCGCGCTTCTGGCGGCGATGGACCGCTATATGTCCGAATATTGCGTGTTTTAACTTCCATGGTTTCGGACGTTGACAGCTTCTTCCCATAGGATGATCCGTCCTATGGGAAGAAGCTGCGGATTCCCTGCCCGAAAGGGTCTTGGCTGGTTTTTCGCCTGCCCGGCAGGCAAAAACAAGCCGGATTCAAATAACAAAGACCCCCGTCAATCCTCCGCCAAAAGCTGGCAAAGAATCTCCCGCATCCGCTGCGGGTTCCCGCGCCCGCCGCTGCGGCGCATCAACGCCCCCATCAGCGCGCCGAGCGCCGCCGTCTTTCCCCGCCGGTAATCCGCGGCGGCGGCCGCCTGCTCGCCAATCGTCTGAAGCGCCAGCGCCCGCAGCTCCCCATCAGCGCTGATCTGCGCAAGCCTCTCCCGCTCGACGAGCGCCTCTGGGTCCTCGTCGCTGTCCCACAGCCGTTCCAGCACCTGCCGGGCAGTCCCGCTGTTCAGCCGCCCTGTACCCTGCATCGCGGCGACCGCCGCCAGACGTCCGGGCGGAAGCGGGATCGTCGTCCCCTCCTCTCCGAGCTTCGGCAGGAGAACGCTCAACATGAGGTTGGCCGCCAGCGCCGGGTAGGCGCAGCCCTTTGCCGCCGCTTCAAAGAAATCTGCCGCCGCCCGGTTTTCTACCAGCCGTTCCGCGGTGTAGGAGGGCAGCCCCCAGCGTTTTATATACTCGGCCTTACGCACGTCGGGAAGAACCGGGATCTCCCTGGCCAGCAGCTCCAGCACCTTCCCGGTCACCTCAATGGGCGCCAAATCCGGATCGGGAAAATACCGGTAGTCGTCGGCGTTCTCCTTGCGGCGCATGAGGAAGGTTTTCCCGCTTGCCGGTTCGAAGCGCCGGGTTTCCTGAAGGACCGGCTCCCCCTTTTCCAGCAATCCGGCCTGGCGGCGAAACTCATAGGCAATCGCCTTTTCGACATGCAGGAAGCTGTTCAGGTTTTTGATCTCGCACCGCTCCCCCAGCCGCGCCTCTCCGCGCCTGCGAACCGAGAGGTTCACATCGCACCGCAGCGATCCCTCGTTCATCCGGCAATCAGAAACGCCGGTATAGAGCAGAACCGCGCGCAGCTTTTGCAGATAAGCCCGCGCCTCGGCGGCGCTGCGCAGATCCGGCTCTGAGACAATCTCGATCAGCGGCACGCCGCAGCGGTTGCAGTCGATCCCGGCGCCCTTCCCCTCCATGTGTACCAGCTTGCCCGCATCCTCCTCTATGTGAATGCGGGTGATGCCGATGCGCTTCGCCCCCTCCGAGGTTTCAATATCCAGCCAGCCGCCCTCGCAGAGCGGCCGGTCATATTGGCTGATCTGGTAAGCCTTCGGCAAGTCGGGATAGAAATAGTTTTTGCGATCCTGCCGGGACACCTCTGCAATGGTGCAGTTGGCCGCCAATCCCGCCTTAACCGCCAGACGCACTGCCTCGCGGTTGAGCACCGGCAGGCTGCCGGGCAGACCCATACAGACGGGGCAGCATTGGGTGTTCGGCGGCGCGCCGAACTGGGTCGGACAGCCGCAAAAAATTTTCGTTTGGGTTTTTAGTTCAACATGTACCTCCAATCCAACCGCCATCTCATAATCTGAAAGCGCCATCAAGCTCCTCCTCCTTTCTCACAGGCTCTGCCCGGCCGTCGCCGGATAGGCCGTTTCATAAGCGTGGCCGAGCCGGTAGAGCATCCGCTCCCCGAAGGCGGGGCCGATCAGCTGCATCCCTACCGGCAAACCGTCCGGAGCCCGGCCGCAGGGCATGCTCAAAGCGGGCAGCCCCGCCAGGTTGACCGGCGCCGTGTAAATATCCCCCAGATACATCTCCAGCGGATCGGCCGTCTTTTCCCCAAGCCGGTAGGCGGTGGTCGGGGCGACCGGGGCAAGAATCGCGTCGCAGTCCGCCAGAAGCCGCCCAAACTCCCGGATCAGAAGGGTGCGCGCCTGCTGCGCCTTGCGGTAATAAGCGTCATAATACCCCGCGCTCAGGACGAAGCTGCCCAGCAGGATGCGCCTGCGCACCTCCGGGCCGAATCCTTCGCTGCGGCTGCGCAGATAGAGGCTTTCCAGATCGGTGCAGCCCTGTGCCCGAAAGCCATATTTCACCCCGTCAAACCGGGCAAGGTTGGCGGAGGCTTCCGCGCTGGACAGAATGTAGTAGGCCGGAAGGGCATGCCGCAGCAGAGGGAGGCGGCAGGATACCAGCTCCGCCCCCAGCTCCTGGAAGCGCCGGGCCGCCTCCCGAACGGCGGCGGACACCGCCGGGGAAATCCCTTCGGAGAAATATTCCTCCGGCAGCGCCAGCCGCAGCCCCCGCGCGCCCCGCTCCAAATCCTCCGCATAGCCAGTATCAAAGCCGGAGAGCGAGGTGGAATCCCGCTCGTCGTGCCCGGCAATCTGGGAAAGGAGAAGAGCGTTGTCCCGCACCGTCCGGGTGATGGGGCCTATCTGATCCAGGCTGGAGGCGAAGGCAACCAGCCCATAGCGGGAAACGGCGCCGTAAGTCGGCTTCATCCCCACCACGCCGCAGAAGGCGGCCGGCTGGCGGATAGATCCCCCGGTATCCGACCCCAGAGCAAACGCCGCTTCCCCGGCGGCGACCGCCGCCGCCGAACCGCCGCTGCTGCCGCCCGGCGCGCGAACCGGATCCACCGGGTTGCGGGTCGGATGAAAGGCGGAATTTTCCGTGCTGGAGCCCATTGCGAACTCATCCATGTTGAGCTTTCCCAGCAGCACGGCGCGGGACTGCATGAGTTTTTCCACCACATGCGCGCTGTACGGTGGAATATATCGTTCCAGCATACGGGAGGCGCAGGTGGTGCGCACCCCCTCGGTGCAAAGGTTATCCTTGAGCGCCCCCGGTATGCCCGCCAGCAGCGGCAGCGCTTCCCCGGCCCGGCGCAGCCGGTCGGTCTCCTCTGCCGCCGCCAACGCCTGCTCTTTCGTAACGGTCAGATAAGCGCCGATTGTCCCATCCCGCTCCTCAATGGCGGCCAGATAGGACTCCGCCGCCTCCAGCGCCGTCAGCTCCCCGGCGCGCAGCGCCTGGGAAAGCTCCCAAACGCCCAGCGCCGTAATCTCGGTTCGGGTCATCTGTCCTCTCCTCCTTTCCCGTTCATCCCCTCGTGTAAAAACGGCGGGACCAGCAGATAGCCATCCAGCACCGCCGGAGCGGCCGCAAGCAGCTTTTCCCGCGCGACGGACGGCCGGATGCGGTCCTCCCGCAGCACATTCCTGAGCGGGACGATGTGCTCCGCCGGCTCTACCCCCTCGGTATCCAGCGCATCGAGCGCGCCGGCAAAGGCCGCCATCTCCTCCAACTGCCGGGCCATCTCCGCCCTTTCCTCCTCGCGCAGTTCGAGCTTGGAGAGCTGCGCAATGCGGGCAATATCCACCTGCGCCCGCTTCGGGCGATCCGCGGCCGGGGAGGCGGCTGCGCCCTCCCCCGCTTCGGAGAGGCCCAGCGCCGCCAATTGGCCCGGATCCACCGGCGCAGGGGCGCTGGTCAGGGGACAGGATCCATCCCGCAGCTTGGGGAAAGCGATGACGTCGCGCAGGCTTTCCGCCCCGGTCAGCAGCATGCAGAGCCGGTCCAGCCCGAAGGCGAAGCCGCCATGGGGCGGAGCGCCGTACTGGAAGGCGTCGACCAGAAAGCCAAAGCGCTCCCGAATCTCTTCCGCGGTAAAGCCGAGCGCGCGGAACATCGCCTCCTGCACCTCGCGGCGGTAGATGCGCATGCCGCCGCTGCCCAGCTCAACCCCGTTGAGCACCACATCGAAGGACTGGGCGCGCACCCGTCCAGGATCGCTCTCTAAAAATGGGATGTCCTCCGGATAAGGCATGGTAAAGGGGTGATGGGCGGCCATGAACCGCCCTTCCTCCTCGCTCCACTCGAATTGCGGGAAATCGGTAACGAGAAGGAAGCGGCAGTCCCCTTCCCTGCGCAGCCCCAGGCGGCTCCCTAATTCCAATCGCAGCGCGCCCAGCACCCGGCGGACCGTCTCCACCCGGTCGGCGCAGAAAAGGATAAAGTCGCCCGGCTCCGCCTCCATCCGCTTTAAGAGCGCCTCCATCTGCGGAGCGGTGAAATATTTGGTCAGCACCGAATAGAGCGTCCCGTCCGGGCGAACGGCTATCCAAGCCATTCCCTTCGCGCCCTTTTGCAGCGCCAGCGCGGTCAATTCCTCGATCTCTCCGCGGCTGAAGCCTGCGCAGCCCTTCGCGTTGACGGCCCGCACCACCCCGCCCTGTTGGACGGCCGAACGGAAAACGGTAAACCCGCACTCTCCGCACAGGCTGCTGAGTTCTACGATGGGCAGCCCAAAGCGCAGATCCGGCTTGTCGGATCCATAGCGATCCATCGCCGTCTGCCAGGTCATGCGGGGGAAAGGGCCGGGGTCCTCCCCCTTGAGCGAAACCATGAGACGGCGGAAAAGCCGTTCGAGCAGCCGGAGGATATCCTCCTGTTCCACAAAGCTCAGTTCCATATCCACCTGCGTAAACTCCGGCTGGCGGTCGGCGCGCAGATCCTCATCCCGGAAGCAGCGCGCCACCTGGTAGTAACGATCCAGCCCGCCCACCATCAGAAGCTGCTTGAAAAGCTGCGGGGATTGGGGCAGCGCATAAAAGGAGCCGCCGTGCGTCCGGGAGGGGACCAGATAGTCCCGCGCGCCCTCCGGCGTGCTGCGGGTGAGCATCGGGGTTTCAACGCTGATAAAGCCCTCCCCTTCCAAAAACGCTTCCGCTTCGCGCACCAGCCGGTGACGGAACCGCAGCTGTTCCACCATCTCCGGGCGGCGCAGATCGAGCACGCGGTGGCGCAGCCGCACCTCCTCGCGCACCGAAGCGCCGTCCGCAGGACGGAAGGGGGGCGTTTCGGAGGGATTCAGCAGTTGGAAGGACGCGGCCCGCAGCTCAATCGTGCCGCTCAGCAGCGCCGGGTTCACCGTTTCCGCATCGCGCAGGCAGATTTCCCCCTCGGCCGCAACCACCGATTCCGGCCGGACCGATTCGGCCGCCGCAAAATCCTTGCTGGAGAGGCGTTCGGCGCTGAACACCACCTGGAGCATCCCCTCGCGGTCGCGCAGATCGAGGAAGATGACCCCGCCCATGTCGCGCACCGCATGTACCCAGCCCATAACGGCCGCGTTGCGTCCCACATCCCTCTCGCGCAGCGCGCCGCAGTAATCCGTTCGTTTCATTCCTGTGATCCCTTCCTTTCTGCGAGTTGTGATAATAGCCGGTCTCCTCTTTCCGTCCGGAGCGGAGGCGAAAAAATGCAAAAAAGCCCTTCGATCCCATAGGGACGAAAGGCTTCCAATAGCTTTCCGCGGTACCACCCACATAGGCCCGCGCCGTTGCGGACCCACTCTTGACACGACGGTCAGCGGCGTTAACGGGCCGCGCGCGTCCGCGCCTACTTGCTTTCGCGTTCGGACGGAAACTCCGGGATGTTCTTCTCCTGCCGCCTCTGCGCCGGTTTTCAGCTTCCCCGGCTCTCTGCTGCTTCGGACTGGCAGGATACTGGTTCCCATCATCGTTTTTTTGTATTTTTCAGTTGAACCGCGGCCCGCCTGCTGCAAATGGATGCGGCCGGGCCTACGATTGTTCTTTAGTATAACCGCCCGGCCGCCGTTTCGCAACCCCCTTTTCTGAAAAAACAGTCCGGCTGCAAAAGTTTGTGAAAAAGAGACGCAGGATTGCCGAGGATTACTCTAGGCTTTTGTGAAAAAGCGCACATTAAGGCAGTCCAATCAACCGGCACTCAAACAAAGAAAAGATACCCATATATTCTACGTATAATCTATTGATATTATACCAATATAGAGATATATTAAAAAGGCATGAAGGATCTATCCAATGATCATTTAAAGAGAAACGGAGGAGTTTCGATGGCAAAAGTTTCAACCAGTATTTCTATCGATGCGGATGTAAAAGCGAAAGCGCAAGCGTTATTTGCCGATTTTGGCCTCGATTTATCCACCGCAATTAACATCTTTCTCCGGCAGGCTATCCGAGAAAACGCAATTCCCTTCAGCATTCAGCGGGAGGTCCCCAATGCGGATACCATTGCCGCCATGAAAGAAGCGGCAGAAATGCGCAAGCAACCGGAAAATTACAAAAGCTAAAGCGACGCAGACGAGTTGATGAAGGACATGATGGCATGAAATATCGAATCAAGCCGTCGTAACGATTCAAAAGGGATATGAAGCTCGCCCAAAAACGCGGCTGCCGGCAGGAATTGATCGCCGAGGTGATCCGGATTCTTGCTAACGGAGAAACGCTGGACGAAAAATACCGCGACCATCTGTTGACGGGAGACTACGGCGGCTTTCGAAAATGTCACATTACCCCCGATTGGCTTCTGATTTATCAAATTCAGGAGAACGATCTGCTCCTGATCTTATCCAGAACGGGGACCCACAGCGTTCTTTTTTGAAAACTAAAAAGAGGGGTTGTAAAAAACGTAATACGTTTTTTACAACCCCTCTTTATCCGGCGGATTTCCGCCCTATGATTTTACAATATCTGAAAAATGGACCGAGGCCAGCTTTTCGTTGACCATATCGCTGATATCGGCAAACACCTTCTGAAAGCTACAGTCGCAACCCCCGTTTGGATTGGTGCAGACATAATCCTCGCTATCTATGCAGCGGGAGAGCGCATAAGGTCCTTCTACTGTTTCGATGACATCCTTCAGCGAAATTTCCTCCAGCGGGCGGGCAATTTCATAGCCCCCTTGGGTCCCCTTGAAGGAACAAACGATTCCCGAAACAACGAGCTTGCGCAAAATTTTAAGGGCGAAACGCAGGGTAACGCCAGTCTGCCGGGAAATTGCCTTCGCATCGGTACGTTTGCCCTCGACAGCCAGGTAGTGGACGATACGGACCGCATAATCGGCTTCCAGCGTGATGTGCATAGCGATTGACCAGACCTTTCTTGGGGGCGTGCGCGCCGCTCCGGCCGCGAAAGCCAAAGGGAACGCCGGACTAAGACGGAAAAACTTTCCGTCCTTTCTTTTCATAAAAACTTTAAAAGAGAGGGGACGGAGAAAACCGCCGTCCCCTCTCCAGCTATTATATACTAAATTTGTCAATTAATCAAGGTAGTCCTTCAATTTTTTGCTGCGGGAAGGGTGGCGCAGCTTGCGCAGCGCCTTCGCCTCGATCTGGCGGATGCGTTCGCGGGTAACGTCAAACTCCTTACCCACCTCCTCCAAGGTGCGGCTGCGGCCATCCTCCAGGCCAAAGCGCAGGCGCAAGACCTTTTCCTCGCGCGGGGTGAGGGTGGAGAGCACATCGGAGAGCTGCTCCTTGAGCAGCGTGTGGCTGGCGGCCTCGGAGGGAGCGGGCGCGTCGTCGTCCGGGATAAAGTCGCCGAGGTGGCTGTCCTCCTCCTCGCCGATGGGGGTCTCCAATGAAACCGGCTCCTGCGCGACGCGCATGATCTCCCGCACCTTTTCCACCGGCATTTCCAGCACCTCGGAGATCTCCTCCGCGCTCGGCTCATGGCCGTTTTTGTGAAGAAGCTGGCTGGACACCTTTTTCACCTTGTTGATGGTTTCCACCATGTGCACCGGGATCCGGATGGTCCGCGCCTGATCGGCGATCGCGCGGGTGATGGCCTGGCGGATCCACCAGGTCGCATAGGTGGAGAATTTGAAGCCCTTGGTGTGGTCAAACTTTTCCACCGCCTTGATCAGCCCCAGGTTGCCCTCCTGAATGAGATCGAGGAACTGCATGCCGCGGCCCACATAGCGCTTGGCAATGCTGACCACCAGCCGGAGGTTGGCTTCGCTCAGGCGCTTGCGGGCGTAAGGGTCGCCGGTAGACATCCGGGTGGCGAGGTCAATCTCCTCTTCCGGAGTGAGCAGGGGGACCCGTCCGATTTCCTTGAGGTAGACCTTGACCGGATCATCAATGCTAATGCCCTCCGCAGAAAGAGTGCTCTCCAGATCCTCGTTGGTGGTCATCGGGAGCTTGAAATCCTCATCGAGCGGGGAGGCCATGTCCTCTACAATGTCAATGTGGTAATTTTCGAGCGTGTCATAGAGCTTATCGACCTGCTCAACATCGAAATCCAGCTCTTCGAGCACGTCGTTGAGCTCTTTGGTGGTGACGCGGCCCTTTTCCTTCCCCTTTTCAATCAGTTCCTTAATGACCTGCTTCTTGTCTGCCAAAATTCTTTTCCCCCTAATTCGTTGACATGGCGCGCATGAAAAACCAGCCTGCGGCCGGACCTCTTCTGCACGTCATCCGGGTCCTTTTTCTTCCGGGCGGCATTTGGTTCCTATCGGTTCTATGTTATACATTTAGAAATATAGGAGCTCTATATTCCAAAATGGATTTCATGTTGCTGAAATGATCTTTTGAAAACAGCGCCAAGCGCTATTTTGCAGAAGCTACTTTTTGGCTGAAACGATTTTTTGAAAATAGCGCTTGAGTTGCTCTTCATCCATTGCGGCGACCTCCCCGGAGCTTTTCTCGTTTTCATGGGACTTCAGCACCTGAATGCAGTCGTCCGCCTCCTCGCGGGAGTGGCGGGCCGACGGGCTGGCGGCCAGAAGGCCGGAGACCAGAGACATCTCCTCATCATTCAGTACGCCGGAGAGGGAAAAGAGCTCGATCGAGCGACCGGCGCGCAGCCGTTCGCAGAGCCGGGAGAAAATCTCCCGGTTGAGAGCCGTCACAAACTGCTCCGGCCCAATCTGTGCGGCAATGTGGCTATAATAATCCGGGTTTTGCAGCAGCATGGCGATGAGCCGTTCTTCGGCGAGGGCATATTTCAAATTCCGTTCCCGCTCCGGGTTCTGTTTGCCGCGTGCGCCCGCCCCTACATACATATGCAGATCGCGCTGCTGCTTTCTCGCCTCCCCGCCCCGCCGTTTTTTGAGGTTGGAGGCTACCATCTGAAGCACCGCTTCGGGCGATACGGCCAGCTCCGCCGCCGTTTTCTTCACATAAACATCCCGCTCAATCGGGTTGCGGATGGAAGCCATCAGCACCGCAAACTCGTTTAAGAAGGCGACCTTGCCATCCGCCGTTTCCAGGTCATAGGACTGGCGCAGGCGGCCTATCTCAAACTCGGTCGCATTCGCGCAGCTCTGCAAAAGCAGCTTGAAGCGCCCTGCGCCGAATTTTTTAATATATTCATCCGGATCCTTCGCCCCTTCCATTTTGAGGACCCGGACCCGGACCCCCGCCTGCTCAAAGAGGCCGATAGCCCGCCGGGTGGCCTTCTGGCCCGCGCCGTCGGAATCATAGGCAATGGTGACTTCGCGGGCATAGCGGGAGATGAGCTGCGTCTGCTCGGCAGTCAGGCTGGTGCCCAGGGTCGCAACGGCGTTGTCAAACCCCGCCTGGTGCAGCGCAAGGACATCCATATACCCCTCCGCCAGCAGCAGCCCCTCCTGCTTCGACGCTTTGGCGCGGTTCAGGGCAAAAAGGTTGCGGCTTTTTTTGAAAACCGGCGTATCGGGCGAATTGAGATATTTAGGTCCGTCCCCCTCCAGAACCCGCCCGCCGAACCCGATCACCCCGCCGCGCAGATCGATGATGGGAAAAATAACCCGGTCGCGGAACAGGTCATAGGCCCGTCCATCCTTTTTCGAGGGGGCGGCTACGCGGGCAGCCAGCATCTCCTCCTCGGTGAAGCCCAAGGCATGCAGGCGATCGGTCAGCGCGTTCCAGCCGGCCGGCGCATAACCCAGGCCGAAGCGGCGGATCACCGCGTCGCTGAGCGCGCGTGCGCGCAGGTATTGCAGCCCGCGCGCGCCCGCGGGGGACACCAGCGTATCGTAATAAAACCGGGCGGCGGCGCGGTTGCATTCGAGAACGCGCAGCTTCATCCGCGCGCCCTCATCGTCCCCTTCCTCGTCGGGCACGCGCAGCCCGGCCCTATCGGCCAGAAACCGCACCGCTTCGGGATAATCCAGGTTTTCGGCGCGCCGGACAAAGGTGATAGCGTCGCCCCCCGCCCCGCAGCCGAAGCAGTAAAAGGACTGGTTATCCGGATAGACGGTAAAGGACGGCGTTTTCTCGTTGTGAAACGGGCACAGGCCGACCGACACCCTCCCCCGCCGCTGGAGGCGGACATAGGAAGAAACGAGCTGCTCCATATCGACATGAAACCGCAGCTCCTGGATAAAGGATTCTGGAATCAACCGCAGCCCTCCTTGTCACAAGCGGCAGACGGGGGAACCCGGCGGAATACGCCCGGCAGAAAGGCCGCTGCCGATCCCTTTCTCAACCATAGTATAGCTTATTTTCAATCTATTAGACAAAAAAGAGGCGGACGCTTCCACACTGTGCGCTTTTTTGGCAAATCCTCCCCTGCTTCGACCGCTTTTTCTCCCGTTTAAATCCCCCAGGAGCGCGGAATGAACAGGCTTTCAAAGACGCTGACCGCATAACGATCGCTCATGCCGGATATGTAGTCGCAGGCGGCGCGCGCCGCCCCCTCCTCCTCGCAGATGCGGCGGTATTCCTCCGGCAGCTCGCCGGGCTGGCGAAGAAAATATTCAAACAGCCGCTTCACAATCCCCTCCGCCTTCTCTTCCTCCCCCTTGGCGGCCGGGTTGATATAGACCGATTGAAACATGAACGCCCGCAGGCTGTCATAGCCCTTTTGGATAGCCGGATCCATCCGGATATCGTCGGAGGAATTTTCGATCAGCGAGACGACCAGCGTGGTAATGCGCTGGGACTTGGTGCGTCCGAGGGAATATTGCACATCCCAGGGCAGCCCGCCCGGTTCGATCACCCCCGCGCGGACGGCATCCTCCACATCGTGGTTCAGATAGGCGATTTTGTCCGCATAGCGGACCACCCGCCCCTCCAGCGTACAGGCGGGCCCGCTCGACGTCCCATGGTGCAAAAAGCCGTCCAGCACCTCCAGCGAGAGGTTGAGGCCCCGCCCGCCGTTTTCCAGCTTTTCCGCCACCCGCACGCTCTGCACAGCATGCTGAAACCCGAAAGGGCTCACCTCATCCAGCGCGCGCTCCCCGGCATGGCCAAACGGCGTATGCCCCAGATCATGTCCCAGCGCGATAGCCTCGGTCAGATCCTCGTTGAGCCGCAACCCGCGGGCGATGGTGCGGGCAATCTGGGAGACCTCCAGCGTGTGGGTCAGGCGGGTGCGGTAATGATCCGACTCCGGGGAGAGGAACACCTGGGTTTTGTGCATCAGCCGCCGGAACGCCTTGCAGTGCAGCACCCGATCGCGATCCCGCTGATAGCCGGTGCGGATGGGGCAGGGCTCCTCCGGCCGCCCGCGTCCCCGGCTGTCGGCCGCAAAGGCGGCATAACGGCTCAATCCGGCGCGTTCGGCCGCTTCAATCCGTTCCCGAATGGCCGGTACCTCCATCCTGACGGCCTCCTTCCTTTCCAGGGGCTGCAAGCCCTTCCTACCCCTGCCGTTTCAAGCGCTATGGATACATTCCAATAATACCGGAATTTTTGCAAAAATCCTGCAAGCGCCGCAAATTTGATGGTTTCTCTCAAATTTATGCAGGGATCCCCGCCTGCTTCTGGTCGAAACCGACGGCTGGGGACCGCTAACCCAAATCCACCCGCTTGCTGGTGGAGGATACATAACTGCGATCAAAGGTAATCACCGCATAATAATTCGGGTCAAAGTCCGCTATGTTCTTCTCCAGAACCGCGGCAAGCTCCTGGTCGCTCATGGGATAACCGGGCGGCACCGTGACATCAAAAATCAGATTGGAGTGCGTTTGGCCCCGCACCAGCCGGAAATCGTGCATCGAAAGCGCTGGATCGAGCCGCCGCACACACCCGGCGGTATATTCCCGCAGCTCGTTGACGAGCGGATCATCCACCACGATGGGATCCATGTGGATGACCAGATGCAGCCCCAGCTCTTCCCCGACCTCCCGCTCAATGTTGTCAATGCGGTCGTGGCTGTCCAGAATATCCTCCGCCGCGGACACCTCGGCATGCAGGCTGGCAAACCAGTTGCGCGGGCCATAGGAATGCACAACCAGATCATGAATGCCCAAAACGTCAGGATAGGCGCGCACCTTATGCTCAATCTCCTCCACCAGTTCGGGCGGCGGGGATTGGCCCAGCAGCGGGCTGACGGTGCTGCGCGCAATGCCGATTCCCGACCAGAGGATGAAGAGGGCCACCACAAGCCCCATCCAGCCGTCCAGCTGCCAGCCGGTGAAGCGCACGACAATCAGCGAAAGCAGCACGGCGCCCGTTGAGAGTACATCGTTAAAGCTGTCCTGCGCGGTTGCCAGCAGCGCAGCCGAGGAGATCCGCCGCCCGATATACCGGTTAAAGGAGCCCATCCAGAGCTTGACGGCGATCGAGAGAAGGAGCACCAGCAGCGTCAGCGCACGGATCTCCAACGCCTGCGGATGCAGGATGCGATCCAGCGAATTGCGGAAAAATTCCACGCCGATGAGCAGAATCATAAAAGCGACGGCCAGCCCGCCGATATATTCCGCCCGCGCATGGCCGAAGGGATGGCCCTCGTCGGCGGGTTTGCTGGAAACCTTGAAGCCGATGAGCGTCACCACCGAGGATCCGGCGTCCGAAAGGTTGTTGACCGAGTCGGCCATAATGCTAACGCTGCCCGACAGGACGCCGATTAAGAACTTCGCCGCAAACAGCAGCAGATTGCAAAGGATGCCAACCACCGAGGAAAGCATGCCATAGCGGCTGCGTACCGCCGCATCCTCGACCCTTTCGCTGTCCCTGACCGTCCGGCGGATCAACCATTCTTTCATTGCTTCTTCTCCTTTCCACCGGCTGTTTTTCCCGCCCTGCGGTCCCGGTTCCCACCTATACCGCCCGTTAAAAGGGGGCCAGACTGCAAAGCGCCTGCTTGCCGTGGATTTCAATCACGCCATAGCTGCGCGAGGAGCCGCGGGGCTGTGAAAGGCTGCCGGGATTGAGGATGTGCAGGCCGTCCTCATAGCGGTAATCGGGGCAATGGGTATGGCCATAAAGAGCGACGGCCGCATGCAGCGCACGCGCCTCCCAGATGAGCTCCGCAAGGGAATGCTTTACATGGTGCAGGTGCCCGTGAGTCATAAACAGCTTTACCTCACCCGCCGGGACTAAATCTCTGTCAGGCGCCTGGCTACAGAGATCGCAGTTCCCCTGCACATAGCGCAAAGGGAGCTCCGGCATGAGCTGGAGGAGATCCTCCACCTCCCGTTCCCCATCGCCCAGGTGCAAAAAGAGATCGGTGCATTCCTTCTGTCTCTGTACCAGTTCATAAAGCGCCCGGAAATCACGGTGGGTATCCGACACGACAACAATCCTCATATCCGCCTCCAAATGTACAATTATTTCTATCATACCCATTTCATTCCGGGATTGCAAGCATTTTCTTCCCGCGCCCGCTCCATTTCCTAACAATGTCCGAATGTAAAACGGACTTTGCGGACATAGAACAAATCGGAAGCGCTTAAGCGCCTGTCAAGGCGTCTCCGGTTTTTCAGGGTAAAGCATAAAGGTTCAAATATGGCGTCTTTTTATATAAGATCGGTCTATATTTATCATACCCTTTTGTAAAGCTGTTTTTTAAAAAAATCCGGATGAGGTCTTGAAAACCGGCGCTTTTGGTGGTATCCTCTTTCTGTTTGAAAACAATGCACACTTACAGAAAGGTGTAACTTTTTCAACACTTTCTGCTATCGAATAGCTTGTGTATATTTCCTAACAATAACAAAAATCTTCCCAGCAATCTATCCAATTACAACGAAATAGATTCCTCCAGGAAGATACTTGCTAAACCTACACCTTT